>NZ_QKWJ01000012.1 GCF_003353055.1 Cupriavidus lacunae
GCGTCAGTCCGCGAACGAAAAGTAATGGCTTGCAAGGAGAGAGTATCGCGCCAGACATTCCTATGCTGAAATCCAATACTGTAAGGGGGGTTGACACCCTCGCCCTCATAGAAGGGTCTGTTCCCATATGGGAACAGACCCTAACCAAGCCTCGCGGCCGGGCCATGCCGGCATCGATCATGATTTTTCAGCAGTGACTTGCAGCACAAGGAGACCTAGTCAAATGCAACGCCGCCACTTTATCGCCCGCGCGGGCATCGCCGCCGCCACCGCGGCCATGGGTCTTGCCGCCATGCCTGCCCAGGCACAGGCCGACAAGTTCCCGCAGCGCCCGATCCGCCTGGTGATCGGTTATACCGCCGGCGGCTCCACGGATATCCCGTTCCGCGTGCTTGCCGACAACGCCTCGAAGATCCTGGGCCAGCCCGTGATCGTCGAGAACAAGCCCGGTGCCGGCGGCGTGCTGCCCGCGCAGATGATGCAGACCACCGCGCCGGACGGCTACACGCTGGCCCAGGTCGCCATGCCGGTCTACCGCCTGCCGTACACCACCAAGATCAACTGGGACCCGGTCAAGGACCTGAGCTACATCATCAACCTCGCTGGCTACTCGTTCGGCCTGGTCGTGCCGGCCGATTCGCCGATCAAGACGATGCAGGAGTACATCGCCTACGCCAAGGCCAATCCGGGCAAGCTGACCTACGGCTCGCCGGGCTCCATGACCACGCTGCACCTGACCATGGAAGAGCTGGCGATGAAGCAGGGCGTGCAGTTCTCGCACATCCCCTACAAGGGCAATTCCGAGTCGATGCAGGCGCTGCTGGGCGGCCACGTGATGTCGGTGGCCGACACGCCGGCATGGGCACCGTACGTGGAGCAGGGCAAGCTGCGCCTGCTGTCGACCTGGGGCGAGAAGCGCTCGGCGCGCTTCCCCAACGTGCCGACGCTGAAGGAACTGGGCATCGGCATCGTGCAGACCTCGCCGTTCGGCCTGGTCGCGCCCAAGGGCACCGACCCGAAGATCGTGCAGAAGCTGCATGATGCCTTCAAGAAGGCCATGGACATGCCCAACTACCGCGAATCGCTGGCCAAGTTCGACATGGAGCCGTACTACATGAACAGCCAGCAGTACGCGCAGTTCGCGGCCGACACTGTCAAGAAGGAAAAGGCGATCATCGACAAGCTGGGGCTGGCCAAGCCGCAATAAGCCTGCAGACATCACAGCCCATCCAGGCCGCCGCGCCTGCCGGCCCCGTCCGGCGGGCCGGCGGCCTGGCGCTTTGACAAGCGACGACCACAGACAAGGACCACGCCGATGGCCAAAGAGGATTTCCGCCACAGTATTCCGCTGCGCGTGCGCTGGGCCGAAGTCGATCCGCAATCGATCGTCTTCAACGCGCACTACCTGACGTACTGCGATATCTGCGTGACAGAGTACTGGCGCGCACTGGGCATCCGCTACCCGGAAGACGTGCTGCACGCGCACGGCGTTGACATCTTCGTGGTCAAGTCCACGCTGGAGTACCACGCCTCGGCGCGCTATGACGATGAGCTGGAGATCCGCGGCCGCATGTCGCGGCTGGGGCGCTCCAGCATGCTGTTCCGGGTGGAGATGTTCCGCGGCGACGAACACCTGATCACGGGCGAGATCGTCTATGTGTGCGCGGATCCGGCCACGCAGAAATCGGCGGCGATTCCGGGGCTGGTGCGGGAGATTATCGAGGGGTATGAGATGGTGAAGCCGGCTGCGTAGTTGGCGAACCACAGGACTTTGAAGCCCGCTTGTTTGCTCCCCTCTCCCGCTTGCGGGAGAGGGGCTGGGGAAGAGGGCAGGCGCGTGCCTCGCGACAAGCGGTGTAAGGCCGCGACGCTCTGGCCCTCTCCCTAACCCTCTCCCGCAAGCGGGAGAGGGGACCGGCTCTCAGCAAAATCAGAGGACCGTCGCAATAGTGGAGCAGAGCCGCTTACTTGCCTAGCCCCGCATCCTCCATATACGCCCGAATCACCTCATCGAAGCTCGCATCGCTCTGGAACCCCAGCGACTGCGCACGCTCCGCATTCCACGCCGCGGGCCAGGTGCCGACGATGTTCTCCACGCGCGCTTCGCGCTCCCACGTCACGCGGTCCGCCACGGCATCGCCCGCCACGCGGCGCAGCGCGTCGACCATGCCGGCGGCCGTGACCGACAGGCCCGGCAGGTTCACCACGCGGCGGTTGCCCAGCCGCTCGCCGGCCAGTTCGATACCGTTGACCAGCGCCGCCACGGCCGCGCGCGGCGACAGCAGCCACAGCGGCGTTTCCGGTGCCACCGGGCAATTGGCGGTGACGCCCGACAGCGGCTCGCGGATGATGCCGCTGGCGAACGACGAGGCCGCCGCATTGGGCTTGCCCGGCCGCACGCTGATGGTGGGCAGGCGCAGCACGCGGCCGTCGACAAAGCCGCGGCGGCTGTAGTCCGACAGCAGCAGTTCGCCGATGGCCTTCTGCACGCCGTACGACGATTGCGGGTTCAGCGCGGTGTCGTCCTGCACCACCGGCGGCAGCTGGCCGCCGTAGACCGCGACCGAGCTGGTGAACAGCACGCGCGGCCGGTGGCCCAGCTCGCGGCAGGTTTCCAGCAGCGCGCGCGAGGCGTCCAGGTTGACGCGCATGCCCAGGTCGAAATCGGCCTCGGCCTGGCCGCTGACCACGGCGGCCAGGTGGAACACCGCGCCGGTATCGGTGTCGATGGCCTGGCGCAGCACGGCGGGGTCGGACAGGTCGCCGGTCACCACGCGCACGCGCGCATCGTCCAGGCCTTGCGGCGCCACCACGTCCAGCAGCGTCAGGCGCCCGATGGCCACGGGCTGGCCGTCCAGGTTCAGGGTGCCGCGCTGCAGCAGCAGGCGGGCGAGTTGCAGGCCGAGGAAGCCGGCGCCGCCGGTAATCAGTACGTTCATGGCAGGATGGGAGCGGTTGTTCTTGGGGTTTGCCGCGATCAGCGGCCCAGGTAGGGCTTGAGCCAGCCGAGGCCTGCCGAGGTGCCGGCGCGCGGGCGGTATTCGCAGCCGATCCAGCCGTCGTAGCCGAGCGTGTCCATGACCTCGAACAGGTAGGGATAGTTCAGCTCGCCCACATTCGGCTCATGGCGCTCGGGCACGCCGGCGATCTGGATATGGCCGATGCCCGCGATGTCGCGCCTGAGCTTCATCGCGATATCGCCTTCGACGATCTGGCAGTGGTAGCAGTCGAACTGCACCTTCAGGTTGGCCGCGCCGACTTCCTTGCAGACGGCCTGGCCGTCGTCCTGGCGGTTCAGGAAATAGCCCGGCATGTCGCGCGTGTTGATCGGCTCGATCAGTACGGTCACGCCCTGAGCGGCGGCAGCGCTGGCTGCAAAGGCGAGGTTTTCGAGGTAGGTGGAACGGCAGTGCGCTCGGTTGGCATCGGCAGGGATCAGGCCCGCCATCACGTGGATGCGGTCATTGCCGATCACGCCGGCGTATTCCAGCGCGCGCTCGATGGTGCCGCGGAATTCCGCCTCGCGCCCGGGCAGGGCGGCCAGGCCGCGTTCGCCCACTGCCCAGTCGCCCGGCGGGGCGTTGAACAGCGCCTGCGTGAGACCGTTCGCGTCCAGGCGCGCGCGCAGTTCGGCGGCGGCGTGCTCGTACGGGAACAGGTACTCCACCGCCTGGAAGCCGTCCGCCGCGGCAGCGGCGAAGCGGTCCAGGAAAGCGTGCTCGTTGTACATCATCGACAGGTTTGCGGCGAAGCGCGGCATGGGAACTCCAGAGCGATAGCAGGGGCAGGCACGGCCGCGGCCGGGCCTGCCGGGTTCAACGATTGACCAGTTTAGCCGGCGTCAGCCACACCAGCGCGGCGCCGACCACCAGGATCGCCGACAGCACATACATGCTCGACTGCGTGCTGTGCGTCAGGTCGGTCAGGTAGCCCACCATGTACGGCGCGACAAAGCCGGCCAGGTTGCCCACCGAGTTGACCACGGCGATGCCCGAAGCGGCGGCGATGCCGGTCAGGAACGAGGTCGGCAGCGACCAGAACAGCGGCGCACAGGTCAGCACCCCGGCCGCGGCCAGCGACAGCGCGGCGATGGCCACCTCCGTATTCTTGGTGAACGAGGCGGCAATGGCAAAGCCCACCGCGCCCATCAGCGCCGGCACGATCAGGTGCCAGCGGCGTTCGCGGCGCGCATCGGCGCTGTGGCCGAGGATGTTCATCACCACCACGGCGCAGAGGAACGGGATGGCCGACAGCAAGCCGATGTTCAGGTTGCCGGTGACGCCGCTGGTCTTCACCAGCGTGGGCATCCAGAAGGTCAGCGCGTACTGGCCGGTGACGAAGCAGAAGTAGATCAGGCACATCCACCACACGCGGCGGTCGGCGAACACCGCGCCCAGCGAGTGGCCGTGGGCCTTGCCGGCGGCGGTGGCGGCGCTCTGTGCGCTGCGCTGGTCTTCCTCGATATTGCGCTTGAGCACGCGCTTTTCATCGGCGTCGAGCCACGGCGCCTTGTCGATGCCGTCGCGCAGCACGAACACTGTCACCACGCCGATCACGAACGCGGGCAGTGCCTCGAGCAGAAACATCCATTGCCAGCCGCGCAGGTCGTGCGTGCCGTTGAAGGCGTCCATGATCCAGCCCGACAGCGGATTGCCGAACATGCCCGCGATGGGGATGCCCGACATGAACAGCGCGATCATCCTGGCGCGGCGGTTGGCCGGGAACCAGTAGGTCAGGTACAGGATCACGCCGGGGTAGAAGCCCGCTTCGGCCAGGCCGAGCAGGAAGCGCATCGCGTAGAACTGGGTCGGCGTCTTCACGAACAGGAACAGCGCCGAGATGATGCCCCACGTGATCATGATGCGCGCAATCCAGATGCGCGCGCCGATGCGATGCATCAGCAGGTTGCTGGGCACCTCGAACAGGAAGTAGCCGATAAAGAACAGGCCGGCGCCGAGGCCGAACACGGTTTCGGAGAAGGCCAGGTCCTGGGCCATCTGCAGCTTGGCAAAGCCGACGTTGACGCGGTCGAGGTAGGCGACCACGTAGCACAGCATCAGGAACGGCATGATGCGCCAGAACACCTTGTGGTAGGCGCGCTTCTCAATCACTGCGTCGCTGTCCAGCCGGGCGTTGCCGCCCAGGCTGTCAAAGGCAGGCACGCTGGCCGCCGGTTGGTTTGGGTTCACGGTGGTCTCCGGGTATGGTGGTGGGTCTGGTCTAGTAATGCGACGGCGCGCGGAATGCAGGCATGCGCGTCCCCCGCACGGTGGCCGCAAGGCAACCGCGCCGGGTGAAGCCGTCGTTTATCGGGGAAAGCGGTTGTTACCAGCGCGCCTGGAAGGCGTCGCGCAGCTCAGCCAGGGCGCTGTCGGGCAGCGCCGCGCGGGCGGCAAAGCCCGGCACGTCTTTCATCGTCATCCATAGCTTGGCGGTCTCCTCCAGTTCTTCCAGCGCGAACGCGGCGCGCGAGACGCTGGCTTCCCACACCACCGGACCAAGACGCTCCAGCAGCACGCCGCGCACCTGCGCAGCCAGCGTGGCCACGCGCGCGGCCACGGCCGGATCGCCGGGGCGATGGTAGGGAATCAGCGGGATATGGCCGACCTTCATCACGTAGTAAGGCGTGAGCGGCGGCAGTACGTCGTCCGGTTGCCAGACACCGGCCAGCGTCAGGGCCACGAGGTGCGTCGAGTGCGTATGCACCACGGCGTGCGCCCCGGGGTTGTTGTCGTAGATCGCGCGATGCAGCGTCAGTGTCTTGGATGGCTTGTCGCCCGACACCCAGCTGCCATCGGTGGCCACCTTGGCCACGGCGGCCGGATCCATCATGCCCAGGCAGGCATCGGTCGGCGTGATCAGCCAGCCGTCGTCCAGCCGTGCGCTGATATTGCCGGCCGAGCCCACGGTATAGCCGCGCTGGTACAGGCTGGCGCCGATGCGGCAGATCTCTTCGCGCAGTTTGCTTTCAGTACTCATGCCTGGCCTCCGAGCTGGCGCAGCGCCTCGTCAAAGAAGTCCGGGCCGCCGAAGTTGCCCGACTTGAGCGCCAGCGCCAGCGGCTTCGCATCCAGCGTGACGGTGGCCGGCACCCCCGGTGCAATCTGCGCGCCGATGCGCAGCGCGCGCACGCCCAGCGCCTGCACCACCGCGCCTGAGGTTTCGCCGCCCGCCACCACGAAGCGGCGTGTGCCGCGTGCCAGCAGCCCGGTGGCAACCGTGGCCAGGCATTGTTCGACCAGATGGCCGGCGCGCTCCACGCCCAGCTCGGCCTGCACGGCCTTGACTTGGTCGGGGCTTGAGGTTGCGTAGATCAGCACCGGTTCGTCATGGCCGGCGGCAAAGGCCAGCGCCGCGTCGGCCACGGCCTCGCCGCGCGCCAGTGCCAGTGGGTCGATGCGCAGCGCCGGGCGGCCTTGTTCCAGCCAGCGCGCCACCTGGACGTTGGTCGCGCGCGAGGCGCTGCCGGCCAGCACCACGCCCGCGCCGTCGATGGCCGGCACCGCGTCGGCGTCGGCGCGCTGCGGCAGCAGGCCGGCGCGGCGGAAATTTTCGGGCAGGCCCAGCGCGATGCCGGAGCCGCCAGTGATCAGCGGCAGGCCGGCGCAGGCTTCGCCCAGCGTGAGCAGGTCCGCGTCGGACACCGCATCGGCAATCGCCAGCCGCACGCCGTCGCTGCGCAGCGCGGCAATGCGCTCGGTGGTAGCCTGCGCGCCGCGCGCCACCGCGTCGTAGCGCAGCAGGCCCACCTTGTCCTGGCTCTGGCGCTGCAGCACGCGCACCAGGTTGGCATCGGTCATCGGCGTCAGCGGATGGTGTTCCATGCCCGACTCATTGAGCAGCACGTCGCCCACGAACAGGTGGCCGCGGAAAATGGTGCGGCCGTTCTCCGGGAAGGCAGGGCAGGCGATGGTGAAGTCGCTGTCCAGCGCCGCCAGCAGTGCCTCGGCGACCGGGCCGATATTGCCGGCGTCGGTCGAGTCGAAGGTCGAGCAGTACTTGAACACGAACTGTTGGCAGCCCTGCGCGCGCAGCCACTGCAGCGCGGCCAGCGACTGGGCCACGGCCTCGGCGGCAGGGATGGTGCGGGACTTGAGCGCGACCACCAGCGCATCGGCCTGGCCGATGTCCTGTGCGGCACCCGCATCGGGGAGCCCGATGGTCTGCACGGTGCGCATGCCGTTGCGCACCAGCGTGTTGGCGAGATCGGTGGCGCCGGTGAAATCGTCGGCGATGCAGCCCAACAGCGGGCGGTGGGCGAGGGTGCCTGCGGTCATCTTCGCTTCCCCCCGGTTACTCGGCCTTGCCCGGCAGCTCGATGCCCGGGAAGATCTTGATCACGGCCGAGTCGTCCTCGCCGCCATGGCCGGCGGTGGACGCCATCATGAACATCTGGTGCGCGGCGGCGGACAGCGGCAGCGGGAATTTGCTGTGGCGCGCGGTGTCGAGCACCATGCCCAGGTCCTTGACGAAGATATCGACCGCCGACAGCGGCGTGTAGTCGCCCTTCAGGATATGCGGCACGCGGTTCTCGAACATCCACGAGTTGCCCGCGCTGTGCGTGATCACGTCATAGAGCGCGTCCGGGTCCACGCCTTCGCGCAGGCCCAGCGCCATGGCCTCGGCCGCCGCGGCGATATGCACGCCGGCCAGCAGCTGGTTGATGATCTTGACCTTGGAACCCGCGCCATGCTCGGCGCCCAGGCGATACACCTTGCCGGCGATGGCGGCCAGCACGTCCTCGGCCAGCGCATAGGCTTCGGCGGGGCCTGAGGTCATCATCGTCATCTCGCCGCTGGCGGCGCGGGCGGCGCCGCCCGAGACCGGTGCGTCCAGCATCAGCAGGCCCTGTTCGGCCAGCCGGCGGCCCAGCGCCTCGGCAAAGCCCGGCGGCACGGTGGCGCTGGCGATCACCAGCTTGCCCGGCTGCATCGCGGCAGCGGCACCGTTGGCGCCGAACAGCACGGCCTCGGTCTGCTGCGCGTTGACCACCAGCGTCAGCACCACGTCGCAGCGGCTGCCCAGCTCGGCGGGCGAGGCGCACGGCACGCCGCCGGCATCGGCAAAGCGCTGCAGCACCTCGGGGCGCAGGTCGCACGCGTGCACATGGAAGCCGGCACGCAGCAGCGACTGCGCGACACCAAAGCCCATGGCACCAAGGCCGATGACGCCGATATTCCTGGACATGAAGGGACTCCTGAAGCAGATACGGATAGTTCGATGGATCGGGGGGGCGCGTCAGTTGCTGGCGCCGTGCGCTTCGCCGCTTTCGTCGGCGCCAAGCTGGGCCAGCCGGTGCGCGGCGTTGTACATATGGTTCTGCGCGGCATTGCGCGCGGCCAGCGGGTCACCGGCGCGGATGGCGGCGACGATGGCCTGGTGTTCCTCGCGCACCTGGCGCGAAAAGTCCGCGCGGCGCGCCTCGTTGGTCCGCGTCACGCGCGTGGCGGCTTCCAGGTACTGGCTGAGGAAGGCCAGCGTCTTCAGGAAATACGGGTTGCCGGTGGCCTCGGCGATGGCGCGGTGGAAGGCCACGTCCTCGGCCACGCCGTCGCCGCCTTGCGCGACCTCTTCGTCGAGGCGGGCCAGCGCGGCGTCGATCGCCGCCATCGACGCATCGGTGCGGCGCCGGGCGGCCTGCGCGGCCACCTCGGCCTCGATCGCGCGGCGCAGTTCGACGATCTGCAGCACCGATTCCAGCGTGCCGGTGTCGGTGTAGTCGATGCGCAGCGGCCGGATGCCGGCCTGCAGCGTCACGAACACGCCGCTGCCCTGGCGCGACTCGACCACGCCTTCGTACTTCAAGCGGGAAATGGCTTCGCGCACCACGGTGCGGCTGACGCCGAACTCCTCGGACAGCACCGCCTCGGTGGGCAGCTTGTCGCCGCGGGCAAAGGCGCCGCCCTGGATCTTGTCCAGCAGTTGTTCGGCGACGTTGTCGGTGAGGGCGCGGGCAGGGACTTTCTGGAACACGGCAGCTTTCCGGGTTATTCGGTAATCAGGTCATCATACAAATTTGCTAAGCGGCTGCCGACCCCGGGCTAACCCTGATATGGTGCAGATTGAGGGGCGACAATGCGATGAGTGATCCGCTTTGGTGCATCCGCGGTCACTGCACACTGGCGTATCATGAGCGCCCGGCGGCATCCAAGCCGCTGTCATCCACGTCTGCCTGATTGCACTGTCATGTCCGTTACCGTCCTGATCTGCCCCTGGTCCGAAGCCCGCGAACGCGCGCGCGCCATCCGCTACGCCGTCTTTGTCGAAGAGCAGGGCGTGCCGGTGGAGCTGGAATGGGATGAATGGGACGAGCCGAGCTGGCACGCGCTGGCGCTGGCCGGGGACGGCACGCCGGTGGCCACCGGCCGGCTGCTGCCCGATGGCCATATCGGGCGCATGGCGGTGCTGAAGTCCGCGCGCGGCACCGGCGTCGGTGCGCTGGTGCTGGATGCGCTGATGCGCCAGGCTGAACAGCTGGGCTATCCGGAACTGGTGCTCAACGCGCAGACGCACGCGGCGCCGTTCTATGCGCGCGTGGGCTTTGCGCAGGTGGGGCCGGAATTCGAAGAGGCGGGCATCCCGCACGTGGAGATGCGCAAGCGCCTGGCGCGCTGAGCCGCAACGGTCAGCGCGGCGCCTGTACGATGCCGGTGTCGCGCGACAGGTTCAGCATGCCGTGATACGACACATCGCCGATACGCCCGTCGGCGTCGAAGCTGCGCTCGCTCAGGTCGAAACGGCCATCGTGGCGCACGCGCAGTACCGTGCTGGCACGTGTGCCGTACAGCGGTGAGCGGATAAACGCGGACGACAGCAGCTTTTCCCAGTCCGGCGCCACGCCTGTGGAGGGCAATTCGAAATCCGCCGCCTGGCGCTTGTCGGCCAGCATCTGCAGGTACGGCTCGGCGCTGGCGCTGGCCTGGCCGCTGTCGGCGGCCAGCACTTCCGCCAGCGCGCCGACGCGGCTGCGCACCTTGGGCCAGGGGGTGTCGAGCAGTGCGTTGGACAGGCCGTACAGCCCCGGGCGCAGCCGTTGCGGCTGGCGCGAGGCGGAGCGGTTGCTGTACCACCAGAGCTCACGCAGGTCGCTCGCCAGCAGGTTGAAACCGTTGTAGCAGCCGTCCTGGCCGGCGAGGCCGTCCAGGTAGTCAAATGGAGCCTCGTGGCCGCGCAGGAAGCCGGCCACCAGTTCGCCGCGCGAGCGCGCATCGGTGCGTTTTTCGGAGGGGGCGCGGTAGTTGGTCAGCGCGGCAAAGCGGCCGTCGGCGTTGACACCCATCCAGGTGCCGGGCTCGCCGATGACTTCCGCCAGGTCGCGCCCGGCCAGCACCTGCGGCGCATCCTGCCACCAGTGCGCGGCCGCCGCGGGGCGGACATAGAATTCATCGCGGTTGCCGGCGACGACCAGGGCATAGTCTGGGTGGGATTGCCAGGCAACCAGGATCAGACACATCGCTTGCTTCCTTTGCCGCCGGGGTTGCTGCAGTAGCGCCCGACGTACTTCAATCCAACGGCAGCCGGGACGCCTACAGCACGTCCAGGTCGACAAAGTGCTCGGCCCGCCGCTCGCCATCCACCCATTGGTCCAGTCCGCTCTGCCGCCACAGGCCTTCCAGCGTGGCATCGAAAGCGGGCGGCACGTCGGCGTAGCACTCCATCCAGGTCTGCACGCCGGCGCGGGTTTCCGGCCTGCGCATCAGCGTACCACCAATTCCGGTTGCTTCGGCGACCGTCTCCATCCAGCGGTGCCAGTGCGGCAACGCCTCGGCGGCGACGGCTTCCGGGACGCGGAAATAAACGTAGAGGTGATCGCTCATGGCAGGTCCTGTGGGGGTTCAGCCAGCAGCCTGGGCGGCCTCGCCCAGCGGCACCTCGTAGGGCAGGGAGGCGGTGGCCACGGCCGCGCCCTCGGCGCTGCCCAGGCGCAGCGCGCTGGCGGCGGCGTCGATCTTGAGCTCGGCCAGGCCGGCCCAGCCACCCTGGGGCGCGGGCGCGGCGTTGACGATCATGCCGCACGGCTGGCCCGGATCTTCCGGGCGATAGATTTCGGCAGCGGGTGCCGGCACCTCGCCTTCGCCCTGCACCAGCCACATGCGGCGCTTGAGCGTGCCGCGGTACTGGCTGCGCGCCACGATTTCCTGGCCGGGATAGCAGCCCTTGCGGAAATTGACGCCGCCGACCAGCTCGAAATTGATCATCTGCGGCACGAATTGCTCTTGCGTGGCCGCGACAATGCGGGGCAGGCCCGACTGCACTTCCAGCCAGTCCCACAGCGTGGGCGAGGCATCTTGCAGCGTGACGGAAAGCGCCGCGCGTACCGCGTCGGCGCGCTCAGCCGGCAGCACCAGTTGCCAGCGTGGCTGGCCGGCGCCTTCCGGCAGGCGGATCACGGTGACGCCCTCGGCCTCGGCCACGGCAAAGGCCGCCTCAGGCGTGGGCAGGCCAGCAGCGGCAAGCGCCTCGGCGGCACCCGCCCCGGCGACGCCGAGGATGGCATGGGTGGGGCTGATATCGGACAGCCTGGCCTTGGCGCGCAGCACGAACATCGACAGCCGCTTCTGCACCGGCGCCTGGATATCGGCCGACAGCTGCAGCACGATGCCTTCGGCGTCGCGCCACATCAGGAACGTGGCGAGCAGCCGCCCCTTGGGCGAACAGTAGCCGGCCAGGCGCGCCGCGCCAGGCTTCAGGTCGTCGACCGCATTGGTCAGCTGGGTGTGCAGGAAGCTGGCGGCATCGTCGCCGGCCACACGAATGAGGCCGAGCCCGGCCGGGGTGCAAACGATGCCGCGGCTGTTCAGCGCGTCAAGGTTTGCGGCGAGTTCCTGGGCTTGGGCATTCAGTTCTGGCATTGCGTGGCAATCGTCGAGGCAAATCGGAGAGGAAAAAAGGCACTGGCCAACCCGTTTTGCGCGGCGCCGGGCGGCGCCTGCGCCACGGCTCATGGTCGGTGCGAGGCTGCCGGTTATTATATGGGGCTATGAGATTTTCGGCCGGCGCCGGCGGCGCGTGGTGGTGCGTAAGCCCTCCGACGGTCCCCGACAGCCGCCCTTATTCCTGATACATGAAACGTTTTTTCCTTAGTCTTGGGCTGGCCGTGCCGGTGCTTGCGCTGGCGGCCGTGGGCGCGTTCGCGTGGTGGGCCAATCACCCGCTGCGCCTCAACAACTCGCCGCTGGAGGTGGTGATCAAGCCCAATTCCGGCGTCGCGAGCGTCGGGCGTCAGATCCAGCGGGGCGGCGTCGGCATGGACCCGCGGCTGTTCATGCTGCTGGTGCGCCTGACCGGGCACGGCCCGGACCTGAAGGCCGGCGGCTATGAGTTCGAGACCGGCGCCACGCCGCTGTCGGTCATCGGCAAGCTGGCGCGCGGCGAGGTCACGCACTATGTGGTCACGGTGATCGAGGGCTGGGAATTCCGCAAGATGCGCGCCGCGGTGGACGCCAGCCCGGCGCTGCGCCACGACACCCGGGACATGTCCGACGCGGAGCTGATGAAGGCCATCGGCGCGGCCGAGGCCGCGCCCGAAGGGCTGTTCTTCCCCGATACCTACCTGTTCGCACGCGGCAGCAGCGATGTCGAGCTGTACAAGCACGCCTACCGCGCCATGCAGCGGCGCCTGAACGAGGCCTGGAACGCGCGCGCGCCCGACCTGCCATACAAGACCCCGTACGAGGCACTGGTGATGGCCTCGATCGTCGAGAAGGAAACCGGCCAGGCCACGGAGCGCCCGATGATCGCAGCGGTGTTCGTCAACCGGCTCAGGAAGAACATGATGCTGCAGACCGACCCGACCGTGATCTACGGCCTGGGCGAGCGCTTCGACGGCGACCTGCGCAAGCGCGACCTGCAGGCCGACACCCCGTACAATACCTACACCCGCACCGGCCTGCCGCCCACGCCCATCGCGCTGCCGGGGCTGGCCTCGCTGGCGGCGGCTACCACGCCGGCGCCGTCCGACGCGCTGTACTTCGTCGCCCGCGGCGACGGCAGCAGCCATTTCTCCAACTCGCTTCCCGAACACAACCGCGCGGTCGACAAGTACCAGCGCGGCAAATAGGCATTCCATGCGCGGAAAATTCATCACGTTTGAAGGCATCGACGGCGCCGGCAAGAGCACCCATATCGACTGGTTCGCCGACCGCCTGCGTGCACGCAGCGATATCGCCGGCGTCGTCACCACCCGCGAGCCCGGCGGCACGTCTCTGGGCGAGGACCTGCGCCAGATCCTGTTGCATCGCAAGATGCACCTGGAAACCGAGGCGCTGCTGATGTTCGCGGCCCGCCGCGAGCATATCGCCGAAGTCATCGCCCCCGCGCTGGAACGCGGCAAGTGGGTGATCTCCGACCGCTTCACCGACGCCACCTTTGCCTACCAGGGCGGCGGCAGGGGTCTGGCCACCGAGCGGCTGGAAGCGCTGGAGGACTGGGTGCAGGGCGGCCTGCAGCCGGACCTGACGCTGCTGTTCGACGTGCCGCTGGAAACCGCCAGCGCGCGCCTGGCCGGGGCCCGCACGCCCGACAAGTTCGAGGCCGAATCGCGCGCCTTCTTCCAGCGCACCCGCGACGAATACCTGCGCCGCGCGGCCCAGTCGCCGCAGCGCTTCCGGGTGATCGACGCCACGCGCAGCATTGCCGATATTCGCGATGAACTTGAGAAGATCATCGCAACCATCTGATTTTTAAGCGCTAACAAACATGCTATATCCCTGGCAGAAGGAAGACTGGCAACGGCTTGGCGCACTGCGCGAGCGGCTGCCGCATGCCTTGCTGATCCATGGCCAGCAAGGCATCGGCAAGCGCGACCTGGCCCTGCATTTCGCGCAGGGGCTGTTGTGCGAGGCGCCGCTGCCGGACGGCCAGCCCTGCGGCCAGTGCGCCGCCTGCCACTGGTTCAGCCAGGGCAATCACCCGGACTTCACCGTGGTTCGGCCCGAGGCGCTGGACGCCGCGGCCGAGGCCGAGACCGACGAGGGCGGCAAGAAGAAGGCGCCCAGCAAGATCATCCGCATGGAGCAGGTGCGCGCCCTGATCGAGGCCGTGGGCGTGGGCACGCACCGGGCCGGGCTGCGCGTGGTGGTGGTGTATCCGCTGGATGCGTTGCAGACCGAGGGCGCCAATGCCTTGCTGAAGACACTGGAAGAGCCGCCGTCGTCCACCGTGTTCCTGCTGGTGACCGACCGCCTGGACCGCATCCTGCCGACCATCCTGTCGCGCTGCCGCCAGTTCTCGGCCCAGCGCCCGACGCCGGACGCCGCACTGGCCTGGCTGCGCGGGCAGGGCGTGGCCGATGCCGAGGCCCAGCTGGCGCTGGCCGGCGGCTCACCGCTGACCGCGCTGCATGCGGCCGAGGCCGAGGAGCAGCCGCTGCAGCGCTGGCTGGTGGGCCAGCTGGGCGCGTCCGCCGCCTTCGACGCCTCTGCGGCGGCCGAGCAACTGCAAAAGCTGTCGGTGCCCGCCGTGCTTGGCATCCTGCAGCGCTGGACGTACGATCTGCTGACACTGCGCCTGGACGGCAGCGCCGCCCCACGGTACTTCCCCAAGGAGCGGGCCGTGCTGGCGCGCAGTGCAGAGGCCACCGATGCGCACCGGCTGCAGGCCTTTGCCTCCCGGCTGGCCGCGCACCGCCGCAGCGAGAACCATCCGCTGGCGGCCCGGCTGGTGATGGAAGCGGTATTTCTGGAATACCGGCAGCTGTTCCGGTAGCAGGCAGGCAGTCAAAACAAAGCCATAACAACAAGCAGCATCGTCATTCTGGGGGTCAACCATGAACACAGCAGTCGCCGGCGCACCGCCCGCTGCGCCAACAGGCAGCGGGGCGGCGTCGCGCCCCAATGTGCTGTCCTTGTCGATCAAGGACCAGGCCGGGCTGTATGCGGCCTATATGCCGTTCCTGGCGCGCGGCGGCATCTTTGTGCCGTCGAACCGGCCGTTCCGGCTGGGCGAGCAGGTGTTCCTGGTGCTGTCGCTGCTGGACCGGCCGCAGAAATACCAGATCGCGGGCCACGTGGCCTGGATCACCCCGGCGGGCACACCGATGAAGACCCCCGGCGTCGGCGTGCATTTCCCCGACGACGACAACGGGCGCAACCTGCGCCGCGCGGTGGAGGAGATCCTGGGCAAGATGCTGGAGTCCGGGCGCCCCACGCAAACTTTATGAACGTTGTGAGATTGTTCTCGCAGCTTATTGATTTTCAATGAATTTCTCGCTACGTATCGCTGAGCCCCGCGACCTGCCGGGCATCGTCGCCATCTATAACAGCACGGTGCCCTCGCGCATGGTCACCGCCGACACCGAGCCGGTCACCGTGGCCTCGCGCCAGGCCTGGTTCGATGCCCACCAGCCCGGGCGCCGCCCGCTCTGGGTGTGCGAGGACGCCGACGGCCGCATGGCCGGCTGGATGAGCTTTTCAGACTTCTATGGCCGCCCGGCCTACGGCGCCACCGCCGAGGTGTCGATCTACCTGGACGCGCAGCGCCGCGGCCAGGGGCTGGGGCGCTACCTGCTGCAGCAGGCGATCGACCATGCGCCCAGGGTCGGGGTGAATACGCTGCTCGGCTTTATCTTCGGCCACAATGCGCCCAGCCTGGGCCTGTTTGCCTCGCTGGGCTTTACGCGCTGGGGCGACCTGCCGCGCGTTGCCGTACTCGACGGTATCGAGCGCGACCTGATCATCCTCGGCCGCCGCGTGGACGTGGCCTGAGCCAATAGAGATTCCCCCATGTTTGTCGATTCTCACTGCCATATCGATTTCCCCGAGCTGGCCGCGCGCCTGCCGGAACTGCTGGAGAACATGCGCGCCAACCAGGTCACGCATGCGCTGTGCATCTCGGTCACGCTGGAAGACTTCCCGCGCGTGCTGGCGCTGGCCGAGCAGCATCCCAACCTGTACGCGTCGGTCGGCGTGCATCCGGACTACGAAGAGGGCGAAGACCCGACGCTGGAGCGGCTGGTTGAACTGTCCGCCCACCCGCGCGTGGTCGGCACCGGCGAGACCGGGCTGGACTACTACCGCCTGAACGGCCGCAGCATCGCCGAGATGGAATGGCAGCGCGAGCGCTTCCGCACCCATATCCGCGCCGCGCGCCAGACCGGCAAGCCGCTGATCATCCATACCCGTTCATCCGCCGACGACACGCTGCGCCTGATGCGCGAAGAGAACGCGCGCGAGGCCGGCGGCGTGATGCACTGCTTTACCGAGACCTGGGACGTTGCCCGCCAGGCGCTGGACGAGGGCTTCCATATCTCGTTTTCCGGCATTGTCACCTTCAAGAGCGCCGCCGACCTGCAGGAAACCGCGCGCAAGGTGCCGCTGGACCGCATGCTGATCGAGACCGATTCGCCCTACCTGGCGCCGGTCCCGTACCGTGGCAAGACCAACGAGCCCGCCTGGGTGCGCCATGTGGGCGAGTTCATCGCGCAACTGCGCGGGGTGCCGGTGGAGCAGGTTGCGGAACAGACGACGGAAAATTTCTTCAATCTATTCAAGCATATTGACAGGAAATCTCATGGTTGACATGAAGTTTGTCCGACGCGCCGCCGGCGCCCTCGCGCTGGCCGTGGCCACGCTGGCGCACGCCGCGCCTGCCGACGACATGCGCAAGGCCGTGGAATTCGACGACGCCAACACCATCAAGAAGCTGCTGGCCAAGGGCGTCGATCCCAACGTGGTCGACAGCCGTGGCAACCCGGCCCTGGTGGTGGCGCTGCGCGAGAAGTCGCTGAAGGCGGCCACGGCGCTGATCCGCGCCAAGGACATCGACTTCGACAAGGCCAACCCGGCCGGCGAGACCCCGCTGATGATGGCCGCGCTGCAGGGCGAACTGGACATGGTCAAGCTGATGGTCGACGACATGGAGGCCGAGATCAACAAGACCGGCTGGACGCCATTGCACTATGCGGCCACCAACGGCCACAACAACGTGGTCAAGTACCTGGTCGACCATGCCGCCTATATCGACGCCGAAAGCCCCAACGGCACCACGCCGCTGATGATGGCCGCGCGCGGCGGCCATATCGAGACCGTCAAGCTGCTGCTGGATGAGGGCGCCGACATGCGCCTGAAGAACCAGCAGGGCATGACCGTGATCGACTTTGCCGAGCGCTACAACCAGGCGGAGATCGCCAACGGGCTGAAGGCGCGCTGGCAGAAGCTGTACCCGCAGACGCCGATCGTGCCTGCACCGCCGCCGAAGGCCGCCACAGGCGAGCCCGGCGGCCAGCGGCCGGCGGCGCCGCAGAGCAAGGGCTGGTAAGCGGGCCAGGCGGAGATGGCAACCAGGTCGCGCCTGCGCCAGTGGGCGCGCGGGCTCAAAAGCAGCCTGCTGACGCTGTGGTTCTGCAGCCGCCACCCTGGCACCCCATTGACGGCGCGGCTGCTCGGCGCGCTGGTGGTGGCCTATGCCTTCAGCCCGATCGACCTGATCCCGGATTTCATTCCGGTGCTGGGCTATGTCGATGACGTGCTGCTGGTGCCGCTGGGCATCTGGCTCACACTGCGGATGATCCCGGCGGCGGTGAAGGACGAATGCCGCGGCCGGGCCGAAGCCTGGCAGTCCACGCATGCGCAACGGCCGCGCAATCGCGCGGCCGCCGTGGTTATCGTGCTGGTGTGGGTGCTACTGGCCTGGCTGGCGTGGCGCTGGCTGGCGCCGTCCTAGGCATCGTCCGCCAGCCGCACTCCGGTGAACTGCCAGCGCTGGTGCGGGTAGAAGAAGTTGCGGTAGCTGGCCCGGATATGCGATTCGGGCGTGACGCACGACCCGCCGCGCAGCACCATCTGGCCGCTCATGAACTTGCCGTTGTACTCGCCCACCGCGCCCGCGCTGGGCTGGAAGCCCGGATACGGCAGGAAGGCGCTGCCGGTCCATTCCCACACATCGCCGAACATCTGGCGCAGCGCGCCCGAGGTGTTCTGCCGGTCTGGTAGCGGCCGCAGCGCGCGGCCCTCGACAAAATTCCCGGTGGCCGGCAGTCGGCTGGCCGCATGCTCCCATTCGGCCTCGGTCGGCAGCCGGCGCTCGGCCCAGCGGGCGAAGGCGTCGGCCTCATAGAAGCTGACGTGGGTGACAGGGCTGTCCGGGTCGACCGGATGCATGCCGCGCAGCGTCATCTGCCACCACGTGCCTTCGCGTTCTTCCCAGTAGAGCGGGGCCTGGATGCCTTGCTCGCTTACCCAGCGCCAGCCGTCGGACAGCCACAGCCCGGCGCTCTGGTAGCCACCATCCTCGATGAACTCGAACCACTGCCGGTTGCTGACCGGGTGCGAACACAGCGTGAACGGCGCCAGGCAGACCTTGTGGCGCGGCCCTTCGCAGTCAAAGGCAAAGGCCTCGCCGCGGTGGCCGATCTCCACCAGGCCGCCGTCAAAACCGATCCAGTCCGGCGCGGGCCGCGGGTCGGCGATTACCGGCGCGGGCAGTTCCGGGGCGAACGCGGGGCGCAGCGGGTTCTGCGCGAACAGGTGCAGGATGTCGGTCAGCAGCAGTTCCTGGTGCTGCTGTTCATGCTGCAGGCCAAGCATGATCAGCGCGGCCTCGTCGTCGGTCTGGGCGCTGCCCAGCAACGTCAGCATCGATTCGTCCACGGCCTCGCGGTAGGCCAGCACCTCGTCCAGTGACGGGCGGGACAGCAACCCGCGCTGCGGCCGCGGGTGCCGCGGGCCGACTGCCTCATAGTAGGAGTTGAAGAGGTAGCGGTAGTCCGGGTCCACCAGTTCGTAGTCAGGGAGGCGCGCAGCCAGCACGAATTCCTCGAAGAACCACGTGGTGTGCGCCAGGTGCCATTTTGCCGGGCTGGCGTCGTCCATGGACTGCACGGTGGCATCGGCGTCGGACAGGTCGGCCACCAGGGTCTCGGTGGCGGCCCGTACGTGGCGATACTGCGAAAGCAGGGCGGGTTCGTGCGGCGGATGGAGGGCGGCTGCGGGCAACAGGGCTGAAGTCATGCGGGCTCCCGGGGTTGGATCGGTCGATGACTGCAGGCGGCTGGCCGCCGCGACCAAAGAGCCGCTACGGCGCGCCGCCCATGGCACGCGGGGCGCCGTAGCGCCCCGATCCATCATAGACCCGATCCGTCCCCGGGGCGAGCCGGCGCCGTCCTGCGGCGCCGGCCAGGCCCGTGACCTCAGGCGGCCAGGCGGCTGGCGTCGTTCAGCGCCGCGATCTCAGTGCGGGCGCTGGCCAGGCCGGCGTCGCGGAACTCCGGACCCATGGCCAGGCCGTGGGCGCGCACGTAGGTGATGTCGGTGATGCCCAGGAAGCGGAACACGATATCGACGGTCTTTTCGTGCAGGTCCAGCTCATTGGCATCCTGGCGCACGCCGCCGCGCGACGACACCACGATCACACGCTTGCCGCCGGCCAGGCCCACCGGGCCGTTCTCGGTGTACTTGAAGGTGCGGCCAGCCTGCGAGATGCGGTCGATCCAGGCCTTGAGCTGGCTCGGGATGCTGAAGTTGTACTGCGGCACGCCCACCACCAGCACGTCGGCGGCCAGGAATTCGGCCAGCCATTGCTCGGTGCGCTGCAGCTCGGCTTCCTGCACGGCGTTCAGGCCTTCCTTCGGGCCGCCCAGCACGGGCAGCAGGTTGCCGGACAGGTGCGCCGGGGCGTCCTGGTCCAGGTCGCGCACGGTCAGCTTGGCGCCCGGGTTGGCGGCGACCAGGTCGGCCACCACGCTGGCGGTCAGGCTGCGCGAAACGGAGTTGTCACCGAGGACGCTGGAATCGATCTGCAGGATGTTCATGTCTATCTCCACAAGGGTGCGGTTGCGATGGATGAAAGATAGCGGCTGGCCATTGGTATCGGTAGTGAGGCAAAATGCAAATGATTGTTCTACCGATGCAACGCCAGTCCGGGCGACGTTCCCTGCCGGGACGGGGGTTGCCCGCGTGATCCTGGAGCCATCCATGCAAGACCTCAACGACCTGTCCCTGTTCGCCCAGGTGGTCGAACACGGCAGTTTCTCCGCGGCCAGCCGCGCCACCGGCGTGCCCAAGTCGCGCCTGAGCCGGCGCATCGCCCAGCTGGAGCGCGACCTGAGCGTGCAGCTGCTGCGCCGTACCACGCGCCAGGTGCGCGTCACGCCACTAGGCGAGTCCTTCTACGAACGCTGCCGCGCCATGCTCAACGAGGCCGAGGCGGCGCGCGAGGTCATCGAGCAGGCCCGCGAGCAGCCCGGCGGCACGCTGCGCGTAAGCTGCCCGGTCGCCATTGCCCAGATCCTGCTGGCGCCGGCCATCGGGCACTTCATGCGCGCCAACCCGGCCGTGCGCATCGAGCTGGAAACCACCAACCGGCGCGTGGACGTGATCGGCGAAGGCTTCGACCTGGCCCTGCGCGTGCGCGAGGCGATGGAAGACTCCAGCCTGGCCGTGCGCACCTTCGGCGAAAGCCAGCTGATGCTGGTGGCCAGCCCGTCGCTGCTGGACAGCATCGGCCGCCCGCGCACGCCGCAGGCGCTCGACGGCATGCCGGGCGTGGGCCAGCAGCCGCACGACGGCAAGCATGTCTGGATTCTGCGCTGCAAGACCGGCGACTCGATCCAGATTGGCTACGATCCGCGCCTGGTCACCGATGAATTCGCGTTGCTGCGCGAGGCGGCGATCGCCGGCGTGGGCGTGGCCATGCTGCCGCGGATGTACTGCCGCGAAGCGCTGGACAACGGCGACCTGGAACTGGTGCTGCCGCAGTACGACATGCCGGTCGGCACGCTGCATGCGGTGTTTCCGTCGCGCAAGGGCGTGACGCCGGCCACCCGGCGCTTCCTCGACTTCCTTGGCGAGGTCCTGCCGGAGGGCGCGCACAAGGCCGGCATGCATGAGTCAAGGCCACCGTCGATGCATCGGGTGGTGTAGCCCCACGGCCGGCGCCGGGGCGGGATCGCGAGGTGTTGTGCCGGCCCCATCGGGACCGGCGGCTGATGCACATTTGCGGCTTTACCTTCACGCCGGCTCGCACTAAGGTACATGGGCGAACCTCGCGCGTGAGGGTAAAGGCGCTTGGATCGACAACCAGTTCGACAGACAACGCGACAGACAACGGCAAGGAGAATGGCCATGGGCGGCTCTCAGGGTTCCCAGGACTTGGGCAAGGCGCTGCTGCGCATCATGCTTGGCGTGCTGATCCTGATGCACGGCATCGCCAAGCTGACCGGTGCGGCCGGCATGGGCTTTGTGGCGAAGGTGGTCGCCGATGCCGGGCTGCCGGCATGGCTGGTCTACGGCGTCTACATTGGGGAAGTCGTGGCCCCGATCCTGCTGATCATCGGGCTGTGGAGCCGGCTGGCGGCGCTGCTCGTCGCCATCAACATGGTGTTTGCGCTGTCGCTGGTGCACGCCAAGCAGTTCGGCATGCTGGCCGATACCGGCGGCTGGTCGCTGGAGTTGCAAGGCATGTACCTGGGCGCTGCGCTGGCGGTGGTCCTGCTGGGGGCGGGCCGGTTCAGTGTGGGCGGCATCAATGGCAAGTTCAACTAGCGCCGCCTCCGGGCCAGGTCAGGCCGGCGGCGTGGCCGCCGCCCGGTCGATGGCATCGGCGACGAAGACTGCCGCCGGCTTGGGCGCAGACCACAGGTAGCCCTGGCCCAGCGGGCAGCGCAAGGCCAGCAGCGCGGCCCGCTGGGCGTCGGTCTCGACGCCCTCGGCCACGCATTCCAGCCCCAGTTCCCTGGCCAGGCCGATCATGTTGCGGCAGATCGTGGCGCGCTGGCCATGCCCGTCGACATCCACCACGAACGACCGGTCCACCTTCAGTTGCGTGAAAGGCAGGTCCGCCAGCAGCTTGAGCGTGGCGATGCCAACGCCGAAATCATCGATCGCCACGCCGTAGCCCAGCAGCCGCAAGCGGTTCATGACGACCGACAGGGCCAGCGTATCGGGCACCGGGTAGCCCTCGGTCAGCTCCACCGTCAACACCTGCCGCGGCACGCCGCTGGCGGCCACCAGCGCATCGAACGCTTCCAGTACACCGGGCCGGCACAGGGTTTGCGCCGATGCATTGATCCCCAGCGCAATGTCGATGCCCGCCGCGCGCAGCCGCTGCTGCGCTGCCAGGCACTGGCGGGTGACAAAGAAGAACACCGGGGCGGCCGCGTCCAGCGCTTCGAGCCGCGGGATGAAGATGTCGGGCTGCACCAGGCCGTGTTCGGGGTGGCGCCAGCGCACCAGGGCCTCGGCGCCGGCCAGGCGTCCACTGGCAATGTCGTGCTGGGGCTGCAGCATGACCAGCAGGTCCGTGCCGGCCTGCGTGGCAGCGATCAGTTCCGTGTCGTCGGGCGACCAGGCGGGCTCGGCTGCCTCGGAAGCCTGGCGCAACAGCGCATCGGCCAGGATCTCTTCCATCGCATCGCGCGACAGCGGCTTGCGCAGCGCGTGCACGCGCGGGATGCCGGCGGCGTGCGCCAGGCCGCGGTTGGAATCCAGGATGTCCTCGGCCAGCGCCGTGACCCAGACCCAGACCGGCGGCGCCCCCGCGAAGGCGCGCTGGCCGCGCTGGTGCAGTTCGGCGATCAGCTCGGGGCCATTGCCGCCGGGCATCTCGATGTCGCAGAGCACGACGTCGAACGGCTCGCGCGCCAGGATCTCGGCCGCCTGCATGCCGTTTTCCGCGCAGACCACGGTCTGCACGCCGACATGGCGCAGCAGCCCCTCGGCGGCGGCCCGCTGGAACGGGTGGTCTTCAACGACGAGAATGCGCAGCCTGGCGTAGCGGATCGGCATGGGGGAGGGGACCTGTCTGTAGTGCGATGGGGTTTGGCGCATGGTAGCGCGGTGCCGCTGCGCCAAACGCGTCCGGGCCTACGGTCTGGCGATGCTGGTACCCGGGAGCGCACCGGCATCGCTGCGGAATAGCTCCGGCAATGCGCCAGAAGCGCGCAGCGTTACGAATATTTGCGCTTTCCATTTCAATGGCCGCCTGTCATAACCGCTACAATCGCTGCCCGTAGTTTTGAACATGGCATGTCGATAATGGGTTTTGGCTGGTTCGGATTCTCGACTCTCTGGATAGTACCCCTGGTCTGGCGCCTGGTGACGCGTTGGCTTGCCGGCGAGCGCCGGCTGGCCGGGCCGGGCTCGCTGCGCGTATGGCTGGGCACGCTGGCCGTGCTGTGCGCGAGCGCCTGCCTGGAAGCGCTCACCAGCGGATCCGATCCGGCATCGACCGCCGGCGGCTCCGCCGGTCGCGCGCTGGCCGGCATGATCGGCAACCTGTTCGGCTGGACCGGCGCCTTGCTGCTGATGCTGGGCGTGCTGGCACTGGCCGCGCCGATGGTGTTCGGCGAAACCTGGCGCAGCCTGTTCTCGCGCAAGCCGCGCCGCGCGGCCGCGCCCGACGCGGCGCCGGAAGAGCCGCCGGTTCCCTTTGCTGCCACCCAGCCGATGCGCGAGGTAGAGCGCTGGGATGCGCCATCGGCAGGCAACGCCGGCTGGACCGCGCCCGCCACGCGCCATCGCAGCTTTGAAGCGGTCTCCGCACGCCGCCAGCCCGCCTGGCAACCGCCGCGCCGCACGCGTGAATCGCCGCCGCAGCCGGGCGAGATCTGGCTGCACCCTGCTGAATCCCCGGGGGCGGTCAAACCGGTTCGCAGCGCCCAGCCAGCGCCCGCGGCCGCGGCGCCGGCACCGCGTCCTGCCCAGCCGCCTGCACGCAAGCCGGTCACAACTGCAGCGCCTGTACCCGCGCCTGCTCCGGCCCCGCGGCCAGCGCAGCCACTGCGCGGCACGGTCGTCAGCAGCCCGTTCCGCCAGCCGCAGCCGCTGGTGCGTTCGGCGATCACGACGCTGCCGGAGCATTCCGCCAAGGCCGCGGCAGCAGCCACCGTGGCGGCTGCTGTGACGGCTCCGGCCGAAGCCGCAGTCACGGCGCCGGCGCCCGCCAGTGCCGCGCAAGACGTAGCTGCCCCGGTGCAGCCAGTTGCTGTGCCGGAGCCCGAGCCCGCGATCGACACCGATGCGCCGGCCGATGAGCCGGTATCCGCCGATACCCCGATTGCCGACGACCCGCCACAGGCAATTGCGACGAGCGAGGCCGACGCAACCACACTGGCCGCGATCCGGCAGGAAGCGCTCGACCTGCTGGCCGAATTGCAGGCGCTGGCGGGCAAGTCGCCGGTACTGCAAGCGCCTGCGCCTGAACCGCAGCCGCTGGATGTGCCCGCGGCAGATTCGGCCGCCGGGATTGTCGTTGAAGCGGAACTGTCCGCGCCGGCTGCCGTCAGCCTGCAATCCGAGCCGGAAGCCGAAGCCGAAGCCGAAGCCGAAGCCGAAGCCGAAGCCGAAGCCGAAGCCGAAGCCGAAGCCGAAGCCGAAGCCGAAGCCGAAGCCGAAGCCGAAGCCGAAGCCGAAGCCGAAGCCGAAGNTATCACGCCGAGGCTCAACCTGAAGCGCTGTCGGCAGACGTGCCAGAAGGCACGGTCGCCAAGGAGTCAGAAGCCGAAGTCACCGAGTCCGAGTCCGAGTCCGAGTCCGAGGCTGTGGCCCATGCCGTGGCAAGTTCCGCGATGGAAGAGGACAGCGAGCCCGATGCCATTGCCCAGGCTCCGGCGGAAGACATCGGTACGGAAGCGCTGATGGACGGCAACGGCCTGGTCAGCGCAGCGGCGGAGCCGGACGAGTCCCGGATTGCCGAAGAAGCTGAAGCGCCGGAAGTCGCGGAAGTCGCGGAAGTCCCGGAAGTCCCGGAAGTCCCGGAAGTCCCGGAAGTCCCGGAAGTCCCGGAGGTCCCGGTAGTCTCCGAACTCCCCGAAACGGTCGAGTCGCCCGAAGCAACCCAGCCGCCGGTTCCTGCCGCCAAGCCCCGCATCGTGCTGCCTGCTGTCGTCGGCCGCACCGTGCCGCTGGCCGCTGCTGTCCAGCCGGCACCCGCGCCGGTACCGGTTGCCCCGCCTGCGCCGCGCCCGGTCGTCGACTATCGCCTGCCGCCGGCCGAACTGCTTGAGAGCGAAGTCGCCAGCGCCGAACAGGTGTCCGAAGAACGCCTGCGCGAAACCGGCGAGTTGATCGCGCAACGGCTGGCCGAGTTCAAGGTGCCCGTCGCCGTGGTCGGCGCCGGTGCCGGCCCGGTGATCACCCGCTTCGAGGTCGAGCCCGCCATGGGCGTGCGCGGCGCGCAGGTGGTCGGGCTGATGAAGGACCTGGCCCGCGCGCTGGGCGTGACCTCGATCCGCGTGGTCGAGACGATTCCTGGCAAGACCTGCATGGGGCTGGAGCTGCCCAATGCGCGCCGGCAGATGATCCGGCTGTCGGAGATCGTCAATGCCGCCTCGTTCCAGGCGCACCATTCGCGGCTGGTGCTGGCCATGGGCAAGGACATCACCGGCAATCCGGTGGTGACCGACCTGGCCCGCGCGCCGCATTTGCTGGTGGCTGGCACCACCGGCTCGGGCAAGTCGGTGGCGGTCAATGCCATGATCCTGTCGATGCTGTACAAGGCCACGCCCGAAGACGTGCGCATGATCATGATCGACCCGAAGATGCTGGAGCTGTCGGTCTACGAGGGCATCCCCCACCTGCTGGCACCGGTGGTCACCGACATGAAACAGGCCGCGCACGCGCTCAACTGGTGCGTCGGCGAAATGGAAAAGCGCTACAAGCTGATGTCCGCGCTGGGCGTGCGCAACCTGGCCGGCTACAACCAGAAGATCCGCGCCGCCGAGGCCGCCGAACGGAAGGTGCCGAACCCGTTCTCGCTGACGCCGGATGCGCCTGAGCCGCTGTCGCGCCTGCCGATGATCGTGGTGGTGATCGACGAGCTGGCCGACCTGATGATGGTCGCCGGCAAGAAGATCGAAGAACTGATCGCCCGGCTGGCGCAGAAGGCGCGTGCTGCAGGCATCCACCTGATCCTGGCCACGCAGCGCCCCTCGGTCGACGTGATCACCGGCCTGATCAAGGCCAATATCCCGACGCGCGTGGCGTTCCAGGTGTCGTCCAAGATCGATTCGCGCACCATCCTCGACCAGATGGGCGCCGAGAGCCTGCTCGGCCAGGGCGACATGCTGTTCCTGCCGCCGGGCACCGGCTATCCGCAGCGGGTGCACGGCGCCTTTGTCGCCGACGACGAAGTGCACCGCGTGGTGGAGCACTGGAAGCAGTTCGGCGAGCCGGACTACGATGAAGCCATCCTCGCCGGCGATCCGGCCGAGGCCGGCAGTGCCGACCTGTTCGGCGACGGCGGCGGCGATGGCGAGGCCGACCCGCTCTACGACGAAGCCGCCAGTTTTGTGCTGACCAGCCGCCGCGCCTCGATCTCCGCCGTGCAGCGCCAGCTGCGCATCGGCTACAACCGCGCGGCGCGCCTGATCGAGCAGATGGAAGTTGCCGGGCTGGTAACGCCGATGGGCCGCAACGGCGCGCGCGATGTGCTGGCGCCGGGACCGGGCGACTGACGCGTTCCGCAACCACGACCGCGAGGGGGCAGCATGCAGCCTGAATACGGAAACCTGCTGGCAGACGTCCCGGCCGGCGCGGCGCAGGAAATTTTCGAGCCGCTGCTGGAACGCCCCGGTCTGCACATCGAACGCATCGTCTCCAACGGGCAGGCCAGCCCCGAGGGCTTCTGGTATGACAGTCCCGAGGCCGAATGGGTGCTGCTGGTCAGCGGCAGCGCGGCCATCGAGATCGAAGGACAGCCCGGCCAGCATGTCATGAAGCCGGGTGACTGGCTTCACCTGCCCGCCCACTGCCACCACCGTGTGGCCTGGACCGATGCCGCCCAGCCCAGTGTCTGGCTGGCGGTGCATCACTCCGCCGCCTGAGCGCCCCCCGGCTGCTCAGCCCCGATCGCGTTCCGCCTGCAATAATTTCAGCCGGGTCCGGCCGTCGGGTGTGAAGTGGGTGCCAAAGCGCACCAGCCCGGCCCGATGCAGTTGGCAGCTCATGGTGATGCTGAGCAGCATGCCGGGCTCGGTGTCTTCGATGGTCAGGTCGATGGCCCGCAGCCGCGGCTCGTAGCGCAGCAGCGTGGTCTCGATCTCGCGCTTGAGCGTATGCGCGGAGGCGGGCAGGTGGCGGTAGATTGCCGACAGGTCGCCCAGGCCATAGTCAGGCAGGTGCGCCAGGCAGCCGCGGCGGCTGTTGAGGATGCGCTGGATGTTGTCCTGCACCGACAGGAAGGTCTGCGTCGCCGGATCGAACTCATCGACCGCAATCCCGTTGGCAAAGTGCCCGGTGACGGCTTCGAACAGGCCGGGTCCGCCGCCCATCACGCAACCTCCGCGGCTTCGGCCGGCTCTTCGAACGACGGGCCGATGCCGTCGGTCTCGGAGAAGGACAGGTGAATCGAAGTCGGCACCCGGCGCCCGCCCATGCGTACCAGCAGCTCACGCGACAGCACCGGCAGGATCTGCTGGTCGAGCAGGCTATCGATATTGCGCGCGCCGGAGTCCGGCAGCAGGCATGCCCGCACCAGCTCGTCCACCAGGGCCTCGTCGCACTGCAGCGGCACGCCGAAGCGCCGCGCGATCCGGTCGGCTACCTTGGCCAGCTTCATCCGGACGATCGCGGCCATGGCCCGGGCCGACAGCGGGCGGTACACGACAGTCTGGAAGCGCGCCAGCAGCGCCGGCTGGAAGTGATCGACCAACTGGGGGCGAATCGCTTCCATCAGCGCGCTGGTAGCAAGCTCAGTGCCCGCTTGGGCCACTGCGTCGGTCGCCGCCAGCAACGCTTCGCTGCCGAGATTCGAGGTCATCAGGATCACGGTATTGCGGAAGTCGATCACGCGGCCTTCGCCATCGCGCATAAAGCCTCGGTCAAAGACCTGGTAGAACAGGTTGAGCACGTCGCGATGGGCCTTCTCGACTTCGTCGAGCAGCACGATGCTGTAGGGGCGCTGGCGCACCGCCTCGGTCAGCACGCCGCCCTCACCGTAGCCGACATAGCCCGGTGGCGAGCCTTTCAGCTGCGAAACGGTATGGGCCTCCTGGTATTCGGACAGGTTGATGCTGATCAGCGAGCGCTCACCGCCGAACATCAGGTCGGCCAGCGCACGCGCGGTCTCGGTCTTGCCGACCCCTGACGGCCCCACCAGCAGGAACACGCCCAGCGGCGCGTCTTCGGATTTGAGTCCCGCCCTGGCGGCCCGCAGGCTCTTGCCTAGCGCTGCCAGCGCCTCGTCCTGCCCGACCACGACCTGGGCCAGGCGGGTTTCCAGTTCCAGCAGCGTCGCCAGCTCGTTGGACAGCAGGCTGTCGACCGGCACACCCGTCCAGTCGGCAATGACCTGCGCAATGGCGGTCTCGTCGACCTCGGCGTGGAGCAGTGCGGCCTGGCCGTGCTTTGCCAGGGTCTGATGGGCAGCCTGGATTGACGCTGTCAGGTCACCCCGCGCCGAGGCATCCGGTATGGCCTGCCATTGCGCACGCAATGCGTGCAGCGCTTCGACCGCTTCCTTTTGCTCCGCAAACGCATGGCTTGACTGTTCCAGTTCGATGGCCAGCGCGGCCAGCCGGGCGTCGATGGCCGCCAGCCGCTGGTTGACTTCAGCACCCGTGGCGCCCTGGTCGTCCAGCAGCGCGGTGCGTTCGACCTCCAGCGCCGCAAGCTCGGCCTCGCGGGCGGAGATGGCGAGCGGGGTAGCCTCCTGGCTCATGCGCACGCGCGCGGCGGCGGTATCGAGCAGATCGACGGCCTTGTCCGGCAACTGGCGCCCGGTCAGGTAGCGGCGCGACAGGCGCACCGCGGCGGCGACAGCGGCATCGGTGATATGCACGCCGTGGTGCTGCGCATAGCGTGGCTTCAGCCCGCGCAGCATCAGGCAGGCGCTGTCGTCGTCGGGCTCGTCGACCTTGACCATCTGGAAGCGGCGCTCCAGCGCGGCGTCGCGCTCGAAGTACTGCTTGTATTCCGACCACGTCGTTGCCGCGATGGTGCGCAGTTCGCCGCGTGCAAGGGCGGGCTTGAGCAGGTTGGCCGCATCGGCGCCACCCGCGCTGTTGCCTGCGCCGATCAGGGTATGGGCTTCGTCGATGAAGAGCAGGATCGGCGTTGGGGGACTGCTGCACGGCCGCGATCACGTTCTTCAGGCGCTGTTCGAATTCGCCGTTGACGCCGGCGCCAGCCTGCAGCAGGCCCAGGTCCAGCGTGAGCACGCTGACGTCGCGGATGACGGCCGGAACATCCCCTTCGGCATCCTGAGCGCGAGCCCTTCGACCAGTGCGGTCTTGCCCACCCCCGGCTCGCCTACCAGGATCGGGTTGTTCTTGCGGCGCCGGGCCAGGATGTCGACCATCTGGCGGATTTCCACGTCGCGGCCGAACACGGGGTCGATGTTACCGTCGCGCGCCTTCTGCGTGATGTCGGTGGTGAAGCGGGTCAGGGCCGATGTGTCCGCCTGTCCCGGCATGGCGGGTGTGTGACGGGGAGCCGGAGCCGGCGTGTCATCCGGCCAGGTGGCTGCGCCGGGACCCGGTGTGACGGGCGCAGTTGCCTCGACCGAGATCTTGTCCAGTTCATGCATCAGGCGTTCGATCTGCGCAGCGGACACGCTCAGCAGTGGCCAGGCATCCGGCGCACGCAGCAGGTGAGGTGTCTCGGCCAGTGCGGCCAGCAGATGTGCCGAGCGGATAGACTTGTCTGCGCCAGGCGCCGCGGCTTCGAGCGACGCGCGCAGCCACGCGGCCTCCAGCCACTGGCCGACGCGCTGCGACAGGCCTGGCTTGCCCCGCAGGTCGTGCGGCAGGCGGTCGATCGCGCTCAGCAGCCCGTTCCAGATGCCGCCCACGTCGAGTGCATAGCGGCGCAGGATTGCCAGCAAGTCGCCGTCGCCCATTTCCAGCAGCTTGATTAGCCAGTGCTCGATCTCTATGTCCCGATGCGCGCGTGTTTCGCAAAGGCTGGCGGCTTCAGCGAGGGCGCGGGCGCAATGGTCGTTCAGACGGCGAAGGAACGGAGACAGGTCGCGGGCGGTCATGGGAAGGCGGAAGAGGGGGTAAGCGGGAGAATCGCGCGGGCGCGTGGCCCGGACACCGGCCACGCGCGATGACTAGCCGGTATCAGGTGCCGGCCGCTGACATCAGGAGCGTTCGTTCCAGCTGTCGGCGTGGATGATGTTGCCGTCCTTGTACGACCAGGTGATCTTCTCGTAGCGCAACTCGATCTCTTCCAGATGGTTGTGCTTCTCGAAGGCCGGGTTCTTGATGTCCAGCATCCTGGGCGTGACGCCGACCACCTTCACGTTGTCGAGCCTGGTGTTGAAGTACTCCTTCTCCTTGCCGGCGTCGTCGATCTTGTACCACTTGATCTCGACCGACTTGAGCGTCTGGCCGCTGGTGACCGCCTTGTACAGGTAAGGCGTGGAGGCATCGGTCTCCTTGGTGAACACGATCGGCTTGTGCACGCGCGTACCGGTCAGCTTGCCAGTGTTGGAGTCGGTGGGAATGTTGACGGCATGATCGAAGGCCACCACCTCGACGCTGCCTTCACGGCCGGAGACGGTCACGGAACCCTTGATATCGGCACCGCTCTGGCTCGGGCGCGGTGACCCGTGTGCAGCTCGGCACCTGGACCGGACACGGCTCGACAACGGCCATACCGCACTGAGGCACAGATGGGAAAGATCCAGGCAAACCAGCAAGACAGGGACCAGACGATGAAACGGCAGATTTTGAATCGAACCGCAGTGCTTGCCGCCATGCTTTTGCTCGCGGGATGTGGCGTAGGGCAGGCGGTCAGGGATGGCACGGTCGAGGCAGCGAAATGGGCTTTCACGACCCAGGTCAAGACCATGAACCTGGACCTTACCAGCCGTGCGTCGCTCAATACCAGCGGCGCCGGCCAGTCGTTGTCGACGGTTGTGCGCGTCTACCAGCTGAAGGCGCCGAAAACGTTTGCGCAGCTCAGCTATGCGCAACTGCAGGCGAATGATCTCGAATCGCTCAAGCCCGACTTGCTCGCCAGCCGCGACGTGGTTTTGCGCCCCGATGCGAGCGTAAGCCTGAGCGAGCCGATGCACGCCGACACGGAATATGTCGGCGTGGTGGCGTTGTTCCGCAGCCCGGACAAGGATGCCGTCTGGAAGCTGGTCGTGCCGAAGAAGCAGTGGAAGAAGACCGATCCCGTCAAGATCGAGGTGCGGGGCAGCGCGTTGCAGCTGGCGGGTGGCGCTGCCGCAGGCGCCTGACGGCTTACTGTCCCGCCTGCTCCGGAAACACCGGCTCACCCAGATTCAGCATCAACCGGTTCGCCCACGCAAAGATGGCGACCGAGTGAATCAGGTCCAGCATCTCCGCATCCGTCACGCCAGCTTCGCGCAGCGGCCTGAGCTGCCCGGCAGTGACCTGGGCGGGCTGCTCGGTCAGTTCGATCGAGAACTTCGAGATCGCCTGTTCGCGCGTGGTGGTGCCGGCCGTGTAGGGATCGTCGAACACCTGCTGAATCACCGCGTTGCGTTTGGCGAGCTGTTCATAGCGTTGGGCATGGACTGACGCGCAGTAGACGCAGCCGTTGATGCGGGACACCACCGTGCTGGCCAGTTCGCGTTCGGCGCGCGGCATGCCGCCCGGGGCGTACATGATGGCGTTGAAGGCGGTGGAGCGCTGGCGCAGGATCTCGGGCTGGTGCACGAGGAACAGGTAGTAGTCCGATACCTTGGCCTTGGGGTGGCTTTCCTCCAGCACCGCGACCTGCTCGGGCGTGGCGCTGTCGACGGATACCACGTCCAGCCAGGCCTTCCAGTCCAGCACTTCGTTGGTGAAGCCGTGCGCGCGGATCGGGCTCTGCAGCAGGGTGCCGGCCGTGGCGGGCACGGCCGTAGTGGTCGGGGTGCCGGCGCCCAGTGCCTGCATCGCCTTGAGTCCGGCCACCAGGCGCACCTGATAGGACAGGAAGGCGATCAGTTGCGCCAGTGTTACCACGTCGGGCGTGGCAAGGCCGGCGGCGGGCAGGGTCTTCAGCGCGGCCTGGTCGCCTTCTACCGGGCGCTCGCTCAGCGTGCGGGTGAAGGCCAGGATGGCGCGCAGGCGCGCCTCAGCGAGCGTGTCGGGGTTGCCCTGCCCGGCCAGGGTGACCAGCGCGGCGTCGGCCTCGATGGCCTGCAGGCGGGTGCGGTAGTGGGCCACCAGGTCGGCGGCGCCGGCCAGGCGGGCGGCGTAGAGCGCGACGAACAGGCGCTCGGCGAGCGTCAGGCCGGGCAGGGCAGGATCGAACAGCCCGTTGTAGCTGCCCTGGGTGGAGGCCACCACCTTGTCGCGTGCGTGACGCAGCGTGTGGATGGCGGAGCCGGCGGCCAGGCCGGAGACCTGATCTACCACGTCAGTGGCGGCAGCGTTGGCTTGGGTCATTGTGAAGACTCCCGGAGTGTCGAAGGATTCGTTGTCGTGTTGGCGCGGCCGTCAGCGTCAGTCCCCGGCGGCTTGCTTGCGCGCGGCCACGGCCCGCGCGAGGAATGCGCGGACCCCGCGCCAGGATGCCTCGTCGGCACCTGCATTGGCCTCGGGCGTGCCGCCTGTAGTGCTGATGCGGCGCGATACCGGATGCGCGTAGACCGCCTGCGTGGTGGGCACGTAGGGGAACAGGATGGCGTGGCCGGCGTGCTCGAAGTCGAGGTGCTCGACCGGATACGGATGGCCGGCCTCGGCCAGCTTGTCGGCGACCATGCGCGAATACAGGCTGGACGGCCACGAGCCGTCGTCGGTGCCGGACAGCAGCATCACCGGCCCGCGGATGTGCTCCACCCGGATGCGGGCGCGCGCCACGGCCCCGGCATTCTTCAGCGCGGTCAGGATGGCGCGCTCGTGCCGGTGCGGTGCCGGGCCTTCGTCGAACGGCGCCCAGCTGGCGTCGGGGTTGTTCTCCCACACATGCGGCAGCGGCTTGCCATGGTGCAGCCAGGCTGCGCCCTCGCGGCCGATGGCCGGGTCGGCGGCATTCTGGGCGCTGTGCACCACCGCGCCCGGCACGTAGCCGATCACCGCGGACACCAGATCGGGAAAGGTCGCACCCAGCAGCAGCACCAGCTCCCCGCCACGCGACTGGCCGGACAGGGCGACAAAGCCGTGCGCCGGGCGCAGTTCACGATGCATCCATTGCAGGCCGCGCTCGAAGTATTCCAGCGGCGTGTTGGAGATATAGTCCGACAAGCCCGGCGCCTTGAAATAGCCCAGCGCCAGCGCGGCATAGCCATGCGAGGCATAGAGCGCGGCGCGCGGTTCGTTGATGCCGCCGCCGGATCCGTTAATCACCATCACCGCCGGGTGCGGGCCGGCGCCGGGCGGGCGGTACAGCGTGCCGACCAGCCCGTCCACGCGGATTTCCTCGCGCACCACGCCTGGCGCGGCAAGGCGCTGCACCAGTTCGCCGCGTGCCTCGCCGCCAGCGGCGGTGACGGTGACCTCGGTCACCAGCGGCCGGGTGGCGTCGGCGTGGAACAGTTCGCGGCTGTCCGATGCCGCGGGCCGCTGCGCCCACAGCAGGCCCATCGGCGCCACGCCGCTGTAGCTGCCGCGCACTGGCGCATCGCGCTCCAGGTCCACGCTGCCGTCGCCCGCGGCGATGAAATCGGCGTGGCTGGCCCAGGCGACGTCGGGGCCGCGCACGGTGCGCGTGCTGACGGTGACGGTCTCGCCGGGCCGCAGGCCGGTGATGGCGATGCGGCGCGGCTCGTCGATCAGCGCATCGGCCGGGGTGATGGCAAGGGTTGGGGCGGTCATCTTGGCCATGCTCACTTGCCCGTCCGCGTCACCATCATGGCTGCGGTGCGGTCGCTGGTCATCGGCGTCACCTTCAGGCCCTTCTTGGCAGCCCAGATGTTCTGGTAGTGGTACAGCGGCAGTACGCCCACGTCGTCGGACACCAGCTTGACCGATCGGCGCAGGATGGTTTCGCGCTTCGCCACGTCGAACTCGGCGGTGGATTCCTCCAGCGCGCGGTCTACTGCCGGGTTGCTGTAGTGGCCCCAGTTGGAGGCACCCAGGCCCTTCTTGCCGTCCACCGTGGCCAGCACGTTGACCAGTGCATAGCTGGCCTCGCCGGTGCCATTGCCCCAGGCCAGCATGCTGACCGCGTACTCGTTCTTGTTGGCACGGCCGGAGTAGACCGACCAGGGCACCACTTCGACCTGGGTCTTCACGCCCACGCGGGTCCAGAACTGCGCCACCGCCTGCGCCGTTTCCGGGCCCTGCGGGTAGCGGTCGTTGGGGGCATGGATGGTCAGTTTGAAGCCGTCGGGAAAGCCGGCCTCGGCCAGCAGCTTCTTGGCCTGGGCGGGGTCATAGGCGATGTCCTTGACTTCGGGGTTGTATCCAAAAGTGCCCTTGGGCATCCACTGGTTGGCTACGGTGGCGGTGTTCTGCAGGATGCGGCCCACCACGGCCTCGCGGTTGATGGCCAGCGACAGCGCCCGGCGCACGCGCACGTCAAGCAGCGGATTCTTGTCCAGCGGTTTGCCGGCGTTGTCGGTGAGGTAGGGGTTGGGGCCAGGCTTGAAGCTCGGTTGCAGCAGCATCACGCGCAGGCCGTTGTAGGGGAACACGCTGACATTGGCCGACTGCTTGAGCTTAGCGAGGTCGGACACCGAGACCTTGTCGATCACGTCCACGTCGCCGGACATCAGCGCCGCGGTGCGCGCTGGCCCGTTGTTGATGTAGCGGTAATTGACCTGTTGCCAGGTCGGCTTGCCGCCCCAGTAGCCGTCGTTGCGCGCCATGATCACACGGTCGCCCGGGGTGTAGGAGACGAACTTGTAGGGACCGGTGCCCACCACCGCGCGGCCCGCGTTGTAGTCGTCGGTACTGGCCTGGTCGCCCACGTGCTTGCTGACGATATGCACGGAGGCCAGGTTCAGCGGCAGGTCGGGGTTGGCGATGTTGGTCTTGACCAGCAGCGTGTACGGATCCCTGGCGGTGGCCGATTCAATGGTGCGCAGGTAGCCCGAGAACGAAGCCACGCTACCCGGCACATTACGTGCGCGCTGGTAGGAGAAGACCACGTCCTCGGCGGTGAAGGGCTTGCCGTCCTGCCACTTCACGTCGCGGCGCAGCTTGAACTCCCAGGTCTTGTCGTCCAGCGCCTTCCACGACAGCGCCAGCCCCGGCTGCAGCTTGTTGTCCTTGTTTTCGATCAGCAGGTCCCAGAAGTGCAGGTCCACCGAGCGGTCGCCGGCGTGGTTGTTCAGCTGGGGGTCCAGCGACGACAACGGGTCGGCAAAGCCGATCGTCAGCGACTGCGCGGAAGCCACCGCCGCGGCGGCGCAAAGCACGGCGGCCACGGTGGCGCGCAAGGAGAGGGACGACGAGTGATTCATGGGGCGATTCCTCCGGGCGGTTTCTGGAACGAACGGGGCGATACGGTGAGCGTCAGCCTTCATTGAGATGGCAGGCGCTCAGATGGTTGACGGCGATGCCGCGCAACCTGGGCGGCTCCACCGCGCAGCGCGCCATGGCATGCGGGCAGCGCGGGTGGAAATGGCAGCCGGCCGGCGGTGCCAGCGGGCTGGGGATCTCGCCGCGGATGGCGGTGAAAGCCTTATGGCGTGCGTCCAGGCGCGGGATTTCGGCCAGCAGCGCCTGCGTGTACGGGTGGTTGGGGCGACGGAAGATCTCCGTGGTCGGCGCGCTTTCCACCACGCGGCCCAGGTACATGATCATCACGCGGTCAGAGATATGTTCGACCACGCCCAGGTCGTGGCTGATGAACAGGTAGCTCAGGCCCAGTTGCTCGCGCAGGTCCATGAACAGGTTCAGCACCTGGGCCTGGATCGACACGTCCAGTGCTGCCACGGCCTCGTCGCACACCAGCAACTCGGGCTGCACCGCCAGCGCGCGGGCAATGCCGATGCGCTGGCGCTGGCCGCCGCTGAACTGGTGGGGGTAGCGCTGGCGCAGCCTCGGGTCCAGTCCGGCGCGCTGCAGTTGCGCGCTGACGTAGTCGTCGAAGCCGACCGCATCGACCAGCCCTTGCAGCCGTGCGCCCTCGCCGACGATGCGGTCCACGCGCAGGCGTGGGTTCAGGCTGGCGTAGGGGTCCTGGAACACCATCTGGATCTTCAGGCGCAGCGCCTGGCGCCCGGCGCGGTCCAGGCTGGCGGGGCTGCGGCCGTCGATGTGAATCTCGCCGGAGGACGGGTCGAGCAGGCCCGCGATCATGCGCCCCAGGGTGGACTTGCCACAGCCCGATTCGCCCACCAGCCCGAGCACTTCGCCGTGCTTCAGGTCCAGGTCGACGCCGTCCACGGCGTGGGTGACGCCCGCGGGCTCGGACCAGCCCAGGCGTTCCAGCGCCTGGCCGATGCGTCCCGGCTTGCGCTCGCCGAAGCGCTTGGCCAGCGCGCGGGCCGACACCAGCGGCGGCTTGCCGTCTGCTGCTGCCGGCACAGTTTGCGCGTGGCCCGCGTGGGTGCGATGCAGTTCGCTGACGGTCATGCCGGCTCCATGCTGACGGCCAGCTGGCCGGGGTGGAAGCAGCGCACCTGGCGCAGCGGCGCGGGCGTGCTGATGGCCGGCGCTGCGCCGCACACGGCGCTGGCGCACGGGCAGCGCGCGGCAAAGGCGCAGCCGGGCGGCAGCGCGGCCAGGTCGGGTGTCATGCCGGGAATCTGCCGCAGCCGCTGGCCGCGCTGGTTCAGGCTCGGCAGGCTCGCGATCAGTCCGGCGGTGTAAGGGTGCAGCGGGCGGTCGAGCACGTCGTCCACCGGGCCTTGCTCGACGATGCGGCCGGCGTACATCACCGCGACCTCGTCGGCCAGGCCCGCCACCACGGACAGGTCGTGCGTGATCCAGATCAGCGCAGTGCCGTGCTGGCGTGCCAGCGTCTGCACTTCCGAGAGGATCTGGGCCTGGATGGTGACATCCAGCGCCGTGGTGGGCTCGTCGGCGATGATCAGGTCGGGCCGGTGCAGCATGGCGGTGGCAATCGCCACGCGCTGGCGCATGCCGCCGGAAAGCTGGTGCGGGTAGGCCAGCAGCCGTTCGTCCGGACTCGGGATGCCCATCATGCCCAGCGTGTCGCGGGCCAGTTCGCGCGCTTGCTTGTGAGTGGCCTTGCTGTGCGCGCGCACCGCCTCGATCATCTGCGCGTCGATCCGCATCACCGGATTCAGCGTCATCATCGGATCCTGGAAGATCATGGCGATGCGGTTGCCCTGCAGCTGGCGCAGCTCGGCCGGGTGCATGCGGGTCAGCTCGCGGCCCTGGAACAGGATCTCGCCGCCGGCGATATGGCCGGGCGCGTCCACCAGCCCCATGATCGAGAAGCCGGTGACCGACTTGCCCGAGCCGGATTCGCCCACCAGCCCCAGGATGCGGCCGCGCGGCACGGCAAACGAGACATCGTCCACCGCCCGCAGCACGCCGTTGCGGGTGTCGAAGTGGGTGCGCAGCTGGCGCACTTCCAGCGTCGGGATATCGGTTAGCGTGGCGGGCGCGCTCATTTCTGCAGCCTCGGGTTGAGGACGTCGCGCAGGCGGTCGCCCACCAGGTTGATGGCCACCACGGTCAGCAGCAGCGCGATGCCCGGGAAAAAGCTGATCCAGTATTCGTCGGACAGCATGAACTGGTAGCCATTGGCGATCAGCAGGCCGAGCGAGGGCTCGGTCACCGGCACGCCCAGGCCGAGAAAGGACAGCGTGGCCTCCAGCGTGATCGCGCGCGCCACCTGCAGCGAGCCGATCACGATCAGCGGCGGCATGCAGTTGGGCAGGATGTGCCCGACCACGATGCGCCAGTGCGCGATGCCCTGGCCGCGCGCGGCCTCGACGTATTCGCGCCGGCTCTCCACCAGGGCCTGGGCGCGTGCCGTGCGGGCGTAGTAGGCCCACTCCAGGATCACCAGCGTCAGCACCACGTTGCCGACGCCCTTGCCGAGGAAGGCCAGGATCATCATCGCCACCAGGATGGACGGGAAGGACAGGAGCAGGTCCACGGTGCGCATGATCAGGCTGTCCACGCGCCCACCGGCATACGCCGCAATCAGTCCCAGCAGCGTGCCGAGCACGCCGGCGATCGCCGCCGAGCCGACGCCCACCAGCAGGCTGATGCGCAGGCCATAGATGATGCCGGACAGGATGTCGCGGCCCTGGCCGTCGGTGCCCAGCCAGTAGCTGTAGGTGCCGGCACCGTTGGCGGTGGCGGGCGCCAGGCGCGCGTCCAGCACGTCCAGCTGCAGCAAGTCGTAGGGGTTCTGCGGCGTGATCCATGGCGCCAGCAGCGCGGTGAGCACCAGCAGCGCCAGCACCACCAGCCCGAACACGGCGGTGCGCGAGGCGAGGAAGTCGGCCGCCACGCGGCGCCACGGCGCTTCGCGCCGCAACGCTGGCGCCGGGGGCGTCGCGAAATCTTCGGCCGGCACCGCGCTTGTCTTGTCGCTGGCGTTCATGCCGCCCCCTCCAGCCGCACGCGCGGATCGAGCACTTTGTAGAGCACGTCGACGATCAGGTTCAGCGTGACGAACAGGCATACCACGACCACCAGGTAGGACACGATCACCGGCCGGTCGAGCGCGTTGATGCTGTCCAGGATCAGCTTGCCGGCGCCGGGCCAGGCGAAGATGTTCTCAGTCACTACCGCGAACGCGATGGTGGAGCCGAACTCCAGGCCCAGCACCGTCACCAGCGGGATCATGGTGTTGCGCAGCACATGGCCGAGCACCACGCGCAGCGGCGACAGGCCCTTGGCGCGCGCAAACCTGACCCAGTCCTGCGGCAGGACCTCGCGGACGCCGGCGCGCGTCAGGCGCAGCACCAGCGAGACCTTGAACAAGGACAGGTTGATGGCCGGCAGGATCATATGGCGCAGCCCGTCGGCGGTGAGCCAGGACCACGGCACGCCCAGCCATTCCGCGGTGGCGCCGCGCCCGCCCGAAGGCAGCCAGCCCAGCCGCACGCTGAACGCCATGATCAGCATCAGGCCGACCCAGAAGGTGGGCAGCGAGAAGCCGACGATGCTGCCGGTCATCAGCACGCGCGACAGCGGGTGCTCGGGATACAGCCCGGCGAACAGCCCGAGCGGCACGCCCACCAGCACGGCCAGCAGCAGGGCCGCCACCGCCAGCTCCAGTGTGGCCGGCAGCCGTTGCAGGATCAGCTGGATCGCCGGCACGTTGTAGACAAAGCTGTTGCCCAGGTTGCCGTGCAGCGCGCCGTTCAGGAAGCCCAGGTACTGGCGCCACAGCGGCTGGTCCAGTCCGAGCGCGGCGATGATGCGCGCGCGGTCGACCTGGTCAACGTCCTGGCCGATCAGGATGTCGACCGGATTGCCGATGGCATGCAGGCCGGCGAAGACGATCACCGTCATCACCAGCACCACCACGGCCGCCTGCAGCAGGCGGCGCAGCAGCCAGCGCCAGGGCCAGCGGGTGAGGGCGGTTCTTATCGCCCTCATGGCGCCGGCGTCCATTCGTCGCCGAACACTTCGGGCTCGGCGTAGGCTTCCAGGTTGGCGTAGTGGATTTCCACGTCCTCCTGGTACAGCAGCCCGGCGATGCCCTGGCCCAGCCGGCGCGCGCCGTCGCTGATGGCCGGGATGTCACCCGACACCGTGCCGTGCGACAGCGCGGCCGGATAGCAGAAGCAGTGGATGCGCGACAGGCCGGGGCAGGCGCCGGGCGTCTTCTCGATAAACTCGAAGGCAGGGCCCAGGTCGGGCGAATCGGCCAGCTCCTGGTCTTCCTGGCCGGGGCGGGGCGTGTAGCGGTCGCGCCAGTAGCGGATTTGCGGAGCGAAGGCGGCGAACTCGGGCCGGGTATCCAGGGCGATGCGGAAGCCGGTGGAGAAGATCAGGAAGTCCAGCTCGAACACGCCCTTGGGCGTGTGCACGCGCAGGCCGTCGCCATGTGGCTCGATCGCTTCGATCGGGCAGCCCAGGTGGAAGCGCGCATTGGCATGGCGCGAGACCCGCAGGGTGCTGCCGCGCGGCGGCGGCACCTGCTGCGCATTGATGTAATGGCGGATGCGCCATTTCCATTCATCGGACAGCATCGGGTGGCCGTGGACCAGGCCGGGATTGCCCGCGCCCTTGCCCTTGTTGACGCGCGGGATGTCGGCGCGGCGGATCAGCATTTCCACGCTGGCGGCGCCGGCTTCCAGCGCGGTCGCCGCGCTGTCCATGGCCGACGCGCCCGCGCCGACCACGCCCACGCGCTTGCCGCGCAGCGCGGTGTAGTCCATCTCGTCGGAAGAGTGCGCCCACAGGTGGCGCGGCAGCTTGCTCGCCACCGCCGGCAGGTAGGCGCCGCCCAGGCCGTCGCGGCCGGTGGCCAGCACCACGCGGCGCGCCAGCACGGTCTGCGGGCCGTCAGGGGTTTTCATCGACAGCGCCACCAGTCCGTCGGCGCGCGGCACGATCTGCTCGACACAATGCTCGTTGCGGATGTCCAGCGCCAGCACCTGGCGGTACCAGCGCAAGTAGTCCATCCATTGCAGGCGCGGGATCTTGTCCAGTGCCTCCCAGGCGGCCGCGCCGAACTGTGCCTCGAACCAGGCGCGGAAGGTCAGCGCCGGCAGGCCCAGCGCGGGGCCGGTCAGCTGCTTGGGCGAACGCAGCGTTTCCATGCGCGCGGTGGTGGCCCACGGGCCTTCGAAGCCGGCCGGGGAACGGTCGAAGGCGCGCACGCGGATGCCCAGGTGCGTCAGCGTGGCGCTGGCTGCCAGCCCGGCCATGCCGCCGCCGATGACAGCGACGTCCAGGACTTCCCGGCCGTCCTGGGTGCGCGAGACGGTCCATGCCTTGGCGGGCAGTTCCAGCCAGGACAGGTCCTGGCGCACGCGCGCTTCCAGCGCGGCGAGGCCGGCGGCAGGGGTAGGGGCGGAGGCGGATAGGTCAGTCATGGCTTGGAAGTCCGGCATCTTGTGAGAGCGTGTCAGCATCGTCGCTGGCATCGCCATAGAGCGACTGCAGCAGCGCGCCGTGTTCGGCGGGCTCGCGCCGCACCAGGTCGGGCAACAGTCCGGCGGCGGCGTCGGCCACGGCCTGCACCAGCCCCAGCACAGCCGTGCTGGCGGGGCGGGCCTGCGGCGTGATCACGCCGAAGAAAAAGGGAATATCGGCATCGATGGGCCGCACGGCGATATCGGTCAGCGGCAGCCCGCGCGCGGTCACGGGTTCCAGCACGGCGATGCCCAGCCCCGCGCGCACCAGCGTGAGCGCGCTGATCGAGGTATTGGTGTCGATCACGGCGGCCTCCGGCACGCCGGCGCCGGCCAGTGCCCGGTCGACGCGGCGGCGCAGCCGGTACGGGTTCTGCATGGTGATGAGGCGGCGCCCGCGGCAGTCCTGCAGGGCGATGGCAGGCTGCGCCGCCAGCGGATCGTCGGCACGCACCGCCGCCACGCAGGCGGACTGGCCGATCCAGTGCACGGTCACGCCGCGGTGTTCCAGCGGCAGGCTGTTCAGGCCGATATCGGCAGCGCCGGTCAGCACCGCGTGCACGACTTGTTCCGGCGACAGGTTCTGCACCGACACCCGCTCCGGTGCGCACAGCCCGCGTTCGAAGGCCAGCGCCAGCGCCGGCGGCAGCAGGCCTGCTGCCAGCGCCGGGGTCGCGGCGATGCGCAGGGGCCGGCCATCGCCGCGCGCCAGGGCCGCGGCACGCGTGCGGATCTGCTGCATGCCGGCCAGGGTCTGCTCGACCTCGTCATAGAGCAGGAAGCCTTGCTCGGTGGGGCTGACGCGCGGGCCGCTACGGGTGAACAGGGCAAAGCCCAGTTCGGCCTCCAGCTCCTGGATCAGCCGCGTAATGGCTGGCTGCGAGCGGCCGAGCAGCCGCCCGGCAGCGGTGACGCTGCCCGTGGTGACCACCGCGGCGAAGGCTTCCAACTGCCGGATTTCCATGGGGGGCGCATTTGGAAAGAATGTGTAATCTGCATTCTGATGCCTTCATCATGCAAATGACAAATACTATTTCTGGATAAGAACATGCGCCAGCTATGATGTAGCGATGCCGGGCGCACACCGGCCCACCATCGGGACAGACGTTTTGGCTTGGATCCGTGGCAGTCGGGAGATCGGACGAACAGGGTGCCGGCCGTGGCATGTCCTGGTTTGGGTGCTGGCTGCTGCACTTGCGGGTGCCGTGCCGGCACGCGCGGCAGATCCGCTGCGCGTGGGTTCCAAGCGCTTCACCGAGTCGTACATCCTTGGCGAGTTGCTGACCCAGGCAGCGGGGCCGCCGGGTACCGCGCAACACCAGCCAGGCCTTGGCAATACCGCCATCGTCTTCGAGGCGCTGAAGGCCGGCAGCATCGACCTCTATCCCGACTACACCGGCACGCTCGCCGCAGAGATCCTCAAGCTGCCCCCAGGAGCCGGCCTCGATGCCATCCAGCGGGCGCTGGCACCGATGGGGCTGGGCGCGGCGATTCCGCTTGGCTTCGAGAACACCTATGCGCTGGCAGTGTCCGATGCCCGCGCCGGCGAACTACGCCGGCTGAGCGATCTTGCCGCGCAGCCGCAGTTCAGGCTCGGCCTGTCCCACGAGTTCCTGGGGCGCGCGGACGGCTGGCCGGGGCTGGCCAGCCGCTACGGGCTGCCGCAACGCCCGGTCGGGCTTGACCACGGCGTTGCCTACGAGGCCTTGGCGGCCGGGCAGGTCGATGCCATCGACATCTATTCCACCGACGCCAAGATCCGCAAGTACAAGCTGCGCGTGCTGGAGGACGACCGGCATTACTTCCCGCGCTATGACGCGATGGTGGTTTACCGCCTTGATGTTCCACAGCGCTTCCCGCAGGCCTGGCAGGCATTGCAGCGGTTGGCAGGGCGCGTCAACGCCGACGACATGATCGCCATGAATGCGGCGGCGGAGATCGAGGGCCAGTCATTCGACGCGATTGCGCGCGCCTTCCTTGCCGGTACAGCAGGGCAAGAGACCGCGCCTGATGGTGCCAAACCGCGCGGCCGGCTGGCTGCCGCGCTGTTCGGGCCCGACACCGCGCGCCTGGCGCGGCGCCATGTCGGCCTGGTAGCCGGCGCGGTCGGTGCGGCGACGCTGGTGGGCGTGCCGCTCGGGATGCTGGCGGCGCGGCGGCGCCGTACCGGGCAGGCCGTGCTGGGCGTGGTCAGCGTGCTGCAGACGGTGCCGTCGCTGGCCCTGCTGGCGATGCTGATCCCGCTGCTGGGCCGCATCGGCGTCTGGCCGGCGATGGTGGCGCTGTTTCTCTATGCCTTGCTGCCGATCGTGCGCAACACCGCCACCGGGCTGGAGCAGGTGCCGCAGGGCATGCGCGACGCGGCGCGGGCGCTCGGGCTGCGTGGTGGCCAGGTAATGCGCTACGTGGAGCTGCCGCTGGCCCTGCCGGTGCTGCTGGCGGGCGTCAAGACCGCGGCCATCATCAGCGTCGGCACGGCGACCATCGCGGCCTTTGTCGGGGCGGGGGGCTTTGGCGAGCGCATTGCCACCGGGCTGGCGCTCAACGACACCGCGCTGCTGCTGGCTGGTGCGATTCCCGCGGCCGTGCTGGCACTGGTGGTGCAGGTTGTGTTCGAGGCGCTGGAGTGGGCGCTGCGCCGCCGTCGAGAAGCGCGTTAGCCACCTTGCTGCTGCGCGATGAGCCGGCCGAGGGTGGCGACGGCGGCCTCGGCCTCGTCGCTCCACAAGTGCCCGTAGTTGAGCCGGATGCAGTTGCGGTATCCCTGCCGCGCCGAGAATATCGGCCCCGGCGCAATGCCGATGCCTGCCTCCAGGGCGACATGGTGCAATGCCAGGGCATCGAAGCCGGGTGCAAACTCGACCCACAGGAAATAACCGCCGTCCGGGCGCGACACGCGCACATCTTCCGGGAAGTGCTGGCCGATGGCGTCGATCATGCGGCCCTGCTGCATCTCCAGCACATGGCGCAGCTTGCGCAGGTGCTTGTCGTAACCGCCGTGCTGCAGGTATTCGGCCAGCGCCACCTGCGTGGGCACGCCCGCCGACAGCGTGGTCATCAGCTTGAGCCGCTGGATGGCCTCGCCAAAGCGGCCCGGCGCCACCCAGCCGATGCGGAAGCCCGGCGCCAGCGTCTTCGAGAACGAGCTGCAATGCATCACCAGCCCCTGCGTGTCGAAGGCCTTGGCCGGCAGCGGGCAGCGGTTGCCGAAATAGAGCTCGCCATAGACATCGTCCTCGATCAGCGGCACCTGGTGGCGCGCCAGCAAGGCCACCAGCGCTTTCTTCTTGTCCTCCGACATGCTGGCGCCGAGCGGATTCTGGAACTGCGTCATGAACCAGCACGCCTTGACCGGGTGGCGCGACAGCGCGGCGTCGAGCGCGCCCAGGTCGATGCCTTCGGCGGGGTCGACCGGGATCTCCACGGCCTTGAGCCGCAGCCGCTCCAATGCTTGCAGCGAAGCATAGAAGCCGGGCGATTCGATCGCGACCACGTCGCCTGGCTGCGTCACCGCCATCAGGCACAGGTTCAGCGCTTCGAGCGCGCCGTTGGTGACGATCAGGTCCTCAGCCGGCTGCGGCGCGCCCGCGCCCAGGTAGCGCAACGCGATCTGGCGGCGCAGCGCGGTATTGCCCGGCGGCAGGTCATTGACCGAGTACCACGGGTCGAGCGCGCGGCCGGCGCGCGCCAGCGACTTGCCCAGCCGCTCCCACGGGAACAGCTCGGGCGAAGGGAAGGCGGAGCCAAACTGCACCAGTTCGCGGTCACGCGCGCCTTCCAGCACGGCGAAGACCAGCTTGGAGATGTCGACCTGCGTCGACACCTGGCGCGACGGCCGCGCCTGCGGCTGGGGCAGCTCGCGCCGCGCGGGTCCCGCCACATAGTAGCCGGAGCGCTCGCGTGCCCGCACCAGCCCGCGCTCTTCCAGCCGGTAATAGGCCTGGAAGGCGGTGGAAGGGCTGACGCCATACTGGGCCACGGTCTTGCGGATGGACGGCAGGCGCGTGCCCGGCGGCAGGCTGCCGTTGCGGATATCGGCGGCCAGGGTCTCGGCGAGGGCTTCGTACCGTTTCATCGGAGGGCGGTGGGGGGGCGGCAGGGATGAAAAGATTATCGCCCGTTGGCGTCAAACTGATACGTAAATTTTCCTGTTATCTGATGCTGTTATGGCTGGCGCGGACGGTTCATAATTGGTATTCGTATACAAAGGCGTTGTGCAAGGAGATGCCATGAACCCATTGAGGCTGTTGCGGACCGTGCTGTGGGGCTTCTTTGGCCTGCGCCAGGGGCAGGAGCACCAGCGCGACCTGGATACCCTGCGCCCGGTGCCGCTGATCCTGACCGGCGTAGCGGTGGCCGCCGGGCTGGTGGTCTGCCTGGTGCTGGCGGCGAACTGGGCCGTTTCCGCCGCCTGACTCCCATGCTTCTTTTGCCCAACGGTCTTGGTGTCGCCACATCCCGCGCGCTGCGCAAGCTGGCCAGCCTGACGCTGGCCGTGCTGCTGCCGGCAGGCGTGGCGCTGGCCGCCACCGCATCCGACACGCAACAGATCGAACGCGGCCGCTACCTGGCGCGCATCGCCAATTGCGCCGCCTGCCATACCAGCGAAGGCGGCAAGCCGTTTGCCGGCGGGCTGCCGATCCGCACGGCGGTCGGCACGATCCATTCGACCAATATCACGCCCGATGCAAGTAGCGGCATCGGTGCCTATTCGCTGTCAGAGTTCGACCGCGCAGTGCGGCACGGCGTGGCGCGCGACGGCAAGCGGATCTATCCGGCGATGCCGTATCCGTCGTATGCGCGTATGCGCACCGAGGACGTGGCGGCGCTGTATGCCTACCTGCGCGCCGAGGTGGCGCCGGTTACGCAGCGCAATCCCGCGCCGCAGATGCGTTGGCCGTTCAGCATGCGCAGCCTGCTGGCCGTGTGGAATGTCCTGTTTCTCGACGACGACCCCGTCCGCACCGACGCAGCCCGCGGCGCGGCCTGGAACCGCGGCGCTTACCTGGTGCAGGCCGTGGCGCACTGCGGCGCCTGCCATACGCCGCGCGGCAGCCTGTACGCAGAGAAGGGGCTGGACGAGCGCAGCCGCCATTTCCTGGCCGGGGCGAGCGTGGAGGGCTGGTCCGCCACCAACCTGACCGGCGACCAGCTCACCGGCCTGGGCGCGTGGTCGCGCGCGGATATCGCCGAGTTCCTGCGCACCGGGCGCAACGGGCACGCGACTTCGTTCGGGCCGATGTCCACGGTAATCTCCACTGCCACCCAGTACATGAACGCCGCTGACCTGGATGCGGTGGCCGCCTACCTGAAATCCCTGCCGGGCGCGCGCGGCGAGGACAAGCCCTTCCGGCACGATCCCGCCACCGCGCAGCAACTGCGGCAAGGCCGCTTCGACCTGCCCGGCGCACGGCAGTACGCGGTCTTCTGCATGCCTTGCCATGGCGCCGACGGCAAGGGCTTTGCCCGCGTGTTCCCGCCGCTGGCCGGCAACCCGACGGTGGCCGATCCCGACCCCGCCTCGCTGGTCAACCTGCTGCTCGACGGTGCCGTGACGGCGCGCGTCGGCACCGCGCCGGCGGATTACCACATGCCCGGCTACGGCTGGACGCTGGACGACCAGGAGCTGGCCAACGTGCTGACCTTTATCCGCGGCAGCTGGGGCAACCGCGCCGCGCCGGTGCAAGAGGCCGACGTGGCCGCGCGGCGCAAGGCGCTGGCCGCCCAGCGCCGCACCGATGCCGAACGATGAGCCCCCGATGACGATCACGCGCAGAGACTTCCTCAATGGCACCGCCCTGACCATCGCCGCAGGGCTTGCGCCGGTACAACTGCTGCACGCGCAGCAGGCCAGGACTGGTGCAACGTACCCGCCGGCCCTGACCGGGCTGCGCGGCAACCATCCCGGCACCTACACGCTGGCGCACAGCCTGGCGCGCGAGGGCGCGAAATATCCCGTGGTGCTGGCACACGAGGCCTTCGACCTGGTCGTAGTCGGCGGTGGCCTCAGCGGGCTGGCGGCGGCGTGGTTCTACCGGCGCCGCTTCGGTGCCAACCGCCGCATCCTGATCCTGGACAACCACGACGACTTCGGCGGCCATGCCAAGCGCAATGAGTTCACGGTGCGCGGCCAGCGGCTGGTGACCTATGGCGGCAGCGCCGAGATGCCGGCAAGCGCTGCCAGCGACGCTGCGGTGCGCGAGCTGCTGGCAGGGATCGGGCTCGACGCCACGCGCCCGCCTGGCACGGCGCCGGCGGATCCTTATGCCGCGCTCGGCATGGGCCGCGCCGTGTTCTTCGATGCCGAGCATTTCGGGCGCGACCAATGGGTCGCGGGCGATCCGTTCGGCGAGTTGATCGATGCCCGCAGCGGGCAGCAGGCCGGTGGCCCGGATGCGGCGGCCCTGTCGCGCTTCCTGGACAGCACGCCTTTGCCTGCGGCGGACCGCGCCGCGCTGGCGCGGCTGGCCGCCGGCACCACCGACTACCTGCCGGCGCTGTCCGGTGCCGAGCGTGCGGCGGCGCTGCGCGCCATGCGTTACGCCAGCTTCCTGCGTGACAAGGCCGGCATCGGCCTGGCCGGGCAACGCTTCCTGCGCAGCCGCAGCAACGATGCCTATGCGCTGGATGCCGATGGGATCTCCGTTGCCGACGCCATTGCCATCGGCCTGCCTGCCGGGGCCAACATGCCTGCACCGGCGGGAAACCCGCGGCTTGGCAAGTCGCCGGCTTCGCGCCTGTGGTTTCCGGATGGCAATGCCTCGCTGGCACGGCTGCTGGTGCAGAGCCTGATCCCGGGCGTGGCGTCGATCGCCCGGCCGGCCGATGTGGTGTCGGCCACGTTCGACTACAGCCGCCTGGACCGCGACGGGCAGCCGGTGCGCCTGCGCCTGAACAGCACCGCGATCGCGGTCGAGCCCGACGGCAATATCACGCGCGTGACCTATGGCTTCAGCGGCAACCTGCATCGTGTCGAGGCGCGCCACGTGGTGCTGGCTGGCTACAACATGATGATCCCGTACCTGCTGCCTTCGCTGCCGGCGCAGCAGAAGGAGGTGCTGCACAACGAGGCCAAGGCGCCGCTGGTCTACACCAAGGTGGCGCTGGACCACTGGCAGGCCTTCGCCGCGCTGCGCACGCGCCGCATCCACGCGCCGGCCATGGCCTATACCGACCTGTGGCTGGAACCGCCGGCGGGCAGGCAGCCCTCCGATCCCGCCGTGCTGCATATGCTCTATGTGCCGACCGTGCCGGATAGCGGCATGCCGGCGCGCGACCGCTTTCGCGCGGGCCGTGCCTTGCTGCTGGGGACGCCCTTCGATACGCTGGAGCGCGACATCCGCGCGCAGCTCGACCGCATGCTCGGGCACAAGGGGTTTGCTTCGAAGGACGTGATCCGCGGGATCACCGTTAACCGCTGGGCGCACGGCTACAGCTATATGCCTGACAGCCTGGCGGGTGAAAACGTGGCGCCCGATGTGGCGTGGCCGGGGCTGCCCGGTGTGGGGAATATCAGCATCGCCAACAGCGACAATGCGGGCAGCCCGTCGCTGGCCGCGGCGGTGGGGCAGGGGAAGGGGGCGGTTGAACGGTTGTTGGCGTAGGGGGTGGGGTTGCTTGCTTGTTGGCTTGGTTATGTAGGTCGGGTTTGATGTTGTCGTAGGTTTAAACGCTTGGTTCCGCCCTGCTGGGCGGGTCACTTTTTGTCCGAGCGACAAAAAGTAACCAAAAAACGCGCCGCCTCCGGCGGCTGGCCATCCATTTCACGGCGTCGGTGGTTCAAACGGCGGTGCTTGTGGCCGTTCGACCCAGCTACGCTCCCTGTCCGGTGCCTGCGTCCACGGACTATTGGACGAACCCGACTTTAGGCTATTGGCAGCCTGCTAACGAGGTCATCGGTAGGACGCCTACGGCTGCGCTGCGCGCACTCAGTATCGTAGGTCGGGTGCTCGGGCACGGAGTGCGTCGCTGCGCTCACACGGCGCGGTCGGGATGCCGGGCCAAAGGCGCAAATCAGGACGTGGTCGTTCGTTCTGCCACGTTAGGGCCGGCGCGAAGCGCAGCCGAAGGCGTCCCTCCGCCGCGGTGCTTAGCAGGCTGCCAACGGCCTAAAGTCGGGTTCGTCCAATAGTCCGTTGATGTGGGCACAGACAGGGTGCGTAGCAGGCCCGAACGGCCAACCACGCCAAACGGCAAGCACCGCCGCCCGAACCACCAACACCACCAAATTGATGGCCAGCCGCCTGAAGCGACGCGTTTTTTGGTTACTTTTTGTCGCTCGGACAAAAAGTGACCCGCCCAGCAGGGCGGAACCAGGCGGTTAATCCTACGACAACATGGAACCCGACCTACATAACCAAGCCAACGAGCAAGCAGCCCCGCCGGCTAAAGCCGGCGAAACAGCCCACGCCCGCCAAGCACCACAACCTCCCGCATGGCGGAAAGCCAAACAAGCCCCCAAACCTTCACCCCAACCGCCCCGACACCAACGCATCGATCTCCGCATCCTTGTCCTCCCACTGGCGCGCCAGCCAGTTGTGGAATTCCCTGCGGAAGGCCTTGTCGCTGCCGTAATCAGCCTCGCAGAAGGCCGGCGGCACCGGCAGTTGCCGCATGCGTACCAGCACCGGACCCGCGCGCCCGCAGGCCAGATCCCAGAAGCCCGGCGCGCCTTCCGGGTACACGATGGTGACATCGATCAGCGAGCGGAATTTGTTGCCCATCGCATTCAGCGCCACCGCCAGTCCGCCGGCCTTGGGCTTGAGCAGGTGACGGTACGGTGAGTCCTGGGCCGCGCGCTTGGCCTCGGTAAAACGGGTGCCTTCGGCAAACACCATCACGCTGGTCGGCACCAGCGAAAACTTCGCGCAGGCGCGCTTCGCCGTTTCCTGGTCCTGGCGCCGCAATGCCGGATTGCGCCGCAGTTGCGCCTTGCCATGGCGCTTCATGAACGGAAAGTCCAGCGCCCACCACGCCAGCCCGATCACCGGCACATAGATCAGCTGTTGCTTCAGGAAAAACTTCAGCAGCGGGATGCGCCGGTTCAGCGAGCGCTGCAGCACGAAGATATCCGCCCACGACTGGTGGTTGCAGTTCACCAGGTACCAGTCGGCATAGCGCAGCCCCTCATGGCCCTGGACATCCCACGGCTCGCGCTGGATCCACGCGAACCAGCCGGTGTTGTTAGCAATCCAGGCGGTGGCGATGCCGTTGAGCAGCGGATCGATGCGCCGCCTGACGGCGGCAAACGGCAGCGCCAGCTTCAGCAGCGCCAGCGGAAACAGCAGCGCGCACCAGAACAGCGTGCTGGCGATCAGCAGCGTCCAGCTGAGAATCCCGGTCACCCAGGCAAAGCGGCCACGCGGCACCGGAGCCCGGCGGCGGCGAGACAAGGGGGTGGGTTCCCCGGGTGTTGAGGCCGTTGAGGGCGTTGAGGGCGTTGAGGCACTCGTGCCGGTGGCACGTGTTGACGAGGAGGGGGCTGAGGTCATGGATGCCAGTCTGCAGGCTTGCAAGGGTTGTGGGCTTGCGCGTGATCAACGCAGGCACTATTGGGTGCGTACTTTAACTCGCCCGATGGGGAGCGTGGGACGCATTCTGCCTTGCCGCCTGGGAACTTGCAGGACTCAGAACACGACGGTCGCCGTCCCCATGAACGTGTTCGTGCTCTTCAGGCGGTTCTTGCTGGATACGGTAGGCACCCAACGCAGGCCAAGCGACAGCAGGCTCTTGGCGCCGATCTTGGTGTCATAGGTGACGATCGGGCCCACCGCCCAGTCATGGCCACGGAAGCCGTTCAGGCGGTCGGCCAGCGGGCCGCTGTCATCGCCGAGCTGCTGCGTCGTGCCCGCGATCAGCCCGAGGCCGGCGCCGTTGGAAAAGCGCTTGAGGGCATGGTGTCGAGCGTGAACAGCGGCGCGTTCTGGTAATCGGTGGCGTTGTTGCCGGTGTAGAACTGGATCCCGGCCACGGCATCGAACTCAAGCCCGTGCTCGGGAAACAGCTTGGTGTAGGCCACCTGCGGAATAAAGGTCCAGTTGTTCAGGCTGGGGTTGGCCAGGGCGTTGGGATCGTACTTGCCGGTCGGCGCCCACACGTTCAGGCTCAGGGCCACGTGCTCGGTCTTTGAGAAATGGTAGCCCGCGATAATCGGCGCGAAGGTAATGTCGAACAGGTTCGACGCGGTGTCCTGCGTGCTGCTGACGCGACCGCCGGCGCTGACGTTGGCCGTGACCTTGGTCCAGACATAGGGCAGCGTGAAGCTGGAGGCAAAGTTCCAGGCGCCGGGGCCGGTGTCCCAGACCTTCATCACGGTTGCCAGCGTGAACGCCACCTTGCCGTCCACCCCGGCGGATGCCTTGCCCGCGATGGGCACACTGCGGCTGCCGCCGATCGAGCCATCGAGGTAGACCTCGCCGACGTTCACGATAAGCGTCGGTTCAGGCGACACAATCCCCACATTGGGAAGCACACTGGTGCCGGTCACGGGGCGCCCCAGGGCGCCTTCGGTCGCGTGAGCGCCCGAGCAGGCAACGAGGAGGGGCGCAGCAATGGCCAGCCGGTTTGCGATGGTCTTTGACATAGTCATGGAACGTGAAATGCAAGGCCGGCCTGGCGCTTTGCCGGAATGCCGACCGGAGGCGCATGCCTGCCCGTGCCTGCTACGGGGAAATCAAACGGTGAAGTACTACCTCACCCTCATATTTACGCGGCTGGAATTGCTGTCCTACCTGCGCGCCAACGGCTTCAAGACCTACATCGTCTCCGGCAGCACCATCGAGTTCATGCGGCCATGGAGCCAGGCCATCTACGGCGTTCCGCCCGAGCAGGTGATCGGCTCCTCGCAGGCCGTGCGCTACCAAGTGCGCGGCGGCAAGCCGGTGCTGGTGCGCGATCCCAAGCTGGACTTCATGGATGACGGCCGCGACGACGCGGTGCTGGCGCAATGGCCCGAGAGCCAGGTACAGGCCGTGGCCGGCGCATGCCGGCGCTGGATTGCGGAGCACCATGTACCAGTTTGAATACCCCTGGCTCTTCGTCCTGCTGCCGCTGCCGTTGCTGCTGTGGTGGTGGCTGCCGCCGTACCGCGAGGAAAGCCCGTCGGTGCGCTTGCCGTTCTTTGGCGAGGTGGCCAGTGCCGCCGGCCTGATCCCGGCCACGGGTGCCGTGGTGCCGCGACGCAACCGGCTGCAATGGGTGCTGGCGCCGCTGGCGTGGGTGCTGGTGGTGACGGCGCTGGCGCGGCCGCAGTTCCTGGAAGCGCCGATCCAGAAGGTGCAGCCGGCGCGCGACCTGCTGATCGTGCTGGATTTGTCGCAGTCAATGGACACGCGCGATTTCCGTGATCCGTCCGGCGTGCTGATCGCGCGCGTGCAGGCGGTGCGGCAGGTGGTGAGCGGCTTCGTGGCCAAGCGTCCCGGCGACCGCATCGGCCTGATCGTATTCGGCGATGCGCCGTATCCGCTGGCGCCGTTCACGCTGGACCACCAGCTGGTGCAGACGCTGATCACCGGCCTGCTGCCGGGCATGGCCGGGCCGAGCACGGCGCTGGGCGACGCCATCGGGCTCGGCATCAAGATGTTCGAACACAGCGAAGCGTCGGAGAAGGTGCTGATCGTGCTGACCGACGGCAATGACACCGCGAGCCGGATGCCGCCTGAGCGCGCCGGGGGTATCGCCAAGGAGCGCAAGGTAGTGGTGCATACCATCGGCATCGGCGATCCCAATGCGTCGGGCGAGGAGAAGGTCGATCTCGGCGTGCTGCAGCGGCTGGCCACGCAGACCGGCGGGCGCTACTTCTTCGGCGCCGACCAGGCCGGGCTGAAGACCATCTACGCGACGCTGGACAAGATCACGCCGCATAACGAGAAGACGCTGTCATGGCGGCCGCGGCGCGAGTTGTTCATGTGGCCGCTGGGCGCAGCGCTGGCGCTGGTGCTGGTGTACCAGTTGCTGATGTTCGGCTACTCGGCGTGGTTGTCGCGCCCGCGCCATTCGGCTGAAGGGGCCGACGATATGGCGCATGCCAGCGGGGAGGGGCGTTGATGCAGACGCTGCTCGATGCGCTGATTCACTTCCATTTCCTGCGCCCGTGGTGGCTGCTGGTGCTGGTGCCGGCCGCGCTGCTGGTATGGGCGGTGCAGCGCCGCGGCGACGTGCGGCGGCGCTGGCGGCAGACCATTGCGCCGCACCTGCTCGATGCGCTCATGATCGGCGAACGCCGCCGCGTCGCATTGCGCCCGGTGCACCTGACCGCGTTGCTGCTGGCGCTTGGCGCCATTGCGCTGGCGGGGCCAAGCTGGCGGCAGGAGCGCCCGCCGTTCCTCGATGACAAGGCGCCGCTGGCGATTGCCGTGGACCTGTCGCGCACCATGGACGCGGTGGACGTCACGCCGACGCGGCTGGAGCGCGCCAAGCTCAAGATCAAGGCGCTGCTGGCGCGCCGCGACGGCGGCCGCACGGCCATCTATGCCTATGCCGGCTCGACCCACCTGGTGCTGCCGCTGACGGACGACACCAACCTGCTGCAGACCTTTGTCGATGCGCTGCAGACTCGCATCATGCCGGTGCCCGGGCGCGACATGGCGCAGGCATTGCGCACCATCGACGCCGACCTGGCGCATGAGCCGGTGCCCGGCACTATCCTGTTCCTGGCCGACGGCGTCGACCCCGCCGCCGCCAGGGCTTTCCGCGCGCAGGCGGACAGCGGCCGCAGCCAGCCGGTGGTGCTGGCCATCGGCACGGAGCAGGGCGGGCCGCTGCGTCATGTCGAGGGTGCCGAGGGCGGCTTTGTCGAGCAGGACGGGGCACGCGTATTCGCGCGGCTGGATGTGGCGGCGTTCAGGCGCTTCGGCGACGACAGCGGCGTACCGGTCGCCACCTTCACGCCCGGCAGCGACGACGTGGCGTGGGTACAGCGCCATGTGCAGTCGCATCTGGAACAGATGCAGGCCGGCGACCGCACGCGCTGGAAGGATGAAGGCTGGTGGCTGGTGCTGCCGATCACGCTGCTGGCCATGCTGTGGTTCCGCAAGGGCTGGACCGTGCGCTGGACCGCCGGCCTGCTGCTGGCGCTTGCGCTCGCCGCGCCGCAGCCGGGCTTGCGCGCGCAGCAGGCCGATGCAGCGCGGCCGTGGCGTTTTGCGGACCTCTGGCTGACCCATGACCAGCAAGGCCGCCGCGCCTTTGGGCAGGGCGACTTTGCGCGCGCCGCAACGCTGTTCGACGATGCGATGTGGCGCGGCATCGCCCAGTATCGCGCTGGCCAGTATGCGCAGGCGGTGCAGAGCTTTGCCCTGGTCGATTCGCCGCAGGCTGACTACAACCAGGGCAATGCGCTGGCACGCCAGGGCCAGTACCAGAAGGCTGCCGCGGGCTACCACCAGGCGCTCAGGCGTCAGCCGCAATGGCCGGCCGCCACGGCCAACCTGGCGCTGATGGAAAAGCTGCTGGCGCAGCAGAAGCCAAAGGACAAGCAGAATCCCGACGACCAGGAAGAGCCTCCCGACGTGCCCCCGGACGAGATCAAGTACGACGCCGCGAAGCCGCCGGAGCAGGGCGGCCAGTCCATGCATACCGGCCTGACGCAGGACGCCGAGATGTGGATGCGCGCGATCCAGACCACGCCGACCGACCTGCTGCAGCGCAAGTTCGCGCTGCAGCGCGGGCAGGCCTCGCCGCAGCAGGGGCAGCGATGAGCGGCCGCGCCGTGTGGTGTCGCGCGTGGCGGCGGCACCTTGCGCCGCTGGTTGTGCTGATGGCGGCGTTACTGCTGCCCTTGCTGGCGCGTGCCGCCGCCGGGCCCATCGTGCGCGTGGAAGTGGGCGCTAAGCAGCCGGTGCTGGTGGGCCAGCAGGTCAGCATCGAAGTCACCATCCTGGCGCCCAACTTCTTCCTTTCGGCGCCAGCGTTCCCGGTGCTGCAGGTGCCGGGCGCCATCGTCACCATGCCCGACGAGCGCGCGCTGAATTCAACCGAAACCATCGACGGCGTTGCCTACGCGGGTATTCGCAAGACTTACGCCTTCACCGCCGAGCAGGATGGCGATTTCCGGCTGCCGCAAGCGACCATCCGCTTTACCTATGCAGGCGATGACGGCGCGCCACGCGAAGGCCGCGTCACCTTGCCCGCCACACCGATCCGGGCCGGCGCCGGCGGCACGGTGACACCGGGCGGCACCGTGGGGCGGCCATTGCTGCCGGTGGCACGGCTCACCGTGACGCAGGCGCTGGACCATGCCGCCGACGATGGCGCGGTACGGCTGCACGTGGGCGATGCGCTGGTGCGCACCGTCACCACCTTTGCGCCGCAGACCCAGGCGATGATGATCCATCCTCCGCACGCCGCGGGGCCGCGGGGCCGCGCGGCGTGCGCGTGTTCAACGCCGATCCGCGTCTGTCTGATCATGCCCAGGCCGCTCCGGGACCGGGCGGCACGCGCGTGGACACCATCACCTATGTCTTCGAACGGACCGGCACCTACACGCTGCCCGCGGTGACAGTGGACTGGGTCGACCCGGCCACGCGCAAGCCGGCCAGGTCCGAAGCACCCGCGGTCAAGGTCGTGGTGGCTGCCGCGCGCACGGCCGGTGCGCTGGCGCCGGGCGGACGATCGGCCGGCGCGCTGCCGGGCGAGGGCGGCCTGCCATGGCGGTCTTTGCTGTGGGGGGCGGGGGCGCTGCTGGCCGTGCTGGCAGCCGGGCTGTTGTGTTGGCGGCTGAGGCCGCTGCTGGCGCGGCTGCGGCAACGGCGGGCCGAACGCCGGCGCGCCCGGGCCGAGGGTGCCGACGCGCGGCTGGCGGCAACGCTGCAGGCCTGCCAGGCGCTGGGCGCCTGGACCCGCGTCGCCCACGGCACCACGCCTGCGGCGTGGGCTCAGGCCGTTGGCGATGCCGGGCTGGCCGATGCCGTGACTGGCCTGCAACGCCACCTCTATGGTGCGATGCCCGCCCAGACCGCCTGGGATGGCAAAGCGCTGGCGCAGGCCCTGCAGCGGTACGCCCGAACGGCACCAGCGCACCCGCACCGGCAGGCCGTGCCGGCGCTGCCTGCGCTCAATCCCTGATCGGCCACTGACAATCCGCTCCCCGCAAACAAATTATTCGCCCCATGAAATGTTCCGTTGACCTGTTTGCCGCCAACCCGCTGATGGTGCTGTTCATCACCGTGGGCCTTGGCTACTTCGTCGGCAAGGCGCGCGTCGGTCCGATCCAGCTGGGGGGCGTGTGCGGCACGCTGATCGTCGCGCTGTTCATGGGGCAGACCGGTTGCCAGATGCATGGCGAACTCAAGGACATGGCCTTTGCCTTGTTTATCTTCGCCATGGGCTATTCCGGCGGGCCGCAGTTCTTTGCCAACCTGAATCGCTCAAGCCTGCGCTTTATGGCCTTGCCTGTCGTGGAGGCCTTCGTCGTGCTGGCCATCGCGATCGGCGCGGCCGCGTATCTTGGCTTCGATCCCGGCACCGCCGCCGGCCTGGCCGCCGGGGCGGCGACGGAATCCGCGGTGGTCGGCACCGCCGCCGAAGCGTTGAAGCACCTGGGCCTGGACGCCGCCACCGTGAGCCGCTACGAGGCCAATATCGCCACGGCCTATACGCTGACTTACCTGGTCGGCCTGATCAGCATTGTGTTCTTCACCAGCCAGATCGCCCCGGCCCTGCTCGGCATCGACCTGCGCAAGGCCGCCAGGGAAGTCGCGGCGAAGATGGATGCCGCGTCCGACGACGACGTTGCCACCCAACCCGCGCCGCCGCGCCTGATCGGGCGCGCGTACTCCGTGCACCAGGCCGCCGGCATGACGGTAGGCGAACTCCAGCACCAGGTGGGCGGCCGGGCCTCCGTCGTCAAGGCACTGCGGGCCGGCGCCGCCATCGACCTGGGCGACGACGACACCGTGCAGGCCGGCGATATCCTCGCCATGGTGGGCATCCGCAGCAACCTGCTGAAGGCTGCCTCCCTGATCGGGCCGGAAGTGCTGCTGCCCGATACCCACACGGATGCCATCCAGCTGTTCGAGAAGCAGGTGATCGTGAACAAGCCCAGGGTCAACGGCAAGACCATTGACGAATTGTCCCGGCTGGCCGGCGCGCGCCGCCTGAGCGAAGTCTGGATCCTGCAGGTGCGGCGCTCGGGCATGTCGCTGCCGATCACGCGTTCCACGCCGCTGCAGCATGGCGATGTGGTGACCATTGTCGGCCTGGAGCCGTCGCTGTCCGAAGCCATCGCGGGCATCGGCGTGGAAGCGAAGGCAACGGAGGTCACCGATCTGGTCTTCCTGTGCGTGGGCATCCTGGCGGGCTTGCTGGTGGGCACGCTCACGCTGCACCTTGGCGGCATGAATATCTCGCGCGGCAGCGGCGGCGGGGCGCTGCTTAGCGGGCTGGTGTTCGGGTGGATCAATTCGAGAAGGCCGTCGCTTGGCACCTTCCCGAGGTCGGCCGTCCAGATCCTGAAGGATCTCGGCCTGGCGGTGTTTGTCGCCTGCGTCGGCCTGTCCGCCGGACCGGATGCGATCTCGCTGATCCGTGAGCACGGGGCCGTGCTGCCGCTGATCGGGCTGGCTGTGTCCCTGGGACCGGCGCGCCTGTCCCTGTGGATCGGGCACAAGTTTCTCAAGATCGAAGGCCCGCTGCTGGTCGGCGCGATCGCCGGGCAGCACGTGAGCACCCCGGCGATCAGCGCCATCCTCGCGGCCAGCCAGAGTTCGGTGCCGTTGCTTGGCTACACGATCACTTATGCGATTGCCAACGTGCTGCTGCCGGTGCTGGGGCCGATCATCATTTCGCTGGCGCACAAGTTCACTTAGTGTCCTGGCGCTGGCCGCCATGCGCGGCGAGCAGCCGCGCAATATCGGACAGTCCCATGGCTTCGGCCATCTCGCGCGGGGTCTCGCAGTCGTCGATGCGCGTCCGGCAAGCCGCATCCGCCCCCGCCGCAAGCAACAGCGCCACCGCGGGCAGATTGCGCATGCTCACCGCCATATGCAGCGCGGTGTAGTCGTTAACGCCGCGCTGCGCGGGATCGGCGCCGAAATCCAGCAGCAGCCGGATCAGCTCGGCCACGTCCGATCGCGCGCTGCCGCCGGGCGGGGCGAGCGTGCATGACAGCGCGGCAATCAGCGGCGGAAAGCCCGCGTGATCCGCCGGCCGGGGATCGGCGCCGGCTTCGAGCAGGGTACGGACAAAGGGCAGCGGGCTATGGTAGATCGCGTATTCCAGGCAGGCGCCAATCCCTGGCGGCATGGGCCCGTTGGGAATGCAGGCCGGGTCGTCCACCGCGGCTCGCAGGGCGTCAATGTCGCCGGCGCGGAAGGCGGCATGGATTCTTTCAAATTGCCGGTACGCCTCGCAGCGCTCCTTGTCTGGCCTCATGGTGGATCCTGACAAGGCTAGTGGCCTTCAGGCAAGGGGTGAATGTCATGCAGGGTGAATGCGCCTGGGAAGCGGCGCTGAGTCAAGGAGTCAACGCCCCCTGGCAATGGCGCTGAGAATGCTGCTGCCTCGGGTCGTAATGCTGGGACGCCAATGTCCGGGATCATAGTCTTCCAGCTCAACCAGGTCTTGCTCGATGAGCGCATGCACAGCCGCACGGTCCAGGTCCTTGATGTTGGGCGTTGCTTCGTCGATCAACATGAGTGTGGCCACTTCATGAGGCGTTAGCATGGCTGTCTCCCGGGTAGGCTGGCTGGGGCTGGATTCCTGGGCAATCTTCCGTTTCTCGCGCGAACATTCATTCAATGACGTGAATGGCAAGTCGTCAAGGCAAAGCTGTGACATTTCGCGTAGCGGTCTACCATGAAGTACTGACTCAGAGGCCTCTATCTCCCATGAGACTTATCTTCCACCAGCGTGGTCACCCGGAGTTGCCACTGCATGGTGCCCGCTACTACCTGATGCTTGGCGCAGGGCTTGTCGTGCTGGGGGCGCTCTACCTAGTGCTTTCCATGTAGCATCGGCGCCGACCGGTGATGGCACGCCCCATTGATTTTGCGGGCCGATGCCGGACATTCGTGCCTGAATATGCCTGATGAGGCATTTTTATCATTTGGCGTGGCGACACGTCTCCATGCTCCCCCGCGCTGATCGCAGTTGCCGGGCCGAATCGCCCTTTTTGCCGCCGCTCTCCTCGCACGGCGCGTCATCCCCTGCCATGCACTTTGCCGTTCGCGCCTGGCCGTCCTACAACTGGAGAGTGGGCCGGAAGGCACCGGGCCGCGCTTGCAAGGGTCAAAGGAGGAGCATCATGTGCCGCTGGCTGGCTTATTCGGGCAAATCCGTTGCGCTGGAGACGGTGCTGTTCCAGCCGGAACATTCGCTGATCGACCAGAGCCTGAATTCGCGGCTGGGTCATACCACTACCAATGGCGATGGCTTCGGCGTCGGTTGGTACGGTCGTCACTCGGAGGTGCCGTTCCGCTACCGCTGCCTGCACCCGGCCTGGAGCGATACCAACCTGCGCGAGACGGCACGGGCGGTGCGGGCGCCGCTGTTCGTGGCCCACGTGCGCGCGGCCACCGGCACGCCGACGCAGGAGACCAACTGCCATCCGTTCCGCTTCGGCCGCTGGCTGTTCGTCCACAACGGCCTGATCCGCGAATACCCGCTGGTGCGGCGCGACCTGATGATGGCGGTGGCGCCTCATCTGTTTCGCTGGATCGAGGGCTCGACCGATTCCGAGGTGATGTTCTTCCTGGCCCTGACCTTCGGCCTCGAGCGCGACCCGCTCGGCTCGCTCGAGCAGATGGCCGGGCTGATCGAGGACGTCGGCCACCGCTACGACGTCCAGTTTCCGCTCAACATGACGGTCTGCGTGACCGATGGCCAGCAGATCGTGGCGGTGCGCTATTCGAGCGAGGCCAACTCGCGTTCGCTGTTCCACAGCACCTCGTTCCGGCAGCTGCGCGCGCTTTACCCGGACGACCCGCGCATCGCCGCCGCCGGCGACGATGCCTTCCTGGTCCTGTCGGAGCCGCTGATCGACGTGCAGGGAGTGTGGGAGGAGATTCCCGAGGGGACCATCCTGGTTGCGCGGGGTGGTGAGATCGACCGCAACCGCTTCGTGCCACGCATGCCAAATCCAGCCGACGTAAGCTAGAGCGGCTCCCAACCCCGGCTCACGGGCACGCCAGCGCAGCGGCGGCGTACAGCAGCAGCGCCACCAGCACCACCACGGTGAACCCGGCCTGGATCGCGACCAGCGTGGCAAGGACTGCCGCAACCACCGAGGCGCAGGCGTTGATGCCCCATGCCCAGGGCACCAGCGATTCATCGCGGGCCGCGACCCGCGCCAGGCCAAGCGGGAACGGCATCCCCATCAGGAACGCCAGCGGCGCGATCAGCAGTACGGAGACGCCGATCCTGGCCGGATCCGGCAACGCGATCAGCAGCCTGAAGACCGCCGGCAGCGCCACCAGGTAGATCAGCGAGGCCGCGCAGATGCCGCTGACGGCCAGCGCCGCCTGGCGCCTGCCGCGGTCTTGGCCAGCGCGCGCGGGCATGCGCGGGGCATATCGGCTTCCCAGTCCCGCAAAGCACAGGAAGGCGCACAGCACCACCGCGACCGCATAGAGCGGGTGGCTCAGGAACAGGATGAATTTCTGGATAAAGGCGATCTCCACGAACATGAAGCCGAGCCCGACCGCCAGGAAGTAGATGCCGGCCCGCCATTCGGGCAAGCGCCGCACCGCCATGCCATCGCCGCCGGGCTGCGGCCCGGCGCGGCGCCGCAGGATCCAGAGCGGGATCCCGATCAGCAAGCCTGCCGCGGCGGTGGCCTGCAGCAGCGTGGCCACCAGCACCGGATAGCCCCATTCCAGCAAGGGCAGCCCGCCCTGCGCCTTCAGCGACAGCAGCTCTGGCAGCGTGCGCCATTTGAAGAAATGGAAGAAGTAGGGCCTGTCATCGGTGGCGGGGCGCACGTCGAACTTGTAGCGGGACAGGAAGCCGTCGCGCCCGGGGCCGAGCAGGGCCTGCGCGGCGTCATAGAAGTAGGGTTGATCCAGCACGTTGTAGCGATTCGCCTGGCCGGGCTGGATGCCGGGATGGTATTCGACGTCGAACGAGCGCGCGCGGCAGAACTCGAGCAGGGCAGCCAGGTCCGCGGCACTGAATTCGCCGTTCTTGACGACCAGCGTGGCCGTCTTCCAGCCGCGGACCAGCGCCAGCCGCCGCGACGGATCGGCTACGCCGGCGCCTTCCATCGCCGCCACGGCGGTGGCGAACAGTTTCGGTATGTCGCGCGGCGGCAGCGTGACCCAGCGCGTGATCGCAAGCAGGCCGCCGGGCCGAAGATGGCGCAGGTAGCCCTGGAAGGCTTCCACGGTATAGAGATAACTCTCCGATAGCGCATACAGTCCCGCCGACGACGTGCTGAAGGAATCCAGCAGGGCTACCTGGATAAGGTCGTAGTGTTTTGTGCTGGCCGCCAGGAAGCCGCGTGCCTCGCCGGCAAAGGCACGCACGCCGGCCGCGCTGTAGGGCTTGCCGGAAAACGCGGCGAAGCGGCCCTGAACCAGGTCGATCACCTGCGGATTCAGCTCCACCGCATCGATCGCGCTGGCCCCGTGGTAAACCGCTTGCAACACGTCCGCCCCGGCTCCGCTGCCCAGCACCAGCACGTTTGGACCTTGCAGCAAGTGGTAAGGCAGGGCAGAGGTGAGGTCGCCAAGGTAGGCAAGCGGTTCGCGTCGGCCGTCATAGTGGTTGAGCGCACTGAGCCCGTCGCCATCGGTAAACACGGCCAGTTGCGGTGGCGGCTCCTGTGTGGCATTGAGGCTTAGCCCGGGCGCGTGCCGCAACGGGATCGTGGGACTCTCGACCACCGTGACCAGGCCGAGGGGACTCGAGCGCTGCGCCACCACGCGCGCGCCGCCGATGCGCATGGCCTGGCTCAGCTCCTTGTACTCGGACGGCCGCAGCGCAATCCAGTTGCCTGGCACCGCGGCCGGCACGATCGCCGCCGACAGCAGCAGCAGCGCCGGCAGCCAGGGCCGGTGCCAGCCGCACTCAACGCAGGCCAGGGCCGCCGCCGACATGCCTGCCGTGCCGACCAGCCGCAGGGCATCGACCGGGTCCAGCACGAACAGCGCCACGATGATGCCCAGGCAACCCAGCCCGGCGCCAAGGATATCGAAGCTGTAGATGCGGGGAACCTGTGCGTGGAAGCGGGAAAAGCATAGGCAGATACTGGTGGCGGCGCATAGGAACGGCACGAACAGCAGCAGGTAGATCAGCACCAGGCGCAGCGGCTGCGATGGGTCCCACAGGATTTCCAGCGGATTGAACGTGACCTGCTGGGCGAGCGCGAAGCAGGCCATCGCGCCGAGGCCGAAGAGCAGCGCGCCGCCGGCAAAGACCGGCACGAAATGGCGGATCAGCGTTTGCCGCGCCAGTGCCACCAGCGCCCCCGCCGCGCCGTAGCCCAGCAGTGCCACGCTGATCATCATGTAGGCGAAGTGATGCCACTGGATGATGGAGAACAGCCGCATCAGCAGGATCTCATACCCGAGCGCCGCGGCGGAGAGCAGCGCCAGGGCGAACAGCGGCGGGCGTGGCATGGCGTCAGCGGGCCGGCTGAGATGCCGCGCCTCAGTGCTTGCCGACCAGCGGCACGAACCTGACCGGCAGGATCTGCCTGGTGGAAACGGTGCCATCCGCGGACTTTTCCACCAGTAGCAGGTATTGCGTCAGGAACTGGGCGCCCACCGGGATCACCATCCGGCCGCCAGGCTTCAGTTGCCGGATCAGCGGCGGCGGCACGTGGCTGGCCGCGGCGGTGACGACGATGGCGTCATAGGGCGCGTGCTCGTCCCAGCCGTAGTAGCCGTCGTCGACCTTGCACGCCACCTGCCGGTAGGCCAGCCGCTTCAGGCGCTCGCAGGCCTCGCGTCCCAGCGGCTCGATGATCTCGATGGTGTATACCGCGCGCGCCAGCCCGGCCAGCACCGCGGCCTGGTAGCCGGAGCCGGTGCCGATCTCCAGCACGGTGTCGCCAGGCTTGACCATCATCAGGTCAGTCATCAGGGCGACGATATACGGCTGCGAAATAGTCTGGCCATGGCCGATGGGCAACGGCCGGTTTTCATACGCGTGCGGCTTTTGCGCATCGGGCACGAACTCGTGGCGAGGCACTTGCCCCATCACGGCCATGACGCGCGGGTCGATGGCATGCCTGCCGCTCTGGGCTGCGGCACCCGCGGCGACCGTGGCAATCTCCCTGACCATGTCGGCGCGTTGGGGTGCCAGGGCGTCGTCTGCAGCGGCCGGGCAGAGCCAGGCCGTGGCGGCGATGGCGATGGATGGGAGGAGTGCTGACAGCTTCACGGGTGGGACAGGCAAGGAGCCTACCGTCATCGTAGGTCATCGGTCTGGCTGGTGCAGGCAAGTGACAGACAAGGCGCTTGCCAACCTGTTCGCGGCCAGATCGCCGCCGTCGCCAGTCCCGATCTGCCTGTCAGCCCGCGATCAGCTTGAGGCCGGCGGGCAGCGCCTCGCCAAATACCCGTCCTTCGTCGGCGGCATTGAGTTCCACGACCTCGCGCACCATGGCAATCCAGCTTTGCGGCGCGTTGGCGGCTTCCAGCCGGCGGACGACGCTGACCCGGGTCTCGTCGGGCAGGTCCCGGGTGCGGTCGCCGGTCATGCGCGCGATCTGCACCGCGGCGAACGCAGCCGGCTCGACCTTTTTCCAGTCGAGCGCAAGGATGGTGTCCACCCAGCGCGCGGCGGTCTCGGCCGGCACGACGCTGTGCGCGCTGCCGTAGAACGGCCGGCGCGCGCCGATGCGGCCCACGGCCCACCAGCCCTGGTTGTTTTCCGATGGCTTGCGCAGGCGGGTCAGCAGCCACTCGGCCAGTTCGATCTTGGCGTCGGTGGGAATGCGCTCCAGGGAGCCGGCCAGGCGCACCATATCGGCATAGCCGCCCCGGGTGGGACCGGCGGGCTTCTTGTAGCGGGCGCTGCCGGGAGGCTGCAGGTAGAAGGCCATGTCTTCCAGCAGGCGCAGCTGGGCGCTCTCGTCCAGGCCGCCTGCCGCGCGCCGCCACAGCGTCCACCACTCCGACCAGTTCTGGCTTTCGTTGACGTACTGGATGCCCTGGTCGTACTGCGACCAGAGCTGTTCCACGCGCCATTCGTCGAGCGGATAGCCGAACCCCGGGCGCACGCAGTAGCCGGCCAGGTTCAGCCACAGGCGCTCATGGTCGGCAGTGCGCCGCCGCCGCCGGGCGCGCTCCCAGAAGGCGCCGAAGAGCTCGCGCAGCAGGGCGCTGTCCCACTGCTCGCGCGCGCCCAGCAGCTGCTCCAGCTGCGCCCGCAGCCGCTTGACTTCCTTGGGGCCGACCTCCTGCGAGCGGGCGCCGAAGGTGCGGTCTATCGCTTCCAGGGCCTGGGGCAGGGACGGGTGCGCCGTGTCCGCCGCGGGCGCCGCCACCGGGGCCTCGTTGCCGCGCAGCTGGAATTCAAGGCGCCATCGCTGCGAGGCATCGGCAATATTGATGCAGTGGACTTCGAGCGTACCGACCTCAGTCAGCGAGGTGGTGATCTGTACGGGCGTTTCCCGCGGGCCGCTGGCGCCGCGCGGCTGCACCACGGTGGCGATCGGCGGCAGGCGGACGAAGTCGCCCGTCGACAGGTCGGTCAGCTGGCCCGGCTGGTAGGCCGTATCGGCGACGGAGGAAACCAGGTGGAACTGCACCGGATGCCCAAGCCGCAAGGCAAAGGTGCGGTCGCTGAGATGGATCTCATGGCCTTCTTCGGTGCCCCGTGGCAGCAGGCAGATCCCTTGCGGCCCCGACGCGCCATCGTCGAGCATCAGGAAATAGCTGCGCGGCGAGCCGCCACCGATGCGCGGCGCCTGGCCGGCACGCGCCCGCGCATACGCGACCGCGCCGCGTGCCACGGCAATGTCGGGATCGGCGTTGTGCAGGACATGCAGCGGCGCGCCGCGCCAGCTGCCCAGCGTATCGGCGATGCGGCCGGCCAGGGCTTGCGCGCGGAACACGCCGCCGTTGAGCAGCAGGGTGTCTGGCACCGGCAGCGCGTCATCCTGCGCGGGTGGCGCATCCAGTGCCGCCCGCGACTGCGCGGCGTGCTGCCCCAGGAAGGCGGCAACGTGCCGGGTCACGGCCGGGTCGGATGCATACGGCAGGCCGAACTCGATGATGGCGCCGCGCGCGCGGCCGGGCCTTTCGCTGGCAGGCACCCTGGGGAAGAAGCCGTCGACGACAAGCTGCTCGACTTCCTGCCGCGTCACTTCCACCGACCGTGCGCCGCCGATCAGTTTTGAGCCCGCGCCCAGCAGGGTCACCATGACCGAGTCCGGTGCCTGCGCGCTCAGCAGTTGTTCCTTGGCGGCGCGGCAGCGCGCGACCAGCTGCGACAGGCTGGCCGCCGACAGGCGTGCCTGCGCCTGCGCGCCGGACCCGAGGCGTGCTTCGACCAGATGCGCCAGGCCCAGATCCATGTTGTCGCCGCCGAGCATCAGGTGGTTGCCCACGCCGATGCGGGTCAGCTGCGGCTGGCCGTCCTGCATCTCTACGCGGATCAGGGTGAGGTCGGTGGTACCGCCGCCTACGTCGCAGATCAGCACCAGGCGGGTTTGCGCCAGGTCCTTGTCCAGGGTCTGGCGATGGTGGAACAGCCAGTCGTAGAGCGCGGCCTGCGGTTCTTCGAGCAGGCGCAGGGCGGGCAGCCCGGCCAGGCGTGCGGCCTCCAGCGTCAGCGCACGCGCGCCTTCGTCGAACGAGGCGGGCACGGTGAGGACCACGTCCTGGTTTTCGAGCCGGGCATCGGGAAAACGGTGGTTCCATGCCGCGCACACATAGCCAAGGTAGCTCGCGCTGGCGACCACCGGCGAGATCTTGTCGAGGTCGTCGTCCCCGCCCCATGGCAGGATGGGCGCGGTGCGGTCGACCGACGCATGCGACAGCCAGCTCTTTGCGCTGGCCACGAGACGCCCGGGCACCTGCGCGCCGAGCGTCGCGGCCAGGCGGCCGAACACGGTCCGCCGCGCGGCCGCGCTGGCGGCGGATTGCCAGGGCAGCTGCAGGTCATCGCCGCTGAGCTCGCCCGGCGCCGCGTGGTAGCGCACCGAGGGCAGCAGGGGGCGGGCCGCGACCTCGCCCGGGCTGACCAGCTGGTCGATATCGAAGACGCGGATGTCGTCGGATCCGGCCTTCGCATAGGCGACGACCGTATTGCTGGTGCCAAGGTCGATGCCGACGACGTATTGCCTGGTCGTCGGCCCGCCCGTTTGCTCAGGCATCGGCGCTGCCGCGCACATCGAACTCGACCTTCCAGCGCTCGCCGCTGGCTCGGGGCACGGCTTCGAGTTCCAGGGTGCCGGTCTCGGTCACCCGCGCATGCAGCCTGACCGGTACCACTTCACCCGCGGTGCGGCCTTCGGCGGGCAGGGTTGCCTGGATTTCTTCCAGCTCCTGCAATTCCTCCGGCCCCCAGAAATCCAGCAGGGTGCCGACCTGGTCCTGGCGGCGCACCGACGAGCCAAAGAAGCGGAAGTGCACGGGTTCGCCCACCACCAGGCCGAATTCCTGCGGCGGCAGTTCGGCGTCGGTGCCTTCTTCCATGCCGAACGGCGCCACGCACAGGGCCTGGATCGGCGGTTCGAAGCCAGGCACGGCGGGCATCGACGATTCCACGGCGATATAGTAAGCGCGCGCGGTGCCGCCACGAATCCGCACCCCCTTGCCGCGCCGCACGTAGCCGTAGTAAGCGGCGCCGCGTGCCACGGCCAGGTCCAGCTCCGCGCCGTCAAGCAGTCGGGCCGGGGTCGCGCTTTCCGCGGCCAGCCAGCCGTTGAGTGTCTGCAGGATGCGCTCTGCTAGCAGGCCTGACTTGAACACGCCGCCATTGAACAGGACGGCGGTCGGGTGCAGGAAGGTCGCGCCTTCCGGCTGTGCGCTCTGCATGCCTTCGACTTCGGCCAGCGCCGCCACCTGGCGGCCCAGGAACGCGGCCAGGTGCCGCGTGACGGCGGCATCCTGCGCATAGGGCAGGCCCAACTGCGTCAGGCCGACGCGGGCCCGGCTCACCGGGCGGGCCGAGGCCTCGACTTGCGGGAAGAACCCTTCCAGGATGGTCTGGGTCAGCTCGGCGCGGGTCAGGTCCGTGCGGATCGAGCCGCCGATCAGCTTGGAGCCGCGGCTGGGCACGACCAGCGGCACGGTATCCGTGGTCGGGTCGGTCAGCAGCGTTTCCTTGGCCGCGCGGCAGGCATAGGTCAGCGCGCGCAGTTGCCACGGGTCGGCCTGCGTGCCCTGGGCGGCCAGCTTGCGCGCCACCACGTGGGCCAGCGCCAGGTCCATGTTGTCGCCGCCAAGCAGGATATGGTCGCCGACCGCAATGCGATGCAGTTCAAGGTTGCCGTCGCGCTCGATCACGGCGATCAGCGACAGGTCGGTGGTGCCGCCGCCGACGTCAACGACGAGGATGATGTCGCCGACCTTTACCTGCTTGCGCCATTGGCCGCCGCTCTTCTGGATCCAGCTATAGAGCGCTGCCTGGGGTTCCTCGAGCAGGGTCATGCGGGCATAGCCGGCCGCGGCGGCCGCCTCGGCCGTCAGTTCGCGCGCGGCCGGGTCGAACGATGCGGGAATCGTCACGGTGACGTCCTGCTCGCCGAATGGCGCTTCGGGGTGGGCCTGGTCCCAGGCCTCACGCAGGTGCGTCAGGTAACGCACCGAAGCCTCGAGCGGCGAGACGCGCGGCACCTCGGGCGGCGCGTCGTTGGGCAGGATCGGCGAGCGGCGGTCGACGCCGGGATGACACAGCCAGCTCTTGGCGCTCGACACCAGGCGGATCGGCGTGGCCGCGCCGCGGCTGCGCGCCAGCTCGCCCACGGCGAAGTCGCGCTCGGCGTTCCACGGCAGCCGCAGGTCGCCCGGGGCGAGTTCGCTGGCGTGCGGCAGGTACAGGAAGGAGGGCAGCAGGTCGAGGTCTTCGATGGCCCCCGGCGCGGTCAGTTGCGTGATGGGCAGCACCGCCTGGCTGGTCTTTTCGCCATCGCTGGCGGCTAGGTCGACGTAGGAAACGGCGCTGTGCGTGGTGCCCAGGTCGATGCCGATGGCATAGCGTGCTTCGCTCATAGCTCCACCTCGGCGGGGGCGATCACCGTGGCGTCATGGCGCTCGGCCACGCGCGGCAGGCGTACCTCCGCGACCTTCCAGCCGCGGTGGCTGATGCTGCCGTGGAACGGCGCGCTGCCGACCACATTCCCGGTCAGGCGGATGGCGCTGGCGTCGAAGCCGTCGGCCAGCGTCACGCGGCTGCCCTCGGCTTCCTCGCGCACCGGCCGGATGGTGAAATGCTCGCGCAGCACCGCGCGGCAGCCATCGTGCACCAGGCGGGCGGCGGCGCCGATATCCGCGTCGGAATAGCGCGCGACGTCTTCCTCGACGAAGTCGACAAAGCGTGCGTCGCGCTGGAGCAAGCCCAGCAACTGAAGCGCTGCCACCGGGCTGGCTTCTTTCAGCATGGGTGCGGCAGCTTCCGCCACCGGGGCGGGTGCAGGTGCAGGTGCAGGTGCAGGTGCGGATACCGGCGCCGGGGCGAATCCCTCACCGTCCCGCAGCCGCTTGACGCTGGCTGCGAGTTCGCGGTTGCCAAGGATGGCGAAGAAGGTGCCCAGGGCAAGCGAGACCCTGCCGAAGAAAGATAGGTTCGAGTCAGTCATCCAAACGCTCCTGTCTGCTCTGTGTCAGTCGGCCAATCTGCGATTGCCGGCAAGCATCAGGCGTCACGCAGGTAGGTGATCAGCTGATCCGCGCGGCTGGGATGCCGCAGCTTCTTCATTGCCTTGCTTTCAATCTGGCGAATCCGCTCGCGCGTGACATCGAACTGCTTGCCGACTTCTTCCAGCGTGTAGTCGGTGGACATGTCGATGCCAAAACGCATGCGCAGCACCTTGGCTTCGCGGGGCGAGAGCTCATCGAGCATCTCGCGCACGACCGCACGCAGGCCCGCCTGCAACGCGGCGTCGGCCGGCGTGGCCGTGTCCGAGTCGGCGATCATGTCGCCCAAGCTGGTGTCGCCATCCTCGCCGACCGGGGTTTCCATCGAGACCGGCTCCTTTGCGATCTTCATGATCGAGCGGACCTTGTCCTCGGTCATGTCCAGGCGCTCGGCCAGCACCGCCGGATCGGGCTCCTTGCCGGTCTGCTGCATGATCTCGCGCGACAGGCGATTGAGCTTGTTGATCTGCTCGATCATGTGCACCGGCACCCGGATGGTGCGGGCCTGGTCGGCGATCGCGCGCGTGACGGCCTGGCGGACCCACCACGTTGCGTAGGTAGAGAATTTCCAGCCGCGGCGATACTCGAACTTGTCGACCGCCTTCATCAGGCCGATGTTGCCCTCCTGGATCAGGTCCAGGAACTGCATCCCGCGGTTGGTGTACTTCTTGGCAATCGAGATCACCAGGCGCAGGTTGGCCTGCGTCATTTCATGCTTGGCCTGGCGCATCTGCCGTTCGGCGGCCAGCATCTTGCGGTTGACGGTCTTCAGCTCGGGCAGCGACAGGGCCGCCCGGGCCTGGATGTCGATCAGCTTTTGCTGATGCGCCTCGAGGTCCGGCAGCGCGCGCGCGACCGCCGCGCTGTACGGGCGCGATTCGGCGACCAGATCCTGGCCCCAGGCGAGGTTGGTTTCATTGCCGGGGAAGCGCGCAATGACATCCTCACGCTCCATCCCGCACCGCTCGACCAGCAGCTGGACAACCTGGCGCTCGACCACGCGGACCTCGTCGACCATCGCCTGGACGTTGGCGCACAGGCGCTCGATGGTTCGCGCGGTAAAGCGGATCGTGCGCAGTTCCTCGCGCACCGCATCCCGCGCAGACAGGAAGCCTGCCGACGCCGTGCCGTTTGCTTCGCTCTCCTGGCGCATGCGCTCGAACTGCTCGGCGACGCGCGCAAAGCGCTTCATGCATTCGTCGCGCAGCCTGGCCAGATCGGCTTCGGCGCTCTGCTGGCTGCTGCCTTCATCCGCGGCGTCGTCGGCGTCGTCATCGGTCTCGTCGGCGCCGTCGATGGTGTCGTCGGTCTCGTCGGTGGCCGCCGCCGCGACGGGCTCGGCAATGCTCTCGTCGCTCAGGCCGTCGACCACGTCGTCGATGCTGATTTCATTGCTGGCGACCTTGGCCGACAGCTCGAGAATGGCGGCGACGGTGAACGGGCAGGCCGAGATGGCATGCACCATATTGTTCAGGCCGTCCTCGATCCGCTTGGCAATCTCGACTTCCTGCTTGCGCGTGAGCAGCGTTGCCGAGCTCATCTCGCGCATGTACATGCGCACCGGGTCGGTGGTCCGGCCGAACTCGGAGTCCACGGTGGCCAGTGCCACCTCGGCTTCTTCCTCGGCCTGCTCGTCCGAGGCGACTACCGGGCCATCGCTCAGCAGGAGCGTCTCGGCGTCCGGCGTCTGCTCGTAGATCTTCACGCCCATCTCGGCGAACGTGCTGACGATGCCTTCCATCGCCGCCGTGTCCGTGAAGTTGTCCGGCAGGTGGTCGCTGATGTCCGCGTGGGTCAGGTAGCCACGCTGCCTGCCCAGCTGGATCAGGGCGCGCAGCTGCTGACTGCGCTCCGTGGCCTCGGCCGCGGAACCAGGCTGCGCCGTAGACGCCGTGTTTGTCTGGCCAAGGTCCTTGCTTGCTGCTACTCGTGTTTTGGCTGCCGTTCGTTGTGCGCCGCTTGTCATCTACAACTGTTTCCTTCGTGCATCGCGTGTCGACGGCAGTGCGCACGATGGCGTGCGTTATCGGACCTGCTGTCAAGGCTCGCGGGGGGTCTCGGTGGGGCGAGGGACAAAACCGGACGCCGCGACCGTTTGAATAGGGGCCGTGTATTCTACAGCCATTGGTGCGTCGCAGCAGGTCGAATGGTGGTGATTTCGGGGTGACGAACAGGCCTGGGAGGTCGGAATTCGTGTTTTTGAGGCGAAAAAAGCCCCGAAATGGCGGAAATTGCTAGTCGCGATGGGCCGGCCCCCAACCCCGGATGCAGCGCAAGTGCCGCCTCAGGCATAGTCGAGCGGCAGGGCCGTGGTGTATTTGATCTGCTCCATGGCAAAACTGGAGCTGACGTCGGCCAGTTCCGCCCCCTGGATCAGTTTCTTGTAGACACGGTCGTAGGCGGCGATATCGGGCACCACCACGCGCAGCAGGTAATCCGTGTCGCCGGCCATGCGATAGAACTCTGTCACTTCCGGGATCGACGATACCAGGCCGTGGAACTGCTTGAGCCAGTTCACGTTGTGCTGGCTGGTCCGGACCGACACAAAGACGGTGACGCCGGCATTGAGCTTGCCGGCGTCGAGCAGCGCCACGCGCTTGCGGATCAGGCCGGCCTCTTCCAGCTTCTGGATGCGGCGCCAGCATGGCGTCGAGCTCAGCCCGACCCGTTCCCCGATTTCCGCCACCGGCACGGTGGCGTCTTCCTGCAGGATGGCAAGGATCTGTTTGTCGTAGCGGTCCATGGCACGTAGCGGTCAGGTGAGGGTGGGGCGACGCCCGCCCGCAGCGCTGCGCGCGGCGGCTAGACGTCGGCGGTGGGCACCAGCAGGTTCACGCCGGTAGCAATATGGTCGCGGCTGACGCCATAGAGATGCAGGGACACGGCGATATCGTCGCTGGCATTGCCCAGTGCATGGATGTGCTGCAGCCCGCCCGGCACGCTGAAGGTATCGCCGGCCGCGCGCTCGACGGTATTGGTATGGCGCGCGTGCCGGCTGGCGGCATCCCACTGGTAGTGCTGCTCGGTCATCGTGCCGCGCAGCACGCGGTAGGCGCACCAGGTGCGATGGCCGTGCACGGGGCTCGCCTGCCCGGGGCGCCAGACCAACACCATCGCCGAGAAGCGTTCCAGCGGATCGCCATAGACCAGGTGGCGGGTATAGGTATCCGGCGAGCCTTGCAGGGCGCCCGGCGGCAAGGCGGCAAGCAGGGTGTCGGTGTCTGGCAGGTGTGAAGCAATGTGGCTGCCCACCATGCGCGCGCTGTTGGCGAAAATGGCTGCGAGGTCCAGCGCCAGCTGGTCCAGCGGTGCGGCCGGCAGCGCCAGGGGAGGCGTATTGGCCGAACGCGCGGCAGTGAGGGGGGGTGCGGTTTGCATGGCGGGCTCCGTCGGCTTGTTTTTGTTTATTTATGATATTGGCGGGCCTGGAGCACATGCATGCAAATTTTCCTTCCTGGTTGGCCGGAATTGTAATGGCATTCCTAAAAAATATCGATTCGTAGAATGGAATGCTCAAATCGTGCCGGAAACGAGGCGAAGGGGCCGATGCCGGCCATGGCGCGGGAAGCGCCGGCCCTGCTAGCCGCCCTGGTCCTTGGGCCAGAAGGTAATGAGGATATTGGAAGGGGCGACGCCGTTGGTGTCGCGGGGCAGCGGGTCGGATCGCTGCACCGCGCGCAGCACGGCGTTGTCCCAGCCGGCATTGCCGCTTGACTTGGCAAGGCGGGTGGACAGCAGCGAGCCGTCCGGCGCCATGCTCACGGCCACCACCGCCGGCGGATTGCCGGGGACGTCTTCGTTGAAGATGATGTTCGGCTTGACCCGCTGCCGCACGCGCTCGGCATAGCCGGATGAAGCCTTTGCGGAGGCGCCGGAGCCGGTCCCGGCGTTGGCCGCGGCGCTTGTGCCGCCCGCCTGCGCCCGCAACCGTGCCAGTTCGCTCTGGCGCTGGGCGTTGCTGGCCTGGCGCTGTGCTTCCATTGCCTTGCGTTGCGCATCCTCCTTGCGGGCGGCTTCGGCGCGCGCCTGGCTCTCGCGCTGCCGCGCCTGCGCTTGCTCGCGTGCGGCAAGCTCGGCCTTGCGCTGCTTTTCCTGCAGCGAGATATCGGCCTCTTCCTCTTCGACCGGCTTTGGCGCTGGCCTGATTGCCGGCTCCGGGGTTGCGGCTTCGGGGATGGGTTCCCACAACTCGGCCGCGACACCCTCCGGCGCCGCGCTGTGCCAGCGCACGCCGTAATAGAGCAGGACGCCCAGCAGCAGGTGCATGAGCAAGGCCAGCAGGAAGCACGTCAGCGTGCCCCGCTCACGCACGGGCTGGTAGGGATAGGCAGCGGTCTGCATGGATCAGGCACCGTGCCGCTGTTCGCTGCCGGGCTCCTGCTTCCTATGCGCCGGCAGGCACATCAGCGTGCCGCTCCAGTTTCAGGTACGAGTCGGCCGCAACCAGGCCGAACACGATGTGGGCAATGGCGGTCACCCAGCCTCGCGCTTCGGCAAACCATGGGAAGACGGCGGTCATGCCGTAAAAGTTCACCAGCAACAAGCCCAGGCCGAAAAGCGCCCCCACCACCGAGGCCATGCCGACGCTCGAATCGAAATGGAAGGGTGCCATGATCGTCGCCAGGATCAGCGCGAACACGACAGAGAGCGCGAAGTGGACCACCACGGCTGCCAGCAGCACGCTCACCTGGAAGGTGGCAGGTTGCGCCAGCACATCCGGGCCGAGCAGGATGGCGCCGATCATGGTCAGCGTCTTCCAGACACTGGCCCCCATCAACATGGCCGCCAGCAGGTCTAACACCAGGAATACCAGCCCGGCGACGAGGCCCGCCAGCGCCGCCGCACGCCAGTCCGGCCACCGGTGCGTGTAGCGATGCGATTGCATATGAAGTTCCATGACATCCTCCTTTGATGCGGCAGAAACCAAAGCCGCGTTCCAAGGCGCAACTTCATTCTATGGGGTGCAACCGCATCAACCAAGCGCAGTAAACGCTGAAAAGCATCGAGCGGGTGTGGTCGGGTGCCCGTGTCTCGTCAAAGCCCCACAGCGGCGCTAGCCCTTCGTGAAAATTTCCAGGAAGTGCTTGCTTGGATCCTCGAAGTAGATCCTGCGGCCGCCATCGTCCGTATTGACCTCGCCGGGGCGGCGGCGGTAGGGGTCGGCCCAGTACGTCAGGTTGCGCGCGCGGATGCGGGCAAAGCCCTGGTCGAATTCGGCGTCGCTGACCAGGAAGGCATAGTGCTGCAGGGCCACATCGCCTTCGGCGTCCATGAAGTCCAGGGTGACATCGTTGTCGAGCCGTACCCCGAGAAACGGCCCGAAAGGCTCGGCCGGGGGGCGTCCGAGGACTTCGCAGAAGAAGTCCGCGGATGCCTTCTTGTCATGAGAGAAGACGATGGTGTGGTTGAGCTGGATGGCCATGTCGCAATCTCCGGTACATGGGTTTGCGCCCGCCGCCCAGGATGGCCGGGCGGTCAGGCGCCTTCGACCTTCCTCAGCGCCGCGCCGACTTCTCCATAGAAGGCCCGCAGCTTTTCCGCCTCGACATTCACCGGCAGCAATGCGGGCCACAGCAAGGCCACCATGTCGCTGGCGGTCTTGTCGATATCGACTTCCCGCTCGCGTGCGATCGCATCCCAGAGGATATGCTCCATCGGCCCGAGAATGGCCGAGCGCATCAGGCTCAGCGGCAGGTCGTCGCGAATCTCGCCGTTTTCCCTTCCGCGCGCCAGCAGGTCCATCAGCGGGGCCGTATAGCGGCGTTGCAGCGGCACGAACACCTCGCCCAGGTCTGGCCCCTTGGCCCGGCCTTCCGACAGCACCAGGGCGCAAAGGCCGGTCCCCTGGATCAGGAACAACTGCAGGTGCGTCTTCACATAGAACGCCAGTTGCGCCCTGGCGCTCTGGCCGCGAGGCATGCCCTGCTCGAAGGTGTCGATGATCTCGTCGTACCAATCCTCGATCACCCGCACGCAAAGCGCGCGCTTGCCATGGAAGTACGTGAAGACCGTTGCCTCGGACACGCCCAGGCGTTGGGCAATCTCGGTGGTCGTGGCTCTTTCGTAGCCCAGTTCGGCGAACACCTCGCGGCTGACGCGCAGGATATCCCGGATGCGCTGTTCCGCCTTGGCGCCGGCCGGTACGCGGCGAGGGGTGGTGATCTCTTCCATGTGTCTGAGCCCAGCTAGCGGAAACGCGGAATTATAGGCCGCGCCCGATTGGCCGCGGCGCCGGGGGGGGTCGGCTGCCGAGGCTGCGTGCGCGCTCAATGTGCTCACATGGTACTCCTTTTGATGCGGAGTTGAGTAATACTCAAATACCTGTTGAATTTTCCTCGGCCGCCGTATACCTTTCCATCAATCAGCTGAGGTGCCAATAGAGTGAGTCGTAGGTCTGGCAGAGTCAGCGCGGTGTTTGGGGGTAAACCCCAGATCTGATTTGGAATCCAGCGGTATTCGAGAAATTGAGCTAAGCTCAAGAAACATCGAACGCGAAACACGACGAGCTTTGGAGACAAGTATGAAGATGCAGGGAGACCCGCTTCACACCATTCTGCCGATAGACGGCCTGTCGCATGTGCGAGGCGACACCAGCATCCCGCTGTCCGAGCAGACCGTGCCGGCGTTTCTGGCGCAGACTGTGGCCGCCTTCCCGGAGCGCGAAGCCGTGGTCTTTCGCGAGCAGGGCGTGCGCTGGAACTGGCGGGAGTTCGCCGAGGCGATCGACGCGCTGGCATCGGGCCTGCATGCGCTGGGGCTTGCCAGGGGAGATCGCGTCGGCATCTGGGCGCCCAACCGGGTGGAGTGGCTGGTGACGCAGTTCGCCACCGCGCGGCTGGGGCTGGTGCTGGTCAACATCAACCCGGCCTACCGGCTGGCCGAGCTTGAGTACGCGCTGAACAAGGTCGGCGTCAAAGCCATTGTGGCGGCCGAGGCCTTCAAGACTTCGCGCTACCTGGAGATGCTGCAGGCGCTGGCGCCGGAACTGGCGACCAGCGAGCCGGGCGCGTTGCAGGCAGCACGCCTGCCGTCGCTGCGCTGGGTGATCCGGATGGGCGACGACGAGACGCCCGGCATGATCCGCTATGCGGATGTGGTGGCACGCGGCACCGGCGTGGCGCGCGCGGCGCTCGACGCCATCACGGCCCAACTCGACTGCCATGATCCGATCAACGTGCAGTTCACCAGCGGCACCACCGGCGCGCCCAAGGGCGCCACGCTGACGCATCGCAATATCGTCAACAACGCGCGCTACATCGCCATGGCGATGCGCTTCTCCGAGCAGGACAAGCTGTGCATCCCGGTGCCGTTCTACCACTGCTTTGGCATGGTGCTGTCGGTGCTGGCCTGCGTCTCGACCGGCGCGGCGATGGTATTCCCCGGCGAGGCCTTCGATCCGGAAGCCACCATGAAAGCCGTCAGCGAAGAGCGCTGCACCGCGCTGCACGGCGTGCCGACGATGTTTATCGCGCAGCTCGACCACCCGCGCTTTGCCGACTATGACTTCTCTTCCCTGCGCACCGGCATCATGGCCGGCTCGCCGTGCCCGATCGAGACCATGAAGCGCGTGGTCGCGCAGATGCACATGTCCGAGGTGACGATCGCCTACGGCATGACCGAGACCAGCCCGGTCTCGTTCCAGAGCAGCACCACCGACCCGCTCGACAAGCGCACCGCCACGGTCGGCCGGATCCAGCCTCACCTGGAAGTCAGGATCGTCGATGCAACCGGCGCCACGGTGCCGGTAGGTGAGAAGGGCGAACTGTGCACGCGCGGCTATTCGGTGATGCTGGGTTACTGGGATGACGAGGCCCGCACCGCCGAATCCATCCGCGACGGCTGGATGCACACGGGCGACCTCGCCACCATCGACGACGAGGGCTACTGCAATATCGTCGGCCGCGTGAAGGATATGCTGATCCGCGGCGGCGAGAACATCTACCCGCGCGAGATCGAGGAATTCCTGTTCCGCCACCCCAAGGTCCAGGCCGTGCAGGTGTTCGGCGTGCCCGACCCGAAGTATGGCGAGGAGGTGTGCGCGTGGATCGTGCTCAAGCCGGGCGAAAGTGCCACCGAGGACGAGATCCGCGCGTTTTGCCGCGACCAGATCGCCCACTACAAGATCCCGCGCTACATCCGCTTTGTCGACGAGATGCCCCTGACCGTGACCGGCAAGGTGCAGAAGTTCGTGATGCGCGACCAGATGGTGCGTGACCTGAACCTCGGCGAATCCAGGACGGCCTGATCGCGCTGACTGCACACAACCAACAACCGACTCCCGAGGCCCATATGGCGGCAATAGAAACTAAGCTGAACGCGCGCTCCGAGACGTTCAGGACGAATGCGCAGGCAATGCAGGCACTGGTTGCCGACCTGGAAGCCAGGATCGCCGCGCTGGCCGAAGGCGGCGGCGAGGCGGCCCGCGACAAGCACCTGTCGCGCGGCAAGCTGCTGCCGCGCGAGCGCGTGCAGCAACTCCTCGATCCGGGCACGCCGTTCCTGGAGCTGTCGCAGCTGGCCGCGTACGACATGTACGACAATGCCGCGCCCGGCGCGGGCATCATCACCGGCATCGGCCGCGTGGCCGGGCAGGAATGCGTGATCGTCTGCAACGATGCCACCGTCAAGGGCGGCACCTACTACCCGATGACGGTCAAGAAGCATGTGCGCGCGCAGGAGATCGCCGAGGAGAACAACCTGCCGTGCATCTACCTGGTGGATTCCGGCGGCGCCAACCTGCCCAACCAGGACGACGTGTTCCCCGACCGCGACCACTTCGGCCGCATCTTCTACAACCAGGCCAACCTGTCCAAGCAGGGCATTCCGCAGATCGCGGTGGTGATGGGCTCTTGCACCGCGGGCGGCGCCTACGTGCCGGCGATGAGCGACGAGTCCATCATCGTCAAGAACCAGGGCACCATCTTCCTGGGCGGCCCGCCGCTGGTGAAGGCTGCCACCGGCGAGGAAGTCAGCGCCGAGGACCTGGGCGGCGCCGACGTGCATACGCGCCTGTCGGGCGTGGCCGACTACTTCGCGCAGAACGACCACCATGCGCTGAGCCTGGCGCGCAATATCGTGCAGCACCTGAACCGCCGCAAGCCGGACCAGATTCGCCTGCACGAGCCGGTCGAGCCGCTGTACCCGGTGGAAGAACTGTACGGCGTGATCCCGAACGACACGCGCAAGCCCTATGACGTGCGCGAGGTGATCGCGCGCCTGGTCGATGGTTCCGAGTTCGACGAGTTCAAGGCGCGCTACGGCACCACGCTGGTCTGCGGTTTCGCGCGCATCTGGGGCTACCCGGTCGGCATCGTCGCCAACAACGGCATCCTGTTCTCCGAATCGGCACTGAAGGGCGCGCACTTCATCGAGCTGTGCTGCCAGCGCAAGATCCCGCTGGTGTTCCTGCAGAACATCACCGGCTTCATGGTGGGCCGCAAGTACGAGAATGAAGGCATCGCCCGCAACGGCGCCAAGATGGTGACCGCGGTGGCCACCGCGCAGGTGCCCAAGTTCACGGTGATCATCGGCGGCTCGTTCGGCGCGGGCAACTACGGCATGTGCGGGCGCGCGTATTCGCCGCGCTTCCTGTGGATGTGGCCGAATGCGCGCATCTCGGTGATGGGCGGCGAGCAGGCGGCCAGTGTGCTGGCCACGGTGCGCCGCGATGGCATCGAGGGCAAGGGCGGCGAGTGGAGCGCAGAAGAGGAAGACGCCTTCAAGCAGCCGATCCGCGACCAGTACGAACACCAGGGGCATCCGTACTACGCCAGCGCACGCTTGTGGGACGACGGCGTGATTGACCCGGCGCAGACACGCACGGTGCTGGGGCTGGGTCTTTCGGCCAGCCTCAATGCGCCGATCGACGACATGAAGTTCGGCGTGTTCCGCATGTAAGGCTGCCAGCCTGCAAGGCAGCACCCAGAATCGTTTTCACGAACGCTCCCCCCGAGGAGCGAAAGGCGAAGTCATGTTCAACAAAGTACTGATCGCAAACCGTGGCGAAATCGCTTGCCGCGTGGCCGCCACCTGCCGCCGGCTCGGCATCCGCACCGTCGCGGTGTACTCGGATGCCGACGCCGATGCACGCCACGTCGCCTTCTGCGACGAGGCCGTGCATATCGGCGGCGCGGCCGCGCGCGACAGCTACCTGCGCGCGGACCACATCATCGAGATGGCGAAGGAGGCCGGCGCCCAGGCCATCCACCCGGGCTACGGCTTCCTGTCCGAGAACGAAGCCTTTGCCGAGGCCTGCGCCGCGGCGGGGCTGGTCTTCATCGGCCCGCCCGCGTCGGCCATCCACGCGATGGGCAGCAAGAGCGCGGCCAAGCAGTTGATGGAGAAAGCCGCGGTGCCGCTGGTGCCGGGCTACCACGGCGAGGACCAGGATCCGGCGCTGCTGCGCCGCGAGGCCGACCGCATCGGCTACCCGGTGCTGCTCAAGGCCAGCGCGGGCGGCGGCGGCAAGGGCATGCGCGTGGTCGAGTCGGGTGACGGCTTCGAGGCCGCGCTGGCCGCGGTCAAGCGCGAGGCGTCGGCCAGCTTCGGCGACGACAAGGTGCTGGTGGAGAAGTACCTGACGCGCCCGCGCCATATCGAGATCCAGGTGTTTGCCGATACCCACGGCAACTGTGTCTACCTGTTCGAGCGCGACTGTTCGGTGCAGCGCCGCCACCAGAAGGTGCTGGAAGAAGCCCCGGCACCGGGCATGACCGAGGAGCGCCGCCGCGCCATGGGCGAAGCGGCCGTTGCCGCGGCCAAGGCGGTCGGCTATGTCGGCGCCGGCACGGTCGAGTTCATCGCCAACCAGGACGGCTCGTTCTATTTCATGGAGATGAACACGCGCCTGCAGGTAGAGCACCCGGTCACCGAGATGATCACCGGGCAGGACCTCGTCGAATGGCAGTTGCGCGTGGCCGCAGGCGAAGCGCTGCCGCTCACGCAGGAGCAACTGCGCATCGACGGCCATGCGCTGGAAGCGCGCATCTACGCCGAGAATCCCGACAAGCAGTTCCTGCCGTCCACCGGCACGCTGCGCTTCCTGCGCACGCCGCCGGCGGTGCAGTTCATGCGCGGTGACGATGCACACGGCCCGGCCGGTATCCGCATCGATGCCGGCGTGCGCGAGGGCGACACCATCAGCCCGTTCTACGACCCGATGATCGCCAAGCTGATCGTGTGGGGCAAGGACCGCGACGAGGCGCTGGCGCGCATGCGCCAGGCGCTGGCGGCCTACCACGTGGTGGGGTTGTCGACCAATGTGGCCTTCCTGCAGCGGCTGGTGTCGTCACAAGCCTTCCGCACCGCCGATCTCGACACCGGGCTGATCGAGCGCAACGAGAAGGTCCTGTTCCCGCCGCCGGCGCCGGTCGGCATGGAGATCATCGCGCTGGCGGTGGCGGCGCTGCTGGACCGCGAGAACAAGGAACGCCGCATCGACGCCGCCGACCAGCATTCGCCGTGGACCCGTGGCGGGGCGTGGCGGTTGAACGGCGGTGCGTCACGCACGCTGCAGTTTGCCTATGGCGATCAGGTGCTGGGCGTGACGCTGAACACCAATGAACGCGGCAGCACGCTGACTTACGCCGACCAGGCCGCTCCTTTCACTGCTGCCTGCCAGGCCGACGACATCCGCATCGACCTTGGCACCCGGCGCGTGCATGGACAGGTGCATGCGGAAGCCGACGAGTTCCATGTCTTCCATGCCGGCCGCCATGTCGCACTGACCTGGCTCGACCCGCTGGCCCACGCCGGCGAAGCCGAAGGCGAGGGCGGCAAGCTCACCGCGCCGATGCCGGGAAAGGTCATCGCCGTGATGGTCGAAGCCGGCAGCGCCGTGACGCGCGGCGCGCCGCTGCTGGTGATGGAGGCGATGAAGATGGAGCACACCATCTGTGCGCCGGCCGACGGCGTCGTCAGCGAAGTGCTGTACGGCATCGGCGAACAAGTGACAGAGGGTGCCCAGCTGCTGGCGTTCAACGCCTGACACGCTGTCAAGGAGGCGCAATATGCATGCGGATTTCGTCAAGGTCGTCGAGGTCGGTCCCCGCGACGGCTTGCAGAACGAAAAGATCCTGGTGCCGACCGGGATCAAGGTGGCCCTGATCGACCAGCTCTCCGACGCCGGATTCGTGAACATCGAGGCAGCGTCGTTCGTGTCGCCCAAATGGGTGCCGCAGATGGCCGACGGGGCGCAGGTGATGGCTGGCATCCGCCGGCGCCCCGGGGCCCTGTACTCGGCGCTGACGCCGAACATGAAGGGTCTCGAGGCCGCGCTGGCCGCTGGCGTCGACGAGGTCGTGATCTTCGGCGCCGCGAGCGAGGCGTTCTCGCAGAAGAACATCAATTGCTCGATTGCCGAGTCGATGGCTCGCTTCGCGCCGGTGGCCGCGGCCGCGAAGGCGCATGGCTTGCGCCTGCGTGCCAGCGTGTCCTGTGCGCTGGGATGTCCCTACCAGGGGGAGGTTCCTGTCAGCGCGGTGGCGGAGGTGGTGCGCGGCATGCGCGAACTGGGCTGCGACGAGATCGATATCGCGGACACGATCGGCGTAGGCACGCCGGAGCGGGTGAGGGAGGTGATGCGCGCTGCCTCGACGGAATTCCCTATGGAAGCGTTGTCAGGGCATTTCCACGATACCTATGGCCATGCGCTGGCGAACGTCGTCGCGAGTCTCGAGGCCGGCATCCGTATCTTCCACTCGTCAGTCGCCGGTCTGGGCGGCTGCCCCTACGCCGAAGGGGCAACCGGGAACGTGGCGACAGAGTCGCTGCTCAGGCTGCTGCAGGACATGGGTCTTGAGACCGGCATTGACCTGGGCAAGGTCGCGGTTGCCGCGCAGTTTGTCTCGGAAGCGGTAGGCAAGCGCTGAATCCGCATCATGCGTGCAGAACCCCGGTGCATGCCGGCCGGCAAGGCATCAGGGGGCCTTCAACGCCCAAACCGTCCAACCAGGCTCTGGGCCTCCAGGGCATGCCCCTTGAGCGCCGCCATCAGTTCGTCGCGCGTCATGCCCGGAGGCAGGTTCGGGTCCAGATCCGTCGCGATGACCGTCATGACGTAATGGTGGGGCGTCTCTCCAGTTGGCGCGCAGGGACCGCGGTACGCTGCCGCGCCAAGTACGTTCTTGCCGACCGTGATGCCAGGCCCGTCCGCCTTGCCTTCGCCTTCCTTCAGCTGGCCGCGATTCGCGGCAATGTTGTAGGCGACCCAGTGCGAGACCCCGAGACCGGCGTTGCCGTCCATGTCATACATCAGGATGGCGACGGACTTCGCGCCCGCGGGAAGCTTTGACCACGAGACCTGCGGCGACACGCCCTTGCCACCGCAGGGCTTCTGGTCGCCGCCAGCGCCATCATGCGCGTACGGCGCAGCGATCGTGGCGCCGTCGGTGTACGAAGTGGACGACACCTGCATGCCGGCGGCGCAGGCGTTGCCGATGAACAGACACATCAACGCCCCGGCTACCGGAGCGGAAACTGCGCTAGCGATCTTCATTCGAGTTCTCCAGGAATGCAGTCAGCGGAACAAAGACTGGGAGGTCCCCCTGACCGGCTGTTGGCGCTTGCAGATAATGCACCAATTTTCATGACTCCGGAAGATCGGGCGCCCGAACGGCGTCGGCTATCTCACCCGCCCACCACGGTACCCACAAACACCCGCTCCGGATGCGGATGGCTGAGAAAGTCGTGGTGCGAGATATGCCAGCCGTAGGCCCCCGCCAGCATGAAGACGATGCGGTCGCCGACCCTCACGCGCGGTACCGTCACCTCCTGTGCGAGGACGTCTTTCGGCGTGCAAAGCTCGCCGCAGATCGTGAGCTTCGCATCCGTGAGTTCCGGGCGGGCAAACTGGTAAGGCCACGTGTCGTTCGGCACGACAATGAACGGATGATTGTGCTGCCACGACACTGGCAGCCGGAAATGATGCGTGCCGCCGCGCACGATGGCGAAGTGCTTGCCGTGATTGTGCTTGAGGTCGATGACTTCGGCCACGTAGGATCCGCAATCGGCACTGATGAAACGGCCGCATTCCAGCACGATGCGGCAGCCGGGCCGCCGTTCCTGCAGCAGTTGCGCCAGCCCAGCGCAGAAGCGCGGCCAGTCGAAGGTGCGGTCGGGATCGGCGTAGTCGATGCCGATGCCGCCGCCGACGTTCAGCCATTCCAGCGTCATCCCGTGCTCGTCCCGGCATTGCTGCGCCAGCGCAATGTGGCGTGAGACCAGCGCCAGATGATGGTCGGCATCGAGACTGTTGGAGCCCGCATGCAGGTGCAGCCCGACCACGCGCACGCCGGGCAGGTCGCGGGCCAGCGCGATCACGGCGGGTAGTTCCGCCTGGTCGATGCCGAACTGCGTGGGGCGCCCGCCCATCTGCAGCGTGGCGCCAGGGAGGCCGTAGGCCGGATTGACGCGCAGCAGCACGTCGGCACGGCGGTCCATGCGTTGGGAGATGCGGTCCAGCCGGCGCAGCTGCAGCGCGCTTTCCACGTGGATCAGCCGCACGCCAAGGCGCAGCGCGCCCTCCAGTTCGTCGTCGGTCTTGCCGGGGCCACCGAAGACGACCGGCACGTCGGCGTCGACGGCGCGCACGCGTTCGATTTCGCCCAGCGACGCGACTTCGAAGCCAGTCATTGCGCCCAGCAGCGCGCGCAGCACCGGCTCATCGCTGTTCGCCTTGATCGCGTAGTAAAGATCGCAGTCCCCGGGCAAGGTGGAGACCAGGCCTGCTGCGCGCGAGCGCAAGTGGTTCAGGTCATAGAGATACGCGCACGCAGGTCCCTTGCGTGGATCGAGTTCATCCAGGTAACGGGTAATGATTTGCGGGTTCATGTTGTGGCGGGGGCGGCTTTATGTCGATGACTGGGAATGGGAGTGCAGGTGCGCGGCCATGGCCCGGCGCGCGATGCCGCGGTCGTCGCCGAGCACCAGCATGCGGGCGCCTTGCCGGCGCCGCTGCGCGGCGTCCTCCGGGGTGCGCGGCAGCGCGCAGAAGTGCTTGCGGTGCCGGCTCGCGGCAGCGGCAATGCGCGCCACGGCATCCTGCACCAGCGGATGACGCGTCTGCCATGGCACGCCCAGCGATTGCGAGAGGTCTGCGGCACCTTCGAGCAGCACGTCGATCCCGGGTACCGCGGCGATGTCGTCGAGCGCATTGAGCGCCGCGCCATCTTCGATCATCGCCACGACCAGGGTATCGGCACTGGCTGCGGCGGTGGCCGCGGCAAGGTCGTCGCGGCCGAATGCGCTATGCCAGGTGGCGTTCAGCCCGCGCTCGCCGGGCAGCTGCGGGTGCTGGGCGTAGTGGCAGAGCCGGGCCGCCAGCTGTGCCTGCGTCACGCCGCCGATGCGTGGGAAGACAATGCCTTCGGCACCGGCGTCCAGCGCCGGCGCCACCTGGTGCGGCGCCCCCACGCGCACCAGTGCCGCAATGCTGCTGGCGCGGGCCGCCAGCAACATTGCGTTGAGCTGTGCGCCATCGATCAGCGTATGTTCCAGGTCGATCACCACGAAGTCATAGCCGGCGGCGGCGACCAGTTCGACGGTCAGTGCGGCGGGCGTCGAACAGAAGAGGCCGTGGACCGGGCGGGCGTCCGGATCCGACAAACGTGCTTTCAGCGACCTCATGCCGCCTCCGCCAGCGGATTCGGCGCCTGCCGCGTGCGCAGCCGGATTTCAGGCATGAAGCGGCGGCTGGCCAGCAATTCGATCGACATGGTGGGCGCAAAGCAATCGAAGCGCCGGAAGCTGTCGGCCAGGTGCGGGTGCGCGCGCTGGTAGCTGCGGATCACGCCTGCCACGATGGTCCAGAACTCTGTTTCCTCGAGTTGGTAATACGCGGCGAGCAACGGGGCGAGCTCAGCCAGGTTGACGAAGAACAGTGCGTCGCAGGTGAAGTCTCGGAGTTCCTCGGCATCGTCGGTTTCGATAAACGAGTTCGGATTGACGCGCGCATGCTCCGCTGGCGGCGGCGTGAGTTGCGGGGCCGTGCCGGACAGCCATTGCCGCGAGAAGCGCACGCCGTCGTGGAAGTCCTTGAGCGCCACGCGCTGCGGTAGGCCGTCGACGTGCAGCAGCAGCATGTTCTGCGCGTGCGACTCGAGCGCGGTGCCGTGTTCCCACAACAGGTGCAAGACTGGCAACCAGGCACGCTCCACCAGCCGCTGCAGCCACACGCGCACCCCATGTCGGCGAATCCACAAGTCAATCAGCGGAAGGCCATCGACATCGATATGCGTGAGCGCGGTCATTGGGATGGCGGCCTCGCCGGATGCCAGATGGCCATTGATGCTTTCGCGCCAGATGCAGGAAAGCGCGCCGTACTGGCCCTGCACAGGGGCGGCAGGTACGTGGCTGATGCCGGCGACTTCGCGCAACAGCACTGGCGCCGCCATTGGTGCGGACCATTCGGTGCGTGCGACCAGGCTCGCCAGCCAGTCGCTCAGCACGGCGGCATTGCACACGGTGTGCGGCGCCAGCACGCGCGAGGTGGAGGTGTTGACGAGATTCATGGCCAGCTTCAGCGACAGCGCGTCGGGCTGGTCGACATTGGCGAGGGTGCGGATCGACTGCTGGGGCAGGTAGCGGCCCGGCATCTCGCCGACCACGATCAGCTCGCCGCGCGCGAACGCGCCGTGGTAGCCGGGGGCAATCACCTCGTCCCATTGCCACGGATGGACGGGCAGCGGCAGGTAGTCGGCGGGATCGGCGCCACGCTCGCGCACCGCGGCCTCGAACGCGGCGCGCGCGGGGGGCGGCAGCAGGTTTTCGGGCGAGGCCTCGGCATTGCCGAGGTTCCATCGGCAATGCGAGCGGTGCGCGGCAAGCAGCACCGGGTGCAGCGGCGCGGCGCATTCCGGCGCGTAGCGTCGGTTGTCCGCAAGCGTGAAGCCCATGCGCGATTTGTAGCTCGGGTGGTAGGGATGGGCCCCCGTCAGTCGCGCTTCGATCGCATCGTAGCTGGCCTCGCGCAGTGGTCGTCCCGCATGCCCGTTGGCATGATGGGACTGCGCATCCTTGATCTGCGTGGACAACAGCTCCAGGCCGAACTGCTGCAGCCGCACCGGATCGGCATCGAGCAGGCCGGCGAGTTCTGACAGCAGCATCGCGACGTCGTCGGCTTCGGTTTGCGCGCTGGCGTCGCAGCGCAGCACCGGCCCATCGATGCGAATGCGGCCGAAGCTGGCGGTGGGGCGGGCGGTGCAGCGATAGCTCACGGGCGTGCCGTCGGCCGTCATGGCAGGCAGTTCGACGCCATCGCCGGTGACAAGCACGTCGCGCAGGCAGTCTTCAAACAACAGGGCTTCCAGCAACTGGCGCACCACGCGGCGAGCAGCTTGCCGGTAGTGCGGGCTCTGGATCAGGCATTGGTAGTCGGTCGTGTTCATCGCGGACTCAGGATTGCGGTGCGGATACGAGGAAGTTCGGAACGCCTGCCCATGCAGGCGTTTCACCGTGGCGGCCGAAGCAGCTCAGCATGTTCGCCTTGGCAGGAAGGGTCTCCAGGGCCTGCAGCGACGCCAGCAGGTGGCGCAGCGAAGGTCCGCCTGCGTCGAGCGCGGCGGCGGTGTCCCGCCAGAGCGTCGCTTCGTCGCAGGCGCCCGTGCGGGCCAGGCAAGCGATGAAGTGGCCGATGTGGTTGACCAGTACGTAGTAGGCAAAGCGATGCAGCGCCGCTTCCTCGGTGTAGAGGACCGGGCTGTCGGCATCGAACTGCGCCGCCCACGCAAAGCGGGTGCGGCTGATGCTGGCGCCTTCCATGTCGCGGACATAGCCGTGCACCGGCCAGCCGCCCTCGAACGCGACCATGCTGTTCTGCAGGTGCGCTTCCAGGCTGATGCCGTGATCGGCGAACAGGCGCGCCAGCGGCAGCAGCGTAACGTCGAGATAGCTGGCCCACCACCGGCGGATATCGGCTGTGCTGTGGCGATGGCCCAGCGCCTCGTGCAGCAGGCGCTCCAGGATGCCGGTGCCTTGCGCGGACTCTTCCAGCACGGTGGCGAGGACTTGCGCGGCGTCGCCATGCGGGCCCGTCATGCCCTGTCGGTAGATCACCGCGGTGCTGGCGCGCAGGGCGTTGTCGGGCAGCGCCAGTACGGCGTAACCGGTCTCGGCCAGCACCGTGAAGTGCGCGGACGAACGCGCTGCCTCGGGCAGCATCGCGATGGCGCGGCTGGCATCGAGCGCGCGTCGGACATGCTCGGGCGGATTGTTGCGGACAAAATTGGTGATGCGGATATCGAGCGCCAGCTTGAGGAAGCGTTGCTGCTGTGGCAGCCACACCGTGCGTACCGACGATGTCGGCCATGCCAGCTCGCCGAGGGGGCCCAGGGAAATCATGGCGCGGCTCGCCAGCAGTGGCTGGAGCCCGGGGTGCGAGAGCAACTGCCCGGCCTGCCAGGGATGGCACGGCAGCAGGCGGTAATCGCCTTCCTTGAGCAGGTCTGCGGCCGTCTCCATGACCGCGGGGTCGATCGGCAGCGGCTGGCCATCGATGGTACCGCTCTCCAGCTGTTCGCTGGCGACGGCGAAGTAGTGCAGCTGGAAGGCGGCGCCCAGTTCCGGCGCATAGCGTTGCAACGCGTCAGCGCTGAACCCTTCCGACGCCTTCGAGGTAGCGTGGAAGATATGGCCGAAGCGCAGCCCTTGCTCGGCAGCGATAAAGCGCGAGGGCGCTTGCCGTGCGGGCGCTTCGCGGTGATATTGGCGCACCTTCCGGATCCCGTTCTTCATCAGCGCGGCAAAGCGCGCTGGCCAGTCGGTGGCGACGCTCTGCGGGTAGGCATGCGCGAGCGCCTCGGTGATGGCATCGGCCAGCTTCTCGGCGCGGCGTAATGGGGCGAAGACAGGCGCGAAGACACTGCCCTCGGACAGCACCGCATCCGCGAGCCGGTGGTAGCCGATGGGGGAGACGTAGGCCAGCGCAGCGGCCAGCCAGCGGTGGCCGCCATGGCGGTCTGCCAACGCCAGCACCGCCGGTTCCAGCCCCTCTGCACGCCAGCGGGCCAGGGTGCTTTGCAGTGCGGCCGGCATCGGGGCGGGAAGGTGCGTGGCCCGGCGCGGATCGACAATGCCGGTTTCGCGGCAGTAGGTATTGAAGAACTGCTCGATCAGGCGGCGCTCGATGGCGTCGGGCGCTGCGACATCATGGTCCGGGCAATGGGGGCGCAGGCGCCCTTGTGGTAGCACGGAGGTCGGGGGCAGGAGACTGGATAGCATGTGGTTACCTCGCATCAGGAACGGTGGCAAACAACGATGAGCGATCAGGGACGACGAGTGCGGCGGCCAGCGCGAACATGGCGGCGATCAGCCATAACGTGCCGGCCGGACCGGTGCGCGGCAGCCATGCCATCACCGCCAGCGGCCCGACCAGTTGCCCGGCGGTCATGGCGCTCCTGGCGATGCCGGTGGCGCTGCCGTGCAAATTCGCGGGCAGTCGGGCGCAGCAATAGGACAGCATCGATTGCGCAAGCGCCGCGAACAGCGCGCCTTGCACGATGCGGAGCGCACCGATCTGCCAGAGCGCATCCGCGAGCGGCAGCAACGCCAGCGCGAGCGCGCAGCCGCCGGCGGCCAGCATGAACGCGCGGACCGCCGTGCCGCGGTCGTTGAGCGCGCCCCACAGCGGGCTGGCGAGCAACGCGGCGAGCCAGCCCAGCGCGTGCAGAAAGCCGGTCTTGCTGCCGGGCATGGCATCGTGCGGGTAGCGCTGCTGCAGGTAGAGCGCGAACACGTTCACCAGGGCGAACGCGCCTGCCTGCGTCAGGCAGCCGGCCAGCAGCCACCGGCGCAGCGACGCGTCCGCCAGCATGGCGGCGAATCCTCTCGGTGTGTCCGCGCTAGCCGGTGCCTGCGGCACCGGTTCGCGCAGGCGCCACGCGAGCAGCAGCGTCAGCACCGCGTTGACTCCGGCCACGGCCAGCAGCATCGGCCGCACCGTCCACCAGTCCTGCAGCACGCCGCCAAGCACGGGACCGAGCAAGGCCCCAGTGGCGACGGCCGATTCCTGCATGCCGAAGGCGCGCCCGCGCATGCCGGGCGTGCTGAGGCGGCCGATGCAGATGGTCAGCAGGACGCCGACCGCGCTCGCGCCCTGCAACAGTCGGCCGGCCATGAAGCCGGCCACATGCGTGGACAGCCCCATCAGCAGCAGGCTGGCGGTGAAGGCCGACAACGACAGCAGCAAGGGCCGGCGATAGCCCCAGCGTTCGCACCAGCTGCCGGCGAACGGCGCCAGCAGCAGCGCGCCAACGCCGGGCGCGGCCAGCGCCAGGCTGCTCCAGTGCGCGGCATCGGCGCCGGCGAGGTCGCGCAGGTAGAGCGGCATGATCGGCACCAGCGTCATCAGGCCGGTCGTCACCACTGCCTGGCCGGCCAGCAGCAGGGCGATGCCGCGCGACGGGCCGGCTTGCGCCGCCGGCGTCATGACGGGACTCCGTTGTCGTGCAGCGGGTTGCGCAGGCTGCCGAGCGCGCTGGGCATGCCGGTGCCGGCGGTCTCGCGCGCCAGCAGCGGCGCCAGCAATTGCTTGAACGGCCAATCCGGCGCATCCAGCAACGCAGCCCGCGCGATCTCTGTGGTCCGGTTGCCGGTGCCGGCTGGCAGCAGCGTGGCGATCTCCTCGCCCAGGATGCGCCAGCCCAGGCGCTCGTCGCTGTCGAAGGCCACGGCGATCGCTGCGGCGATGGCGTACAGGTTCACTTCGATGGCCAGCGTCTGGAAGTACGCGAGCAGCTGCGGCGGGGCGTCGAGCACCAGCGTATTCGGCGTTGAAGTGTCCACTGCGTACGCGGGCACGTCCACGCCGGCCTCTGCGAGCAGCGACGGGCAGATGCGCAGCGTATCGTGATCGCGCAGCAGCAGCGCCCGCGGGCCGTCCTCGCCAACCACCAGCACCACGTTCTGTCCGTGCAGCTCGGGCATGACGCCGTTGGCAAAGCAACGCAGGCCGGTTTCCAGCAACAGGGCCGCGATGCGCCGGAACGTCGCCCAGGCCTGGGCGGCATCGGTGCAGGACGACCGACGCAGCGCGGGCAGGTCGTTGCTGGCAGTCAGTGCCGCGCACGCTGCCATGGGCAACAGCCACGTGCCCGGGGCCAGGTCGCCGGGGTAGCGCCTGAGCACGCAGGCGAGGTCGCCCGGCTCCGCGATCAGCGGTTCGTGCTGGCGCAGTGCCCACCAGTCACGCTCGTCGCAAAGCAGCAGGTGCTGGGCGAGCCACGGATCGCGATCCCGCAGTTGCGCCACGCATTGCTGTGCGAGCGCACCGTTGTGCAGATAGCGTACGGGCAGGGTGCGGCTGGCCCCCAGCGCCTGCATTCCCAGCGAGAGCTTGAGATGGAGGCCGGGATGTTCGTGCATGACCAGCGAGCGCAGCGACGCGGTGGGGTAGGCGGCACCGATGCCGCCGCCGAGGTCGATGCACGGCGCTTGCCCGCTGTCGGTGGCGACATGCGCTTGCTGCTGCCATTGCCACGGATGCGCCGGCATCCACAGGTAGCCGCGCTGCGCGCCGGCGGCTTGCGCGCGTGCCGCCAGGCGATCGAGCTCGTCGGACTGCAGCAGCGAACGGGCCAGCGGTTGCGCCGACGCTTCCATTGCCGAACCCGTCCGGACCCGGTGCAACGGCACGGCAATCCAGTGCAGCCAGACAGGCTGCCCGGATTCCGCGTCGAAGCCGGCGTGTGGCCCGGCCGCGTCGCCCCAGGCCTTTGCGCGGGCGAGCGGATGGAAGGGGCGGTCGCGCAGGCAGCAAACCGCCTCCCACGACAGCAGCGAGCGCGGCGCCGCCGCGAGCCGGTCCAGGATGGCCGGCTCATGCGCAAGCGTCTGCGCGGCTTGCGCCTCGGCCAGCGCGAACAGGGTCTGCAGGCGCTGGCTGCGGCCCGGCCACCAGTCCGCGGACTGCAAGGCCTCCAGCGCCGCGGCGGCGCCGAGCGCCATGGCGCTGCCGTCGCGTTGCAGGACGACCGGTGGCCTGTCATCGCCGGCGCCAAGCTGCAGCGGCCTGGGGCCGTCAAGGCGGCGGCCAAGCCAGAGCAGCGTTCCGGCCGCGCCCAGGTCGACGGCGAGCGCTGCCAGGGCTGCGTCGTCGGCGGCCACCACGCGGCAGTGCTTGCGCATGCCGTACAGGTCCTCTTGCCACAACGCGTCCAGCAGGTCCTGCGCCAGCATCCGCTCGCGTACGGGGTCGTGAGGCAGCACCGTCATAGCAGGGGCAGGCGTACGCCGACGCCGTGCTGCAGCGCGAGCTGGTAGAAATGGCGCGCGCACACCATATCGTCCAGTGCCATCCCCATCGGGTTGAGCAGGATGATCTCGTCGTCGCGCTCGCGCCCCGGCTTCGCGCCGATCACGATCTCGCCAAGCTCCGCATGCAGCTGCTCGCGGCTGAAGCGGCCTTCCAGCACGAGCTGGTTGATGATCTTCTTTTCACGGTTCGACTGGTCCCAGTCGTCCACCACGACCTTGTCGACCTTTTCATAGACGTCCTTGTGCACGTCCATGATGGAGACGTTGGCGACAAAGGCACCGGGCTTGAGCCAGGCATGCTCGAGGTACGGCGCATCCGCAACCGTGCAGGTCACAGTCACGTCGGCGGCGCGCACCGCGGCCTCCGCGCTGGCCGACAGCTCCCAGCCTGCCGCCGGGAAGCGCGCGCCCAGCTGGCTGCGCATCGCGTGCATCGCGTCGCGCGACAGGTCGAACAGGTGGATGCAGCGGATGCCGGGGAATTGTTCCAGCAGCGTCTGCAGCTGCATGCGCGCAATCGGGCCGCAGCCGATGCAGGCCACGTCGGTAAAGCCCGCGCGCGCCAGGTGGCGCGTGGCGACCGCGGTGATGGCTGCGGTGCGCATGCCGCTGATCAGGCCGCCTTCCATGATGGCGACCGGATAGTTGGTCTGGGCGTCGTTGAGCACGATCACGGCGCTGGCGCGCTCCAGGCCGTGGCGCTGCGGGTTGTGCTGGCGGCTGCCAATCCACTTGATGCCGGCGACCGGGTTGTCGCCGCCGACGTAGCAGGGCATCGCGATGATCCGATCGGCGATATGGTCGGCGCCGGCCCAGCGCAGGTAGGGCTTGAGCGGCTGCACGCATGCGCCGCGCGCATGCAGCGCCAGGCCTTCGGCGATGGCCTGCACGAAGGCGTCGGAGTGGTCGGCGCCAAGGGCGATCAGGTCGGCGCGGCTGAGGTAGCGCAACTCGGCTGCGGGTGGCTGGATGGAAGCGTTCATGCGGTGACTCCGTGTGCGGGGGTGGACGATTGCGCGGCAGCGGAAGCCGTCCGCGCGCGATGGATGGCAGCGACGCGTTCAAGCCATGCGTCGTCGTAGACGGTGTCGAGGTAGCGTTCGCCGCGGTCAGGAAACAGCGTGAGGATGCGGGGCGGCCGTGCGCTGCGCGGCAGGTCCTGCAACAGGCGGCCGATCGCGGCAACCACCGCGCCGGAGGAGCCGCCGGCAAAGATGCCTTCCTGCGCCAGCAGGCGCCTGCAGCCGAGGGCCGCGGCGTGGTCGTCCACATGGATGACCTGGTCGATTTCTTCGCGGCACAGCAGCTCCGGCACGCGGCTCGCGCCGATGCCGGGCAGCTCGCGGCTGGCCGGCGGATGCCCGAACAGCACCGAGCCGGCGGCGTCCACGCCGACCACCTTCAGCGCGGGCCACGCCTCGCGCAGCCGGCGTGCGATGCCATGCACCGTGCCCGAGGTGCTGACGCCGAGCACCAGCATGTCGACCGGCCGGTCCAGCTGGCGCAGGATTTCCTCGCCTTCGCCGTGGTAATGGCTTTCCCAGTTGCGCGGATTGCCGTACTGGTTGATCCAGACCGCATCCGGCAGGTCGCGCAGCATCTGCCGCACGCGCGCGATGCGCGTTTCCAGGTAGCCGCCCTGGCTGTCTTTCTCGGTGACCAGCTCGATCCCGGCGCCATAGCAGCGCAGGATCGTCAGGTTGGTCTGCGAGATCTTCGGGTCGACCACGGCGGTGAAGCGCAGTCCCTTCAGGCGGCATACCATGGCCAGCGCGATCGCCAGATTGCCCGACGAGCTTTCGACGACGTGGGCGTTGGCGCCGATGGTGCCTTCGGCGAGGCCCTTTTCGATGATGTAGCGGGCAGGGCGGTCCTTGACGCTGCCGGCGGGATTGAACAGCTCCAGCTTGGCAAAGACCTCGGCCCCGGTGTCCCCGAACAGGCGGCGCAGATGGACCACGGGTGTCCCGCCGATACTCTCGATGATGCTGCTGCAAACCATGGCTTACCCCTCATTCGATGTTGGCCTGCAGCGTGCCCGGGCCAGTTTGTATCGTTTTGTAAATGAGAATTATTTACATCTGAGTTTAAAAAAATGCCGGACGGCGATGGTCCCGACAAGGCCATCGCCGCCCGGCGGCGGCATTACCAGCGGTGCTGGTACATCGCAGTCAGCGTGATGCCCGCAGCCGGCAGGCGGCTGGTGTTATTGCTGTTGCGCATCAACTGGCTGTACAGCGGGTAGTAGTAGCGGTTGAACAGGTTCTCGATCCCTACCGTGATCGCGTCCTTCTTGCTGACCTGGTAGCGGCTGATCAGGTCGACGGTGGTGTAGCTGCTGACCTCGCGCCGCCCGAAGCCGTTCTGGTCGTTGAGCCGGTAGTCGCGGCCACCGTAGTACGTCACCTGCAGGCGATTGCTCCACGTGCTGATTGGCCGGTACTGGACGTAGGCGGTCAGCTTCAGCGGCGGTATGCGATAGCCCGTCATGTTCTGGAAGCCGCTGCTGCCTTGCGGCTGCTCGCGGCCGTTGATCCAGGTAAACGTGCCGCCCGCGCCCCAGGTCTCGCTGTCGCTCAGGTAGTCGGCGGAAGCTTCCACGCCCGCGATGTGCTCCTTGGTGCGGGTCAGGATCAGGCCGTTGTTAAAGCTCTGCACGTCGCCCAGCTGCGAGGTGCTGTAGAACAGCGCCAGGCTCCCCATCGTATTGCCGAACGCGCCGCGCCAGCCGATTTCATAGTTGTTGGTCTTGACCGGCTCAAGATTCGACGAGTTGATATCGAAGCCCGGGCGCGCATTGCGGATCTGCAGGCCGATATCGGGCAACTGGAAGCCCTGGCCGAACGAGGCATAGAACTCCTGGTTTTTCACCGGCGCGTACGCGCCGCCGATATTGAAGAGCCAGGCGCCGTAGTTGACCGTGCCGCCCTGGACCGCCACCGGGTTGCTGACCCGCGATTGCGACAGCGGCACGAAGTCGTCGAATGTGGCACTGGCGCGCTCATAGCGCATGCCGCCCTCCATCGACCACTGCTCGTTGAACTTGTGCTGCAGCTGCCCGAAGATGCCGCCGCTGCGGGTGGTCAGCGGCGGCATGTAGGTCAGCGAACCGGTCTTGTTGAAGACCAGCCCGCCGCTCTGGTCATAGGCGCGCGGATCGAACACGTCGAGCGGCATGTCGCTGCGCTCCTGGTTGTAGTCCGCGCCCCACAGCAGCCTGGTCTTCTTGTCGGCACCCAGCGGGGTGCTGATGGTCAGGCGTCCGCCGAACACGTCGCTGTTCTGGCTGACCTGGTCGACATTGCCGCCGCGCGTGGCCACCGCGCGCGCATCGAACGGCGGGAAGCGGGTGAAATAGTCGCGGTAGTAGATCTGCGTGGACACCGTGCTGCCGAACAGGTCCAGGTTCTGGTAGCCCAGGTTGACCACGGTATTGCGCAACTCGTTCTGGTTTTCGAGCTGCAGCCCCTTGATCGCCCGCGCGGCGGCGGTGCCCGGCGGCAGTTTGGCCACCGACGGATCGGAGGCGTAGTCGGTGTTCTGCCTGGCCTGGTACTGGCTCACGCTCAGTTCGATGCGCTGCTGGCTGTCGATGCGCCAGCCCAGCTTGCCGCTGACGTTGTAGACGTTGGAATCGAACAGGTCGCCCTGGCTGGGCTCCGGGGCAATGCGCTGGCCGTGCGCGTCATAGGGGCTGCCGATATGCTGCGCGCCCAGGTGGAACGCGTAGTCGAGCGGCCCCTGGCTGCCGGAGAAATGCTGCTGGATATTGGCGCTGAGCCCTTCCTTGCTCAGCCGCGTCAGCGGCGTGCCGAGCGTCACGGTGGTATCCGCGCTGGGCGGGCCGCCCGCGGGCCGCGTCGTGATCGAGATGATGCCGCCGTTGGCGCCGGCGCCATAGATCGCGCTGCTGCCGCGCATGATTTCGATCTTCTCGATGTTGCTGGGATCGATGGTGGCGAGGTTTCGCGCCGAATCCCGGTTGGTGTTGAGCGGAATGCCATCGACCAGGATCAGCGTGCCGCGGCCGCGCAGCGTCTGACCAAAGTCCGTGACCGTGCGGCTGGAGTCCGCCATGCCCGGGATCAGCTTGCTCAGCATGGTCGCGAGATTGTTGGAACCCACCTTCAGTTCCTCGATTTCCTCGCGCTCCAGCACCGTGACCTGCCGGGTCGGGCTGACGAGGTCGCTCTTGATCCGGTCGACCCTGACCTCCACCGCGTTCAGCTCGCCCCCGTCGGCCTGGGCCGACGAGCTGTTCTGCTTCGCGCCCGCACCGGGTGCGCCGGTGGATGCGACCGCGGACCCTGTGGGTACGCCCTGTGCCTCGGCCAGCGCAGGCGAGCCCGCGCCGATGGCGGCCACAAGAAATGCGAGCGGACGTACCCGGCGACGGCCGGCCGTCGCCGCCGGAGTCAGTGGGCGAGTTACGGTATGCATGGTGATGGTCAGGTCAATGTAGTGATGTGCGTAACGCGGGGTAACAAAGTTCGCGAATTGTAATAGTAATGATTTGCATTTACAACACGACGATGACGATGATCGTGACGTTCTAGGTCGTTCAGGGGCAGGAAGACGATGTCATTGGGCGGTTCGGGGCGCGAGCGCGCCACGATGCCGCAGCGACGCTGCGGTCCAACGGTCCGCGGGGAAGTGCCGGGCTGGCACCAACATCCCCCATACCGCTGCACCGGCGTTGGCACACTGGCTTGGCCTGGCGGGGTCCGCCGGCGTTGATCCCGGCACCACTTCTGGCGCGCACGCATGCCAGGGCCGGGTCGTCATGTCATACAGGGACTGTAGGCTGCACTTTTGGCAAGGCCTGGCCACAAACTTGCTTGCTCAATGCTTAAGGTCGCAAGGCGACAGGCATCAGTCGGGAGGATCTATGCAGCACGCACGCATCACCGCGCACAGGGGGATTCTGGTCGTCGAACTATTACCCGACCAGGCGAACGCAGAGGGCACCCCGGCCAACAAGCTCCGCCATCTGGCCACGGTCATTCATGACACAGGACGGCACCTGGGGGTTTCAGAGGAAGCCCTGGCGTTGCTGAAGATGGTGAAGCGCGGCCTTGACGCCATCGGCGACTTTGCCTGGTTCAGCAGTGACGACGGGAGAGACCATTTTGCGTGGCTGGGAGGCCCGAAGCGGCTCGTGAATCCCACGGCAGTGGCAGCCGCCCGCGGCTACGCGATCCTTGCGCACCGGGTCATTCCGAACGAGGTGCCAGAGGGCGCCAGGATGGCCATCGAGGCAAACTTCTGAGCGCTCGGCATCGCCCCAGGCCGAGCCAGCTGCCTCGACGTCTTTCGAATGATCCGCGGTGCTACAACGAGGAGAGTGTGGTGCGATATCTTTCCCAGAGCGCTCGCAGGATAGATTCCGAAGGCGGTGTGATTTCAAAGCCGGCGACGTTTTCGAAGACACCGAGAATGCGAGCCCTGAACGAAGCCATATCTGTCGTTACCTTCGGTGCGAGGTGCGCGATATCGAGAATCGTATGTAGCTGCTCGCCCGAAAGTTCGGCGATAACGGACCAGAAGTCATCAGGCTTTGCGCAGGGTTGGACGGGCATTTCTCGTATCGGCGCCAAGCAGCTATTGCTATCGGCTCGCAGGGCCATAGCTACGCTGGTACGACGATGAGAACGTGGCCAGAGCGCGCATCGCCGCTGCAGGGTCGTGTCCGGGCTTGATCGCAAAACTGTTGAACCCGCAACGCGCCAGGTAGTGCACGGTGTCGATCATCACGTCACCTACGGCGCGCAGCTCTCCGGTCCAGCCTAGCTGGTGCCGGAGCAGCTGTGCAATCGAATAGCCGCGCCCGTCCGTGTAGATCGGAAAGTCGATGGCAATCATCGCGATGCCGGTCGGATCGACAACCGTGGCACCAGGTTCCAGCAGGGTCTGAGGCTCCGCATCCGGCGACAGGTAGACCGCGAGCGAATGCTGTCGAAGCCGATACCGCTTGCGATTGGCGGTCCAGTTCTCCAGTGTTACCAGGTAGCCGGGCTCGTCGGGGGGGCAGGCATTGTCGGCGTCTTGCGCATCCCCGATGTGAGCGAGCCAGTTGTCCGCAATCAATTGTCCGTCACGGATGACGGTGCGCCGGTCCTGCCCGGCGGAATGGTCGTGGTCAGGCATTCACCGTCTCCTGGCGAGTTCGCCGCGCGCCGGTGGCAAGGTCCGGGTACACAGCGCGCTGGAATGGTTCGATGCCGATGCGGCCGACCACGTCGACAAAGCGCTCGGCTTCGCTGTCCCGATGCGACAAATAGGTCTCGATCAGTCGTTCCACCACATCCGGAACCTGCTCCTGGGCAAAGGACGGCCCGATGATGCGCCCGATGGCCGCGCCGCCGGCTGCCACGCCATCCGTGCGGCCCTGGCCGTCGGCGCCGTTCTGCCGGCCGCCGATGGTGATCTGGTACCAGGCCTCGCCGGCCTTGTCGACGCCGAGGATGCCGATGTGGCCGATATGGTGGTGGCCGCAGGAGTTGATGCAGCCGGAGATGTTCAGGTCCAGTTCGCCGATGTCGTGCACGTGATCGAGGTCGTCGAAGCGCTCCTGGATGGCCTGCGCCAGGGGGATCGAGACCGCATTGGCCAGCGAGCAGAAGTCGCCGCCGGGGCAGGCGATGATGTTGGTGATCAGGCCTACGTTCGGCGTGGCCAGCCCGGCGGCGTCCAGTTCCTGCCACAAGGCGTGCAGGCCGCTGCGGCGGACATCGGCAAGGATCAGGTTCTGCTCATGCGACACGCGCAGCTCGCCGAAGCCGTGGCGCTCGGCCAGGTCGGCCATGATTTCCATCTGGTCGGCAGTGATGTCGCCGGGCGCCTGGCCCGCGGCTTTCAGCGATGCCGTGACGGCCGCGTAGCCAGGCACCCGGTGCCGATGCACATTGCTTCTCAGCCAGAGGCGGAAGGCGCGGTCAGTCTTCGCCAGTTCGGCTGACTCGTCCGGTTCGTGTGCGACAGCGGGGTCATACGGCGGGATCGTGAAGCGCTCGGCGATGGACGCGACAAAGCCTTCAGACACGGTGTCCGGGCCCCCGCGGATGCGTTGCCACTGCTCATCCACCTGGGCACGGAACACCTCCGGGGTCAGGTCCTTCACCAGGATCTTGATGCGCGCCTTGTACTTGTTGTCGCGGCGGCCATGCAGGTTGTAGACGCGCAGCGTGGCCTGCAGGTAGGTCAGCAGGTCTTGCCAGGGGACGAAGGGGTTGATCAGCTTGCCCACCATCGGCGTGCGGCCCATGCCCCCACCGACCCAGACCTTGAAGCCGGCCTGGCCGTCCTGTTCAACCGCCTGTAGCCCGATGTCGTGGACGCCGACCGCTGCCCGGTCCGTCCGCGCGCCACTGATGGCAATCTTGAACTTGCGCGGCAGGAAGGCGAACTCGGGATGCAGCATCGACCATTGCCTGACGATCTCGCACCACACCAGGGGGTTCACCAGTTCGTCGGGCGCAATGCCGGCGAAGTGGTCGGTGGTGGTGTTGCGAATGCAGTTGCCGCTGGTCTGGATCGCGTGCATCTGCACCGTCGCCAGTTCCGCGAGAATCGCGGGAGCGTCCTCGAGCCGCGGCCAGTTGAACTGCAGGTTCTGCCGCGTGCTGAAATGCCCGTAGCCGCGATCCCAGCGGCGCGCGATCTCCGCGAGCTTGCGCAACTGCCGGGACGCCAGCATGCCGTAGGGAATCGCCACGCGCAGCATGGGCGCATGGCGCTGGATATAGAGGCCGTTCTGCAGCCGCAGCACACGGAACTCATCCTCGGTAAGCTGGCTGTTCAGGAAGCGGCGCGTCTGGTCGGCGAACTGCACGACGCGTTCGTCGACGAGCTTCTGGTCAATGGCGTCATAGACGTACATGGTGGAAAGCCTCCTTGCGCGCGAGCGCTAGTCTTTTGCCCGTGCCCGTTGGATGGACATGTCGGTCGGCATCATGTTGATATCGGCGTTGTGCATCACCCACAACGAGCCGGCCACGACGATGACGATCAGGAAGCCGGTACAGGCAAAGATGGCGGTGTTGCCGCGCTGGCCGGGGCCGGTGCCCAGATGCAGGAAGTACACCAGCTGCACCAGCAGTTGCGCGACACAAAGGCCGACGACCAATGCGATCGCGGCCTGCGTTGGCAGGGATCCGGTCATCACTGCCGCAAACGACGCGATCGTCAGCGCCACCGACAGCAGCAGTCCGATGGTGTAGCTGCGCACGCTGCCATGCGCGGCCGGCTGGTCCGCATGCACGGCATGGAGATGGGACGATTTCATGCGAATTCCCGCAGGTAGACAAAGGTAAAGACGCAGATCCAGACCAGGTCCAGGAAGTGCCAGAACAGGCTCAGGCAGGCAAGGCGGCGGCGCACGATATCGTCCAGCCCGAAATGCCGGATCTGGTGAATCATCACCGCGAGCCACAGCAGGCCCGACGTGACATGCAGCCCGTGCGTGCCGACCAGCGTGAAGAAGGCCGACAGGTAGGCGCTGACGCCAGGACCCGCGCCTTCATGCAGCAGGTGCGCGAACTCGTAGACTTCCATGGCGATAAACAGCGCGCCGAGCGCGAAGGTGACCGTCAGCCAGCGGATCATCCGCGGCGCGGCATCGGCGCCCTGGCTGAGCATGGCCAGGCCGAAGGTGTAGCTGCTGAGCAGCAGCACCATGGTCTCGGCGAACACGAACGGCAGCTCGAACAGTTGCCGCCCGACCGGTCCGCCAGCTGTGTTGCCGGACAGTACGCCGAAGGTGGCGAACAGCACCGCGAAGATCAGGCAGTCGCTCATCAGGTAGAGCCAGAACCCCAGCGGGGTGTGCGAGCCGGCTTCGTGATGGTGGTGCGCCGCGTCGTGGGCCGCCTCGTGCCCGGGGTGGTGCAGGGTAGGGGAGAGAGTCGGAGTCATCTTCAGGCAGCTTCCTGCAGTTGTGCATAGCGCGCGCGTTCGATCCGCTCGACTTCGGCGGCCGGCACGTAGTAGTCCACGTCGCGGTCATAGCTGCGCACGATAAAGGTGGCGATGGCGCCGACCAGCCCCGCGACGGCGACCAGCCACATGTGCCAGACCAGCGCGAAGCAGAGCAGCAGCCCGAACGCGGAAACGATGAAGCCGGCCGAGGAATTGCGCGGCATGTGAATGTCCTCGTAGCGGGCGGGCTGGCGCCACGCGCGCCCGGCTTCCTTGTCGTCCCAGTGCTGTTCCAGCGACGTGATCTTCGGCACATGGGCAAAGTTGTAGAACGGCGCGGGCGAGGCCGTCGACCATTCCAGGCTGCGGCCATCCCACGGGTCGCCGGTCAGGTCCTGGTTCTGCTTGCGGTCGCGGATACTGACCGCGAACTGCACCATCATCGCCAGGATGCCGGCGCCGATGACAAAGGCACCCACCAGCGCCACCACCAGGTAGGGATGCCAGTCGACGTTGGCATAGTGGTTCATCCGGCGGGTCATGCCCTTGAAGCCGAGCACGTAGAGCGGCATGAAGGCCAGGAAGAAGCCGGTCAGCCAGCACCAGAACGACACCTTGCCCCAGAACTCATTCAGCCTGAAGCCGAACACCTTCGGGAACCAGAAGCTGATCGCGGCCAGGCAGCCGAAGAGCACGCCGCCGATGATCACGTTATGGAAGTGCGCGACCAGGAACAGGCTGTTGTGCAGCACGAAGTCCGCCCCCGGAATAGCGAGCAGCACGCCGGTCATGCCGCCGACCGCGAACGTCACCATAAAGCCGATGGTCCACATGGTCGAGGTATGGAAGCGGATGCGGCCCCGGTACATGGTGAACAGCCAGTTGAACAGCTTCACGCCCGTGGGGATCGAGATGATCGAGGTCATGATGCCGAAGAAGGCATTGACGTTCGCCCCGGAGCCCATGGTGAAGAAGTGGTGCAGCCAGACGAAGAACGACAGCACGCCGATCGAGGAGGTGGCGTACACCATCGACTTGTAGCCGAACAGGGGCTTGCGCGAGAACGTGGCGATGATCTCGGAGAAGGCGCCGAACGCCGGCAGGATCAGCACGTAGACCTCCGGGTGACCCCAGATCCAGATCAGGTTCACGTACATCATGGCGTTGCCGCCGAGCTCGTTGGTGAAGAAATGCATGCCGAGGTAGCGGTCGGCAGTGAGCAGGGCGAGCGTGGCGGTCAGTACCGGGAAGATCGCCACAATCAGGATGTTGGTGATCAGGGCAGTCCAGGTGAAGACCGGCATCTTCATCAGGTTCATGCCCGGCGCGCGCATGCGCAGGATCGTGACGATGAAGTTGATGCCCGTCAGCGTGGTGCCAAGCCCGGATATCTGCAGTGACCAGATGTAGTAGTCGACGCCTGGCGTTGGGCTGTAGCCGAGCCCGGACAAGGGCGGGTAGGCGACCCAGCCAGTGGCCGCGAAGTCGCCGACGAACATCGACAGCATCACCAGCACCGCGCCCATTGCCGACATCCAGAAGCTCAGCGAATTGACGAACGGGAAGGCGACGTCGCGCGCACCGATCTGCAGCGGCACGATCACGTTCATCAGGCCGAGCACCAGCGGCGTGGCCACGAAGAAGATCATGATCACGCCGTGGGCGGTGAAAATCTGGTCGTAGTGATGGGGCGGCAGGTATCCCGCGGCATCGCCAACCGCGATCGCCTGCTGTACGCGCATCATGATGGCATCGGCAAAGCCGCGCAGCAGCATCACCAGCGCCAGGATGATGTACATCACGCCGACCTTCTTGTGATCGACGGAGCAAATCCAGTCGTTCCACAGGGTCTTCCACTTGCCGTAGTACGTGATGGCGCCCATCAGCGCCATGCCCAGCACGATCACGACGGCCAGCGTCCCCATGATGATCGGCTCATGGAGGGGGATGGCGTCCAGGTTGAGTTTTCCAAGCATTCTTATTGCTCCATGCGGCCAGCGGGCGCCGGCGGGACGCGCTGGAAGGCCTGCAGAGATTCCGGGGTGTCCGCGCGGCAGATCTGGCCGTTTGCCAGCATGTATTTGTCGACGACCTGGTCGAACAGCTTTGGCGCAACGGTGGCGTACAGCGTCACGGGATCCTTGCTGCTGGGCAGTTCAAGCGTGCGATAGGTCTTCAGGTCGAGCGCCTGGGACGAAGCGCGGGCAGCCTGGATCCAGGCATCGAACGCCTTGCGCGAGGTCGCGACGGTCTTGAAGTGCATGTCCGAGAAGCCGGGGCCGCTGTAGGCGGCAGACTGGCCGAGGTAGGTGCCCGGCGTGTCGGCGATCAGGTGCAGGCGCGTCTGCATTCCCGCCATGGCGTAGACCATGCTGCCGAGTTGCGGGATGAAGAACGAGTTCATCATCGATTCCGCGGTCAGCCGGAAATTGATCGGCGTGCCGACCGGGATCGCAAGCTGATTCAGCGACGCGACGCCGTACTCCGGATAAATGAACAACCATTTCCAGTTCAGGGCGATCACGTCGACCTGGACCGGCTTGACCTGCGACTGCAGCGGCCGGTAGGGATCGAGCTTGTGCGTCGAGTCCCAGATCAGCACGGCCAGGCAGGCCACGATCACGCAGGGGATGCCCCAGACCACGACCTCGATCTTCGTGGAGTGCGCCCATTTGGGGGCATAGGTGGCGCGCGTATTGGTTTCACGGTAGCGCCACGCAAACCACAGCGTCAGGACGATCACGGGAATGACGACCATCAGCATGACGAACAGCGCGACCAGGATCAGTGACTTTTCCTGTTCCCCAATGCTGCCCTTGGGATTGAGCAGTTCCAGGTTGCAGCCGCTCAGCAACACGCTCAGGCAGGCGGACAGCAACAGTGTGGGAAATCGGCGCGTCGGCCCGGGGGACGGGCGGGGGAGCGGGCCTTGTCGATTCTTGTCTGCCGGCCCGGCAGTATGTTTGAGCATTTCAGACACCTTGGTTACGGATCACCGAAGGCACCCGGCCACGCGCTCCGATTCAAGTGCTGTCTCAGCCCCGCGCGAGCGTGGTTTGTATGGATTCCCTCGGTAATGTCTGGCATGCTAATGCAAGACAAAACCCATACATCGAAGAAATCTGCCGCTATGAAATCCATGCAAGGAACCGATGTCCGTGCCGATGTCAGTGCCAAATGGGATCTGGAGATCACAACAGGTGGCGGTGCACGCTACCTGCAGATCGTGGACTTTATCGAGCGGGCGATCGGCGAAGGCCGGCTGGCAGCCGGCGACCGCGTGCCGCCACAGCGCAGCCTGGCCAAGGCCCTCCGCGTGGACCTGACGACCGTGACGCGTGCCTACAACGAGGCCAAGCGGCGCCATCTGATCGATGCCCGCGGGGCACTCGGCACCTTCATCGCCGCGCCGCGGGCGGAGTTGGCGCGCGTGATCGACATGAGCATGAACGTGCCGCCGCCACCGGCGGGCCTGGATTTCCAGGACCTGTTGCGGCGCGGCCTGTCGCAGGTGCTGCTGCACAGCGACCCGCACCTGCTGATGACCTACCAGCTCGGCGGTGGAAGCGCTGCCGACCGATCGGCCGGAACGCTCTGGCTCGCGCAGATATTCGGGCCCATCGCGACTGCGCGGCTCGTGGTGTGCCCGGGCGCCCAGGCTGCCCTGTCCGCCGTGATCCTGGCCCGGACCCGGCCAGGCGATGCAATCGTGACCGAGCCGCTGGCCTACCCCGGCATTCGCGCAGCCGCGGCACAACTCGGGCGGCGTGTGGTCATCGCGCAGGTCGACGCCGACGGGATGCGTCCCGACGCCCTCGAAGCGGCCCGCGCCGACGGTGCGACGCTGGCCTACCTCAATCCGACCGCCCAGAATCCCACTACGCACACCATGCCGGCCTCACGCAGGGAGGCTATTGCCAGGGCCGCGGAGCACTGTGATGTCACCTTGCTGGAGGATGATCCCTACTGGCTGCTGACACCGTCGGCGCCGCCGCCGCTGGCCAGCTTCGCTCCCGAGCGCACGTACTATGTCTCGACCCTGTCCAAGACGCTCAGTCCGGGGCTGCGCACCGCGTATGTCATGCTGCCGGAGGGCAGGCGCGGCGACGATCTGCTGGCATCGCTGCGGGCCTTCGCCCTGATGGCTGCACCGATGACCGCGGCCCTGGCGACGCAATGGATCCACGATGGCTCGGCCATGCAGCTGCTCGACGGCATCAGGACCGAAGCGTTGGCCAGATGCGCGCTGGCAAGCCGATGGCTGAGCGGGATCGGCCAGCTCCCACCCAGCGCCATCCACGCATGGCACCGCTTGCCGGAGCACTGGTCGGCGCAGCAGCTCACCCGGGCCGCGCTGGCGGAGGACCTGCGCGTCACGCCGTCTGACGCATTCTGGGAGGGGCCCAGCGCGCCGAATGCCATCCGTATCTCGCTCGGTGGCGTGGATGACCGCGCGCAATTATCGGCTGCGCTGCGCAGACTGGCCGCCTTGCTGGAACGCCGGCCGACGCCGGGTCTGGAAATGGTGGTGTGAGTTCCGTTAGCCCAGGTCCTTAGCCGTGCCTCTACGAGCGGATCCCGAACAAGCCGTGCCAGAACGAATCGAAGGCGCCGGGATGGCGCCTGGGTCGGGTCCCCTCGTCGCGTGCTGACGCCGCGCCGGCAGACGTTGCGGCAGCCTCGGTGTCGGGCGCGCCCGTGGCTGGCTCATTTGCCCTGCGCGACGCCTGCAATGCCCAGGTGCTGTCCGCGATGCGTGCTGCCAGTTCGGCCTGGCAATCCCGGCCAAGCAGCACGCCGAAGATCACGTCGCGGTTGTGGCCCTCGTCGGCAAAGCGCATGGCGATGGCGACCATTTTCTCGTAGTGTTCCTGCGCGGCGCGTTGCGCCTCGCGCTCCTGTTCCTGCTGCGCCTCGCATTCGGCCTGCCAGCGCTGCATCTCTCGCTCGAATACCTCGTCGTAGACCTGGCGCTGAACGGCATCGGAAAGAATGGCGTAGGCATCGCGGATTTCCTGGAATGCCGTATGCGCCTCCGCCTCGCGGCCAAGGTTGCGGTCGGGGTGCCATTTCATGGCAGCGCGACGGTAGGCGCGCTTGATCTCGTCCAGGGTCGCGGTCGGTAGTACGCCGAGGGTTGCGTATAGGGTGGTCATGAGAGAGCGGAGCGGCGGGGCTGGAGGCAGCACTCATGCTAGCACGAGGACAGCCGCCGGTGACTGGCACCAGCCGCGTCTTGTATTCCGCGTGCCACTGCGTTGCCCCGCTATCGTCAAGTTGACAGCGCCCCGTCCGCGCATTCCCTCAGCCAATCCATAAAGACCAGTAGCCGCCGGGGAACGGGATCGAGAGGCGGGTGGACCAGGTAGTAGTCGTAGTGGCCGCATCTGGAAAAATCGCCCAGCGGAAGCACAAGCTCGCCTCGACTGACCCGCTCCTGAACCAATCGTTGTCGGCCAATGGCAATCCCGGCGTGATTCATCGCGGCGATGACTGACAGGTTGGAGCTGTCGAACGTGAAATGACAGGTGGGCAGCGATGCTTCCATGCCGTGCTGGCGCGCCCACAGCCTCCATTCCGCGTCGTGCGAGGCGTTTTCCCATGCAAGCGAGTCGTGCAGCAGCGTGCAGTGCTGCAAATTGCCAGGCCTGTCCACCAGACGATGGCGTTTTGCGTACTCGGGACTGCAGACCGGTGCCATCTGCTCCTCCATCAGCTTCAGGCCGGTCAGCCCGGGGAAATCTCCGCTGGCGTAATAGAGTGCGAGATCGATGTTTCGGGTCCGGAAGTCGACGCTTTCGTTCCCGACACGCAGATCCACCGACACCAGCGGATAGCGTCGCGCGAAATCGGCCAGGCGGGGCACCAGCCAGCATTGCGCCACGGAAGGCCTCGCATACAGGACGATCGCGCCCGCGATGTCAGCTTGCGACGACTGCTGCAATGCCTCGGACAGATCGCCCACTGCATTCTGCAGAATCCAGAAGATGCGCTCGCCCTCTTCGGTGAGGCGCACCTGGCGCGTCAGGCGCACGAACAGCCGTATCGACAGCGCGCTTTCCAGCCGGCTGATGCGGTGACTCACCGCGCTCGCCGTCAGGCAAAGCTCGTCGGCGGCGCGGGCGAAGCTGAGGTGCCGGGCCGCCACCAGGAACGTATGGAGGTTGGCAAACTGGCTGCTGTTAAGCCGGGAGCCAGCGCGGGGAGGAAGGTTCAGCAAGGCGATGGTTTCCTTGAACCGACAAGCCGCGTGGAAGTCGTTTCACGTTTCGAGCAACGCGCGACCCTTGGCCAGGTAGGCTTTCATCTCGTCGGGTGGAACCATGCTACCACCAGTTGCCCAGACCAGATGGGTCGCCTGCGCGAGGGATTGCGCGCTCAGGCCGGCGCGCGCACGATAACCTTGTTGCTCGCCCAGGACTCTCATGATTCCGGGAACGCCCGCGAGCGCGGACGGCTCCAGGCAGACGCCTTCGCTTTGCTCCATCACGGCGAGCAGTCGGTACAGTGATTCATCGCTGACCGTATAGTAGCCATCCAGCAGACGTTGCATCGCCTTGCCGACGAACCCCGACGCGCGCCCGACCGCCAGGCCATCGGCAGCGGTAACGTTGTCGATGCCGAAGTCCTGTACGGACACTTCGTCATGCAGGCCCGTATAAACGCCGAGCAACATGCACGGCGAGTGGGTGGGTTCGGCGAAGACACAATGCACCGCATCGCCGAACGCGAGCTTCAGTCCAAACGCCACGCCACCGGGACCGCCGCCGACGCCGCAGGGCAAGTACACGAACAACGGATGCTCGTTGTCGACCACCACACCGGCGCTGGCCAGTTGCGCCTTCAGTCGCTCCGCCGCAACCGCGTACCCGAGGAACAGATTGGTTGAGTTCTCGTCGTCGATGAAGTGGCAGGTGGGATCGGCATCGGCCTGCCTGCGGCCTTCCGCGACCGCCACGCTATAGTCGGACGTGTGCTCGTGCTCGACGACCGTGACGCCGTGCGATCGCAGTTTGTCCTTCTTCCACTGCCGCGCATCGGCCGACATATGGACGATCACCTGAAAGCCGAGCGTCGAACCCATGATGCCGATGGACAAGCCCAGATTGCCGGTCGAGCCGACCGCGATCTTGCGGCCGCTGAAGAGCGCGCGCGCCTGTTCGCTGTCCAGTCCGGCGTAGTCGTCTCCTGCCCGGAGCAAACCACCTGCAAGCGCGACATCCTCCGCGTGCTTGAGCACTTCGTAGATGCCGCCACGGGCCTTGATTGAGCCGGAGATAGGCAGATGGCTATCCGTCTTCAGCCACATGGTGCCGTTCAGTTCGACGCCGTACTGCTGGCACAAGGCCTGCTGCAGTGCGCGCAGAGGACGAATGTCCGATTCGATCATGCCGCCGCTGCCGGCCGTTTCCGGGAACACCCGCGCAATGTACGGGGCAAAGCGAGCCAGGCGGGCGCTCGCGTCCGCGACATCGTCCGCGGTCAGGCCGACATCCTGCAAGGCATCGGCGGCCGGCGCGGTGCCGGGATTGAACCAGCTGGTTTCCTGGCACTCGACCAGATCCCGGATCAGCGGATGCGTTGCATACCAGCTCTCCAGTGTCTTACCCAAGATCATCAGACTTGCTCCGAGAAACCCCGCCCTTCAGGGCCCTTCAGGGCGGGGAGTGGAAGGAGTGCTGCCGGCAGCAAGCAATCCAGATTTAGAATGACCAGCATGCTTCTTGTCTATCGCTACCGGGTGAAGTCGCTGAACGGCCTGCTCAATCAGCAGAGCCGCGCGGTGAACTATTGCGGTCGACGCATTAAACGGCTTCCGTGGCAGGGCTGACAAAGGATGGATTGTCATGGGACAGATGACCGTACGTCATCTGTCGTGAAGTGCAGTGAGGACGCCAGCCCAGAGTTGCGAAAAAGATCCGGTAAATCAACGACCTGGCGACTTCTGTGACACGCCGGGGCGGCCAGCGTCAGGGCAGCAGGCCGATCAGGCACGAACGTAGCACCAACCCTCACGCTGCATCCGCGCCAGCGCGAGCACGGCACCTTCGGGCAGCACGGTAAATGGCGCGCGCGCCTCCCGGCCGATCTTGGCCAGCGTGTTGGGACAGACCAGGGTGAGGGCGTCGGAAGAGGAATCCGGCACGTCCAGCGCGGCCTCCACGGCCTCGGAATTCACAACGATGCGAACGGTCGTCTGGGGCGAGTTCTTGCTCAGGTTGGTGCGTTGCTACGCGCCCGGGCTAGCGCGGCGGCGGTGGGTCGCATGCAGAACGATGCGCAGGTCGTCGCTGTTGTCTTCCATTTTCTCTCCTTGTGATGGACAGGTATCCGGCAAAGTATGCGAGGCTAGGATGCCCGGTCATTGAACATCTCGGTGCCGACATGCACAAATGCCCGTACCGCCGGGGAGATCTCCCGACGCCTGTGAGCCAGCACCAGGTGCACCGAGAGCTTAAAGTCGGCGATCTGCGTGTAGAAGATACCTGGCTGGGAAAACTTCTGCATTGACTCGGGCACGATGGCCACTCCATATCCCGCAGACGCGAGGCAAATTGCCGAGATGAAATCCTGGACGCGATATTCCAGATGCGGCGTGAACCCGCCGGCTTCGCCCAGGGCGGATAACGCGGATCCGAATCCTTCCTCGTCGGCAAACTGCGGGACGATGAAGGACTGATCCGCCAGCGCGCGCGCTGAAATGGTCCTTCGCCTTGCAAGGGGATGGCTTTCTGTCATGGCAGCCAGCAGCCGTTCAGTCTGTACGACTTTCGTGACAACGCCAGTCGGATAGAGCCGTCTGGGCCTGACAATTCCCACATCGATCTGGCCGTCGCTGAGCGCTTCGAGCTGCCTTGGGGTTTCCATTGGCACGACTTCGATGCGGACCATCTCATGTGATTTCCGAAATTCGCTCAGCATCATGGACAACAGGCCGCTGCTTGCGCCAGATGCGACATAGCCGACACGGATGACGCCAGCCAGCCCTCGGGCAGCCAGGCGTCCCACCTGGTCGGCTCGCTCAATGTGCCGCAACGCAGCGACAGCCTCGGCATGGAACAGGTGCCCCGCGTCGGTAAGTGACACCGGCTTCCTTTTGTTGCGGTTCAGGAGCGTGACCCCCAGATCCTGCTCAAGGCGCTGGATCTGGGTGCTGAGCCCTGACTGTGCGACCCCCAGGCGGTCTGCCGCCTTCGCAAAGTGAAGCTCTTCCGCCACGGCGAGGAAGCTCTGCAGCTGGCGAACGTCAATCATCGTTTTAATCTCGATTCCGGAACAAAGATTACAGACTTCCATCTGGATCATATCAAAGAATCCAGATGAAATAACGCCATACCACATCCATGAGAGCTAACGATGAATGCCCCGCTTCCTGCGGCAGTGCTTGCCAGCCAAGACGAGTGCCGCTTCCAGTTGTCTGCCCACCCTGATCACCATCGCATCCTGCATGTGACCGTTGAGCGCGATGCTCTGCTTGGGTTCCTGCATGACGTACGCAAGGTCGATGTTCAGAACCTGGAGTATGTCCCCTTCATGCGTTACGAGCTCGCGGACGTACTCGCGAAGCATGTCGGCGAAGACTTCGCTATAACCATCAACGAGATCGTGAAGGATCGGCAGCACGGTGGCTTTACCGTAGGCCTCCAGGGCCTGACGACGGACGCCGACGATTTCGTTCGCTTCGGCACTGCCATCGGGCATCTCCTGGGGCCCAGCAACCACGATTCGATGTCGGGCACTTACTATGCTCGCTTCCTGGTCAAGCATACGGACGACAGCGACTCCTATCTGCGCCAGGCCTATCGACTCTTTACGATGCACACCGACGGCACCTTCGTTACCGAAGCGACGGACTGGCTGTTGATGATGAAATTTGCGGAACAGAATGCAATCGGCGGCGAGTCCCGATTCCTGCATCTGGACGATTGGGAAGGGCGTGACCGGTTTGTCAGTCACCGTCTCGGGACGCAGCCTTTCCTCTACAAGGCGCCGGGGTCCAAGAATGTCAGCGAAAGGGTTGAGCGCCCGCTCTTCTTCCAGAACGAGTTTGGCTTGTCGATGTCCTTCATCGATCAGTTTGTACAGCCTCGCAATCGCGAGGAGGCCGCATTCCTGAACGACCTGTCGACTTCCATGGAGGCTTCGCCGGGAACCAGGGAAGTGTCGCTGCCCGTCGGCGACCTGGTTGTCCTGAACAACTACTTCTACCTCCACGGGCGTGCGCCGTTCGAAAGGAATGAGGCCCTGTTCCGTGAGTTGATGCGCCAGCGAGGCACGTTCGCCTAATTATCAATGTGATCCGGCGTGGCTGACAGTGACAGCGGTTGGGCCTGACAGAAGCTTCAAATCATGATGACATCTCAAACCGAAGTTGCAAGAAGCCAGGCCGTTGCAAGCACTGGAAAACCTGCCAAGCCTGCCTACGGCGTCAATCGTCAGCTTCATCGGCGACTGCGGCCGATCCTCTCGCTTGCCGATTTTGAAGTCGCGGCAAAGCGGATGCTGCCGCGCCCGATCTTTGGCTATATTGCCGGCGCCGCGGAGGATGAAAGGTCGCTTGCCGCGAACAGGACCGCTTTCGACGAGTTCAGGTTTCGTCCAAAAGTCCTGGTCGACGTGTCGGGAAGGTCGCAGGCGACCGAGATCTTCGGGCAACGCTACGCTGCGCCCTTTGGCGTGGCGCCCGTCGGAATCAGTGCGATTGCCGCTTACCGCGGCGATGTGGTCCTCGCGCAAACGGCGCGGGAAGAGCGGATACCCGCCATCATGAGCGGCACGTCGCTGATTCCGATGGAAACCGTTCACGCGGCCGCGCCAGGCACGTGGTTTCAGGCGTACCTGCCAGGTGACGCCACGCGCAGGGACGCGCTGATCGACCGGATTGAAGCGGCCGGGTTCGAAACGCTTGTCCTGACGGTGGATATCCCTGTCTGGGCCAACCGGGAGAATAACGTACGTACCGGCTTCTCCTTGCCCTTGCGACCATCTGTGCGTCTGGCATTCGATGGCGTGTTCCGGCCGCGCTGGCTGGCCGGGACGTTCGCCAGAACGCTTATTTCGAGCGGGATGCCGCATTTTGAGAATTCCTTTGCGTCTCGCGGCGCACCGATCCTGTCGGCCTCCGCCATTCGCGATACGACAGGGCGCGATCACCTGAGCTGGACGGATATCGAACGAATCCGGAAAAGATGGCGCGGCAACCTGGTCATCAAGGGCATTTTGCATAAGTCCGACGCCGAACGCGCTGTCGCCCTGGGCGCCGACGGCATCATTGTCTCGAATCACGGTGGGCGCCAACTGGACGGCGCCGTGGAACCGCTGGCAGTCCTGCCGGAGATCTGCGAGGCAGTCGCCCACAAGACAACCGTCATGATGGACAGCGGTATCCGTCGCGGCGGTGATGTCCTGAAGGCGTTGGCACTGGGAGCCCGCTTCGTCTTCCTGGGACGGCCCTTTATTTACGCTGCGGCCGTTGGGGGAGCCGAAGGCGTTCGCCACGCCATCACGCTCTTGCGCGATGAGGTCGATCGAAACATGGCCATGCTTGGCGCGACGACCATCGCAGACGTGAACGACACCGTCATCGTCCAGGGCCACGGAACCGGAAGAATTGCGTCCAGGTAAGCCAACCCCTGGTGTGCAGCCTCGGGAGGGGCGCGCGAGAAAGTCGGGAACACGCCGCTTGGCATGATCAGCACGACCTGCAACAGGCGCAGGCCCGCCGCCGGTAGCGGCACTGCGCACGCCTGTTGCTTTCACACCTTCGCTCTGGTCCCCATGGCTTGAGAAGTCTCATCATCGCGTTTTTATTGATGTCGACAAGATAAGCATCTACTATTCCTGTCGACATGAATGAGTGTCGATGAATTGATGTGAGAACTCACACAGGAGGGGACATGGCGTCAGTCAGAAGACTTTTGGCATCGCTCTCACTAACGGTGGCTGCGTTGTGCGGAGGGCCGCAAAGCTTTGCCGGACCATTGGTCGGGAAGTGGCCGGATCGACCGATCCACATGATCGTGCCGGCTTCAGCGGGTTCCGGATCGGATGTCATGGCAAGGGCAATGGCGCAACGGCTCGGCCATGCCTTGGGGCAGTCTGTCGTGGTTGAGAACAAGCCGGGCGCCAGCGGCATGATCGGCACTAACGCGGTGGTAAAGGCCGCTCCGGATGGCTACACGTTGCTGTACACGAATGCCTCGTTCGCGGTGGTTGCGCCTGCAGTCATCAGGAGTATCACGTTCGATCCGACGCGCGACCTTTTGCCCATTGCACAGACTGCGGCAGGCGGCGTACTGCTCATCGTCAACAAGGACCTGCCCGTTAGCAATTTGCGCGAACTGGTGGAGTTGGTCAAGGCTAACCCCGGGCAGTACACATACGGCACCTGGGCCAATGGCTCATCCGGAAACCTGATGATGGAGTGGTTAAAGACAAAGACAGGCATGAAGATGAGTCACGTGGCCTATCGGTCCGTCCCGCAGTTGCTGGCGGAGATGTCGGCGGGCGTCTTGAAGATTGGCTGGGCGGATCCGGTCGCGCCACTGCCATTGCTGCGGTCGGAAAGGATTCGTTGTATTGCCGTCAGCGGCAATGTTCGTGCTCCGCAGTTGCTGGACGTCCCGACCCTGGGCGAGCAGGGATTCCAGTTCGATACGGTGGGGTGGTTCGGGATGTTCGCCCCGCCTGGTACCGATGCAGCCATCGTTGCCCGCCTGGCGGACGAGGTCAACAAGATTCAAGGTTCGGAGGGTCTCAAGGAACTGATGAAGAACATGAATTTTGAACCGCCTCCCGTCAAGACTCAGAAGCAATTTCGAGACATCGTCGCTACGGACCTGAACGTCTGGAAGCAAATTGCCACGAGCTCGGATATCAAGATCGAGAACTGAGCAGCGTAGCGGTTGCGACATCCAGGCGATCGCCTGACAACCCAAACGATGGGCGGTTCTGCGTGACAGCAGTCCGCCCATTGCCATATGGGCCATCGTCCCGGTGGACAGCCGGGAGCGGCCACATCCGTCAACTTCCTGCCATTCGCGGATTCCCTATAATCTGCATAATGTCGACATCAATTAATAATGGCGCTATAGTGGCGGCCAACGCCTCCCTGCGGACATCATTGGTAGCTCAGTCGCAGGAACGAGGACAGAAAGGACCTTCCTGAAGAACGGCGCGCGCTGTCGGAACCATTCATCCGCACGTTCCCGGGAAGAAGCCTTCTGCAAGACAGACGGGGATCGCGCCTGAGCAAGTCCCCAGAAGACGTTGCACTACATCAATGGAGGAGAAAACAAGATGCAGAAAACCATTCTGGCCGTTGCCGCGTGCTGTGCCTGCGGCGCGGTCCAGGCGCAGTCCAGCGTCACGTTGTATGGGGTGGCTGACGCCAATGTGGAATATGTCAATCACGTCGGCGCTCCGCCTCAGGCAAGCAATAACTTCAATCCGGGGCCGGCGAACAATGTCTTTCGCGAGAATTCCGGAGGCCTTTCGGGCTCACGCTGGGGCCTGCGCGGCACCGAGGATCTTGGCGGGGGGCTGAAGTCCGTCTTCGCGCTCGAAGGCGGCTTCAATATCGATTCCGGCCTGGCGCAACAGGGGGGGCGCTTGTTCGGCCGCCAGGCCTTTGTCGGCTTGCAGACGAACTACGGTCAGCTTATCTTCGGCCGCCAGTACACATCGCTGTTCAGTACCGTGGCGAACTTCGTTCCGGCACGCTTTGCCACCCAGTATGAACCGGCCGCGCTGATTACCGGCTTCAACTATCGGGAGGACAATACCGTCAAGTACACCGGCGTGTTCGGTCCACTGACAGCGATGGCGCATTGGACGTTCGGCGCCGGCCTGACCCTGCCGCGAACCAGTCCGACTGCCGTCACCGCCGGCGGCAACGGCGAAGTCCCGGGGGAGTTTCGCCGCGACACGGGCTACGGCGCAGCGCTGTCATACGGCGCCGGCCTCTTCAGGCTGGGCGTGGGCTACGACCAGTGGAACCCGACCATCGGCACCGGCTCCGGCACCTACAAGAAGGCTGCCGTGATGGCCAACTTTGGTACCGACAAGGCCAATGTCAGCGCCGGCTATCGCTGGGGACAGAATCGTGACCAGAATGGCGCCTTGTTGCTGCGAGATGACTTCTACTGGGTCGGCGGCAATTACAAGGTCTTGAATGATCTCACCCTGACACTTGAGTACAACTACCAGGACGTCAAGAGCCTGGCGGGAAGCCCCAATTTCACCAACCCCTGGCAGATTGCCTTTATCGCTGACTATGCCTTGTCGAAGCGCACCGATGTCTATCTGACGACGGCCTATGCCAAGCATGCGGGCCTGGCGCTGGATTCCGCGGCAACCGGGTATGCGACCAGTCTCGCGCTGGGCAACAGCTATGCACTCGGTGCGGGCCAGTCTTCGATGCTTGGGGTTGCACTTGGCATCCGCCATATCTTCTGAGCGCCTGGTTTAATCATCCCCGTTCGTCTCGCGAACGGGGATTGCCGGGGTGCCGCGCAGCGTTCTGCAACCTGGCTGCGCGCGCACCGGATATGCTCCCTCTTACATCGGAACTTCCCCCTTCAGCGTAACGCGATTGAGCACACGCTCCTGGCTTCCGTAGTCGTGCACGGCGTAGTGCATGGTGCAGCGGTTATCCCACATGACAACGTCGCCGCGGCTCCAGATGTGCCGATAGACATTGTCTGGGGTGGTGGAGTGCTGGTAAAGGTAGTTGAGCAGCGGGCGGCTTTCTTCCATGGTCCACCCTTCGATCCCAAGCACGTTTTCGTCGTGGGCGATATACAAGGCCTGGCGTCCCGTTTCGGGATGCGTGCGCACGATCGGATGCACTGCCTGCGGTATGTCCTTTTCCGCGACCCCGAGCATGCGTCCGAGCCGCGAGCCGCGAAAGCGCAGTTTCAATCCCTGGAGTGTCTCGCGCAGCCCGGGAGACAGCCGTTCGTAGGCAAGATACTGATTCGACCACATCGTGTCCCCACCGTGAGGCACATGGACGGCGCTCAGGATCGAAACCTTCGGTGGCACCGCGGTGAAGGGGGCGTCATAGTGCCACGCTTCGGTGGATGCAGTTTCCTTCGGGATCTTGGTGATCTGCACCACTTCCGGATAGCCGTCGAGGGGCTGGAGCATTGCGGTGACGACGGGCTCGCCCCAGCGACTGGCAAAGGCCAGCTGCTCTCGGGGCTGAATATGCTGACCTCTGAAGACCAGCGTGCAATGGTCCAGGAACGCGCGCTGCAGAAGCTCGAACTGCGCATCGTCAAGCGGTTCGTTCAGGTTGATGCCATCGACCGATGCGCCGACGGAACCCGTAGTGGGCGTGATCTTCACAGCCATACACATCTCCTTGCCTGGTCTTGACTGCCCGTCCGATCGGCGGGCGCTGACTGGACGCGCGGCGAGCCGACGTTGCGTTCCAGGTTCAGGCAAGCATAGTCTATTTATGTCGACAAAAACAACAGTGAGTGTATAGTTGCGATGGCCGGGACCCATGTCGATTCACGGAACTGCGAGGAGACTCAGATGGAACGTCATCAATTTGGCCAGACAGGGTGGGGGCGATTCCTTCGCATCACAAGGCCTGGCCTGACCGGGGCCTTGCGGTCTGGACGGAGGTGCTTGCCATGATGGCGGTCTGGTACGACCGGCAAGGGCCGGCGCCGCAGGTATTGCAGCATGGGGAATTGCCGACGCCGCAGCCTGGCCCAGGCGAGGTGCGTGTTCGCCTTTACGCATCAGCGGTCAATCCCGCGGATGCCAACCGGCGCGCGGGACGCATGCACACCATGGAGTTCCCGCGCATCGTTCCCCATAGCGACGGGGCGGGCATGATCGACGCCGTCGGGCCGGGCATTGATTCGAACATGGTGGGTGCGCGCGTGTGGATCTGCTTCGGCCAGCGGGGCAGGCCGTTTGGAACCGCTGCGCAATACATCTGCTTGCCCCTGGAGCTTACACAACCATTGCCTGAAGCGATCGCATTCACGCAGGGCGCTTGCCTGGGCATTCCTGGCCTGACCGCTTACTGCAGCCTGTTCCTGGCGGGGCCGATCGCGGGGAAGACCGTTCTGGTCACGGGGGCCGCCGGCGCGGTGGGGCATTACACCGTGCAACTCGCCAAATGGGCGGGCGCGCGCGTGATCGCGACGGTCAGTTCACCGGAGAAGAAGGCGCACGCCGAGCGTGGTGGGGCGGACGCGGTCATCGACTACACCATGCCCGATGCAGCCGCGCGAATTTTCGAGGCGACGGCGGGCAAGGGCGTGGAGCACATCGTGGATGTAGATGCCATCGGGAACCTGGCATTGTGCCTGGAGGTGGCGGCAAATCACGCGCACTGGATTTCTTACGCCGTGGGCCCCGACTCCAGCCACGCATTGCCGCTGGCCCGGCTGATACGCAAGAACATCAGCCTGCGCGGCCTGTATATGCCCGATATCGCGCCATCGCTGCGCAGAGAGGCGCAGCAAGGGCTGACGCGATGGCTGGCCGAGGTGCCGGACGCTGTTCACGCCGTGCACAAGGTATTCCCGCTGCGGGAGACGGCACTGGCCCACGCCGAAGTCGAGGCGCGCAGCAAGCTTGGCACGGTCGTGGTGAGCTGCGAATGATCATTAACTCGTGTGAAGTGAAGGTGCTATGAAAATAGGCATTCCAATCGAAATCCAGGCGGGAGAGCAGCGGGTTGCCGCCACCCCCGAAACGGTCAGGAAATTTGTGGCACAGGGCCACCAGGTCCTGGTGCAGGCGGGCGCAGGGGTGCGCGCGAGCCAGACCGACGCGGCATATGAGGCGGCCGGCGCTCGCATCGGCACGGCCGCCGAGGCGCTGGGCGCGGACCTGGTGCTGAAAGTGCGGGCGCCCGATATCGTGGAGCTGGCGCAGATGCGGCCCGGTGCGGCACTGGTCGGCATGCTGAACCCGTTTGATGTCCAGAACCAGGCGCGCATGGCGGCTGCCGGTATCACCGCCTTTGCGCTGGAAGCCGCGCCGCGCACCACGCGCGCGCAGAGCATGGACGTGCTGTCGTCGCAGGCCAATATCGCCGGCTACAAGGCCGTGCTGGTGGCCGCGCGCCACTACCAGCGCTTCATGCCGATGCTGATGACCGCCGCCGGCACCGTCAAGGCCGCGCGCGTGCTGATCCTGGGCGCCGGCGTGGCAGGCCTGCAGGCCATTGCCACGGCCAAGCGGCTGGGCGCGGTGATCGAGGCCTCCGACGTGCGCCCCGCGGTCAAGGAGCAGATCGAATCGCTGGGCGGCAAGTTCCTCGACGTGCCGTTCCTGACCGATGAAGAGCGCGAGATCGCGCAGGGCGTGGGCGGCTATGCCCGCCCGATGCCGCCGGACTGGATGAAGCGCCAGGCCGAGCTGGTGCACCAGCGCGCGATCCAGGCCGACATCGTCATCACCACGGCGCTGATCCCGGGCCGCAAGGCGCCGGTGCCGCTGCAGGAAGCGACCGTGCAGCAGATGAAGCCGGGCTCGGTGGTGGTGGACCTGGCCGCCGTGCAGGGCGGCAACTGCCCGCTGACGGTGGCCGACGAGGTGGTCAACCACAACGGCGTCATCATCATCGGGCACACCAACCTGGCCAGCATGGTGGCGGCCGACGCCTCGGCGCTCTATGCCCGCAACGTGCTGGATTTCCTCAAGCTGATCCTGGACAAGGATGGGAAGCTGGTTGTCAATCAGGAAGACGACATCGTCGCTGCCTGCCTGATGACCGGGCGTGACGAAATGGCGCTGGCCAGTTAAGGAGACTGCGATGGAAATCGTAAGCCATACGGTGATTAACCTGATTATTTTCGTGCTGGCGATCTACGTGGGCTACCACGTGGTCTGGACGGTCACCCCCGCGCTGCATACGCCGCTGATGGCCGTGACCAATGCCATCTCGGCCATCATCATCGTCGGCGCGATGCTGGCCGCGGGCCTGACCGAAGGCTATGTCGGCCGGACCATGGGCACGCTGGCGGTGGCACTGGCTGCGGTCAATGTGTTCGGCGGCTTCCTGGTCACGCAACGCATGCTGGAGATGTTCAGGAAGAAGGCGCCGAGACCGGTGCAGAAGGCAGCGGCCCGCGCCGACGGCAAACTGGCGGAGGCAGCACAATGAACGGCCTGTCCATGAACATGGTGACCCTTGCCTATCTGGGGGCTTCGGTCTGCTTCATCCAGTCCCTCAAAGGCCTGTCGCATCCGGCCTCTGCCCGCAAGGGCAACGCCTTCGGCATCGCCGGCATGGTGGTGGCGGTGCTGACCACGGTGGCGCTGATTGCCAGGCTCAGGGCCGAGTTCGCGGCGGCGGGCACGGCGCAGTCGTCGGGCGTTTCGCTGATCCTGGCGGCGCTGGTGGTTGGTGGCGGCATCGGCGCCTGCCTGGCGAAGCGCGTCGAGATGACCAAGATGCCCGAACTGGTTGCGGCGATGCACTCGCTGATCGGTCTCGCGGCAGTGTGCATCGCGGTGGCGGCCGTGGCCGAGCCGGCCGCGTTCGGCATCGCGCCGGCGGGCTCACACCTGATTCCGCTGGGCAACCGCATCGAGCTCTTCATCGGCTGCTTCGTCGGCGCGATCACGTTCTCGGGCTCGGTGATCGCCTTCGGCAAGCTGGCCGGCCGCTACAAGTTCCGCCTGTTCCAGGGCGCGCCGGTGGCGTTCGCCGGCCAGCACTGGCTGAACCTGGCCCTGGCCATTGTGATGATCGGCGCCGGCACTGCGTTCTTCCTCACCCAGGCGTGGATGCCGTTCCTGATCATGCTGGCGATCGCCTTCGTGCTGGGCGTGCTCATCATCATCCCGATCGGCGGTGCCGACATGCCGGTGGTGGTGTCGATGCTGAATTCGTACTCGGGCTGGGCGGCGGCGGGTATCGGCTTCTCGCTGAACAACCCGATGCTGATCATCGCGGGCTCGCTGGTGGGATCAAGCGGTGCCATCCTCTCGTACATCATGTGCCGCGCGATGAACCGTTCGTTCTTCAACGTGATCCTGGGCGGCTTCGGCGGTGATGCGTCGGCAGGCGCGGCCGCCGGCGCGCAGGCGCAGCGCAATGTGAAGGCGGGCTCCGCCGACGATGCGGCGTTCCTGATGGGCAATGCCGAGACCGTGATCATCGTGCCGGGCTACGGCCTGGCGGTGGCGCGCGCGCAGCACGCGCTCAAGGAACTGACCGAGAAGCTGACGGAAAAGGGCGTGACCGTGAAGTACGCGATCCACCCCGTGGCGGGCCGCATGCCGGGTCATATGAACGTGCTGCTGGCCGAGGCCGAGGTGCCCTACGACCAGGTCTTCGAGATGGAAGACATCAACAGCGAGTTCGGCCAGGCCGACGTGGTGCTCGTGCTGGGCGCCAACGACGTGGTCAACCCGGCGGCCAAGAACGACCCCAAGTCGCCGATCGCCGGCATGCCGATCCTGGAGGCGTACAAGGCCAAGACCATCATTGTGAACAAGCGTTCGATGGCCGCCGGCTACGCCGGGCTGGACAACGAGCTGTTCTACATGGACAAGACCATGATGGTGTTCGGCGACGCCAAGAAGGTGGTCGAGGACATGGTCAAGGCCGCGGCCTGATGACCGCGGGAGGGCGGCTGGCTGGCCGCCCACCCGCGGTCGGATGCCGACCCAGGCATTCAGCGCCGATCTGCCCGGGAGCGAGCAGCAGTTGAGCAGTGGGTTCCTGGGCGTTGACCAGACGCAAAAACGGCCGCGCTTGCGCGGCCGTCTCGGATTTCCAGGCGTCACCCACTGATCAGTGGGTGTTCCCCTGGCGCGCATGCAGGAAATGCCGCTGGTAGCGCTCCCGCAGCGGACCCTTCAGCATTTTCCCGGTCGCCCCCAAAGGAATCTCGTCAACGAAGACCACATCGTCCGGCGTCCACCATTTCGCGATCTTGCCGCAAAAGTAGTCGAGCAGTTGTTCGCGTTTCATGGCGCTGTCCGGCTTGCGCACCACAACCAGCAGAGGGCGCTCATCCCACTTCGCGTGCGCCACGCCGATGCACGCCGCCATGGACACCTCGGGATGGCCCATGGCGATGTTCTCCAGTTCGATCGAGCTGATCCATTCTCCGCCGGACTTGATGACATCCTTGGTCCGGTCGGTAATCTGCATGAAGCCGTCGGCATCGATGGTGGCGATATCGCCGGTCGGAAACCAGCCATCCACGAGGGGACTGTCGCCGTCTTGCCGATAATATTGGGAAAGCACCCAGGGGCCGCACACCAGGAGGTGACCTGCAGAGGTGCCGTCCCGTGGCAATTCCGCGCCGCTGTCGTCGACCACCTTGAGGTCGATGCCGAAAACGCAGCGCCCTTGCTTGGCCTGGATCGCATATCTTTGCTCGGGCGGCAGACGCCGCTGCGCCCCGGTCAATACGGCGGCCGAGCCGAACGGGCTGGTCTCGGTCATGCCCCATCCGTGGATGACGTGGATGCCATAGTCCTCCTCGAAGGCGCGCAGCATTGCCAGCGGGCAGGCGGATCCGCCGATCACGGTGCGCTTCATGGCGCTGAAACGCAGCCCGCCTGCGATGACGTGATCCAGCAACCCTTGCCACACGGTCGGCACGCCGGCGGACATGGTGACTTGTTCGGCTTCGAACAAGTCGTAGAGCGACTTGCCGTCGAGCGCGGGGCCGGGAAAGACGATCTTCGCTCCCACCATGCAGGCGGAATAGGGCAAGCCCCAGGCATTGACGTGGAACATTGGCACCACGGGCAGGACGCAGTCGCTGGCGGACAGGTTCATGGAGTCGGGGAGGGCGCCGCCGTATGCATGCAGCACCGTCGATCGATGGCTGTACAGTACGCCTTTCGGATTGCCGGTGGTGCCGCTGGTGTAGCACAGGGATGACGCCCGATTCTCGTCGAAGGCGGGCCAGCTGTAGTGGTCATCCTGCGCGCCGACCAGATCTTCGTAGCACACCAGCCTGAGGCTGGAGACCGGCATGTGGGCGCGGTCCGTCATGACTACCAGGTGCCTGACCGAAGCGAGCCGGCCAGCGAGCGCCTCAATCTGCGGGAGAAATGTCAGGTCGAAGCACAGCACCTGGTCCTGCGCATGCTCGACGATCCAGGCGAGCTGGTCGGGATGGAGCCGGGGATTGAGCGTATGCAGCACGGCTCCCGATCCGGAAGCCGAGAAGTACAGCTCCAGGTGCCGATAGCCGTTCCACGCCAGTGTCCCGACCCGCTCGCCGGCCTCGACCCCAAGCTCGCGCAGCGCCTTGGCAAGACGGCGGGACCGCGATGCCATCTGCGCAAAGGTATAGCGGTGGATGTCGCCTTCGGTGCGGCGCGAGACGATCTCCTGCCTGCCATGATGCCGCTCGGCATGCTGGAGCAGCGATGAGATCAGCAACGGTTGTTGCATCATTTGACCGAGCATGGATGTCTCCTCTGTCGTTTCGTCCTGATGGATTGTGATCCGGGCTCAGCCGGCACGGCGGGCCCGCTCGCCGATCTGCTGCAGCAGGGTCAGCGCGTGCCGTGCCGCCGCCCGTCCGCCCTCGACGTCTCCGCGGACGAAGAGCGGGCGCAGTTCCTCGATTTCCCCAAGGGCACGCAGCACGTCGGGCTCGACAATCGAGTACTTGCGCAAGGTGTTGACCACCAGCATGCTGGTATGGACGATATCCGTGCCATGCTCCGACACGCCGTGCCGGTGGAGCGCATAGTTCGCCCAGTGGGTGCCGGCAAGCATGGCGGCTTCGATCTGCATCTCCCAGTCGTCGTCGCGGCAGACCGCAAGCGAACGTTCGATACGTTCGGCAACGCGGCGATGTGATTCCGGATTCATTGCTGGCTCCCTTCGCAGTAGTGCTGCACGATCGATGTGACCTCGGCAAAGGCGTGGTCGCATGCCCTGACAATCTCCGACGTCGCCGCGACGCCCTCGCGGATGCAGGGGTCCCGATAGCGCTCGATCGCCTCGAGCGCGTGCTCCAGGGACCGGATCGGAGCCGGGATCTCGCCTTCAATCGGTGGCCAGCCCACGTGGCTGACGTCGCCAGGGCCGCGTAGCGCCCTGGCGTAGCTTCCGTCTGCCTGGCGCACCATGTGCACGCCGGGGATGGTGGAGAACACCGGGTCGTCGCTGGTGAGCCCTGCCAGGTGCAGGCTGGCGTTGAGCGCGTTGGTGCCGGCGGTGAGTGTCGTCCAGAACCAGAGTTCGAAGTCCTCCAGCGGATCGAAGCGCTGGCGCAGGGAACTGAGCCGCCTGAACTTGTCGAGGTGCGATGGCACTTGCATGATGGATGTGCTCCCATGGTCAGGCCGAAGCCTGGTCGACAGTCAGGACGATCTTGCCGATATGCTGGTCGGTCTCCATGTAGGCGTGCGCCTGCGCGATATCCTCAAGGGGATAGCTGCGATCGATCGGCAGCGACAGACGGCCCGCATTCAGGTGGGGCACCAGGTCATTCGCGCATGCCTGCACACAGGCAAGGCGTTCCGCCTCGGTGCGCGTGCGGAAGGTGACGCCGATCAGCTTCAGGCGCCGCAACCACAGCAGTTCCAGATTGATGGCCGCGGTGCTGGAGCCAAGCCGGCCAATATTGACCAGCCGCCCCTTGACCGCCAGGCATTGGAGGTTGGTTTCGAAAACCGTGCCGCCCACCGAGTCGATGACAATGTCGACGCCGCGATTGCCCGTGAGCTTCATGACGGCTTCCAGCAGGTCTTGCCTGGAAATGTCAATGACATGCTCAATGCCGAGCTGCCTGAGTTGCTCCACTTTGGCCGCCGATCGCGACGTGGCGATCACCATTCCCGCGCCCATGGCACGGGCGATCTGGATTGCGGCGAGCCCGATGCCGCTGGACGCGGCATTGACCAGTACGGTCTCACCCGGCTTCAGCTGGCCGTTGGTGATCAGGGCGTCGTGGGCGGTGATCAGCACATTGGGCAACGCCGCCGCCTGCACCCATGGCAGGGTCCCGGGCACGCGGATCAGCGCCAGCGGATCGGCCAGCACGTACTCGGCCTGCCCACCGTTGCCGTGGCCAATCACTCTGTCACCCGGCTCCCAGCCGGCTACCTCCGCGCCGACGGCCGCGACTTCCCCCGCGAATTCTACGCCGGCGGGCAGGGGATGCCCTTCGCGTGCGCGCTTGACGATATTGATTTCGCCACGGTTCAGCCCCGATGCTCGTACGCGCACCAGGATCTGGCCGGCGGCCGGGACCGGCGTTGGCACATCGACGAGCTTCAGGGTGCCACCTTCCGCTCCGGGAAATATGCGTACCGCTTTCATGTCTGTTCCTCCACTCGGTTGTCGACGAGCTGTCGTTACCTGCTTCGGCAGCATCGGGCACGGTCAGTGTAGCAGCTAAAAATAATTAATGTCGACATGTAAGATGGCGGCAGGCCGTGCCTGGTAATTGCCGGCACGCATCGCAACTTCTCATGTGCAACGGCTTGATATTTTCTGTCGATTGATGTCGACATAAATAAAAAGGACGAGTATATTGGTCCCTACAGGCTTAGGGCGCCTGTCCGTTTCGCTCCCGCGAACCCCTACACTGAGCCATGGAGACTGAACATGACCGATCCCCGCCTTGCCCGCCTCGCCGGTAAGATCATTGACTTCCGCCTGCGTCCGCCGACCGGGCCCTACCGTACGTTCTTTACGACCAATGTGGTCGGCGCGGTCAATCGCATCCTGGGGCAACCCGTTCCCCGCTCTTACACCGTGAGCACCGAGCCCTACCCGCATTCGGAGGAACGCGCACTGCGTGCGCTGATCGACGAAATGGATAGCGTGGGCGTGCGCATCGGCGTGATGAACGGCCGCCATTCCGTCAATCGTCCGGTGCCGGTGCATATCGAGGACACCGACCTGGCGGCGCTGACCAAGCGTACGGACAATCGCGTGCTGGGTCTTGCCGGCGTGGATTTCGACAAGCCGATGAACGAGATCCTGGATGGGCTGGACACCGCGGTCAAGGAGCTTGGCCTGGTCGGCATTTGCGTTGAGCCGGGGCTGGCGCGCACGCCGATGTATGCCGACGACGAGAGGCTCTTTCCGTTCTACGAGAAGGTGGCGGAATTAAAGGTGCCGCTGCTGTTCATGACCGGTCCGCTGGCCGGCCCGGATATCAGCCACACCGACCCGGTGCGCTTCGATCGCGTCGCGCGCCGCTACTCGACCATGCCGGTGGTGCTTGGGCACGGCTGCTACCCGTACGTGACCGAGGCGGTGTCGCTGGCGTTCAAGAGCGAGGTGACCGGCCTGATGAACGTGTTCCTGTCGCCCGACGTGTATATGTTTGCCCCGGGCGGCAGCGGTTACGTGGAAGGGCTGAACTGGCTGCCGAACCGGTTCATCTACGCCTCCGCCTATTCGTTCTGCGGCGTGGAAGAAGGGGTGCGCGAAACCCTCAAGCTGCCGATCCGGGACGAGGCGCTGGACGCCTACATGTATCGCAACGCCGAAGCGCTGCTGCGCGCCGTGGAGGGCTGAGATGACGGACCTCAATACGCAGATCGTGATGAAACGCCATCCCGCTGGGATGGTTTCGGAGGACGATTTCTCCGTGGTGCAGGCACCGCTGCCGACGCTCCAGGAAGGGCAAGCGCTGGTGCGCAATCTGGTCCTGTCGCTGGACCCGTACATGCGCCCGCGCATGGATCCGCTGCGCTCCTACGCTGAGCCGCTGAAGCCAGGCGAACTGATGCCCGGCGGTACCGTCGGGGAAGTCGTGCAAAGCCGCGACCCTGAGTTGCCGCCGGGCACCCTGGTTGCGGCGCTGCTTGGCTGGCAATCGCACGGCGTGGTGACCAAGGCAACGGTGCGCGTGCTCGATCCGGGCATGAAGCAGCCGTCGGCGGCGCTGAGCGTGCTGGGCATGACCGGCGTGACCGCCCACTACGGCATCGTCAAGCTGGGCCAGCCCAAGCCGGGCGAGACGGTGGTCGTGACCGCGGCTTCCGGCGCCGTCGGCGGCATTGCCGGCCAGATTGCCAAGCTTAAAGGCTGCCGCGTGGTGGGCATCGCCGGCGGCCCGGAAAAGTGCCGCTACGTTGTCGAGGAACTGGGCTTCGATGCCTGCGTCGACTATCGCGCGCCGGATTTTGAGGCGCAACTCGCCGCGGCCACGCCCAACTATGTGGACGTCCTGTTCGAGAACGTGGGCGGTCCGGTCATGGATGCGGTCCTGCAGCGGATCAACGATCACGCCCGCATCGCGCTGTGCGGCAACGTCAGCCAGTACAACGCCAGGGAGCCCTACGGCCTGAAGGGGATGCGGCAGCTGTTGATGCATCGCGTCACGACCTATGCGTTCGTGATCGCCGATCACCGCGACTACTGGCCGACCGCGCTGGCGGATCTGTCCGCGTGGCACCGCGAGGGCAAGCTGCGTTTCAAGGAAGATGTAGTGGAAGGGCTGGGCAACGCCCCGGCAGCCTTTATCCGGATGCTCACCGGCCGCAATTTCGGCAAGCAACTGGTCCGGATCGCCGCCTGAGCGGATGCCGGCCCGTCAGGTGATCGCGGCAATGCCGGCGGCGCTGCGATCACTGCCGGCGGGCAGCGTACCGCTGCGACCGCCGGCCGGGCCAATCTCCTCACCGTGAGTAGAGGGTCTTCCCGCCCACGATGGTCTCGAACACCTGGATATCCTTGATCCGTGCCGGGTCGTCCAGCGGGCTGGCGGACAGGATGGCGAAGTCCGCGAGCTTGCCTGGTTCGATCGAGCCACGGCTGTCTTCCTCGAAGGACTGCCACGCGGAGTCGATGGTGACCGCGCGCAGCGCCTGGGTCGCAGTGATGCGCTCCGCCGCACCGATCACCTTGCCGCTGCTCGAAATCCGGTTGACCGCGGACCACATCAGGCGCAGCGGATCCATCGGCACGACTGGCGTGTCGGTGTGGATGGTGAACCGCACACCGCGCTTGAGCGCGGATTCAAGCGGGCTGATGCGCATGGCGCGCTGCGGCCCGAGGAAGACGTCGCGGTGCCGGTCGCCCCAGTAGTAGGTATGCAGGACAAAGAAGGACGGAATGACGCCCAGTGCCTTCATCTTGTCGAGCTGGTCGTCGCGCGCTGTCTGCGAGTGCACGATGACGTGGCGCGCATCGGGACGGGGGAAGGCCTTCTGCGCTTCGCTGAACGCGAACAGGATGTCGTCGATGGCGGCATCCCCGTTGCCGTGGATGGCAATCTGCCGGCCGGCCTTGTGCTGTTCGAGCACCAACGCGGCAAGCTGGTCGCGCGGCATGGTGGGGTAGCCGCGATAGCTGTCGTCCTTGCCCGGTGCGTGCACGTGGTATGGCTCGCTCAGGTAGCCGGTGTAGCCCTGGATCGAGCCGTCACTGAAGATCTTGGTTGCGCCGATCTTGAGCAATTGCGGATCCGGCGAGTGGAACTCGGCCTTGCCGTCGATCAGTGCCTTGGCCACGGGAGCGGTCGGCCAGATTACCAGGCGAACCTGCAGTTGCCCCTGGGCCGCCGCGTCCTGCAGCATGGGCAGCAGTTTGGGATTGCCGAAGGCGCCGTCCTGCGCTGTCGTCACGCCTTTGGCCGTGTAGATTTCGGTGGCCTTGCGGATTGCCTCAAGATTCTGCTCGCGGCTCAGGGCCGGTATCCTGGCCGCCACCGGCGCTAGCGCGGTGGTCTCTTCCAGTACGCCATTCAGCTCGCCCGCGGCATCACGGCGGAATTCTCCGCCCTGCGGATTCGGCGTGTTCCTGGTGAGCTGCGCCAGTTCCAGCGCCTTGCTGTTGGCAACGGCAAAGTGACCCGATACGTGGCGAATGAAGATCGGGTGATCGGTGGATGCCCGGTCCAGGTCGGCTCGGGTCGGGTGCCGTTTCTCTGCGACCAGGGTGTCGTCATAGCCGTTGCCAAGAATCCATTCGCCCTTGGGCGTGCTTTCGGCCTTGCGCTTCAGGCGCGCGACGATCTCGTCGATGTTCTTGACGTTGCCGACGGGCGCACTGCTCAGATCGACCGAGAACGCCGCGGCGGCACCGGTCGACAGGAAATGGCTGTGCGCGTCGACGAAGCCGGGGATCATGGTCTTCCCCTGGAGGTCGACCACCTTGGTGCCCGGCCCGGCCAGTGCCTCGATTTCGCCCTTGCGTCCTACTGCCTGGATGCGGCCGTCGCGTACGGCGACCGCTTCCGCGGTGCGGTTGCCGGCGTCGACGGTCAGCACCTTGCCGTTGATATAGATCGCGTCTGCAGTCGTGGCCGTACTCTGCGCGGCCGCGCAAACTGACGCGCCTGCGACGCTGCCTGCCGCAAGTGTCAATGTCAGGGCATATCTGGCGGATCGCATCATCCTGGTCGCTCTCATACTCGGGTTTCTCCTCGCTTGTAGTTGTCTTTGGTTCTGCCTGCGGTGTCTTCCCGGGAACAGGCGGAGCAGCCCAGCCTACCCTAAGAGCGGGACGTGCTCATAGATCCAGAAGGCAAGGATTGCTGGTGCCAGCCGCCGCGCTGACAAGCGGACGCCGGCCGGCCAGTCCGGGAGGAACCAGCAATCAGATATCCAGCACGATCTTGCCGATGTGCTGATTCGATGCCTGGTAGCGAAAGGCGTCAGCGATCGCTTCCAGTGGAAAGTGCCGGTCAATCACCGGGCGGATGCCAGTGGCATTCAGGGCTCGTACCATGTCAAGCTGGTGTTGGCGGCTCCCCACCAGCAGGCCGGTCAGGCGCAGATGCTTGCGCAGCAACTGGGTGATGGTGATCGGCCCGGTCGGGTTTCCCAGTGAGCCGATCACGGCGATATGTCCGCCGACACGGGCCGCCGTCATCGATTGATCGAGCGTTGCCGCTCCGCCGACCTCGATAATATGGTCGACCCCGGCGCCGTCCGTCATCTCGCGCACGGTCTCGCCCCACTGCACGGTCTTGCGATAGTTGATCAGGTAATCGGCGCCAAGCTCGCGGAGCCTGGCTAGCTTCTCGTCCGAGGATGAGGTGGCAATCACGCGCGCGCCGGCCGCCTTGGCGAATTGCAGGGCGAAGACCGATACGCCGCCAGTGCCAAGAACCAGCACGGTTTCCCCGGCCTTCAAGGTGCCATCGACAAACAGTGCCCGCCATGCCGTCAGCCCGGCCGTGGTCAGCGTCGCAGCCTCGGCATGGCTGTATCCGTGTGGGGCAGGCGTGAAGCATCTTGCAGGTAACGTTACGGTTTCCCGCGCAAAGCCGTCGACGCCATCCCCGGGGACGGTGGCGAAATCGCACACGCGAGGTTCTCCGTCCAGCCAGGTCGGGAAGAAGGTGCTGACGACACGGTCGCCAACCGAAAATTCCTTCACGTCAGCGCCGACGGCTGTGACGTCCCCGGCGCCGTCAGCCATTGGAATGCGCCTGTCTTTCAATCCACGACGGCCGGACACCACGGCGAAATCATGATAATTGAGCGAGCTTGCGCGAATGCGGACGGTGATCTCGCCCTGTCCGGGGGGCGCGGCCGTGGCTTCCCCGATCACCATGCGATCGAGGCCGGCCGGTGGATCGAGATAAATGGCTTTCGATGCAGTCATGGCATTCCCTTAGTTTGCGACAACAAGTGCGAGGCAAGTTTATCATCGCTGAATTATTAATGTCGACGAGCGGGCTGAGGACGAGGGCATTGCTCAAACAAATAGTGTCGACAAGAATAAAAGTGTGTACCATGGTCCATGCGTCGCGCCGACTGTGAGTGCTGCCAGCGAGCAGCGCCGGGCGCCCCGTACACCAAGGAGACCCCAACCATGTTCGACGCGAGAAAATGCCTCGCCGCGGTATGCGCCATCTGGTTTGGCGCGGCGACAGCGCAGGCCAGTGCAAATACCTATCCCGAACGCCCGGTCCGATTGATCGTGCCCTTTCCTGCCGGTAGCAGCATCGATACCGCGGCCCGGGTGCTGGCGCGAAACCTGACGCCGGCGCTTGGCCAGGCCATCGTGGTGGAAAACAAGGCAGGCGCTGGCGGCACAGTCGGCGCGGTCGCGGCGGCGCATGCGGCACCTGATGGCTACACCATCTTCCTTGGCTCGGTGGCGCAGCTGATCGGCAAGGTGGCGCAGCCGTCGGTGGCCTTCGATCCGTTGAAGGACTTTGCGCCGGTCTCGCTCACTTACCGGTCTGCCGCGATCGTCACCGTCAGTACGCAGGCCCCGGTCCAGTCGGTTGCCGATCTGGTGCGCTGGGCAAAGGCCAATCCCGGCGCACTGAACTATTACTCCGGCGGCGTAGGGACGGCGGCACATTTGCTCGGTGCCACCCTTTCCACCAAGGAGGATGTGAAGACGGTGCACATCCCGCTTCGCGCGGTGACCGACATGCTGCCGCAACTCGGTGACAAGACGCCGCATTTCGCCTGCTTTATCGCGCCGGCGGTGCGGCCCTATGTCGAATCCAGGCGTCTTCGGGCGCTGGCGGTGTCGTCGCGCGAACGGCTGCCGCAACTGCCGGACGTGCCCACGCTGTATGAGGTCTTCAAGGACGAGGACTTTGTCCAGGAGAGCTGGCTGGGCATCTGGGCGCCGGCAGGCACGCCAAAGCCGGTCATGCAGAAGCTGTTCACCGCGACGGAGCGCGCAGTCAACTCGGCTGACTTCAGGGACGCGATGCGTCGCCAGGACCAGCAGGCGATCGCCAGCAGCAGCCCCGAAGCCTTTGCTTCGTATATGCGTGCGGAGTACGCCAAGTGGGAGCGGCTGGCCAATGTGGCGCAGCTCCCGCGTCAATAGCCGGGCAGGGTGGTCATGACATGAAAGACGATCAGCGCGCCGGCGGTGGCGCCAGCTTCCGTCGCCGCCTGGGCCGGACTGTCTGTCACGGATTCTCCCGGCTTGCCGGGTTTCTGGCCTACGCGGCCACGGCGATGCTGCTGACCGACATGGTGGCGTGGGACAGCGATGGCAGGATTGTGCGCCGCTACCTGCAACAGAGCGAGGCACCCACGGCCGGGGAGTGAGCCGGCTGCGCGAAGCGCAAAGCGCAAAAAGCGGGCAGGGCGGTGTCAGCCGCCGTCCTGCCGCCAGCGCGTCGGCGACTTGCCGGACTGCGCAGCGAACCACCTGGGACATCCCCTCCGGCTGGCGGCCAGCCCCAACAATCCGCGGGCGACGCGCTGCGCCATTACCGCCGGCGTCGCCTGAACGCCATCAAGACCACACCATGCCGGATCCGCGCCCCGCGGACGGGCCCGATGCGCCATCCGCCAGCCGGCCCGGTGCGCGGCGTGAGGTAAGATCTTGGGCGGCGCGCGCACCGCACCGCAGCGCCGGCGCCAGACCTGTTCGCAACCCTCGGAAGGACCCCATTCATGGGCAGACTCAAGACTACCAATACGCCTGAACTGCAGGCCCTACTGACGCAGCAGACGCCGCAGAATCCGGTCACGCTGGCGGTCGAGCAGGCGCTGATGCATGGGCGCGACTGGTCGGCGTCGGTGGCTGAGCAGATCGCGGTGCGGCTGGCTGGCCTGATCGCCATCGACGTGATCCACGCCGGCCAGCGCCTGCTGGAGAAGGACATCAGCGAGGTCCTGGAGGTCAGCCGCGCCCCCGTGCGCGAGGCCCTTCGCATCCTGGAGCGCGAACGGCTGATCGAATTCCGCGCGCGCCGCGGCGCCATCGTCACGGAGCCGAATGCGCAGGACCTGCGGGATATCTACGTGGTGCGCGAGGCGTTGTTCGCCATCCTGCTGCGGCAGCTGGTGGAAGAGCGTCCGGAGGCGCTCGATGCCCTGTTCGAAGCGTTCATGCCGCAGGTCAGCAGGGCGTTGGAGGATTCCGCCGTGGATGCCTATTCCAGCGTGACGTTCCTGGCGAACATGGCGATGGCGGACCTGTCGAGCAACCGGCTGGTCGGCGATTTGCTCAATTCCCTCTCGCTGCGGACCCTGCGCTATGTGCGGCTCGGGCTCGCATCCAATCCCGGCTTGCTCGAGAATAATGTCAAGACCTGGCGCGCGCTGCAGCGCGCCGTGGCCAAGCGCGACATCGACGCGGTCCTGCAGACCGCGCGCAAGCGCATTGAAAGCTCCCGCGATGCCGCCATTCGCGCGCTGCCTCGCGGGGCGCCGAAAGGCAAGGGCGCCGCCTCGGGCCGCGCCGCGCCAGCCAAGGCCGCCTGAGCGGCGGCCGTCCCACTATAGCGCGCCGGTCAGCTTCTGCATCAGCAGGCTGCTGGCGGCAACGCTCACCCAGACCAGCAAGCCCAGCAGCAGCGGGCGCCATCCGGCGCGCCGGAGCCGCGCGACATCCGTGCTCAGCCCGATTGCCGTGAGCGCGCCGACAATCAGCAGCGGCGCGACCAGCCGTACCGCGCCGATGAGCGTGGCAGGCAGCCATTGGTTGGTGGCGGACGCGGCCACGAACATGACGATAAACCAGGGCACGCTGCGGCGGATCGAGCCGTCCGCACGGTCGCGCTGGTACAGCATCGCGATCACCACGACCACCGGTACGATCATCATCGCGCGCGTTAGCTTGACGATGGTGGCATATTCACCCGCGGTGGCGTTCCAGGCATAGGCTGCGGCGACCACCGAAGACGTGTCGTTGATCGCGGTGCCCGCCCACAGTCCGAAGCCCGCATCCGTCATGCCGAGGAGTTTCCCGGCGACGGGGAAGAGCATCACGGCGACGATATTGAACAAGAAGATGGTGGACAGCGCGTAGGCCGTGTCATGCTCGTCCTGCTTCAGGATCGGGGTGATGGCGGCGATGGCCGAGCCGCCGCAGATGGCGGTGCCGGCGCCGATCAGGACCTTGAGATTGCCCGGGATGCCCAGCGCACGCCCGGCTGCCACGGCGACCACGAACGCGACCGTCAGCGTGACCAGCGAGACCGGCAGGGAATGCAGGCCAGTGCTGGCGACGTGCTGCAGAGGCAGGCTGAAGCCGAGGGCCACGATCGAGTATTGCAGCAACTGCTTCGAAGCGAAGCGGATGCCGGGCAGACATCGCTCGCCAGGCGTGAACCACTGCCGGCAGGCGATGCCGAGCATCATGCCGGTCACGGCGCCGCCCAGCAGCGGGAAGGCGCGGCCAAGCAGGGCAGCCGGAATGGACAGGAGCACGACCAGCAGTAGTCCCGTAAGCATGGAACGGAATGTCGACGGCGGGCTGGCGGGGCGGGTCTGGGACGGTGTCATGGCCATCTCCTTCGTTGGGCGATTGCACGCACTGCGTGCCTGGCACAGGGCAAACGCGTCTGCAACCACCCTGCGCCTGCTCGATGCAGGAAACTCTAGCACGTTTATAAGATTAATGTCGACACTATAAAAGACGGCTGCTAGTATCCATTCAGGCGTCGCTCAGGACGCCGCCCGGAGGAGCGGCGGCCGCCGCGCAGGCCCATGCATTTTTCCCAACGAGAAGGAGACGAAGAATGATCAAGGTAGAGAAGCTGACCAGCTGTATCGGCGCCGAGTTGTCAGGCGTCAGCCTGGGCGACGCGTCGCGCGATGCCGGCCTGTTCGCGGAGATCAAGGCCTTGCTGCTGCAGCACCGGGTGCTGTTCTTCCGCGACCAGGACTTCACCCGCGCCGAGCACGTAGCCTTTGCGCGCCGTTTCGGCGAACTGGAAGACCATCCGGTGGTGGGCAGCGACCCCGAACATCCTGGACTGGTGCAGATCTATCGGTCCGACGAAAAGCAGCCTTACGAGAACAACTACCACACCGACGGCCTGTGGCGGCCGAATCCGCCGATGGGGGCGGTGCTGCGCTGCGTCGAGTGCCCGAAGGAGGGCGGCGATACCATCTGGGTGAACATGGTCGAGGCCTACCGGCGCTTGCCGGATGAGGTCAAGCAGCGCATTGCCGGCTTGCGCGCGAAGAGCAGCATCGAACATTCGTTCGGTGCGGCCATGGCGCAGGATGAGCGCGAACGGCTTGCCACGGCCAATCCGCCGGTTGAGCATCCGGTGGTGCGCACCCACCCGGAGACCGGCGAGAAGATCCTCTACGTGGGCAGCTTCACCACGCATTTCGTGAACTACCACACCGTCGCGAACGTGCGCTACGGCCAGGACAAGAACCCTGGCGCGAGCCTGCTGCTGAACTACCTGCTGAGCCAGGCAGCGATCCCCGAGTTCCAGGTCCGCTTTCGCTGGCGGCCGAACAGTGTGGCGGTCTGGGACAACCGGGCCACGCAGCACTATGCGGTGATGGACTACTGGCCGGCGCCGCGCAAGATGGATCGCGCCGCGATCATCGGGGACAGGCCGTATTGAGCGAACTCGCCGTGTTGCCAATGCCCCGGCAGGCTCAACGCCCCTTGAAAATCGGGTGCCGCGCGTAAACCGACAGCACGATGCGCTCGGACTGCGTCAGGTAGTCGTTGAGGGCCACGGCGCACTCTGCCAGCTTGCCCGACTCGAACAGTTGCAGGATGTGCTGGTTCATCTCGACATAGGGACCATGCAGGAACTCCGGATCCTGCAGCATGCCGAAGGCCAGGCGCAGTTCGGCGAGCAGGTGGGCGAACATCACGTTCAGCCGCTCGCTGTCGGCCAATTCCACGATCGCCATATGGAACTCCATATTGGCGGTCCCCGCACCCTGCCAGTCGCCCTTGTCGCGGCAGCGCAGTCCCGCTTCCACGGCTTCGCGCAGATGCTTCCTGGCCGGATGGCCCGGGTAGGCCTGGGCGATGGCCTGGCACTCGATCATGCGGCGCACCCGGTAGATGTCGATGATGGCCGCAATGCTGGGAATGGCCACGGACACGCCGCGGTTGGGTTCATGCTTGAGCAGGCCTTCCTTGGTGAGCACGCGGAAGATCTCGCGCAAGGTATTGCGCGAGATCTGCAGGCTTTCGCTTAGCGCGGCTTCCGACAAGCGCTGCCCGGGCGCGAAGTCGCCATGCACGATGCGCTGGCGCATCTGTTCCGTGACCCGCTCGGCCAAATTCTTTACGTCAGGACTGGATGTCATGTTGGGTGGATCGGGGCCGGCTGGTTCCGGTATGCCCGTGCCGGGATGTTATCGCACTTTGTTGAACAATATGCACACGAATGGTGCGAGTGACGCCATGTCAACCTGCCTTCGGTGTATACCATGATCGATCAACGCCAAAAATTGTTGAACAATATTAGTACGGTGGTTGAGGCATGTATGTGGATGGGTCAACATTCCATGTGCTTTGCCGAGCAACGCCTGGCGCGGGATCGATGCATGGCGTTGTCGCTCGCTTCCGGCAACTGTTCACAACCCCGACGGCCCCTGGCTTGAAGGTGACGGATCCCGATCGGTCATCGGAGGCTTGGCACCCAGCATGAATCGGAGCATCGTCGTGAGGATCGCGCGAAGCGATTTCTCCACGCTTGCCCTTATCCATAGTGAGCGCAACCATGTGGCTTAAAGAAACCACCCGAGAAGAGCGCAAGACGCTTTTCGCCGCCTTTGTCGGCTATGGGGTCGATGCATTCGACTACATGATCTACACCTTCATGATCCCCACCTTTATCCTGGTGTGGGGCATGACCAAGGCCGAGGCCGGCTATATCGCGACGGGCGCGCTCATCAGCTCGGCCATTGGCGGCTGGCTGGCCGGCATCCTGGCCGACAAATACGGCCGCGTGCGGATCCTGCAGCTGACCGTGCTCTGGTTCAGTCTCTTTACGTTCCTGAGCGGATTCACTCAGTCTCCCGAGCAACTGTTCGTGACCCGCATGCTGCAAGGCCTGGGGTTCGGCGGTGAATGGTCGGTCGGTTCGGTGCTGATCGCCGAAATGATCCGTGCCCGCCACCGCGGCAAGGCCGTCGGACTGGTGCAAAGCAGCTGGGCAGTTGGCTGGGGCCTGTCGGCGATTGCATTCTGGGCAGTCTATGCCGTGTTCGAGCAGCAATACGCATGGCGCGTGCTGTTCTGGCTCGGCGTGCTGCCGGCGATCTTCATCCTCTACATCCGCCGCAATATCTCCGAGCCCGAGGTGTATCAGGAAACCAAGGCCAAGCTGGCCCGCACCGGGCAAAGCAACAACTTCATGCTGATCTTCAAGCCCGGGGTGCTGCGCGTCACGGTGCTGGCAAGCCTGCTGGCGACCGGCATGCAGGGTGCCTACTATTCGGTGACGACCTGGCTGCCGACCTACCTCAAGATGGAGCGCAACCTCTCTGTGCTCAACACCAGCGGCTACCTGATGGTGCTGATCGCCGGGTCGTTCGCCGGCTACCTGACCAGCGCCTGGCTGTCCGACCGCCTGGGGCGCCGGCGTTGTTTCATGCTGTTCGCGGTGAGCGCGGCCGTCCTGGTGATCTGCTATACGCAACTGCCGATCACCGATGCGGCGATGCTGCTGCTGGGCTTCCCCTTGGGCTTCTTCCTGTCGGGGATCTTCTCCGGCATGGGGGCTTACCTGACTGAGCTGTATCCGAGCCATATCCGCGGCTCCGGACAAGGCTTTACCTACAACTTTGGCCGTGCGGTCGGCTCGGTATTCCCGGCCATGATCGGGCATATGAGCGCATCGATGTCGCTGGGTGTCGCCATCGGCTATCTCGCCGCCGGCGCCTATGGGCTGGTCGTCATCGCCTGCCTGCTGTTGCCCGAAACGCAGGGGCGCGAACTGCTCGGCGAAACCGAGGCTGGCACTGATGCACTGGCAAAGGCAGAACCCTCGCGGGCTGCATCCTGACACTGGAGACATACGCATGCAAGATTCCGCACTGGAACGCGCCCGCCTCGCAGCCGTAAATGCCGCCCGCGAGGCGCGCGCAAGCTATCGTGCCGGCACCAGGCAACCTACCGCCGGTGTTGCCCCGGGCATGACGCAAGCCAACATGATCGCCTTGCCGCGAGACTGGGCATGGGACTTCCTGCTGTACGCGCAGCGCAACCCCAAGGCGTGTCCCGTGCTCGACGTCATCGAGGCGGGCGCACACCAGACCGTGCTGGCGGAAGGCGCGGACATCCGCACCGACATTCCGCTGTATCGCGTGTGGCGTGACGGCAAGCTGGTGGAGGAAGTGGCGGATGCCACGTCCCTGTGGGCCGGGCAGCCGGACCTGGTCACCTTCCTGATCGGCTGCAGCTTCACCTTCGAAACCCCGCTGCAGGAGGCCGGCATCGAGGTGCGGCATATCGCCGACGGCTCCAACGTGCCGATGTACCGCACCAACCGCCAGTGCCGCCCGGCCGGGCGCCTGCATGGCGAGATGGTCGTGTCCATGCGGCCGATTCCGGCCCATCGGGTCGCCGATGCGGTGTCCATCAGCGGACGTTTCCCGTCCGTGCACGGCTCGCCTGTCCATGTGGGCGACCCGGCCGCGCTGGGCATTGCCGACATCGCCAGGCCCGACTTCGGTGACGCCGTGCGCATCGAGCCAGGCGAAATCCCGGTGTTCTGGGCCTGCGGCGTGACGCCCCAGGCGGCCGTGATGGCATCCGGCGTGCCATTTGCCGTCACCCATGCGCCAGGCTACATGTTCATTACCGACGTGCCGGACACCACGTACCACGTTTAAGACCACCGGGTTATTTGTGGAGCTAGTTTTGCGTTTCCTGCCCGTCACCTCGAATGCATTGCTGGTGGAACTGGCCGACCTGGACCAGACGCTGGCCTTGCTGGCTTCGCTGCAGCGAGAGCCTCTTCACGGCGTGGCCGAGCTGGTGCCAGCCGCGCGTACCATCCTTGTGCGCTTCCGCCCGTCGGCCACCAGCGCTGCCGCGCTGGTGCGCGCTATCGCCGCGCGCGACCTGTCGCAGCGCGTCGAGCGCAGCAGCATCCTGGTCGAGATTCCGGTGCGCTATGACGGCGAGGACCTGGCGGAGGTTGCGCACCTGCTGGGCATCGCGCCCGAGGAAGTGGTGCGCCGTCACACCGGCAGCGAATACACCGTCGCCTTCACCGGCTTCGCTCCGGGCTTTGCCTACCTGAGTGGCGGCCACCCCAGTTTCGACGTGCCGCGCCGCAGCACGCCGCGCACGCGCATTCCCGCGGGCGCGGTGGGCCTGGCCGGCACCTTCAGCGGCGTCTATCCGCAGGCCAGCCCCGGCGGCTGGCAGATCATCGGCGTGACTCCGGTGGCGATGTGGGACCTGGGCCGCGAACAGCCGGCGCTGCTGCAGCCCGGCTATCGCGTGCGTTTCGTCGATATCGCCACGCTCGATGGCACGGTGGACGCAGGCGCCGGCATCAGCGTTGACGCGCCGGTGCGCCAACCTTTCCCGGCAGCCGATGCGCGTGGCCACGAGTCCAGTGCGCCCGGCGCCGCGGCACTGAAGGTGAAGGGCACGGGACTGCTGACGGTGTTCCAGGACCTCGGCCGACACGGCCAGGCAGGGCAGGGGGTCTCGGCCTCGGGAGCGATGGATCAGGCGGCCCTGAAGACGGCCAACCGCCTGGTGGGCAACCGCAGCGATGACGCGGCGCTCGAGACCGTGGGCGGCGGCCTGCAGTTGCAGAGCCTTGGCGAAACCGTGCTGGCTGTGACCGGCGCCGATGCAGCGCTGACGGTGCGCACCGCCGATGGCCGGCAATGGAGCGTCCCGGGTCACCAGGCCGTGGCGCTGGCCGATGGCGACACCCTAAGCATCGGCCAGCCGCTTGCCGGCGCTCGCTGCTATGTGGCGGCACGCGGCGGATTTGCCGTTGCGCCGGTGCTGGGCAGCTGCGCCACCGACACCCTGGCCAACGTCGGCCCCGCGCCGCTGGCAGTAAGCGATGTGCTGGGCCTGTTGCCCGCTCCGGCCGGAGCCGCGGTGGGCACGCCCGCGCTGCCTGCCGCCGACCTGCCCACTGTCGGGCAGGACGTGGTGCTGGATGTGGTGCTGGGTCCTCGCACCGACTGGTTCACGCCCGAATCCGTGGCGCGCCTGGCCGCGCAGCGCTGGCAGGTCACGCCACAGTCCAACCGCGTGGGCCTGCGCCTGGCCGGCGAGATGCCGCTGGAGCGCGCCATCACCGGCGAGCTGCCGAGCGAGGGCACCGCCCTCGGTGCGCTGCAGGTGCCGCCCAGCGGCCAGCCCGTGCTGTTTCTGGCCGACCACCCGCTGACCGGCGGCTATCCCGTGATCGGCGCCGTGGCACCCCATCATCTGGACCGCGCTGGCCAGATTCCTGTGGGCGCCTGGCTGCGCTTCAACCCGATCGGCGCCTTCGAAGAACTGCAGCCGTGCGCCGCCTGAGCGCGCACAAGCCCCAACCGAGATTTGCGATGAAGAAAGTCCTGATTGCCAACCGTGGCGAAATTGCCGTCCGCGTCATCCGCGCCTGCGCCGACTATGGGGTGGGTTCGGTGGCCGTGTATGCCAACGCCGATATCGACGCCCTGCACGCGCGCCTGGCCGACGAGGCGTATGGCCTGGACGGCGACCGTCCCGCCGACACGTACCTGAATATCGCCAAGCTGCTCGATATCGCCCGCCGCAGCGGGGCCGATGCCGTGCACCCCGGCTACGGCTTCCTGTCGGAAAGCGAGGCCTTTGCCCGGGCAGTGATTGATGCCGGCCTGACCTGGATCGGCCCGTCTCCCGCCACGATTGCCCGGCTGGGCGACAAGGTGGAAGCGCGCAAGATCGCTTTGCAGGTTGGCGCCCCGCTGGTGGCCGGCACGCCCGACCCGGTCGCGGATGCCGGCGAGGTGCTGGCCTTTGCCGAGCAGTACGGCCTGCCGATCATCATCAAGGCGGCCTTCGGTGGCGGCGGCCGCGGCATGAAGATCGCCTGGCGCATGGATGAAGTCGAAGAGCTGTTCGCTTCTGCCGTGCGCGAGGCAGTCACGGCCTTCGGCCGCGGCGAATGCTTCGTGGAGCAGTTCCTCGACAAGCCGCGCCATATCGAAGCGCAGGTGCTGGCCGACCAGCATGGCAATGTGGTGGTGCTGGGCACGCGCGACTGCTCGCTGCAGCGCCGCAACCAGAAGCTGGTCGAGGAAGCGCCCGCGCCGTTCCTGACCGACGCGCAGCGCGCGCGCATCCACGCCGCCGCCCGCGATATCTGCGCGGCGGCCAGCTATACCAGTGCCGGCACGGTGGAATTTCTGCTTAGCACCAGCGGCGCGATCTCCTTCCTTGAGGTCAACACCCGCCTGCAGGTCGAGCACACCGTGACCGAGCAGACCACGGGCGTGGACCTGGTGGTCGAGCAATTGCGCGTGGCTGACGGCCTGCCGCTCTCCATTACCGAAACGCCGGTGCCGCTGGGCCATTCGATCGAGTTCCGCATCAACGCCGAAGACGTCGGCCGCGGCTTCCTTCCCACGCCCGGACCGGTGCAGCGCTTCGACGCCCCGTCGGGGCCCGGCGTGCGCGTGGACTCGGGCGTGCAGTCGGGCTCAGTCGTGCCTGGCACGTTCGATTCGTTGATGGCCAAGCTCATCGTCACCGGTGCGACGCGCGAACAGGCGCTGGCGCGCGCGCGCCGCGCGCTGCGCGAGTTCCGTATCGAGGGTGTGGCGTCGGTGCTGCCGTTCCACCGTGCCGTGATCGACCACGCGGATTTCCTCGGCGCGGATGGCTTCAAGGTCCACACGCGCTGGATCGAGTCCGACTTCGCCGAGCCGCTCGCGGCGGCGACCCGCGCCGAGCCGCAGCATGACGCCAGCCTGCTGCGCACCGCCATCGAGATCGATGGCCGCCGCATGGTTCTCGGCCTGCCAACGCAGCTGCTCCGGGGCCTGGCCAACGCGCCTGGGCAGGGCAGTGCAGCAGAGCCGGCGCCCGCAGTCGCCACCGATGCCGCCGATCTGCCGTCCCCCATCGCCGGGACCGTGCAGGCCTGGAAGGTCGCGGTGGGCGACGAGGTCAAGGAAGGCGACCTGATCGCCGTGATGGAGGCGATGAAGATGGAGATGCAGGTCCACGCCCGTCGCGGCGGGCGCGTAACGTGGCAGGCGGCCGCAGGCACCTTCCTGACGGCGGGAGCGCGGCTGGCAAGCGTTGAATGAGTTCACCAAGTGAACGCATAGACATAGACGGGGCGCTCGGCCACGATGTCGACCTTCAGCAGCAGTGGGCCAAATAGACCTTATTCCTTCTGGGGAGGCAGGTAGGCCATGCCCTCATCCTCGTAGAGCTGGTAGATCATGTCCCGCAGCGAGCGCAGGTCAGCCGACTCGTCCAGCATGCGCGTGCTCATGATAATGGGCGACACCAGCTTGGGGTCATCCAGTTCCTTGTAGGTCACGTCGCCCCGCTTGAGCCCGTAGACGCTGCTGGGCACCACCGAAATGCCTTCGCCCATTGCCACCAGCCCGAGCGCGATCTGCAGCTCGCGCACCTCGTGCAGGCGGCGCGGTTTCAGGGCGCGGTCGTGGAAGGCGGCCAGCACCTGGTCGGCATAGCTCGGGCGCGGCGCCTTGGGGAAGATGATGAGCGGCTCGCCGACCAGGTCGTGCAGCGCGAGTTCGGGCTTGGCGTCGGCCAGCGGATGGCCGACTGGCAGCGCCACGATCATGCGCTCCTCGCGCAGCACCACGCGCCGCACCGATGGGTCTTCGTGGCGAATGCGCCCGAAGCCCACATCGATGCGCCCCTCCTTGAGCGCCTTGATCTGGTCCATGGTCGACATCTCGTGCAGGCTCAGTTCGAGATCGGCATGCATCTGCCGGAAGCGCCGGATGATGCGCGGCAGCATCCCATACAGCGTGGAGCCGACAAAGCCGACTGACATCTTGTGCTCGATCTTGCCGACCCGCTTGGTCATCGCCTGCAGTTCGGCCGTCTGGGCCAGCAGTTGCAGCGCGTGGGTATAGAAGTAGCGCCCGGTGTCGGTCAGCTTCAGCGGGCGCGAGTGGCGCTCGAAGAGTTGCACGCCCAGGTCTTCTTCCAGTTGCTGGATCTGGCGCGACAGCGGCGGCTGTGCGATATGCAGCCGTTCGGCCGCCCGGGTGAAGTTGCGTTCTTCTGCCACGGCCACGAAGTAACGCAGGTGCCGCAATTCCACGACTATACCCACTGAGTATCAAGCGGATACTAAATCAGTGTTGGACTGACAAATCTGGCGTTGACTATGCTCCATCCGTGCCAGGAAGACAAGCTCGATACCTGCAAAGCATAGACCGGGACCTCACCACAACTCTGGAGACCCCCCATGACTCACTCGGAAATCGACGCCCTGGTCCACAGCTTCATCGTCGCCACCGGCACGCAAGGCACCCCCGACCCGCGCGTACAGCAAGTGGTGGTCCGCCTGACCGCGGACCTGTTCAAGGCGATCGAGGACCTTCATCTGAGCGCCAGTGAAGTCTGGAAGGGCATCGAGTACTTCGCCGAGGCGGGCGCCAGCCAGGAACTGGGCCTGCTCGCCGCCGGCCTGGGGCTGGAGCGCTTCCTTGACATCCGCGCCGACGAGGCTGAAGCCCGCGCCGGCCTGACCGGCGGCACGCCGCGCACCATCGAAGGCCCGCTCTACGTGGCCGGCGCCCCGGAAAGCACTGGCTTCGCCCGCCTTGACGACGGCAGCGACGATGGCAAGGGCGAGGTCCTGTTCATGCAGGGCACGGTCTACGGCGCCGACGGCAAGCCGCTGCCCGGCGCCAGGGTCGAGGTGTGGCACGCCAACCTGATGGGCAACTACTCGTTCTTCGACAAGACCCAGTCCCACTTCAACCTGCGCCGTACCATCGTCACCGACGCCAACGGCCGCTACCAGTTCCGCAGCAATGTGCCGAACGGCTACGGCTGCCCGCCGGAAGGCACCACCCAGCGCCTGCTGGACCAGCTCGCGCGCCACGGCCAGCGTCCGGCACACATCCACTTCTTTGTGTCCGCGGACGGCTACCGCAAGCTGACCACGCAGATCAATATCGACGGCGACAAATACCTGTGGGATGACTTCGCCTTCGCCAGCCGCGAGGGGCTGGTGCCGGCGGTGATCCGCGTCACCGATGCCACCGCGCTCGACAAGCACGGCGTGGACAAGCCGTTCGCTTCGATCGACTTCGATTTCCGGCTGCTGCCGGAGCAGGCCGGCGCCCCCGCCGCCGAGGTGGAGCGCCTGCGCGCCGCCGCCTGATTTTCCGTAGTGCCGCCCGCCGCGCGGGCCGGCAGATCCAGTCCGGGCGGCAGCGCCATGCGCAGTGCCGTCCCGCAGACAAGACATCGGCAGGAGACAACTCCATGATCCCCATCTATCCGGAGGGCAAGGCCCCCGTTCGCCCCGGCGCCAGGCGCCTTGACCTGGATGCCTTCCTGGTCGAAGACAAGGCAAGCGGCGACTACCGCCTGCACCGCCAGGCCTTCACCGACGAAGACCTGTTCGAACTCGAGATGAAGCACATCTTCGAGGGCAACTGGATCTACCTGGCCCACGAAAGCCAGATCCCGAACAACAACGACTACTACACCACCCATATTGGCCGCCAGCCGGTGGTGATCGCGCGCAATCGCCAGGGCGAGCTGAATGCCTTCATCAACGCCTGCAGCCACCGCGGCGCCATGCTGTGCCGCCACAAGCGCGGCAACAAGGCCACCTATACCTGCCCGTTCCACGGCTGGACCTTCAACAACAGCGGCAAGCTGCTGAAGGTGAAGGACCCCGAGAACGACGGCTACCCTGACTGCTTCAACAAGGAAGGCTCGCACGACCTGAAGAAAGTGGCGCGCTTCGAGAACTACCGCGGCTTCCTGTTCGGCAGCCTGAATGCGGACGTGCCGCCGCTGAAGGACTTCCTCGGCGAAGCGGCGCGCATCATCGACATGATCGTCGACCAGTCGGCCGACGGGCTCGAGGTGCTGCGCGGCTCATCCACCTACACGTTCGAAGGCAACTGGAAGCTGCAGGCCGAGAATGGTGCCGACGGCTACCACGTGTCGGCGGTGCACTGGAACTATGCCGCGACCACCGGCCACCGCAAGCAGGCGAACGCGCAGGACGACAAGATCCGCGCCATGGACGCCGGCAAGTGGGGGCAGCAGGGCGGCGGCTTCTATGCCTTCGAGCATGGCCATATGCTGCTGTGGTCGCGCTGGGCCAACCCGGAAGACCGCCCCAACTTCAGCCGCCGCGAGGAATTCGCCGAGCGCTGCGGCGCGGAAACCGCAGACTGGATGATCCAGAACTCGCACAACCTGTGCCTCTACCCCAACGTTTACCTGATGGACCAGTTCGGCTCGCAGATCCGCCTGCTGCGTCCGCTGGCCGTCGACAAGACCGAGGTCACCATCTACTGCATCGCGCCGAAGGGCGAATCCGACGAGGCGCGCGCGCCGCATCCGCCAGTACGAGGATTTCTTCAACGTCAGCGGCATGGCCACGCCGGATGATCTCGAGGAATTCCGCGCCTGCCAGCAGGGCTACGCCGGCCAGGCTCTGGCCTGGAACGACATGTGCCGTGGCGCGAAGCACTGGATCGAAGGTGCCGACGAGGCTGCGCAGCGCATCGGACTCAATCCGGTGATGAGCGGCGTGCGCACCGAGGACGAGGGCCTCTACACGGTGCAGCACCGTTACTGGCTGGACGTGATGAAGAAGGCCGTGGCAGAGCAATCCGCCGAAGCTGCGAATGAAGCCACCGACGCCGCCGCAGGGAGCGCAGCATGAGCACCGCCGACATCACCCTCGACAAACCGGTCGACCTGGCCGCCATCCAGTCCTTCCTGTACCGCGAGGCACGGCTGCTGGATGACGAAGAGTGGGACGCATGGCTTGCGTGCTACCACCCCGACGCAAAGTTCTGGATGCCCTGCTGGGATGACGACGGCAAGCTGATCACCGACCCGCAGCGAGAGATCTCACTGATCTATTACCCGACCCGCCAGGGCCTGGAGGATCGCGTGTTCCGCATCAAGACCGAGCGCTCCAGCGCCACCATTCCGGACACGCGCACCAGCCACAACCTGAGCAACGTGGAAGTGCTCGGGGTGGAGGGCGATACCTGCACTGTGCGCTTCAACTGGCACACGCTGAGCCATCGCTACCAGACCACCTACAGCTACTTCGGCATGTCGCGCTACACGCTCGACCTTGCCGGCGCGCAGCCGCGCATCCTGGACAAGTATGTCGTGCTCAAGAACGACTATATCAACCAGGTCATCGACATCTATCACATCTGATCCGGGCTGGAGGAACGCGCCATGGAACACACCATTGCCCTGCAATTCGAGGACGGCGTCACCCGCTTCATCACCTGCGGCGAGAACGAGACCCTGTCCGACGCTGCCTACCGGCAGCAGATCAATATCCCGCTGGACTGCCGCGACGGCGCCTGCGGCACCTGCCGCGGGCTGTGCGAGTCGGGCAGCTATGACCTGCCGGCATCGAGCTATATCGAGGATGCACTGACCGCGGAGGAAGCTGCCGAGGGCTACGTGCTGGCCTGCCAGACCCGCCCGCGTTCGGACTGCGTGATCCGCGTGCCGGCCTCGTCGGCCGCGTGCAAGACCGGCGTCACCACCTACCAGGGGACGCTGGCTGAGGTGGAACAGCTCTCCGATTCGACTATCGGCTTCGCCATCGACCTGGACGATACTTCCGGCCTGGATTTCCTGCCTGGCCAGTACGTCAATGTCGAGATCCCGGGCACCAGCCAGACGCGCTCATACTCCTTCAGCTCGGCGCCCGGCAGTGCGCGCACCGGCTTCGTGGTGCGCAACGTGCCGGAAGGCCGCATGAGCACCTGGCTGACCAGCCAGGCAAAATCCGGCGAGCGCGTGGCGTTCTCGGGCCCCTACGGCAGCTTCTACCTGCGCGAGGTAGTGCGGCCGGTGCTGCTTCTGGCCGGCGGCACCGGCATTGCCCCCTTCCTGTCGATGCTTGACGTACTGGCCGCCAGCGGCTGCGCGCAGCCGGTGCGCATGGTCTATGGCGTCACGAACGACATCGACCTGGTGGCACTGTCGCGCATCGACGCGGCCCAGGCCGCGTTGCCCGGCTTCGAATACCGCACCTGCGTCGCTGAACCTGCCAGCAACCACGCCCGCAAGGGCTATGTCACCGCCCATGTGGAGCCGGAATGGCTCAACGGCGGCGATGTCGACATCTACCTGTGTGGTCCCGTGGCAATGGTGGAGGCTGTGCGTGGCTGGCTGCAGGAGAGCGGCATCACACCCGCCGGCTTTTACTACGAGAAGTTCTCGGCCAGCAACGCAGCGTGAGCAAGGAGCACGACACAATGAGAACCTCTACACGCTTTGCCGGCAAAGCCATGATCGTGACCGGGGCCGCGCAAGGCATCGGCCGCGGCGTCGCGCTGGCCGCCGCCGCCGAGGGCGCTTCGGTGGCGCTGGTCGACCGCTCGGCGCTGGTCGATGAAGTCGCGGCGCAGATCACTGCTGCCGGCGGGCAAGCCATCGCGGTGCACGCCGACCTGGAGCGCTATGCCGGCGCCACGCAAATGGCGCAGGCGGCCGAAGCAGCCTTCGGCCGTATCGACATCCTCGTCAACAACGTGGGCGGCACGATCTGGGCCAAGCCCTTCCAGGCCTATGAGGAGGACCAGATCGAAGCCGAGATCCGGCGCTCGCTGTTCCCCACGCTGTGGTGCTGCCGGGCGGTGCTGCCCGGCATGGTCGCGCGCCGCCAGGGCGTGATCGTCAATGTGTCGTCGATCGCCACGCGCAGCATCCACCGCGTTCCTTACGCAGCGGCCAAGGGCGGCGTCAACGCACTGACCGCCAGCCTTGCCTTCGAGCATGCGCACGAAGGCATCCGCGTCAACGCCGTCGCCACCGGCGGGACCGAGGCGCCACCACGCAGGATTCCGCGCAACGGGGAAGCGCAAAGCGAGCAGGAGGCGATCTGGTACCAGGCCATCGTCGACCAGACCACGGCCTCCAGCCTGATGCACCGCTATGGCACGATCGATGAGCAGGTCCATGCCATCTTGTTCCTGGCCTCGGACGAAGCGTCGTACATAACCGGCACGGTCCTGCCCGTCGGCGGCGGGGATCAGGGCTGACGGCCGGAGCACAAATACTGAATGGCTGGCGAGATTGACTGACCTGCTTCGTGTCGGGTGCATTACTCCTGATGCAGTGCAGATGCCGACAGGCGCTGATCGACCATGGCGTCGCCGACGGTAAAGTGATACAGGCTTTGCCAGGCGTGGTCCTTGATTCCGAGCATGGCGTGCATTTCATCATCGAAAAAGCAGCCAATCCCCGTTGCGCGCGCTCCGGCAGCTTCGGCTTCAAGATATAGCGCCTGGCCGAGCATGCCGCATTCCCAGAAAAGATGGCGATAACGCCAGGGTTGCTTCAGGGCGATCTCGAAGTTCGCGAGCATCCCCAGCGCAAAGCACGAATCGGCGGCAATATCCTGATGACAGCAGATCAACTTTGCCACCGCGCGCAGATCGTAAGGCAGCAGAAAATAGAGGGGCAGATGGTCCGGTCCAGTCCTTTGCCACAGCCATTCCGGGCGCATAGCCTGCTTGAGGCCTGGCAGCGCCCCAGGGTCCCTCACTAGCACATACAGGCCCGGCTCCAGCCCGTCCACACGGTGCACCAATAGCGCCGGATGCACCGCGACAGGGGACTGCTGGGCATTCCACGGTGGCGTGTCGCGACGTACCAGCAGGCACGCCATCATGGTAAAAAAAGCCGCAGTGGTGATGCGCGTCGTCCCATCGAAACGCGTAGCGCTGCGGCGCTGCCGGGCGATCTGCGCAAAGCTCAGATCGAGGACGGGCGTCGCAGACCACAGGCGCGGCTCCGGACTTGGCGAGGTCGGTTCGCGAGTACGAGACTTGTGCGTGGCACGATGGATCGAATCGATATCCGGCCAGCTCTCATGTCCCGCGCTTAGCTGATTCGCGTATCCGTGCCAGTGTGCCTTATCCAAAGCCGCCCACAGGCGCTCTGGTTCAGGTTGTGCGTCAGGATTGCCGATCCAAAGCAGGACATCCGGTACCTCTGGTTCGGCTGCTCCGAAATCCTCGCTGCGGTTCAATCCAAGCAATGCGGCTAACGCATCGTCCGCAGCCGTCTCCACCAGCCGCGTCTGCCAGCCGAGGGCCGCCGCCGCGTAACTTACTGCGGCGATGGCATGCCCGCAGTCATGCTGGCAGTAGCGCCAGGCACGCATTCCGTATTTCCACGCCTCGCGCCAGTGGATCGAGCTGAGCCCGACCAGGACACCACCGTCCGAAAATGCCTCGGTCCATCGCGGATCATCCACTGCAGCGCGATGTTCAAGCACGTGGTCGCGGCTCAGGTAATGGTAGACCCCGCCAGACAAGCCAGGCAGCGTCGGACACAGAAGATAGCCCTCGGTCGGGTGCAGATTCCCACTCGAAGGGTTGCAGCGCAGTGCCCACCGCTGGGCGCCGTAGGATTTCCACGCCGACAGGCCAAGTGAGAGTTCGAAAAGGATTGCCAGGGTGCGAAGACTGAATCTCTGCGCGGGCGGAAGCGTGCCGGAGCGCAGTTCGTTGTAGCGTGCGGCCAGGGTATCCGCGGCGGGCGGCAGAGCCATCCGCGGGGTGCCGTGAAACACTCGGAACGGGTCTGGCTGGGTTGCCCAGTCGAGTCCTCGGGGGCCAGGGGCATAGCTGTTGACACGGTGCTTGCTGCGTTCGTGATATTCAAGCAACGCCTGCGATAATCGGCCCATGTTCCTTCAGTCCAGGAATACCCGCCGCACCCCGCTACCACGCGCTATGCTCCTCGTGGGGCATTGGGAGATACATAGATCGCGTTACCGGCTATCGTGGGTTCGAACTCGAGGTTGACTTAGCAGGCACTTCCGAAGACATGCCCGGTACTTGGTGCACGCTCGACACCCACTCGACGCCCTCCGTCAGTTATGCCAGCTGTCGACCGTCATGAAGCGTACCATTCAGGAACCGGGTGGGGTTAACGTCGACGAGCACAATGACTTGCCTCCGAAGTTCAGATGGCAATGTAAAGTGGACCCCTCGGTCAAGACAGATTTCAACCGAGTTTAAGCTGCATCCATTTCTTCACATGCAGCGGAACAGCGCTGCCCTGATTTTGCGCGGGGAGAATCCCCTGCGCAGCGTAGCG
>NZ_QKWJ01000120.1 GCF_003353055.1 Cupriavidus lacunae
AGTCCCTCAAATCTCCCAGGATTCGAATCAGATTCATATTCGATCTGGGAGTTCGGCACGCAGCGAAATTCTTGCTAAGCCTTGCTGCGTCTTACTCTTCGGCATTCCGCAGGGACGACTATGCTGGCAAGAGCGTGTACGACAATCACGGCCAGCGCGTCATTGTGGGCCAGCGGCTGATGCAGTCCGCCACCGATGTGTTCCTCGGCTGGACCCGCGGCAGAAATGGCCGGGACTTCTACATCCGACAGTTGCGTGATATGAAGTTGTCTGCCCTCATCGAGGACTGGGATAGCGGCATGCTCAGGCAGTACGGCCGGATGTGCGCACATGCCCTGGCCCGTGCGCATGCAAGGGCGGGCGACGCTGCGATGATGGCGGGGTATATGGGCTCCGGCCAGACCTTTGACGACGCAATCTGCGAGTTCGCCACCGAATACGCGTCCCAGAACCGGAGCGATTTCCCGGCCTTCCTCGCGGCAATTCGGGAGGGGCGAATTCAGGCGACGATCGAGGACCGAGTCGGCCGTCAACTAGGTGGTGAACAGACGAAATTCGATGCAATAGGCTCCCCGTGCCGATAGCGGTCACCGTAGTTCACGATGAAGTTTCAGCCTGAGAGTGGTGGGTGTTGTCAAGATGACGTTCGATATTTTCGGAAGGTCCGGGTCCAGAGTGTGCGTAAATGCCCGATGGTCCCGGGTGGCGACGACTCGAATGGCGCAAAAAGAGTCCGCGAAGAGACGACCGGGTTGAAGCGGAGATCCCTTGCCCCTGCCGCGCTGCGCTGCCGCTCCGGTGATGAAGACCGTCCGGCCGGCGTGCCGCGGACCATATCGAAAGCCCGGAAATTCGCTACGTCTGCACGCACGTGCATCAACTGGTCGAGAGCTTTCGGCGGACCAGAACTAGATGGCCCGGCTACTACTCCTTGCGAATCTATAACCAAGAGCACCTCAGGGAACTACTATTCATTCGTAGTCTTATACAGGCTATGAAGGCACCAATCCGCCCTCCCTAATACAAACCAAATGGAGTGTGAAAATGCAACACGGTTTCATTGCGTGGCTTGTTATTGGTGCCGTTGCCGGATGGCTGGCTGGCGTGCTGGTAAAGGGTGGTGGATTCGGTCTGGTAGTGGACATTATCGTCGGCATCGTCGGCGCCTTTATCGGCGGATGGCTGGCCGGCCTACTTGGCATGTCGCTTGGCGGCGGCTGGGTTGGATCCATCATCACGGCGGTGATCGGTGCGGTCATCCTGCTTTTCGTCATCCGACTGATCAAGCGCGGTTAGCGGGAATCACGGTCGACAAATAGTCAGGAATTCAGCCACGGCGCGTCGTTCGAACTCACTCAGGCTCGTGGCGATCTGGCCCATCATCGGAGCCTGACGCCCGCCCCGGGCGTAGCGCCTCAACTTATCAACGATGTACGCAGCATGTTGGCCGTTCAGGCTCGGCATGTCGGGCCCTATTGGCATTCCCCGCTGCCCCGGCGGATCGTGGCCGGCAGCGCACTTAGCCGTCGTCCCGTGAAGTTCCGCGAAGAAGACCTTCTTCCCGACGCTTCGAGGCCTGGGTAGCGAACAGGCTCGGGGTGCCTTACCCGCTGGCTGAAAAATCGAGCGACATCGGCCATCTCCTGGTCGGAGAGCCCCGCGGCAATCTCCGTCATGACATCTGACCGGCGCACGCCCGTGCCGAACTTCCGGAGCTGCTGGTAGAGATAGACGGGATTCTGTTCCGCCAGCTTGGGATATTTCGGGTCAGGGCTGTTGCCGTCAGTCCCATGGCAGGCGGCGCATTTTGCTCGCGCAATCTGCCTGCCGGAATCCGGGTTGCCGGGCGTCAAGGCATCGGCCGCATTCCTTTTCTGGCCCCAGAGGTAGCCGCCCATGATCTTGGCGGGGCCGAAGGCATAGCTGGCGCCTACCACGGCCTTCTTGCCGGTGCCGGTGCCGGTGCCGATGGTGGGATTCCACTGGTCATAGCCGGCCGTCGCGGCGAACGGGCCGAACGTGTAAGCCAGTGCCCCGCCATAGGCGGTGTCACGTCGGAACTGCCCCGGGCTTCGCCATTGCCGCCGATCGGGATGGGGAACCCTACCGAGGGCAGCAGGGCCACCCCGACGCCGAAGGACCAGTGCGCAAGCGCCGTCAGTCCTCCGAACTTCCCGGTGTACTTGACGGTGTTGTCCGCGCGGTAGTTGGGGCCGGACTGCATGACGACCGGCTCATACTGCGTGGCATAGGCGGTTGGAGAGGTGATCGGACATTTTCGGTCAGTCAGCCGACAGCCAGCGACCGACCGGATCTGGCCCAATTTGCGCCAGTCATTCTTGTTGCACTCAACGACCGAGATGTGCCGAGCGGCTGTGTGGCGGCGAGACATGTCCAACGGATGACGTGGCGCAAACGAATGATCGCCGCCCTCCAAAAATTGCCCACGAGCCCCCGGGGAGGACTGTACCGGCGGCCGCTAACGCGCATACCAGCGGGAGATTATGATTTCCGAGCGCGTCACCAAAATCGAAGCCCGGATGGAGGCACAAGCACGTGAACCTGCCTTGACCAGCACAAGCAGGATTCGCGCTACCGAGCTTGCGCCATGTTGCGCCATGTGTCGGATCAGCACGCTTGCCTGCGCGGCTGGGTTAAGCATAAAGCTCAAGCAAGGTGCGCTGATGCAGACCTATACTTCATTCGATTCTCAAGGCGCACAGTCCCATGGGCGTGCGGTGGCGGTAAGGCATACGCGCAGGAGAAATAATCGTGAGAATAAACGATCATACGCTACGACGCTTCAAGCGTGCCGTCCTCGTCTCAGCGCTCTTTTTGACAATCGGCCAACCAGCATATTCCCAACAGCCGACGCCAAAGCCAGGGCAAACCGCTGCCGTGCAGGAGACCGCATCTCAGGCGCAAGCTCGGGCGATCCTGATGCGGATGGCTGGGTTCCTCGGGAACGCCCATGCGTTCAGCGTCAAGCTGCGCGGTGGCTACGACGTCGTGCAACCGTCCGGACAGAAGATTGAATACGGTGAACTGAGAAATATCACGGTAAGCCGGCCCGAGCGATTGCGGGTTGAGAGCGAGCGCAGCGACGGCACCAAGACCTTGGCCGTCTTTACGGGCAAGGAGATCACGGTGGTCGATTTCGCCAATAAGGTCTATGCGATAGAACCACAACCAGGCAACCTGGACGACACCATCGTCCATTTTGTTCGGGATCTCCATCTGCGCTTCCCCCTGGCCATGCTGCTGGTGAGCCGGCTGCCCGCGGAATTCGATGAGCGGGTGCGGCAGGTTGATTATGTGGAGAAGACCAATATTCAAGGCGTTCCCACCCACCATCTTGCTGCGCGCAGCGATGCGGTAGACATCCAGATCTGGGTCGCGGACGGGAACCAGCCCTATCCAGTGCGCGTTGTCCTGACTTATAAGAATGAGCCAGGCCAGCCTCAGTTCAGGGCGCAGTTGTCTGACTGGAACTTCACCCCGAAGCTTGCCGATGACACATTCGTGGCGCGGCCGCCAGACGGTGCGCAAAAGATCGCATTCGCCGCGCAGATTCCCACTGCGTCCGCCGAGGCGCGCAAGGCGGCGTCCGCCAAAGGAGCCGGGAAATGAAAACAATTTCATGGCGTGGCATTACCGCGGTAATGCTGGCATGCCTGCTCATTGGGGGAAGCGTGCTTGAGGCAAGCGCGCAGGGTCGGGCAGGCCGTGGGGGCGGCGGTGGTGATCGCGCTCAACGCAGTGGTGGCGGTGGCGAGGGGGGCTTCTCGCGCGACGGAGCGGCCGCTAGCGGATCGTTCTCCTCCGGGCGCGGCGGCGGCGCTGCAGCGCAGAGCACCGGCAGTGGGCAGGCTGCGTCCGGCCAGCGCAAGCAAGCGGCCGGCGAGAATCAGGCACAACGGCAGTCTGCTGCGACGCAAGCACAACAGACATCTGGCGCCAATCAGGCGCAACGTCAGCAGAGTAAGACTGAGAGCCAGACTCAGCGACAAACCACTTCCAGTCAGAATCAGGCTAACCGCCAGGCCAGTTCCAGCCAGAACCAGGCGACCCGGCAGAGTACGGCCAGTAACTATCAGAGCAACAGCCAGGTCTCGGTGAACTGCTCCGGTTGCGGCGGTTCCAATTGGGACAACGACGCAGCGGCAGGATTTGTCGCCGGCGCTATGGTGGTCGGCACGGCTGCGGTTGTGGCGAATGCCGCTGCTGCACCACCCCCGGTCAGCACAGCGGCGCCGATGCCTGCGCCGCCACCTCCGCCAGCGCCACCACCCTGCAACGTCACACCGATCATGGTGAGCGGCGCCTCCTACTACAAGTGCGGTTCAACGTGGTACACGGCGGGATACGGGAGTGGCGGCGTTGTCTACGTCCCAACTCAGCCACCTCCCGGCCAGATGTAGGACTTCCTACGAAGAGCTCGCAGGCACCCGCAGCTATCTTGCGTTTGCCTCTCCCGCTTGTCGCGGCTCGGTCACGATCCTGGCGCCGACGTCCTTCAGCAGCTGCTGAAAATCGGGCGATGCCTGGATCGGGGAATCGATGTGCGCGGTCGCGAGCATGACCGAGTGACATACACATGCAGATCTTCGGGACGCTCTCCGAGAAGGCGTTGTGATCGACGCTTTGCGAAAAGGGAGCGAGCGTCAGGGGGTGATCGTACTTTCGCTGCATTTTCTGGCGGTTTGCCCCGGAAAATCTCGATCTATCAAGGACTTACAAGTGCACCGATCGGACGAGACTTATTGCACCGAAAAGCCTTGCTGCAGGCGGATGCGCGCCCTGTAGCCGCCATTTTCTACACGGAAAGTACGATCACCCCATAATCGGCCATCTCCGCCTGGATCCAGCGGAACGCCTCCGCCCGCTCATTTTTCACGTCACCGTTGCCGTCGCTGCCGTCGCTGCCGTCATCCGGGCTCAGGGCGGCCTGGCCGCAGCCGGGATGCTTCCCGGCTGGCGATGATCAACGCCAGAGGTGGCGCGCGAAGAACGTCAGCGTGCGGTCCCAGGCGACCTGCGCCCAGGCGGCGTCGTACTGGGTACCGGCGATGCGGCCGTCGCCGATGGCTTCCTCGTTGGCAAAGGCATGGTGCGCGAGGTAACGGTGGAACGTCGCGTCGACGCCGCCGGCGCGCAGCTTCTCCTCGAGCTTGTCGAAGTCCTCGGCCGCAAAGAACGCATCCTGCGTGGCCGAGTGGACGAGCACCGGCGCCTTGATATTGACGGGGTCGATGGCTTCCAGCGGCGGCATGCCGTAGAACGGCACACCTGCCTCCAGCTCGGGGATGGCGTTCAGCGACAGCAGCGTCAGCGCGCCACCCATGCAGAAGCCGGTGATACCGATGCGGCTGCTCAGGGTGCCGAGGTACTGCACGGCGCCGCGGATGTCCTGCGCCACGGCGTCGCCGAAGTTCAGCTTGGACATCAGGTGGTGGGCCTCTTCCTGCACGACCGTGCTGGCGCCGTGGTAGAGGTCAGGCACCAGCGCGTAGTAGCCGGCACGCCCAAGGCGGTCGGCCACGCCGCGAATCTGGTTGTTCAGCCCCCACCACTCCTGGACAACGATGATGGCCGGGGCGCCATCGGTGAGATCCGGCCTAGCAAGGTAGCCGTTGACCGACTGGCCGTCGGGACGGATGAACGAGACGGTCTGACCGATGTGTCGCATGATGGGCTGCTCCTGTCGTTTGCTGTGGACCAGATGGGCCGGATGATAGCGCAAGGGAGGTGCTCCGGAATGCGCGGGCAGCGGCAAGCGGCGAACCCGGCGGCTATCCGACCCGGAAAAACTCCACGCTCTGTCCCGCATTGACCGCCCGCTTCAGCCAGGACGGCATCTCGCCCTGCCCGTCCCAAGTGAGCCCCTCGGCGTTGCGGTAGCAGACCGGCGCAGGTGGTGGTGGCGCGGGCGGGGGCGGCGGCGGCTCGAAGCACCCCGCCGCATCGAGTTCCACCATCGTCAGCTCATAGTCGGCCATCTGGGCCTGGATCCAGCGGATCGCCTCCGCCCGCTCTTCGTTGACTGTCATCGTGGTCGTCACTGTCGCCGCCGTCTTCCGGATTCAGGGCGGCGGCTGGCGCGCCTTGTTGTTCGTCCTGTTGTTCGTCCAATCTTTCGGCCGGATTGTCGTTCAGCTCCGCGATCGGCGCCGGGCTCCCGGCCTTGCGCCGCCGCCCAGCGCCATCTCGCTCGGGCGGCCCCACCCGCAATTCTGCCAGCAGCTGGCGCACCAGCGCCGCTTCGGCTTCGGCCCGCTCTGCGCTGTCATTTGCTCCCGATTCGTTGGGCACTTTTGTTAGGGCCACTTATCCAGCAAGACACCACCCTGGAGTGGTGCCACGCTGACCAAGACAGCAAGAAACTTACTGGCAGGAGCCAAGCGGATTCTTGCAATACGGCACGTTGGTCCAGCTGAACAAATTGGGGTTACTCTGGTCGATTGTCAGACGTAGCCATTCGGCAGGAGTGTTGGTGGAGCCCTGGACCGTAATGCGCGTCAGGTTGGGCACTGCCGGTGTACCATGAATCGTGCCTGTGGCACTCGCTGGATTGGCCAGGGGCCGATCGGCTCCGTAGAGATGCGAGTCGCCATTGAGAAGCAATACAGGACGCTGAAAGCGGATGCTCAGGTCGGCAAGCTGGCGCACGAAGGGGGTATAGGCGCTAAGCCCATCCCCGCCCACCGCCAGGGCCGCCGGATCCCACATGTCGGCCTGCAGCGCAATAACAACGCCACGCGCGTGATTGGCCTCGGCGCGACTAAATGCCGCTTGCAGCCAGCGTTGGTTGGCGCCATTGCGCTCGACCAACTCCTGCCCCTGCGCGCCCGGGTTGCTGAACGTCCCCGTCCACGGCAGCGTGTCATTGTTCGATCCCGGCACGTTGAGCGTGACGAAGACCACGTGCGAATCTTCCCATATCACGTTTTCAACAAACTTCGCGTCCGTCGGATATGCGGTGTTGTAGGACAGCGCCTGCGAAATCACACCTTTGTCGGCCAATCCGAGGCTGTGCCCCGGACGGGCGAAGAATAGGCTACGCAAGGAGGTCAATTCCTTTAACGGATCTCCGGCACTGGCTTCCTTGCTCTTGTGGCAGTCGGTCCACTCGTTATCGCCAGGCGTATAGATCATCGGCGCCTTGAACTGCTGGAACGCGGCGTAGATGCCCTGATTCCAGCCCGGGTTCGAAGTTGTGATCGGCGGCAGAATGCCCGCGCTGGTACATGGCATGCTGCCCGAATGGATGTCGCCGACGTGGATCACCAGGCTGACAGCAGGATCTGCATTGACCGAATCGATCAGCAGGGACTTGTTGTCAAGAAGGTTCTGGTTGTACGGCCAGTCGCCGAACACGGCGACGGTGATAGGCCGACCCGAGTCACTACTATCGGCGCTGGCGGGCGTCAGTGTGGTCATCATCCCCGCGGCTAGCAGCGCGGCACAACGCATCAGCTCTTTCATCTCGTCTTCTCCCCTACCCATTGAGCGAGGCGGGATTACCTCGTTCCCAAGCGAGCTATCAAGGTAGGAACCGAGAATTTCACGACGATGACGAATCGCGACATGAGGGGCAGGCCAAAGGTTGGCGTGCATTACCCTGCCAGGGGTTTTCGGGCGAAACTCCCGGAAGACCGAGTGGTTACGTACTTTGGCATCGATATTGCTTTGCAGCACCGCCGGGGTTATTGCGCGCTGGACGAACTTTTCGCCATCTACCGCGACTGCCAGAGTCTTCCCGGTGAAGAAAGACCGGCAGTCCGGCCTTGTGTGCAGGCGGTCAGAAAATCACGCATTCTGAAGGATAAAAACATGAAGAAATACTGTTCTTGGCCACGCTGGCTGTAACGTCGGCCACCATGGCACAGACCACGCCGCCACAAATTTCCCCGCCGTCTGGAGTGTCGCCACAACAAGGTCTTGGCACACCTCCACCGGCCCCCGGGGAGTCCGTCCTACCACTGGCAGATATTGCTTGCCCACCCGATCGCGTGCGCCAGCGTCGCGACGACACCGCACGAGACCGCGCCGCCAGCGCCCGGTCACGATCGAAAGCTTTCCCGGTCTTGGGATCCATGAACCATCCCTAAGCACCGTGAGATTGCTCCCCAAGGCGCTGCCAGGCCACCGTGACTGCATCGTGACTTGCAACCGAAGATTTGTGTGGCTTCCGTCATGTGGCTCAACTAATATGAATTGTGCGTTGCACAATGCCGGATCTCGCGCCACGGTTAGTTCCGCAGCTGGCGGCGAGATTCGCCCGGGGCTGACCCGCGCTGGGCGTGTCGGTGCAGACTGCGGGTGCCAAACATGATCTCAACAACGGAGGGGGTGGGCATGGCAGGTGATATTGATAGTGAGGTCGTTCAACTCGGCACGTATAAGGTCGAAAAGGGAAAAAGCTCCATTTCGGGGCTCTCCTCGGGTGCCTTTATGACGGTACAAATGCATCTCGCCCATTCGTCAAGCTTTTGCGGCGCGGGCGTGATTGCGGGAGGCCCATATCGCTGCGCGGAATCGTTTCGCTCCGCTTCGGCAGTAGCAGAGGATGCTTACGAACTCAACGCGCTGCATTTGTGCATGAATCCGCTTGTGCCGCGGACCGCGCCCAACGCCGAGCGTCTTGCCCAGCTTGCACACCAGACTGCGCTCGACGGCAGAATTGACCCAATCGCCAACCTTGCCGGCGACCGCGTCTACATTTTTACGGGCAGCGAAGACAGCGTGGTATTTTCAACAGTGGTGGAACGCACCCGTGAGTTCTACCACCTGCTTGGTGTCAAGGCTGACGACATCTTTTATGACGACAGCGTGCCAGCCGGCCACTCGATCATCACCGACAATGCCGAGGATTCGCCGCTGAGCACAAACCAGCCGCCGTACATCAACAACGGCAGTTTTATCCAATCCCACAATATCCTGCGGCATATCTATGGCAATTTGCTCGCCCCCTCACAGCGGCTGAGCGGGCGCCTGCTGCGCTTCGACCAGACGGAATTCTTTGGTAATGAGGCGCGGGCGAGTATGAGCAAGTATGGCTACGCCTACGTACCGCAGGCTGTCGCAGACGGCGCAGCGGCTCGGGTCCACATCGCCCTCCACGGCTGCAAGCAAGGCTACAACTACATTGACTTCACGTTCGGTCAGTCCGACCTCGCCAGCCAGCCGCCTTATGGCAACCGGTATATCACGACCACCGGCTACAACAGTATCGGCGACAGTAACAATATCATCGTGCTGTACCCGCAGGCAGAGGGCACCGATGATAGCCTGACGCAGAACCCCGACGGCTGCTGGGACTGGTGGGGATATTCCAGTGCGGACGCCGAGCGGCCCGACTATTATTCGCGTGACGCGATCCAAATCCGCGCCATCCACGGCATGCTTAGCCGGCTTGGCGGTTGAGGGAGCGGCAAGATGGAAGGAACCATGATGAGTCCCCATGATGGCGCGCTGACCGTAACGAAGACCGAGGCCTTGCCGGCAGTGCATCGCGCCTTGGCCATGACCCAGCCCGCGGCGTTGCAGCGCACCCAGATGCTGCAGACGCTGATGAATGGATGGGCCTTGCGTACGGCCGGTACCGGGGTGAAGACCTTGAACCTGGCACCCTTTAGCATGGATGCGCAAGTGCTGACGGAGCTGTTCCAGTTGCAGTCCGCTATCGTCCTGCGCCTGCAGGCGCAGCAGCAAGGATGGATGCTGGGATGGACTGCCTGGCTGCAGGAGCGCGCACAAGTCAAGCGTGCCAACACTATGTCCAAGCTCGTCGAACAGGAGTTGGACCTGCTTTCTCGCTTCGGATTGCTCCTCAGCAACCAGATGGTCGACCTCGTAACCCTGCAGGAAAATATCGAGGTCAATACCGGCTATTGGGTGGCTCAGACGCTGGCGGCAAAAACGGATCAGGCGGCCGAAGCATAGTCGCTGGCCTGGTGGCCGCACCAGCCTGTACCGGCCGGTGCGGCAGCTGACGGCCACCGCGGCATAGTACGTCGCGGTGGCGTGCCATTTGCGCCTATGTTTCCAAGTAGAGCACTAGGTTCTTGAGCCGGCTTATCTCTGCGGGCAGCGCGGGAACCAGTGGTTGCTCGCCCAGAATCCCCTACTTCGAAGGGATCTGCCGAGATTAGCGTGCAGGTAGAATCAGGTTGCGGCGCATCATAAATATGATTGCGCCACACTCAGGGTCAATCGTAATGATCTGAGTCTCTTCTTGTCCGGTGCGGACGGGTCGGATCACGGATATGTAAAGGCAGTTTCATATTTCCCGCGCGAGATTATGAAGCACGGCCAACGCCTTCACGACAACCCCTAGCTTCGACCAATGGTAGGGGAAGATGCCGGCTATGACCCGCCAGCATTTCAGCCGGGCGAATACATGTTCAATGCGAACCCGTACCCTGGAGATCTGGCGATTGCGCTCTTTTGCGGCGTGCTTGTCCGAGTGGTAGGCGGACTCATTGCGCTTGGTCGGCCGAAAGAGTGTGACGCCTTCCCCATGACCTCCGGCGTACGCCTTATCGCCCAGGACCACCACATCGCCGAGTGCAAACCTTAGTGCCTCCGTGTCCCAGATCCGCTTGTCATGCACCGAGCCAGGATAGCTGTCGCTAACGTCCACAATGGCTCCGTTGGCAGTAGCCACTACCTGAACCTTGGCGCACCGGTGATGTTTGTGCCCTGAGTACGCTTTGAGATCGGACGAACCGATCCGAACGCTGGTGGTATCGACGATCAGGATCTGGGCCGATAGCTAGCCGAACCCGGCATGGGCTAGGCATCGGACGACGCGGTGGATCGCCCGCGCCGTCGTGGCAACCGGCAAGCCCGTGAGCGCCGCAATCGCTCTTACCGTTAGATTGAGTCGCAACGTCAAGAGCGTCGCGATGGCCTGGATACGAAGACTGTGCTTGGGCGGTCTTCCGCGTCCGCGCACCTGAGATGCGATGCATCGAACCACGACCTCGATCTGCGCGGCACGGCAGCCCGTGATGCCCTCAAATAGTTGCGTGAGATTCTTGCGTGGATACAATCGGGACATTATTGAATTGAGTCAGGCCACATGAACGAGAGCGACCCACAACACGTTGACGAAAAGCCGATCAAGGCTTACGTTCAGCGCGCGCTCGTTCTCGATAAGCCTGGCGCTGCATTGAACGCCGTTTGCTTGGCGCTCGGCCTGCAGTGCAAGAACCTCTATAACACCGCCCACTTCGCCGTCAACAACGTGATCACCGCCTACGACAGAGTCGATGGTGGATACCGAGTCAAGGACGATTTGCACGAGCATCAGCGAGTGGCGATCGAGCGCTTCAATGTTGCGATTGATCGGATCAACTCGGCGCGACGCGACAAGCATGAGTCAGAGGTCGCATCGGCCGATCCGGGGGCGAAGACACCTGAACTGAAACTCGTCGCAAGGCTGGAGACTTTCTCTCTTAGTCCGCTCGGCTCGCTGCTCGATATCACCGTCCTAGACAACGTGCTAAGGGCGTGGCCAGGCATGGACGGCACTGCAGTCTATGGACGCCTTCCAGCCGCGGCTGCCCAGCAGGTATTGCGACGCTACAAGGCAGCGTGGGCAGGCTACTTCAACTCACTCGCTAATTTCGTTGCTGGCAGCGCCGGTTTCACAGGAAAACCTCGCTCGCCGTCGTATCTAGCCCGCAATAGCCGCTACGTGCTGGAAATCCCACTCGCCCAGATTGGGCGAACCCTCATTGGGCTGGGTGACAAGGTGATCCCGGTGGATATGGCGGAAACGCTTGCGCTCACCACCGAAGAGATGGCGGCGTGGAACACCTATCCGATTCTGGAGGTGATCGAGCGAGCGCTCACGCGGCGCGGGTTCGGCTCCGGGACGCCCCAACACCTGCGAATCGTCCCCACCGGGCAAGGCGTGAAGTTCGAGGCAGTGGTGCGCGTGCCGCGGGAGTTCGATCAGAACTCGCCGCTGGCCAGGCTCGAGCGAGAGCTCGCTGCGCGACTGGTCACGGCCAAGGGCAAGGCGCTGACGCCGGCCAGGCGCAACGATGTGTTCGTGGGCGCCCTATCGGACCGTGAGAATGTGCCTTCAGCCGGGATCGACTTCGGCGTCAATAATGTGGCGACGGTCGCTTATACGACCGGCAGCCATGCCCACGTCGTGAGTTCCGGCAGATTCGAGGTCGTCATGGGTCGGCAGGACGCGCGGATCGACCGTCTGAAGTCGGTGTTGATGACGCCTGAACTCCGCGCGCTGCAGGCCAAAATGGATGAAGCAAAGCAGCGAGGCGAGAGGCTGTCGCGCCGCCAGTTGATGCGCGATCGCGGTCAACTGCAAAAGGAAGTGCTGCAGCACCGCGACCGGATGCGCAAACTGCTGGCCACGCTCGGCTGTTGGGATGAGGTGGACCACCGCGCCTTCGCCGGCCGGCTCGCCCGCGACGAGGTGCGGTGTCATGACGGCACGCCGCTGCCGCTCGAGCTGCGTGAGCGGCTGCTGCGCGAGTGCGAACGCCTCGCGCTGGCGCAGCAGCAACTCGCCGCACTTGAGAAGACGCGACAGGCGAGCGTGCCAGCGCCTGCGCGCAAGCGAAGCGATGACCTGGCGCGCCTGAAGGGCATTGGTGAAGTTGGCGCGTCGCGCCTCGCGCTCGAGCTGTTCTGGCGGGAGTTCAGCAATCGGCGTCAGGTGGCCGCCTGCGTCGGGCTGGTGCCGCAGCCCTATGACAGCGGCGAGAGCCAGGTCGACCAGGGGATCAGCAAACAGGGCAACCGGCGAGTGCGCGCGCTGCTGATCGAGATGGCGTGGACCTGGCTGCGCTACCAGCCCGACAGTGCACTGACACAGTGGTTCAACCAGCGCACGCAGGGCACGGGGCCGAACCGCCGCGCGCGGCGCATCGCCATCGTCGCTGTCGCACGGCGACTGGTGATTGCACTATGGCGCTACCTGAAAGACGGCGTGATTCCTGATGGAGCACAGATGAAACCAGTTTGAGACGTATTGCACGATAGTGATACCACGACAGTCCGAAGATCACTTGTTGTTCCCATGGTTGAAGTGGACATACCCGTCCGCCCCCTTGGTTGCCAACGCAACCGATTCTTAGATGGGGTATGTCGCCCGGACAAGATTTCGGCGCAGCGCGCATGCAGGATGGGGCTGGCGAACCGGCCAGCGGATAGAAGGTTGTGACACGTTGGATCGTCTCACGAGCGCCACGGCCGGCTTCAGCCAGGGACGTAGATTCGATTGCAGTAATTATTGGGCCACGTGGAATGTGCCTCTATGTTGGTGAGCGCAATACCGCGCGCTCACCAACATACGCCAGCATGTCGCGCCTTCGCGGCGTCAAGGGTTGCTGCGCTCAGGCTTCGCCTGCCCTTGACCCCGCTACAGCGCTTCTTATACGGAGGCCGGATGGGGGGACCTGGTCAATGATTTGTGAGTCAGGGTTGTGAAAGACCTTGACAACTTCCTGCTCATAGAAGGGGGCGGGGCCCGCAGCAATGCGGCCCTGCTACCCGGCGTGTTCCAGCGGATGGCCTATCACGCAGGCCTCACCCTGAAATACACCGTCATGCGCCTCAGTCCGCGGCTGGGGCTCGTTCAAGCAGAAATTTGGGGTCCGAGTGGCGCCGGACAATTATGAGACAAGCCAGTAGTCCCGTTGGACAGACGGCCCGAGTCGGAGCCGTCGCGGCGACGCGAACTCAAGACGTCCACTATGCCCGTGACAGTGTTCCGGCGATCTGCCGGGCTAAACAGGTAGGCTAGCCGCCTTGAATCGTTTCCATAGGCGGCGCAGCGACTCCCTGTCAGCGCTGACACAGCGTGCGATATAGCCGCGCGCATAGCCACAGCCTATGGCCAGTTGCTGGCGCTCCGCTCCCAGGCGGAGCGACAAGCCCTCAGCAACCGCCATATCATTGCGCCATCCTAGGTCATCCTGCAGGCGCGACAGTTGCCGACGATAGCGGCTCACTTTGTTCGCGGGCAACAATGATTCGAAAAACTCGGTCGCGTAACGCAGTTTCTTCGCAGCGATGCGCGCTCGATGGCGCCACTGCTCGTCAATCTTTGCCATGCCCCGTCCCCGCTTGAGCAGCCTGCGTTGCCGCTTGCGCAACGTCGTCAGTGCAAACTCGCGGACAGGTTCGGTGAGTGCCGTGCGCCGCGCCTCGTCAAGGCCATGGCGCCAGTCCGCGCTGCCCAACCACTGGCTCAGTGTCAAAATCAGCCGTGTGTAGCGCGCGGAATTCACGGCTTGGTCGGCGCGCTGCCGGGCCTCGGCGGCGACCGCCTTCGCCGCGGCCAGTACCGCATCCGCGCGCAAATCCTCGGGGGTCCCATCGAAAGCGTCACGCAAGGTCGTGTTGGCGAGCACCTCCCAGTCACGCGCCGGACCTAGTTCATCGGCAATCCATTTGACTTCCAGTTGCAGTGACGACGGGCAAGCAATCAGCGGCTCGAAAATACCAAGAGCGGAGCGCAGACGACGCAGGCCAACTCGCATCTGGTGCACACTTTCCGGATGGGTGCCGTTGACCACGCCGCGCTCGTTCCCCGAGATTTGCGCCAGGCAGTTCTGAGCTATGCACTGAAACACCGCTTCGGCCGAATCGGCTTGGGCCAGTTTGAGAGGCGCCGCGCGTACCACCTCATTGGCCTGATCAGCGATCAGCGCGTAGCCGCGGTCGCCTTTGCTGACGCGGCTCAGGCGCAATGGCGTTGCGTCGAGCAGTTGCAGGGCTAACGCTGAAAGATGCGCCGGCTCTCCGGCCTGGATCTCCATCTCGAGCTCGCGGATAGGCTCAGTGGCATCGTCCGCCTGGATAACCCCACGATCGAGAGCCAGTTCGACCTCGTCCCCCTGTGGCAAGCGCAACAGCATGACCGTGCGCCGGACATCCGTCACGAAGATCGGCTTCAGGCGTTCTGCCAGATCGTTCTCACGCAGCAGCATGCCCAGCGCGGTGCCCTCTGGCACTTTTTCTCGCAGGGCATCAAGATCCGGCGTGCCGCCGGGAATTGCGGACTCAAATTCTTCCCGCTCGTAAAGCGCCCCGTGCTGCGTGCCACCGGTCTTCAACGTTTGCACATAGTGCTCACCCGCCTGGCGCACGCGCAGGGATGCGCGGTGTCGACGGAAGGACAGGTCATCCGTATCGAAATAGGTACTCAGGAGCTTGTCGTCGTGAGGCGGCTCCACACAGCACGAGGAAAGCAGCGGCAGGTCGATCAGACGGTCGACGTCGTCCTGCAGCAGTTCCAGTTTGAGTTCGCGTTCCATCTATCCAAGCTTTGCCGAATCCTCGAACTTGGCGAACACACGGGCCTGGACTGCCTCCATGACCGCCAGGACCTGCACATCGGCAGAGCCGCTGGCTGTGACGCCCGTGGCGTCCTTAGCCTTCGCGCCCGGTGGATAGAAGACAAAAACCGTGTCGAACTTGCCTGCCGACTCCTTCTTCAGGTGCCGGTTGAGCGCTTTCAGGTACCGCTTCTTGATGGTCTTGGACATAGGCTCCGTGGCTCTCTGCTGTTGTCAGGGATGAACGACCGTCCGATGGAAGCACGGCTTGCACTGCGATCACCGGCATCCGGCGTGCATGGTTTGTGATCTCTCCTTGACATCCTCCCCGGCCTAAAGACCGGAGATTCCTACGGCGCTCATCCCGGCATCGAGCCGGAATGAGTCGCTTCCGTGGGTTCCTGCTGCTGGTGGCATTCCTGCACCACTCACTTCACAGGCTAACCGGGCGTGTCCCGCCCTTAGAACATTGATCGCGCCGACTACATCGGCGTTTTCCTCGAAGCCGCATTCCATGCACTTGAACCGGGCTTGCGCCTGCCGGTTGCTCACCGATACATGTCCGCAGCACGGACAGGTTCGGCTCGTGTTCTGCGGTGGCACGGCGACCAGCCAGCCGCCGTTCCATGCCAGCTTGTAGTCCAGTTGGCGGCGGAACTCGAACCAGCCCTGATCGAGGATGGATTTGTTCAGGCCAGACTTGGCCCGAACCTGCTTTCCCGGTTGTTCGGCGCTGCCCTTAGCGGACTTGGACATGTTCCGCACCTGCAAGTCCTCGATACACACCATCGCGTGTTTTTGGCTGATCGCGGTTGAGGTCTTGTGCAGGTAGTCGCGGCGGGCATCGCCGATACGGGAGTGAATGCGCTGGACGCGGGCTTTCGCCTTCTTCCAGTTGTTGCTGAACTTCACCTTGCGGCTCATGGCCTGCTGCGCTTTACGCAGCGCAGTCTCCTGCCGCTTGAAACTGTTGAGCGGCGCGTAGAACGTGCCATCCGAGAGGGTGGCGAAACGCGCCACGCCCATATCGATAGCGACCGCACCACCCTGCGGGACAGGCTGCGCCACTTCCCGCTCAGTCTGAATGCTCACATACCACTTGCCGCCCGACTGGCTGACGGTGATGTTCTTCACCGCACCGAGCACGTCCCGGCTGTTGCGGTAGCGCAGCCAACCAAGCTTGGGCAGGAACAAGCGACTGTTTCCCTGATCCAGCTTGATCTGTTTCGGGTCGGGATACCGGAAGCTGTCCGCCTGCCCTTTCTTCTTGAAGCGTGGGAACTCGGTTCGCTTGGCAAAGAAGCTGGTGTAGGCCCGCTCCAAATCCTTCAAGGCCTGTTGCAGCGGGTGAACGGGGGCCTCGGCCAGCCATGCCGTTTCCGTGCTGTTGCGCCAGGCTGTGAGTTCCTTGCAGAGCCCGACGTAGCCGAGCTTCTTCTCCCCTTGCTCGTAGCGCTGCTTCTGCAGCGCCAGTGCCTTGTTGAATACGAACCGGCACGACCCGGCGAAGCGGCGCATGTTGCGCCGCTGCTCGCTGGTCGGCATCAATTCGTATTTGAAGGCTTGAAGTCGCTGCATCGGCCCATCATACTCTTGGTCTATGAGCGATCGCAATGACATCAGGCACGGCAGGCATTGCGTTTTTAAAATGCATGTCCATTTGGTCTTTGTGGCGAAATATCGCCGCAAGGTGTTCGATGGCGACGCTCTTCAGCGGCTTCGCGCCATCTTTGCTCACGTCTGCGCCGACTTCGAGGCCGACCTGATCGAGATGGACGGGGAGGACGATCACGTCCACCTGCTGGTGGAGTATCCACCAAAGGTGGCGGTATCGAATCTGGTAAACAGTCTTAAGGGTGTGTCCAGCCGCCTGCTGCGCAAGGAAAGACCTGACATCCAGAAACGCTACTGGAAAGGCGTGCTCTGGTCGCCGTCCTACTTCGCTTCATCCTGTGGCGGCGCACCAATTTCCATCGTGCGCCAGTACATCGAGCAGCAGCAAACTCCACACTAAAACCCAACGGCAAGGACCGCTACGCCGTCCGCGCTATCCTTCCCCGCCCTTCAGGAACCCTGAAGGACGGGGCTTGCCGCGCACCGGGTCAAAGTGCCCCAACGAGTCTTTGCTCGGTCAGGACCAGCACATAGTCCGGGAACGTCGCATTGGTCAACCGTGCATACCATGCGCTCACCCATTGCATCACCTCCTTCGGCGCATTGTGCATGTTGGTGATGCGTTCGATGGCCTAGAGGCCGGACGAGGGCGCGCGGTATCGCCGGCTTCAGAGCTGGGCCCGTCCGGTGCGAAGTACTCCGGCATGGTGGCGACATGGGCAACGATTTGGGTATAGACGTCTCAACCACTTCGATTGACAATTGCACCGAGTCCGGGCCGTGCCGTCTGCCCCGCGCTCCCTAGGAGGCTGCGCGGCAGAGCCGTGTGACCGGTTTTTTGTAGAGCGCTGACGATGGCGGCGGCGCTCTCCGCAATTGGCAAGGCGTCGGCGCCAAAGATGCCAATCTTACGGCGCGCAGCGT
>NZ_QKWJ01000121.1 GCF_003353055.1 Cupriavidus lacunae
GCTCGCACGGCGCGGTCGGGATGCCGAGCCCCAAAAAAAAGAGCGCAAATCAGGACGTGGCCGTCCGCCTGCCACGTTAGGGCCGGCGCGAAGCGCAGCCGAAGGCGTCCCACCGACGCGGTAGTTAGCAGGCTGCCAACTGCCTAAAGTCGGGTTCGTCCAATAGTCCGTTGATGTGGGCACAGACAGGGTGCGTAGCAGGCCCGAACGGCCAACCACGCCAAATGGAAATCACCGCCGTTTGAACCACCAACACCGAGGAATGGATGGCCAGCCGCCTGAGGCGACGCGCTTTTTGGTTACTTTTTGTCGCTCGGACAAAAAGTGACCCGCCCAGCAGGGCGGAACCAGGCGCTTAATCCTACGACAACATCGAACCCGACCCACATAACCAAGCCAACGAGCAAGAGGCCCGCCAATAGCCAAAAACCAACCCCCTCGTAAACGGCAATCTCAGTAAGGCAACCCCACATAATTCTCCGCCAACACCCGAGAAGCCGCCTCCGACCCCACCAGATAATCCAGCTCCGCCCGCTGCATCCGCAACGAAAACGCATCCGCATCCGGGAACCGATGCAACAGCGAAGTCATCCACCACGAGAAGCGCTCAGCCTTCCACACACGCCGCAGGCAACGCTCGGAATAGCCATCGAGGCCGCTGGCATCGGCATGGCGGTAGTGGGCTTCAAAGCCTTCGGACAGCGCCAGCACATCACTGGCCGCCAGATTCAACCCCTTGGCCCCGGTGGGCGGCACGATATGCGCGGCGTCGCCCGCCAGGAACAGCCGGCCAAAACGCATCGGCTCGCACACGAAGCTGCGTAGCGGCGCAATGCTCTTCTCGATGCTGGGCCCGGTCACCAGCGAGCTTGCCGTCTGCGGATCGAGCCGGCCGCGCAACTCCTGCCAGAAGCGCTCGTCGGACCAGTCTTCCACGCGCTCGCTCGACGCCACCTGCACGTAGTAACGGCTGCGATGCCGAGACCGCATGCTGCACAGCGCGAAGCCGCGCTCATGGCTGGCGTAGACGAGTTCATCGGCGACGGGCGGCGTCTCGGACAACAGCCCCAGCCAGCCGAACGGATAGACGCGCTCGAACACCTGCCGCGACGCCGCCGGCACGCTCTCGCGGCAGACGCCGTGAAAGCCGTCGCAGCCGGCAATATAGTCGCAGGCGATCTCATGCGTGGCGCCATCCTTGCGATAGCGCACCGTCGGCGTGCTGCCGTCGAAGCCCTGCACGCTGACTTCCTGCGCTTCGTAGATGGTGGGGGTTCCGTCGGCGCGGCGCGCGTCCATCAGGTCGCGCGTGACCTCGGTCTGCCCGTACACCGTGACGCTGCGTCCGATCAGGCCGTGCAGGTCGATATGGTGGCGCTGCCCGCCGTACGACAGCGCGATGCCGTGGTGGACCAGGCCTTCCGTATGCAGCCGCCCGGCCACGCCGGCGCGTTCCAGCGCGTCGACGGTGACGCTCTCCAGGATGCCCGCGCGGATGCGGCCGAGCACATATTCGGGACTGCGTTGTTCGATGATGATGTTGTCGATGCCGGCGCGTGTCAGCAACTGGCCGAGCAGCAGGCCGGCCGGGCCGGCGCCGATGATGGCAATCTGGGTGCGCATGTCTTGTCTCCTTGTGGGTATCCGTCTTCTGCCCCTAAAGATAGTCGGCGCAGGCCCGCCAAGGAATGGACAGATCGAACCAATGACAGGACAATCGGAACATCACTGGTAAACACTGAAGCCATCGTGAGAGCTGTCCCGACGTACTCGCTGTATGGCACCAATCCCTCGGAACTGCTGTCAAACCAGCTGCATTTCGAGTCCATCGCCGCGCGCAGCCGCCTGCACGGGTGGGAGATCAAGCCACACCGGCATGAGCGCTTCCTGCAAATTCTGTACATCCATGCGGGCGCCGGCGAAGCCCTGCTGGAGGGACGGCGCGAGCCGCTGCGCAGCGGTTCGCTGGTGACGATGCCGCCACGGCACATCCACGGTTTCGTCTTCACGCCGGAGACCGACGGCATAGTGGTGACCATGACCGACAGCCACCTGCGCACGCTGCTGGCCGGGGTGCCGGATGCGCTGCCGCTGTTCGCCCATCCGCGCCACGACCGCGTGCGCCGGGGCCACGCGCTGGCCGATACGCTGGCACTCATTCGTGGCGAGATCGAGACCGTGTCCGCCTGGCGCGGGGCCTCGCTGTCGGCATTGCTGACGCTGCTGCTGATCGGCATCGCGCGGCTGGCAAACGCAACCGCGCCGGCCGCGGCGCGCAGCGACAGCCGGCCCGCGCGGCATTTCCGGCTGTTCCAGCAGTTGCTCGAATCCGACTACCGTGAGCGCAAGGAAATCACGCACTATGCCGGCGCCATCGGCATCACGCCCACGCAGCTCAACCGCGTGTGCCGCCAGGCTTGCGGGCAGTCGGCCCTGCAGATGATCCACGCGCGCGTGCTGGCCGAGGCGCAGCGCGACCTGCTGTTCAGCGACCTGGAGGTCAAGCACATCGCCCTGTCGCTCGGGTTCTCCGACGCCGCCTACTTCTCGCGCTTCTTCGCGCGGCTGGTAGGACAGGCGCCGACTGAATTCCGGCAATCGGGGCGCGCGCGGCTGCCGGCATTTGCCATGCAGCCGCCCGCGGATACGCCGGGGTGACCGGTCAGCCTGCCTGGTCCATCCCGGCGAACACCTCCTCGGCGAGGTGAAATGCCGAGTTCGCCGCCGGCACGCCGCAATAGATCGCGGTCTGCAGCAACACCTCCTTGATCTCGTCGCGCGTGACGCCGTTGTTGGCGGCGGCGCGCAGATGCAGCTTGAGTTCCTCCGCGCGGTTCAGCGCCACCATCATGGCGATCGTCAGCAGGCTGCGGGTATGCCTGGGCAGACCTTCGCGCGTCCAGATCTCACCCCAGGCATAGCGCGTGATGAGGTTCTGGAACTCCTCGTTGAGCGGCGTCAGCCGCGCGAGCGAACGGTCGACGTGCGCGCTGCCGAGCACCTCGCGCCGCACGGCAAGGCCGGCGTCGTAGCGCGCATGATCGTCGGTCACGGGCAGCCGGCCGCGCACGAAATCGAGCAGCGCCGCCGTGAAGCGGCCGGGCTGCTCGAAGCTGGAAATATGCGCGGCGGGCAGCTCGACAAAGCGCGCGCCGGGAATCGCGTCGGCCAGCGCGCGGCCTTCCTGCGCAGTGGTCGACGGATCCTGGCTGCCGGCGATAACCAGCACGGGCACCGTGATCGACGCCACCGACTCGCGGAAATCGGCGTCGCGCACGGCCGCGCAGCTGGCTGCATAGCCGTGCGGATCAAGACCGGCAAGCACGTGGCGCAAGCCGTCAAGCGCGCGGTCCGCGGTGGCGGCAAACCCCGGCGTGAACCAGCGCTCGACCGAGGGCGCGACCATCACGGCCATGCCTTCGCGCCGTACGGTGTCGATGCGGGCATTCCATCCGTCGGCATTGCCGATCTTCGCGGCGGTATTCGCCAGCACGATATGCGAGAACCGCTGCGGCGCATGGATGCCTAGCCACATCCCCGTGAGACCGCCCATCGACAGGCCACAGAACACCGCCTGCCCGATCCCCAGCGCATCCAGGATGGCGAGGACGTCCTGCCCGAGCTGCGCCACGGTAAAGGCATCGCCCGGCGCGCTCGAGCGGCCGTGGCCGCGCGTGTCGTAGCGCACCACGCGATAGCGCCCGGCCAGCGCGGCGGCCTGCGGCTCCCACATGGTGTGGTCGGTGCCGAGCGAGTTCGAGAAGAGGATGGCCGGCGCGGACTCAGGGCCGTCAACGGTATAGAAGAGCCGGGCGCCGGCGTGGTCGAGGTAGGGCATTGCTTTCTCCTGGGGAACGCGGGCGGCAGCGTGGCCGGCGCGTCGTGTTGTTCCGGATTCCGGGCTCAGCGCAGTCTCAGGACGACTGGCGCCGCGCCAGCGCGGATTGCCAGGCCTGCACGGCAGCGTCCGCAAAGGCGGCTGACTGGCCCGCGTAATTGGCGGGGTCGGCAAGGCGGTCCAGCGCGGCGTCGTCGAGCAGGCCGGCATGCGCCGGCTCTTCCCGCAGTGTGCGGGCCAGTGCGTCGCGCAGGCTGGTGCCGTCGGCCACGGCACGCTGCGAGGCGCGTTCCACCAGATGGTGCGCGGGCAGCCGGCCGATCCTGCCGCCGAGTTCAAGCATCGCCGCCTCGCCAAGGATCAGGCCATGGGTGAGGCCGAGATTGGCGCGCATGCGCGCCGTATCGACCTGCAGCCCCGCCACGACCTCGCCCATCTGGCGCAGCGCGCCGGCGGCCAGCGTCACGATCTGCGGCAGCGTGTCCCATTCGGCCTGCCAGCCGCCCAAGGCACGCTCGTGTTCCTGCACCATGCCCGCCAGCATCGTCGCCACCAGCGGCGGCACCCGCACCGCGGCCGTCAGCACCGCCGCGCAGCCAACCGGATTGCGCTTGTGGGGCATGGTGCTGGAGCCGCCGCGGCCGGGGCCCGAGGGCTCGGCCACTTCCGCGACCTCGGTCTGCATCATCAGCGAGATATCGCGCGCCATCTTGCCGAGCGTGCCGGTCAGCATGCCCAGCGTGGTGGCGACCTCGGCCATGCGGTCACGATGCGCGTGCCACGGCAGCACGGGCGCGGCCAGGTCCAGTTCGCGGGCCAGCGCGGCGGTCACCGCGGGTGCGGTCTGGCCAAGGCTGGCGAGCGTGCCGGCGGCGCCGCCGAACTGCAGCGCGCGGGCCTGGGTGCGGGTGGCATCGAGTCGGCCGAGATCGCGACGCAGCGCATCGAGCCAGCCGGCGGCCTTGAGGCCAAAGCTGGCCGGCAGTGCATGCTGGAGCCAGGTGCGCGCGACCATCGGCGTGGCCCGGTGCGTCGTGGCCAGCGCGGCGCAGGCTTGGCCCAGGCGCACCAGGTCGGCATCCAGCACGCGCAGCGCATCGCCTAGCTGAAGCACCAGTGCGGTGTCGATGATGTCCTGGCTGGTGGCGCCCCAGTGGACAAAGCGCGCGGCCTCGACGTCGCGCGCGGCCACGGCGGCGGTCAGTTGCCTGACGAAGGGAATGGCAAGATTGCCGGCAGCGACCGCGGCCTGCGCCAGGGCGTCGCGATCAATGATGCCGGTGTCGCGGCAGACCTCGGAGATGACGGCTGCCGCCGCGGCAGGGATCACGCCGCTGTCGGCCTCGGCGCGCGCCAGCGCGGCCTCCACGGCCAGCATGCGCTGCACCGTGCCGGCGTCGGAGAAGATGTCCAGCACAGCCGGGCTGCCGAACATGGGATCGGTGAGACGCATTGCTGTTGGCATTGGGGGCGATGGGTAGCGTGAGAGGCCGTGACATCGACGGCCACCCGATTATGCGTCTGTTGCCGGCGGCGGGGCTGATTTCCCGGCCGCCGGCGGGCGCCTCAGATGTCGAAGAACACCGTCTCGCCCTGCCCCTGCAACACCACATTCCAGTGCAGCGTGCCGTTGCCGGCGTCGCTGGCGATCAGCGTGTCGCGGCGCTCGGCGGGGACCAGCGCCAGCACGGCGTCGGCAGCATTGGCTGCCGCCTCGTCGGGGAAGTACATGCGCGTGGCGACATGCCTGACCAGGCCGCGCATGAACACCGACACCATGATGTGCGGCGCCTGCGGCCGGCCGTCCGGGCCCGGCACGGCGCCCGGCTTGACGGTGACGAAGCGGAACGAGCCGTCGGCTTCGGTCGGCACCCGGCCAAAGCCGGTAAAGCCGGGCACCAGCGGCAGTTCGCGGGTGTCTTCGGCATGGCGGTAGCGGCCGGCAGGATTGGCCTGCCAGATCTCGACCATGCCGTCCGGCACGGGCTGGCCGTCGCCATCGGTCACGCGGCCTTCGATCACGATGCGCTGGCCGGCCAACTGCGGGGCGCTGGCGGTCAGGTCGGCGCAGTTCAATGCATTGAGGCCGATATGCAGGTAAGGGCCGACGGTCTGGGATGCGGTGGCGTAGAGCATGGTCTTACTCCATCGGCGTGGCATCGCGGCCACGCAGCACGATATCGAAACGGTAGCCGAGCGCGTATTCCGGCTGGGTGCTCTCCCAGTCGAAGGCGGCGATCAGGCGGTTGCGCGCTTTCTCGTCCGGCACGCAGTTGAAGATCGGGTCGAACGGCAGCAAGGGATCGCCGGGGAAATACATCTGCGTCACCAGGCGCGTGGCATAGGCATTGCCGAACAGCGAGAAGTGGATATGCTGCGGCCGCCAGGCGTTGTGGTGGTTGCGCCAGGGATAGGCGCCGGGCTTGATGGTCTTGAACCGGTAGTGCCCGTTGGCGTCGGTCACGGTGCGGCCTTCGCCCGAAAAGTGCGGGTCGAGCGGAGCGTCGTGCTGGTCGCGCTTGTGCAGGTAGCGGCCGGCGGCGTTGGCCTGCCAGACTTCGACCAGCGCGTTCGGCACCGGCCGGCCGTTCTCGTCGAGCACGCGGCCGGTCACGAGAATGCGTTCGCCGATCGGTTCGCCACCGTTGCCCACGGTCAGGTCATTGTCGCCTTCGCGCACGAACTCGGCGCCGAAGCCCGGCCCGGTAACTTCGGACAGCGATTGCGGCAGCGCGATCAGCGGCTGGCCGGGCGAGCGCTTCTGCGTGGAAGCATAGGGATCAAACCGGTATTCGGGCTGGGTGTCCCAGTAGGGACGGCGGTACTGGGCAAGACGGGTCATCGCGCAGTCTCCTTGTCGTTTTGGAATGGATCCACTTTAGATGGCAGATAAATTCATGTAAATTGAGATCTACGCTATTTATCATGAATTTTCAGCATGCATTCATCGCCCCCACCCGCGCTGGAGATCTTCCGCAACCGCGTGCGGCTGCGGCATCTCTATTGCTTTGTCGCCGTGTCGCAGACGCAGCATCTGGGCCGCGCCGCCGACCGCCTGGGCCTGACCCAGCCGGCCGTGTCCAAGACCCTGACCGAACTGGAAGAACTGGCCGGCACGCGCCTGCTGGTGCGGCGGCGGGCGGGCACTGAGCTGACCACGGCAGGCACGCGCTTCCTGCGCCACGCGCTGCGCATCCTGGCCGATATCGACGCGGCCGCCGACAGCATGGCCGGCGCGCAAGCCTTGCCGCAGGAGCGTATCAGGCTGGGCGCGCTGCCCAGCGTCGTGCCGGCGGTGCTGACCGATGCCCTGCTGCGTTTCCGCGCCGCGCATCCCGGGGTCGGCATCGCCGTCCAGACCGGCATGAACCGCAACCTTATCGACCAGCTCAAGGCGGATGTGCTGGACCTGGTCATCGGGCGCATGGACGACCCGGTGGCAATGGAAGGCCTCTGGTTTGAGTCCCTGGGACCGGACTCGCTGGCCTTCGCGGTCCGCGCCGGCCATCCCCTGGCGGCCGTACCGCGGCCGACGCTGGTTGACGCGCTGGCGTGGCCGCTGGTGATTCCGGCCGCGGGCTCGATTCCGCGCCACAACACGGAAAGCCTGCTGGCCCGGCACGGCCTGCCGCTGCCGGATGGCTGCGTGGAGACATCGGACGCCTATCTGGGCCGGCTGCTGGCCCGGCAAAGCGACAGTGTGTGGGCAGCACCGCTGTCCGCGGCCAGGCGCGCCGTGTCCGAGGGCGACCTGGTGCTGCTGGCAATCGAGACCCAGGGCACCGAGGAACCGGTCGGCCTGCTGCGGCACAGCGACCGCACACTGCCCCCGATGGCGGAGGCGTTGGCGCACTGCATCCGCACGGCCGCGCAGCCGGCAAGCTAGTCAGTGGCTGGCCACGCTCTCCTTCACGCCGCGCGCGGGGCCAGCGGCGGCTGACGGGGCGCTGCTGAAGTGTTTCACCAACAGTGCGCCCGCGGCCAGGAAGGCTGGCACGGCCAGCAGCGTAAAGATGGTGTCGAAGCCAAGATGCTGGCGCAGCAATTCCGCGCCAAGCAGGGCCCCGGTGATCCCGCCGAAGCGCCCGAAGCCGAGCATCCAGGCAACACCGGTGGCCCGGCCCTGCGTCGGGTAGAAGGCCGCGGCCAGTGACGGCATCGAGGACTGCGCGCCGTTCATGGCGGTGCCGGCCAGGAAGATCAGCGCGCCCAACAGCACCTGGCTGCCGGTGCCGTGGCCCACGGCGTAGATCAGCGCCCCGGTGGCGGCATAGGTGATGGCGATGACCTTGTTCGGATTGAAGCGGTCCATGAACCAGCCGGCGGCAATGGTGCCGATGCCGCCGCCCAGCGGGAAGAGCGCGGTCAGGAACGAGGCGTGCTGGATCGAGAATCCGGCATCCTTCATCAGCGTGGGCATCCAGCTGGTCAGCAGGTAGAAGATGACCAGGCCCATGAAATAGGTGCACCACAGCATCGCCGAGCCCAGGCGAAAGCCGGGCGCCAGCACGGTGCCGATGGCGGACCGGGTTGCGGGCGCGGCTTCGCCGATGACGAATGCGTCGGCCTGGCCCAGGTCCGCGCCGGTCACACGCTGCAGCACCTTGCGGATCTGGCTGGCCGGGTAGCTGCGCAGCACCATGTAGCGTACCGATTCCGGCAACAGGACGATGAGCAACACTGCCAGCACCAGCGGCAGGACGCCGCCGAGCAGCAGCACGCTATGCCAGCCGAAGTGCGGAATCATGGCGGCGGCGACAAACCCGCCCGCCGCGGATCCCAGCGGAAACCCGCAGAACATGGTGTTCACCAGCACGGCACGGCGGCGTTGCGGCGCGAACTCGGAGGTCAGCGTCACGGCATTCGGCATGGCTGCCCCCAGGCCCAGCCCGGTCAGGAACCGCAGCGCCGTCAGCCAGCCCAGCGTGGGGGCAAAGGCCGTGGCCAGGCTGCAGGCACCGAAGAAGAAGACCGACAGCACCAGCACCTTCTTGCGGCCGACGCGGTCAGCCAGCGGGCCGGCAAAGATCGCGCCGAAGGCCAGCCCGAACAGGGCCGCGCTCATGACCGGCCCGAGCGCTGCCTTCTCAATGCCCCAGTCTTGCACCAGCGCCGGCGCGATATAGCCCATTGCCGCGGTGTCGAAGCCGTCAATGGCAACGATCAGGAAGCACAGTACGAGAATGAGCCATTGATAGCCGGTGAACCGCTGGCCGTCGATGAGGGCCTGGACATCTGTGATGCCACCCTTGGTCTGCGTGGATTGGGGCACTGTTGTCTCCGTTTGCCTATCGCGCGGCCTGCCTAGCAGGCGTCCCGCGCGATATTGTTCTAATAGCGAACCTACGTTCTCTGATTGAACGCATCTTAGGCAAAGGGGATTGCGGCACAGAATTGGCGTTAACCCGGCGGAATATGGGCAAGTGGCGGCGACCACCCGGTGGAGACATTCACCGACAAATACGCTTTTCTACGGCCTCAACTAATCCGCGGATGGCATTTCCCGGTGGTTTATATCGAAGAAGGACATGATCACGAAATATCCGACCAGTTCGCCTGATGAAATGCCTGATAAATAAGAAAATTTCATGCAATAGGCGGCAAGTGTCAATTTACATTCCCAAATGCATCACCTAAAGTGCAGCCCAAATCCGCGCGATTGACGCGACGTGTCTTGCACGCCGCTTCAACCCTCCGCCAGTCACGCACGAAGCCTGGCCTTGGCGACCTTCTCCAGGGTCGAGCGCGGCAAGGCATCCACCAGCCGGACTTCACGCGGCTGCTTGAAATCGGCAAGCTGCGTCTCGCACGCGGCCATGATCTGCGCGGACAGGGCCTCGCCCGCCGCGGCGCCCGGGATCACGAAAGCCACCGGCACTTCGTCCAGCATCGGACTTCCTGGCGACCACCGCCACCTCTGCCACGCCCGGCACTGCCGCGATCACTTCGTCCAGCACGTGGATTTCATATCCCGGCGACGGTCGCCCCATCGACAACGGCGCATTGGCGTGAGGCACCGAGCCGATGGTGCCGTGCGAAATGGTCTCGGTCATGCCCCACCAGCCGATTGCCTTGACCCTGAAATGCGCATCGGTCGGCGGCGCGCACACGCCGCTGCCCCACAGCCGGTAGCTGTGCTGCGCCGGCACCGGCTGCGCCAGCAGGGCGCGAATGCAGAACGGCACCATCGAGGTCCAGGTGCAGCCGTGGCGCAACGACAGCGGCCAGAAGCGCGACGGAGAACTTCGGCAGCTGGCCCTGCCCTGGCCCGACACGAGTTCCGTGCCACTTGGTCACACGCTGCCGCCGACCCGGGTGGACACTGCGGTACATCCCGGCAGCCAAGGCTGCATCCCTTACAAGCTATGAAACCGTTGCACGGACGCCGCGCTGCCGTGTGCCGGCCAGGCCTTGTCCCAGGCCGCTCTGCGCAGGGTACGAATCTTGCCCCTTACTGGTTACCCGCCAGCGGTTGGCGCGCGCCTTCTGCGCCGGCTTCCGCACATGGCGTTACTCACATTGTCAGGAAACCAGCATGGGCTACTACTACGATGAGCGCAATGCGCGCGATGAGCGCCAACGCCGCCAGGCATGGGACGACGATGACTGGCAACCGGAATCGGAGCGCGAGCACTGGCAAGCGCAGCGTCGGCGCCAGCAAATGATGCCCGGCCAGACCAGCTATGGCGGCCCGGCCCGCCCGGCCCGGGAATTCAACGAGCAGTACGGTGCAGGCCGTTATCCGGAACAGCCCCGCGAGGGTCGCGGCGGCAGCAGCCTGCGCTATGGCCTGAATGGCGGCTACGGCTGGGAACGCGCCGGCGAATGGCGCGACCCGCAGGCATGGGAGCGCGACGATGAATACGCCGAGCGCCAGTGGCGCCAGAGCACCGAGCGCGCGCGGGAACCGCGCGAACTGCGTGGACGCTCGCGTGGCTCGCCCCGCACCCAGGGCCACGAAAGCTACTTCAGCGACCTGCGCAGCGACCGCCGCTACTGGGTCGAACCGCGCGACGAATGGGATGAGGACCAGCGGTATGAAGCCCAACGCCACAGCCCGGAATATCAGAAATATGCGCGGGAATATGCGCAACGGCGCAGCTGGGAAACCGATGACGACCGGGATGACCAGCGCGAAGGCGAGCACGGCGTGCTCTACAACCTGGGCCGCCGCATCGGCGAAGTGGTGGGCGACTGGTTCGGGACCCCGGACGAGCACGAATGGCACAACACTGGTCCGCGCGGCTACCAGCGCAGCGACGAGCGCATCCGCGACCAGATCTGCGAGCGGCTGACCTACGCGCGCGGTGTTGACGTCAGCGACGTCAGCGTCGAGGTCAGCGGCGGCGTGGTGTCGCTGACCGGCACCGTGCGCGACCGCGGCCAGAAGTACTACATCGAGGACATGGCCGACAGCACCTACGGCGTCAAGGAGGTCAACAACGACATCCACGTGCGTCGTGATAGCGTAAGCGGCACTGCCAGCAGAACGCCTGGCGGCCACACCAGCGACACCACCGGCAGTACCTGGCGTGCATAAGGCCAGCGGCCGGCGGATCATCTCCGCCGGCCCTTAGGTTGCTCCCGGACCCGCCGCCACGCCCGCCTCCGCCGCCAGCTTCTCGCGGATAAACCCCAGGAAGGCCCGCACGCCCTCAGGCAGCGTGCGGCCGGCCAGCGTCTGCAGCTCGATCGCACGGCGCCTCATGCCGCGCTCGCGGATCGACGCGGCATGCAGTTCGCCGCGGCGCAAGCGGTCGCCCACCGTGACGGTGCCGGAGATCGACAGCCCGCCGCCGTGCAGCACGAAGCTGGTCAGCGTCTCGAAGTGGTTGGTCACCAGCACCGGCTCGAACACGATGCCGCGTTCGCCGCAGGCAATGTCGAACAGCTGGCGCACGGTGTTGTCGCCCTCGGGCAGCGCCATCGGGTAGGGCTGCATCTGCGCCAGGGTGACGCTGCGAAAGCGCGCCAGCGGATGGTCCGGGCGCATGATGGCGATCACCGGCGCCGGCTGCCGGTGTTCGATGCGGATGCCCTGCTCAGCGGCGCGGCTGTAGGTGATGCCGATATCCGCATCGCCATGCAGCACGATGCCGGTGACTTCCGCCGGCGGCGCCACGCGCACATGGAATTGCAGTCCCGGATAGCACTGGCGGAACTCGGCAATGCTGCGCGGCAGGAACTCGATCGCAAACCCGGCCGAGCTGGCCACGCGCACCCGGCCGCGGCGCAGGCCCTGCAGCGCGGCGATCTCGGACACCACGCGGTCGGCCTCCAGTGCGCCGCGCAGCGCGTAGGCCGCCAGCAACTCGCCCGCGGCGCTGGCCACCATCCCCCGTGGCCGGCGGTCGAACAGCGGCACGCCGAGCAAGGCCTCGAGCGTGCCGACCTGGCGGCTCACCGCCGACACGGTGACATTCAGCCGCTGCGCCGCCTCGGTCAGCGAGCCGCTGCGCACGACCTCCAGGAAATAGCGCAACGAGGTGTCCTGCAGGCGATGCGACAGCATGGGCGGCTCCGGGGGTCTGGTTTGCGTTTTACGCAAGGATATTTCAAAAAATCATCGATTGCGGGAAACCGCGCGCCGCCCGTATGCTTTTCCGTATGCTTTCCCGGACACCAAAGGAGACACCCGAGCCATGGCGCCTGCCCAGCCCCCCGATCCCATCACCGAACTCGATGCCGTCGCCCTGTCGCGCGCCATCCATGCGCGCGAGGTCTCGTGCGTGGAAGTGCTCGATGCCTTCCTTGGCCAGATCGACCGCCACAACCCGCGCGTCAACGCCATCGTCGCTCCGGTTGACCGCGACACCCTGCGCGCGCAGGCAGCCGGGCTTGACGCGGAACTGGCGCGCGGCGCCAGCCGCGGCCCGCTGCACGGCTTCCCGCAGGCGCCCAAGGACATCAGCCCGGCCGCGGGCATGGTCACCACCAAGGGCTCGCCGATCTTCGCCGGGCAGGTCAGCGACACCGACGCCGTGATCTTCGAGCGCATGCGCGCCGGCGGCGCGATCTTCGTCGGGCGCACCAACTCGCCGGAATTCGGCCTGGGCGGCCATACCTACAACCCGGTCTATGGCACCACCCGCAACGCCTTCGACCCGGCGCGCTCCGCCGGCGGCAGCAGCGGCGGCGCCGCGGTGGCCGTGGCGCTGCACATGCTGCCGGTGGCGGATGGCTCGGACATGATGGGGTCGCTGCGCACGCCCGCGGCGTTCAATCACGTCTATGGCCTGCGCACTTCGGTCGGCTGCGTGCCGCACGGTCCGGGCGACGAGGTCTTCTTCCAGCAGTTCAGCGTGGCCGGGCCGATGGCGCGCAACGTGCCGGACCTGGCCCTGCTGCTGTCGGTGCAGGCGGGCTTTGACGCGCGCCTGCCGCTGACGCGCCGCACCGAGGCGCCCGGCACCTTCACGCTGCCGCCCGACCGCGACTGGACCGGCGTGCGCATTGGCTGGCTCGGCGACCTGGGCGGCCACCTGCCGACCGAAGCCGGCGTGCTCGATACCTGTGTGCAGGCGCTCACGCACCTGCGCAAGCTCGGCTGCGTCATCGACGCGGCGCTGCCCGCGTTCGACCTGGAGCGCCTGTGGCGTGCGTGGATCGACCTGCGCAGCTTCTCGGTGGCTGGCGCCAACGCGGCGCTGTACCACGACCCGGCCAGGCGCGCTCTGCTCAAGCCCGAGGCGGTATGGGAGATCGAGCGCGGCCTGGCCCTGCCGGGCACGCGCGTGTACGAGGCCATGAGCGAGCGCAGCGCGTGGTACCAGGCGCTGCGCTCGCTGTTCGAGCGCTTCGATTACCTGGTGCTGCCCGCCGCGCAGGTATTCCCGTTCGATGCCGGGTGGGACTGGCCGCACGCCATCGACGGCCGCGACATGGACACCTACCACCGCTGGATGCAGGCGGTGGTGCCGGCCACCATGGCCGGGCTGCCGGCACTGGCCGCGCCGGCCGGCTTCGGCCCGCAGGGCCTGCCCGCCGGCATCCAGATCATCGGCCCGGCGCAGGCCGACGCCGCGGTGCTGCAGCTCGGGCATGCCTACGACCAGGCCGGCGGCTTCTCGCGCGTGCGCAGCCCCTGGCTCGATTGAGCCTTCGGCTTGCCCTGGCTCCGCTTCGTATTGCTTCCGATTGCCCTCTATTCCTACAACTGCCGACAGGAGTGCCAACGATGACTGCAATGCCCCCGAAGCTGTTTCTCGCCTGCGCCGCCGCACTGACCGCGGTGCTGTCCACAGCGCCCGCCGCCGTGCAGGCGCAGTCGTGGCCCGACCGCCCGATCCGGCTGGTGGTGCCCTTCGCCGCCGGCGGCGCCACTGACGTGCTCGGCCGCTTGCTGGCTGTCGGCCTTGGCGAAAAGCTCGGCCAGTCGATGGTAGTCGAAAACAAGCCCGGCGCCAGCACCGTGATCGGCGCCGCCCAGGTGGCCAAGGCCACGCCCGACGGCTACACGCTGCTGCTGGCGGCCAGCACCACGCTGACGCTGAACCCGGCAATCCGGCAGCACCTGGGCTACGACCCCATCAAAAGCTTCACCCCGCTGGGCCTGGTCGCCGACATGAGCCTGGTACTGGTGGTCAACCCTGACACGCAGATCACCTCGCTCAAGGACCTGGTAACGCAGGCCAGGGCCCACCCGGACAAGTTCTCCTACGGCTCGTTCGGCGCCGGTTCCTCGGTGCATTTCGGCGCGGAGATGCTCAAGTCAGCCACCGGCATCCGCATGGTCCATGTGCCCTTCAACGGCAGCGCCCCCAGCCTGACCGCGCTGGCCGGCGGCCAGGTGCCGGTCGCAGTCGATACCGTGGTGGCCACCCTGCCGCTGATCAAGGGCGGCAAGATCCGGCCGGTGGCGGTGCTGTCGCCGCAGCGCCTGCCGGCGTTGCCGCAAGTGCCGACCGTCGCGGAGAGCGGCTATCCCGGCTTCCAGATGGGCACCTGGTTCGCACTGCTGGCACCGGCGGGACTGCCCGCACCGGTGCAGCAGAAGCTGGAGAAGGCACTGGCCGAGGTCGCCAACGCGCCGGCCATCAAAGCACGCATGGTCGAACTGGCGCTGACGCCGGCCTACGGCAATGGCGCGGCGGTGAAGGCGCGGGTGGAGAAGGAATTGCCCGAGATGCGGGCGGTGGCCGCGCGGGCGGATATTCGCGCCGAGTAAGCCCTTCGGGGCGGCCGTCGGCTGCCGCCCATACTCCACATGCGCCGCCTCCGGCGTTCGTTGGCAGCGCTCCGCACTTTTGCATACAAAACTGGAATACAATCAGCGCTTTCAACGCCGCGGCATGGGGTAGTACCCCAGTGCCGCCCCCAAGTTTTGGAGGAGACCATGACGTATTCAGAAACGGGCCTGACGTCCCGCCACGTGGCAGCGCTCGCGCCGATCGAGGACTACCTGCAGGGCCATATCACCGGCAAGGCCGAATTCATGTACAAGGCGTTCGCCGCCGACGCGCGCATTGTCTCGTTCCGCGATGGCAAGCTGCATTCGCTGACGGTTGAGGAATTTGCCTCGGCGCGCTGCCCCGGCCATCCCGCGGCCGATGAGGCGCAGCGCAAGCGCTTGATCACGCAGTTCGACGTGGTCGGCAATGCCGGCGTGGCCAAGGTGGTGCTGGAGTATCCGGGCGTGACCTTCACCGACTACATGACGCTGCTGGAAATCGACGGCGCCTGGAAGATCGTCAACAAGACCTTCAGCGCCGCACCGCGCTGAAGGCAGGAAGGCCGCTGCGGCAACGCGCCGCAGCCGGGCTTACTTTGCGGCAGCAGGCAACCCTGCCTGTGACATCGGCCCGAAGAACATGGGCTTCATGCGCTCGCGCCCGACCACGCGCGCAACCTCCGCGATCACGCAGTAGTTGAGCACCAGCATCAGCACCAGCAACTGGACCGCCCAGTAGTGCGCCCAGTTGATATGCGCGAGCAGCGCGTCGTTGGCGGCCGCCAGCCCTGGCGCTTCCTGCCAGAACACTCATGCAGGCGCTCGGCATAGTGCACGGCCAGCGCCACCAGGTTGTAGATCAGCGCCTTCCACGCGACGTTCCAGTTCAGGCTGGCAACACCGCCGTCGCCTCGATCTCGAACAGCATGTTGTCCAGCGCCAGCCGCGGCACCGGGATCAGCGTGCAGGCCGGCGTCGGCTTGTCGCCCCACATCTCGCGCAACGCCGCGCCGAAGGTGCGCAGGCGGTCATGCGAGTGATCGACCACAAGCACCGTGAGCTTGGCCACATCGCCCACGTCGGCACCCGCCGCGTCCAGCGCGATGCGCAGGTTCTGCATGGCACGCGCCACCTGGCGCGGAAAATCGAGCGGCAGGCAGCCAGCCGCATCCTCACCGCCTTGCCCCGCGATATAGACGATGCGGGCCGGGCCTTCCACCACCGCCACATGCGAATAGCCGTTGGGCCGCGGGTCATACAGCCCCTCGGGATTGATGAGGCTGAGCGAGGGGTTGGGGCGGGCGGCCGGCATGGTGGGCACTGAAGGCAGCGCGGGCATCGAGGGAGAACGCAAGGACGAGGGCGAGAACGGGAACATGGTCATCAGCTCTGGATTGAGGCGTGGCGAACAGTGGAGTGGCAAGTATCGAACCTCAACTTAACTTGAGGTCAAGCGCTGCCATGGTGATAGCATGGGCATTCTTTCGTCCCACTGATATCCATTCCCGATGGCCTCCGCGAACCAGCCCGCCTCACCGCGCCGGCGCCGTCCCGCGCCTGCAGAAGAACTGCTCTCCGTCGGCGAGGTCGCCGCGCGCACGGGCATTGCCGTATCCGCGCTGCATTTCTATGAGTCGCGCGGCCTGATCGCCAGCACCCGCAGCGGCGGCAACCAGCGCCGCTATGCGCGCGCCGTGCTGCGGCGCCTGGCCGTGATCCGCGTGGCGCAGCGCATGGGGCTGCCGCTGGCGGTGATATCCGACGCCATGCAGAAGCTGCCGGACGGCCGCGCCCCAACCGTGGCCGACTGGCACCGGCTCTCCGCAAGCTGGCGCGATGACCTCGATGAACGGATCCGCACGCTTACGCAATTGCGGGATCAGCTTGATGGATGCATTGGGTGTGGGTGTTTGTCGCTGAAGGCTTGTCCGTTGCGGAATCCGCAGGATGCGCTGGCGGGGGAAGGGCCGGGGCCGCATTTTCCGGAGGGGGATTGAATGAGGCTGGTGCTTGTTGGATTGCTTATGTAGGTCGGGTTCGATGTTGTCGTAGGTTTAAGCGCCTGGTTCCGCCCTGCTGGGCGGGTCACTTTTTGTCCGAGCGACAAAAAGTAACCAAAAAACGCGTCGCCTCTGGCGGCTGGCCATCCATTCCTCGGTGTTGGTGGTTCGGGCGGTGGTGCTTGCCGTTTGGCGTGGTTGCCCGTTCGACCCTGCTACGCACCCTGTCCGGTGCCTACGTCGACGGACTATTGGACGAACCCGACTTTAGGCTATTGGCAGCCTGCTAACGAGGTCATCGGTAGGACGCCTACGGCTGCGCTGCGCGCACTCAGTATCAAAGTCGGGTGCCCGGGCACGGAGTGCGTCGCTGCGCTCGCACGGGGCGGTCGTATTGCCGAGCCAAAAACGCAAATCAGGACGTGGCCGTCCGCCTGCCACGTTAGGGCCCGCGCGAAGCGCAGCCGAAGGCGTCCCACCGACGCGGTGAGCCTAAAGTCGGGTTCGTCCAATAGTCCGTTGATGTGGGCACAGACAGGGTGCGTAGCAGGCCCGAACCACCAACCACGCCAAACGGCAAGCACCACCGCCCGAACCACCCCCACCACCAAATTGATGGCCAGCCGCCTGAGGCGACGCGCTTTTTGGTTACTTTTTGTCGCTCGGACAAAAAGTGACCCGCTCAGCAGGGCGGAACCAGGCGCTTAAACCTACGACAACATCGAACCCGACCTTCTATGAGGGCAAGGATGTCAACCCCCTTCAGTATTGGAGTTCAGGTAGGCATGTCGGGTCGATACGTCTTT
>NZ_QKWJ01000122.1 GCF_003353055.1 Cupriavidus lacunae
GAAGGGCTGTGTCAGGCGCGTCCATTTGCGTGCTCCTTTGGAAAAACGAGAGTGTGCGAATCTTCGTTTTACTCCAGGAGTTGCCTCCGCGGCCCTTCATAGTATCTACATAACCAAGCCAACGAGCAGGAAGCCCCGCCGGCCACGCCGGCGAAACAGCCCCCACCAGCCCCCCCGCCACCACGTACAATCTCGTTTTTCCTTCCCGCCCTACCTCCCGCCCCCATGACCACCCTCGGAACCCCCCTCTCCCCCTCTGCCACCAAAGTGATGCTGCTCGGCTCCGGCGAGCTGGGCAAGGAAGTGCTGATCGCATTGCAGCGCCTGGGCGTGGAGACCATCGCCGTCGACCGCTATGACAATGCGCCCGGCCAGCAGGTGGCCCACCACGCGCGCACCATCGCCATGAGCGACCCGGACCAGCTCAAGGCCCTGATCGAAGCGGAGAAGCCGCATTTGGTCGTGCCTGAGATCGAAGCCATCGCCACGCCCATGCTGGAAACGCTGGAAGCCGCCGGCACCGTGCGCGTGATCCCCACCGCCCGCGCCGCGCGCCTGACCATGGACCGCGAAGGCATCCGCCGCCTGGCTGCCGAATCGCTCGGCCTGCCGACCAGCCCGTATAAGTTCTGCGACTCACTGGAAGAACTGCAGGCTGCCATCGACGGCGGCATCGGCTACCCGTGCGTGGTCAAGCCCGTAATGAGCAGCTCCGGCAAGGGCCAGAGCAAGATCGACGGCCCCGAGGGCGTCAAGGCGGCGTGGGACTACGCCATGGCCGGCGGCCGTGTCAGCCACGGCCGCGTGATCGTGGAAGGCTTTATCGATTTCGACTACGAGATCACGCTGCTGACCGTGCGCGCCATGGGTGCCAGCGGCCAGGTGGAGACGCAGTTCTGCGCGCCGATCGGCCACGTGCAGGTCAGCGGCGACTACGTCGAGAGCTGGCAGCCGCAGCCGATGCATCCCGCCGCGCTCCAGGCCGCCCAGCGTATCGCGCAGGCGGTCACCGCCGACCTGGGCGGCATGGGGCTGTTCGGCGTGGAGCTGTTCGTCAAGGGCGAGCAGGTCTGGTTCAGCGAAGTCAGCCCGCGCCCGCACGACACCGGCATGGTCACCATGGCCACGCAATGGCAGAACGAATTCGAGCTGCATGCCCGCGCCATCCTGGGCCTGCCGGTCGACACCAGCCTGCGCAGCCCCGGCGCCAGCGCTGTGATCTACGGCGGCGTGGATGCCCAGGGCGTGGTCTTCGACGGCGTGGAGCAGGCACTGAGCGTGCCGCAGACCGAGGTGCGCCTGTTCGGCAAGCCGGAGAGCTTCGTCAAGCGCCGCATGGGCGTGGCGCTGGCCTATGCCGACGATGTCGACACCGCCCGCACCCGCGCCAAGGAAGCCGCCAGCCGCGTGCGCCCGCGCGCGGTCGGCTGAGCGTCAACAGCAGATCAGATCGGATGGCTGCCCGCGGCGGCGCCGTGGGCCGGAGCATGCTGGACGGCGGCCTGCGCCGCCACCACCTGCGCGGCGGCCAGCACCGGCGAGACACGCACGCCGCTCAGGTCCGCGCCTGACGGCGCCTGGTACAGCCGCAGGCCCATCTCCGGCAGGATCGCCAGCAGGTGGTCGAACACGTCGCCCTGGATGCGCTCATAGTCCATCCATGCGGTCAGCGCGGTAAAGCAATAGATCTCCACCGGGATGCCCTGCGAATCGGGCTCCATCATGCGCACGTTCAGCAGCAGGTCGTGGTGGATTTCGGGATGCGCCTTCAGGTAGGCAATGCCATAGGCGCGGAAGGTGCCGATATTGGTCAGCCGGCGCCGGTTGACCGGATCATTGCCCGCGGCGCTCAGCAGGCGGTTGGCCTCGTCGACCTCGGCCTGCTTTTCCTCCAGGTAGTCGTGCAGCAGCCGGAAGCGCATCAGCGATTGCACCTCCTGGTCCTCCAGGAAGCGCACGCTGCCCGCATCCAGCCGCAGCGTGCGCTTGATGCGCCGTGCGCCGGATTCGAACATCTGCCGGTAGTTGCGGTAGCTCTCGGAAAACAGCTTGTAGGTCGGCACCGTGGTCACGGTGTTGTCCCAGTTCTGCACCTTGACCGTATGCAGGGCGATGTCCTTGACGTAGCCGTCGGCATTGCACTGGGGCATCTCGATCCAGTCGCCGATGCGCAGCATGTCGTTGGAGGTCAGCTGCGTGCTGGCCACCAGCGACAGCAGCGTGTCCTTGAACACCAGCAGCAGCACCGCCGACAGCGCGCCCAGGCCTGACAGCATCCACAGCGGCGAGCGGTCGATCAGGATCGACAGCACCAGCACCGCGCACACCAGCCCCAGCCCGAGCCGCCCCACCTGGATATAGCCCTTGATCGAGCGCGTCTGCGCCCGGCGGCTGCTGGCATACACGTCCTGGCAGGCGCCCAGCACGCCGCCCAGCATCAGGAAGAAGCAGATCCACAGGCTGGCATGTGCCATCCGCTCGATGGCCAGCGCATAGCGGCCCATGTGCGGGACCTCGCCAATGCCGACGGTGATCACCGCGAACCCGACCGCATAGCCGAAGCGCCGATAGGCGCGATGGCGCGTCAGCGCCGTGCTCCACGGCGCCTTGCCCCATACCGTCAGCAAGCGATGGGCGATGCGTGACATCACATGGCCGAATAGCCACTGCGCCACCGCGGCGATCAGCACCAGCGCCAGCACGTACAGGGCGATCTGCGCCCATGGATGGGCGGGAATACGTTGCGCGAACAACTCCAGCAGGGCATCGAAACTCATGGGGGGGACGACTTTAGCCAATGACTTGGCCAGATAGTGTACAGAACGTGTCCGTCACCCCTTGCATCCGGCACGGATTTCTCCCATCCGACGCCTACGCCGGCAGCAGCTTCAACCCACCGATCCCGACGAAGATCAGCCCGATCAGCAGCAGCCGCATCGGTGCAGCACTCTCGCCCAGGAACAGGATGCCGATCACCGTCACCCCGATCGCCCCGATCCCGGTCCAGATCGCGTAAGCCGTCCCGATCGGCAGGTGCCGCAACGCGGCGCTGAGCAGGAAGATGCTGGCCAGCGCCGCCCCGATGCCCAGCGCCGTTGGTCCGGGCCGCGTCCAGCCGTCGGTATGTTTGAGCGCCAGCGCCATCACGATCTCGATCAGGCCCGCCAGCACCAGCAGCAACCACGCCATCGCCATGTCTTTCATCCAGGTCTGCCGCCCGACACCCATTGCCGGGCACGCCACGCCACGCCACTGTAGGCTGTGCGGATCAGCACGAAAACTGGCGAATTCTGCAAAGAGGCTATGCAAACATGCAGGAAGCAGACTGGGACGACCTGAAGTACTTCCTTGCCGTAGGCCAGTCCGGCTCGCTTGCCGGCGCCGCTCGCGCCCTGCACGTCAACCATTCCACCGTCCTGCGCCGGCTGGCGCGGCTGGAAGAAACCCTGGGCACCCTGCTCTTCGAACGCCATGCCACCGGCTACGCCATGACCGCCGCCGGCGAGGCCCTGGCCCACCGGCTGGCCGGCGTCGGCGAGCAGATCGATGCGGCCCAGCGCCAGCTGTCCGGGCTCGACAGCCAGCTCAGCGGCCCGTTGCGCGTGACCACCACCGACACCCTGCTGGGCGGCTTGCTGATGCCGCTGTTCGCGGCGTTCCGCGCCATGCACCCGCGCATCCAGCTGCAGATCGTCATCAACAACAGCTTCCTGAGCCTGAGCCGGCGCGAGGCCGATGTGGCGATCCGGCCGGCGAATGCGCCGCCGGAATACCTGGTTGGCCGGCGTATCGGTCGGCTGCAGACGGCACCGTACGCTGCGCGACAGTACCTGGAGCAACTCGGCCTGCCGCCAGAACCGGACAGCCCCCGGCTGGCGGACTGGTCGGCCTATGACTGGGTCGTGCCGGACGATGCGCTGTCGCACCTGGCTCAGGCCCGCTGGATACGCGACCACGTGCCGGAGCATCGTCGCGCCGTCAGCGCCGACAGCCTGGTGGCGATGGCCGATGCCGTGCGCCATGGCATGGGGGCCGGCATGCTGCTGTGCCTGCTGGCCGGCAGCGACCCGGACCTGGTGCGGCTGGCGCCGGTGGACGGCGGCATGGACACGGACCTGTGGGTGCTGACGCACCCGGATCTCAGGCATAGCGCGCGGGTGCGTGCGTTCAACGACTTCCTGTCCGAGCGGTTGCGGGATGCGGCCCCGGTGGTCGGGGCGGCTTAGGCAGGTCTCAGGCCATCATCTGAGCGGCGCGAACCCATACTGGGACGGATGCCCGGCCAGGATCCAATTCGGATAATCGTCCCGGATCGCACGGCTGATATCGTCCGCGACGCGCTGTGGCGCATCGGCGCCTGCCAGTTCGATGGCATCGAGGTCGACCAGGCTGAAGCGCCCGTTGGCAAAGCGCAGGTAGAACGGCAGCAGCAACGCATCCTGCGGCGCGCCGATCCGGAACACCCCGCTGTGGATGCGCGCCGGACGTTCCAGTATGGTGACGCCGACCGTCTCCATCGGGTACCTCTGCATCAGGTAAGGCGGCACGTCCGCGAAGATCACCGCCACGCGATCGCGCCTGAGCGCGCGGGCGATCCGCAGCCCGAGACTGTTGCGGCCGGTCTCGTCATAGGTGTGCTGCACGCGCAAGCCGGCGATGAGCGTCGCCTCCTCGCCTCCGTAGGCCTCACGCCGTATCCCCGACACAATCGAGATCGCGGGCAGGCGCAATGCCGCGCTCACCGCATCCACCACGTAGACGTTGGCGTACTGCGAGACAAAGTGAAATGGCGACACGATCACCGGGCGTTCCGGCTCGGCTTGCCAGATGCGCTCGATCCGCTGCGCGAGCGCGCGCGCGGCGAGGTCCAGGTCCGGCAAGCGGACATCGCGCCCCGCGGCCCTTGCGGCAAGCAGGCGCCGGTCAATCATGCGTTCCGCCGCCGCCCCCGCCATGGAGCGCCACGCATCCGCGCGCCGCAGGCAGGCGTGGTCCCGCCCCCATTCATAGCGCGCTATCCCTTCCCACCTTGCGCGCGCGTCGAACAGGCTTCTCGCGCCCCAGGCAGCCCTGGCAAGCCGATCGAGGGTGCGCGGCGACAGGCGCAACAGCAGCGCATCCATCCAGCGCCGGGGCAGGCTACCGATCATCGCGGCCATGCCGTCAGCGCTCCGACGCGTTGCATTCACTATTGGATGGATCACGGTTCACCAGCAGGTTGTCGACATGCGCGATGTCATCGAAGCTCAGCGCTGCCACATCGGCCTTGAGTTGCAGGAACGCCAGCAGCATGTCGTAGCTGGCACGCAATTGCTCCTGGCGAGCCAGGTAGAGGGCATCGAGCGCGCGCAGCACGTCCAGGTTTGCCCTGCTGCCGGCCGTATAGCCGATCCGGGTCGCCGCCAGCGTGTCCTCGCGCGATTGCACGAGCTGGCCCAGCAGCGCATGCTGCTCGCCCGCCCAATGCAGCTTGCGCAACGATTCCCTCGCGTCGGCGCTGGCCTGTCGGGCGGCGCTGTGCAGCGCACTGTTGAATTTGTCCTCGCTGGCCAAGGCTGCCCTCAGGCTGGCCTGCATTTCACCGCCCGCGAAGACCGGCAGGGTCACGGTCAGCATGGCAGTCGTGGTGGTCGTCGGCCGCGCATAGCCCGATGCCGAGCCCGCCGGTGAATGGCTGCCCGTGACCGCCACCACGGGATACTGCTGCGCACGCACCTTACGGGTCTCGTACTGCGCATTCGACACCTCGATCTCGGCGAGTTGCACCGGATAGCTCTTCGTCCCGGCACGATCAATCCAGCGCTCGTCAGCATCCGGCGCGCGCCGCATGGGCGCAATCACGGCCGGCAGGCGCGAGCACGCCACGAACGGGCGCCCGATCAGCGTCTCGATCGCCCGGCGGCTGGCCTGCTGCGCAGTGCGCGCGTTCGCCTGCATCAGCTGCGCGGCAATGACCTGGGCCTGCGCTTCGCGTGCATCGACCACGGTTGCCTCGCCGCCAGCGCGCCGCCGTTCGATCAAGGTGCGTTGTTCCGTAACAGCCTTGAGATAGCCGGTCGCGCGCGCGGCTTCATCGTCCGCCGCGAGATAGCCGAAATAGGCGCGCGACACCCGCAACAGCAAGTCCTGCCGGAACCGGGCCAGTTCCACTTCGGCGCGTGCCTCGGCCAGGCTTGCCTGGCGGTACGCCATCCAGCGCCCCCAGTCGAACACGGGCTGCGTCAGGCCCACAGACCATCCGTTCTGCCAATAGCGCACCGCCGGAAAATCCTCGGTCTCGACCTGGTTGTAGGCGCGGCCCCAGCCCGCATCGATGCGCGGCAGCAGCGCGGCGCGCGCGCGGGGCACCGCCTCGCGCCCGATCTCCGCCGCGGCACGTGCCGCGGCGTAGCCGGCGTCGTACGCGATGGCCTCGGCCATGACCGTGGCCAGGTCGGCGGCGCGCACGGTGGGCGCGGCACAGTTTGCGCCCACCGCGAGCATCGTGGCGATCCAGAAGCGTTTCATGCGCATGTTTCGCCCTGAACCGCGCCCGCGCCAGCCAGTTGCCCGCGCGGCACCAGCCTGCCGTCAATCAGTTCGTACCAGCGATCGAATGTCGCCGCCAGCGACATATCGTGGGTAATCGTCACCACCGTGCGGCCAAGCCGCTGCAGCAGCGCTCCGATCCGCGCCACCGATACCGGATCCAGGTTCGACGTCGGCTCATCCAGCAACAGCAGTTCGGCCGGCTGGTACAGCGTGCGCGCCAGGATCAGGCGCTGCCGCTGTCCGGCGGAGATACTGGCGATCGAGTCGCTGATGATTGTGCGCGTGCGCATCGGCAGCCGCATCACATCGTCAAGCAGGCCAACCTCGCCGAGGATCTTCTGGATGCGATCGTGATCGGCATTCGCCTCGAACAAGGACACGTTGTCCGCGATCGATCCGTGCAGGATGATGTCGCCCTGCCGCATTTGCGTGACATGGCGCCGGATTTCGTCCACCGTGAGATTCGGCCAGTGAATGCCGTTCAGGCTGATCGATCCCTGCTGCAAGGGCTCCGCGGCCGCCAGCAGCTTGAACAGCGTCGATTTTCCGCTGCCGGAAGGCCCGACAATTGCGATCTTGTCGCCACGGCGGATATCGAGGGCCACATTGCGCAGCACGTCGCGGTCGGACACGCCATAGCTGAAGGTCACGTCACGCACCGCGATCGTCTCGAACCGGGCCACCTCCACCGCGCGATTCCGCTCGCCCATCGGCGCGTAGCGCTCCGGTTCGCTGTCGACGATATCGGCAACGCGCGCAACCGGCACGTTCAGCATGAAGCGACCGAAGGCCGCATTGATGACGGACGCCAGGCGTTCCGAAGCCAGCGACTTGTAGATCATGAACGAATAGAACACGCCCATCGAGACCTTGCCGTCCAGCATCAGGCCGGCCGCCAGCCAGGTCACGGCGATCACGTCCGCGTATTCGACGGACTTCAGCACCGCATCGCGGACGGCGGCCAGCTTTGCGCTGCGCAGCGAAGCCGCCGCGCAGGCCCTGAACTGCGCCATATAGGCCGCCGTCCGGCGCGTTTCCCCGGATGACAACTTGATCAGCGAGGCGGCCCGGATGGTCTCGATCAAGGTGTCGTCGCACCTCGCAGATTGCTCCAGCACCAGCATGTGGGCGTCGCGCATCGGTGCATAGAGTGCAAACGAAACACCCAGGTAGAGAACAAAGATCCCCAGGGCGATTCCGGTCAGCAAAGGGCTCTGCACCAGCATCAGCAAGACGGCAAGCACGCCCACCGCCAGGTCGATGCGCAGCGATATCGCAGTGTGCGCGGCATAGCGGTTGATCTCCTCCTGCGACTTGATGCGCGAGAAGATATCGCCGACATTGCGCTTCTCGAAATAGGAGATGGGGTTGCGCAGCAGCTGGCCCACCAGCCCCTCGGTCATGTTCACATTGACCAGGGCCGCCACCAGCTCGGACAGGTAGGACTGCACGAACTTGCTGAATGCACCAATGGCGAGGATGCTGGCGAAGGTCAGCGTGAGGACATGCAGCAGATTCCTGTTATCCGCCGTGACCACGTAGTCGAGCACCAGGCTGCCGAAGTACGGCATCGCCAGGATGGCGGCCTGGCCGCCGAGCGCCCCGCCACGCTCTGCTTCGGTGCGGCGCACGGCTGCGGCACGGGCTTCCAGGGCCTCGGCGCGCTGGCGGAACTGGCGCTCGGCCTCGGCGATCTGGGCGTCGCGCATCTGTTCGTCGAATACGGCGCGCTGGCGTCCATCGCTGGACAGGGACAGGTCACGCACCAGCTGGAAAAGCGGTTCGCCCTGGCGCACGTGTTGCGCGGGCTTTACGTAGACTGCCGCCACCAGCCCTTCCAGTCCTTCAAACTTGGTATCGCTGGCTGACACCACTTCGCACGGCACATCCCGCTTGATCTCGATTTCACAAAAGAATGCCAGGCATCCCGCGCTGATGACGACGGCCGAGGTGCAATACGCGATCCAGCGCCACCGCACATCCCTGAAATTTGGCAGATTGACCGCTTCCAAACTGTATTTCCTTGCTGCTGGTACCACAACGCTGCGCCGGTGCGCGAGGCCCGTTTCAAGGCCCCGCACACCGGCTCATGTCGGCCATCGCCTGCGCAGGCATGGCCGATCCACTCAATCGTTACGCCTTCTTCGTTGGCGGCGGAGCCACCTGGCCGCCATCGCCGCCGGGCTTGGCCGACGTCTTGCTGGCCGAGGTGGTGCAACATTTCTTGCAGCATCCGCCAGCCACCTGCGACTGGACGAGGGCTTCACGATCAATCTTCTGCATTTACTTCTCCAGTTAAGACAAAAACACGTCATAAAGACGCTGCTCCAACGGCGGAGCCCACTACAACTGCGCGTTGCGACGCCAGGCCCGACAGCGGCCAGTGCGTCATTGATAGGACATGGTGAACGTAGCCGCGGCAAACACGGCGCCCGGGTTCATCGCGCTGGCAATGCGCACGTATCGCGCCGACACCGGGGCCTTGTAGACGGTGTTGCTGACGGCGCCGATCGTCACCTGGTTGACGTTCCCGGCCACCGACGAATCCGGGCCATAGCTCACGGGATTGCCACTCCACAGGATCTGGACGCCGACCCCCGACGCCGTCGACGCACTCGTCAGTTCAAGCGCGCTGGACCGGTTGCCCGCGTTGTTGCCATCGGTAAAGGTCACGGCGAGCGTGGATGTGACACCACTGCAGTTCACCGACAGGTCAAATGCCGTCGCCGGCGATACCGCCCCGACCTGGGCCAGGGTGCTGGCCTTGATCGACGGCAAGGTAACCGCGATGTCGCGCTGCACCACGGTGCATGTGGTCGGAACTACTGTGACGGCATTGGCAAGCGTCAGGGCCGAGCCCTCGATCCCGCCGATCGTCTGCGTCATGACGACTCCGCGGGGAACCTGCGCGTTGGCCCCGATGTCACCGGTCTTGACCAGTTGCAGCAGAACCGGCGCGCCCAGATAGACGTAGCACTTGCCGCTGGGCGGGTTGTTGCAGTTTGCGGGATTGTCGAAGGTCGGGATGGTGACACTGCCGGTATTCAGAACATAGCTTGCAGCCGTGACCTTGTAGCCAATCCCCGCGATGCCGGTAGGTATCACCCCATTGGACGACGTCGCGCCCGAGCCACTAAGGTAGTCAGCGGTGGCCGAGCCCGAGCAATACACGCCGACCGGTGACTGTTGATTGAACGCGTAATTAAACGTCCCGGATGCAATGACCGAACCGACCACGGCATCGCGTGGAATGCTCACGTTCCCCGGCAGGGTCACGGTAGCGCGATACTCCCCGCCACTGCCGAGCGTGCACGCGGCATGCGCCATGGAGGGCGCAAGCACCGCCCATAGCAATGCACCCAATGCCCCCGACATCCACTTCCTCGTGCGGCGTTCGCCCGACGCCCCGCAGCCTGACCAAAGTCTTACCCCCATTGCCAGCTCCTTTTCATTTATCCGGACGGCGGCACCCCATACCCGCCATTCCGGTTCATTCCCGATTGACAAAAATGCAGACGAACTCGTACGCGCGCCGCAATGCGACACGACAATTATTTTTTTAAGCGATTAATTCCAGACGGCGCCCGATTTTTTATGCGCGCCGAGCCTGGTATGACAGAAGGCTGCCCGCCATTGGGGCGGCCTTCCAGCCTGGTTCCCCATCAACGGAATGCCGGACAGAAAGCTGACGTTTTCTGCCTATCCCCTCAATCAAAGTTCGGCGATATTGTCATGAGGCCGAAACGGAACATATAAGGGAAGCCTTAAAACGTGGAATGAAGATAGGAAATTTCAGATCGGATCAGGCTTGCGGCGCATACATTTCCATCAGCTGCTCATCCGTATACCCCCACTCGGCCGCACTCTCGAATGCCACCACGGTTTCGTCGCTGTGGCGCAGGTCGATCAGTTCGGTGGGGACGGGCCTGGACTGCGAGACGGAGTAGAACGCCATCACCTTCGGCCGCAGCGGGTCGGCGTCGTTCTGCGCGCAGACCACCGCCAGCCGGTTGGAGCGCAGCCGCAGCACCGTGCCAAGCGGGTAGATGCCCACGGTGCGGGAGAAGGCCTTGAACACGCGCCGGTCGAACAGCGTGTCGACGCGCACCGCCATGTACTCCATGGCGCGCGCCGGCGACCACGGCTCGTGCCCCGGGCGGCTGGAGGTCAGCGCGTCATAGGCATCGCAGATCGCGGCAATCTTGGCATGCACGCTCAGCTCGCGCCCCACCAGCCCATAGGGGAAGCCGCGCCCGTCCACGCGTTCGTGGTGGTGGACGCAGACATCGAGCGGAATATTGGAATAGAGCCGGGCCTCGTTCAGGATACGGTAGCCGGCCGACGGGTGGCGGCGGTAGATCTCCTCTTCCTCGGGCGTGCGTTCGCTGGCCCTGCGCACGATGGCTTCCGGCAGCGTCAGCTTGCCGATGTCGTGGACCAGGCCGGCCAGGCCGAGTTCGCCCACCTCATCGTCGGGCAGGCCCAGCGTGCGGCCAACGGCGATCATCAGCGCGCAGACGGCAAAGGCGTGCAGGTAGTTGTCGTCGCCGCGCGCCTTGAGCCGCGCCAGCGCCAGCAGCGCCTGCCCATGGCGCAACAGCGAGCGCGAGGCGGCGTCGACCAGCAGCAGCGCGCCGCTGACCTCCAGCGCGCGGCCCATGCGGATATCGGCGAACATCGAGCCGATCACGGCCTTGCCGGACTGCAGCAGCTCGCGGGCGCGCACGATTTCGGCTTCGAGCGTGGCGGTGCATTGCGGCGCGGTGGTGGCCTCCATGGGGTCCGGCGTCGGGACGGATCCGGGGATTTCCGGCATTTCCTGTGCTGGCACATTGCGACCCTTAAGGATGTCGATCCAGACCTCCTGCACCCCTGCCGATAGTATTTGCCGAACCTGGTCCTCATTGGCGACCAGGAACCGGGCACGCCAGAACGGATGGTTGATCCACGGGCCGCCCAGCCTGGCGACGAACATCCCGACCTGCAGTTGCTCCGACCGAATGCGTCTCAACATGCGTTAACCCCTCGGATGATGGATTTCTTGTGTTCGCCCCTGATATCGGCAGCCGCCGGCATAACTTGAGGCGCCATTGGAGGGGAAGGAGCCGGGCCGCCCGCCCTTGTCAAGCGCCGGCCGAATGCCCGGACGGCGCCGTCGGGCATTTCCGGCGGGGGCATCGGCGCCGCTACAATGGCCTGCCCAGTGCTCACAAGACGCCAGCCAGTCGCCCCCGTTCACCCATGTCCGGAACGTACACGCTAGTCGGCATCGCCCGTGCCAAGACCCATCGCCGCGAGGCGCTGGTATCCCAGCTCACCGCGCTGCGCTCACGCGGGCTAACGGAGCCCGGCTGCCTGGACTACCACGTCGGGCAAGACGCGGAGGATGCGCGGGTCTTTGTGATCTACATGGTCTGGGACTCCAAGCGCGCACTCGAATCCCACCTGAACCGGCCTTATATGCGCGACTTCCACGCCTCGCGCGCGGACTTCGTCGAGGGCGACTTCAGCTTCCGCTGGCTCAACGCAGCCTGATCCCCGGGGCGCCATGCCGGTCACTTCCGGCGCCCTTCCGCCCCGCCCCCGCCCCCTCGCGGCTTGTCATTCCCGCCCTACCCATCTATCACTCAATGTGACGCCCGCTGCGGGCGCGGCAGGAGTGCATCATGGAAGTCAGGGATGGATTTGCCGGCACCATCGGCCACACGCCGCTGATCCGGCTGGCTGGCCTGAGCGCCGAAACCGGCTGCGACATCTACGGCAAGGCGGAATTCCTCAATCCGGGCGGCTCGGTCAAGGACCGCGCGGCGCTATACATCATCCGCGATGCCGAGCGGCGCGGGCTGCTGAAACCAGGCGGCACGGTGATCGAGGGCACCGCCGGCAACACCGGCATCGGCCTGGCCCACCTGTGCGCGGCGCGCGGCTACCGCTGCATCGTGGTGATCCCGGACACGCAGTCGCCGGAGAAGATGGAACGGCTGCGCATGCTCGGCGCCGAGGTGCGCGCGGTGCCTGCCAAGCCCTACGCCGACCCCGACAACTACCAGAAGATCGCCGGCCGGCTGGCCGAGGAGACCGATAACGCGATCTGGGCCAACCAGTTCGACAACCTGGCCAACCGCCAGGCCCATTACGAGACCACCGGCCCCGAGATCTGGCACGCCACCGCCGGGCACATCGATGCCTTCACCTGCTCCACCGGCACCGGCGGCTCGCTGGCGGGCATTGCGCGCTGCCTGAAGGAACACAAGCCGGGTGTGCGCATCGTGCTGGCCGACCCGCACGGCAGCGGCCTGTACCACTTCGTCAAGCACCGCGAGGTCAAGACAGAAGGCAGTTCGATCACCGAAGGCATCGGCTCCAGCCGGGTCACCGCGAACCTGCAGGACACGCCCATCGACGACGCGGTCCGCATCGACGACCAGACCTGCGTGGACATGGTCTACCGCCTGCTGCGCGAAGAAGGGTTGTTCCTGGGCGGATCGTCCGGCATCAACGTCGGTGCCGCGGTGGCGCTGGCGCGCGAGATGGGGCCGGGGCACACCATCGTCACGCTGCTGTGCGACCGCGGCGACCTGTATATGGGGCGGCTGTTCAATGAAGCCTGGCTGGAAAGCAAGGGGCTGCAGCCGATTCCCTTCCGTCGGGCCGGCCCCGGCTAGATGCTTGCGCGGCTCATGCAGCCTTAAGCCGCCTTAAGCCGCCGCCATAGCGTGGTCGGGCTGATGCCGAGGATATGGCAGGCGGCGGTCCGGTCGCCGCCGCACTCCTCCAGCACGCGCCGGATATGGTCGACTTCGCTGGATTGCTTCACGCGCGCCAGCGAGCGGCGCGCGCGTGCGGCAGGCGCGGCCGGTTCTGCATCCCGCTCGGCCGCAGGCAGCGCGCCATCGCCAAACAGTTCAGGCGCCGCGGCCAGCAGTTCTCGCTGCAGGGCATCACTTTCCAGCCGGCGCCCCGCGACCAGCACCGCAATCCGTTCGGTCACGTTTTCCAGTTCGCGGATATTGCCGGGCCAGCGGTAGCGCCCTAATCGCGCGCGGGCGGCGGCGGGCAGGCGCTGCGGGCGCTCCAGGCCCAGGCGCTCCTGCGCGCGCCGGTACAGCAGCTCTGCCAGTTCCGGCAGGTCTTCGGCGCGCTCGCGCAACGGCGGCATCTCGATGCGCAGGATGTTGAGGCGGTAGTACAGGTCCTGCCGGAACGTGCCATCGCGCACCATCGCCGTCAGGTCGCGATGGGTGGCGGCGATCACGCGCACGTTGACCGGCACGGCATCGAGCCCGCCGATCGGCAGCACCTGCTTTTCCTGCAGCACGCGCAGCAGGCGCGTCTGCAGCGCGGACGGCATGTCGCCCACCTCGTCGAGGAACAGCGTGCCGTTATGGGCCGATTCGAACAGGCCGGCCTTGCCGCCACGGCGCGCGCCGGTGAAGGCGCCCTCCTCATAGCCGAACAGCTCGCTCTCCAGCAATGCCTCGGGAAACGCCGCGCAATTGACCGCCACGAACGGGAAGGCGCGGCGCGGGCTGGCGTCGTGCATGCCCTGCGCCAGCACTTCCTTGCCGGTGCCGCTCTCGCCGCCGATCAGCACGGTGGAGTCGACCGCCGCGTAGCGTCGCGCCAGTTCGCGCAATTCCGTCATCGCCGCGGAAGTGCCCGCCAGGTCGTCCAGGCTGTAGCGCACGCCCGCCGGCCGCGTGCGGCTGCGCGAGCGCAGGTTGCGGTCCACGCGCTGGATCACGCTGGCGTCCTGGATGGTCAGCACCGCGCCGGCGGTGCCGGCTTCGCCGATGATGGGAATGCGGTTGACCACCACCATCTTGTCGCCGAGCTTGTGGATCGCTTCCAGCTCCTTGTCGCCACTCTGCATCACGCCTTCGAGCGCCAGGTTGGGCGCCAGCGTCTGCAGCTTGCGCCCGACCGCGGCGGTGGCCGAGGTGCCGAGGAAGCGCTCCATCGCCGGATTGAACGACTGGATGCGCCCTTCGGCATCCACCGCCGCCACGCCCTCGTTCAGATGCGCCAGGATGGTGTTGACGTAGTCGCGCCGGGTGGCCTCGATGCGACGCAGGCGCGCAGCCTCGATCGCGTCTTCCAGCGCCATGCGCACCGAGTTGCCGGAATACAGGAACACGCCGGTCAGTCCATAACGGTCGGCCAGGTCAGTCACCAGGCCGGGGCCGACCACGACCTGGATGCCCTCCTGCTTGAGCGCCTTCACGCGCGCCACGGCATCGTCCTCGGTCAGGTAGGTATAGGCCGGGACCGACAGCGAAAACGCGCGCACGAATTCGTCCACCTCGGCATAGGTCGAAGCATGCGTGACCAGCGCCACCCGCGGCGAGATACGCCGCGCGGTGGCCAGCGCGCTCATCACGTCGAAGCCCGTGACCTTGACCAGCACCACCGGCACGTCCACGTGCTGGCGCAGATAGGCGCCGTTGGAGCCGCCCGCCACCACCACGTCGAGCCGGCCCTCGCGCGCCTCGCGCGCCACGGCGCTGGCGGCGGCCTCGAAACCTTTGCCGACAATACGGAATTCAGCCCGGTCGGCATAGGCCGGGATCAGGTCGGCGAAGGCGCGCGCCAGGCGGCTGATGCCGATGGCCCAGATGCGCGGGCGGGCTTGCGTGGAAACGGGAGGAGCCATGGTGCATTGCAGAAAGAAAGCGTGGTGAAACCCGTGACGAACAGGCGTACAGTGCTGGCACATTGTCCGCCACGCGGCTCATGATTTCAACTTTGAATTCCAAACTTGTGATTTTGAAATTCAATTGTGCTGAAAACATGACTTGAAATGGGCGGCAAGCCTAGTCGCCTTGCCCGCCAACCCTGTGCTGACAAGGGCTGGCGGATTTTCCGGGTACCCGCCCATGGGCTTGGCACATCCCTTGCAGTATTGGACCCGTCCTGTTCACCAACGCATACGCCATGACCTACTCCGCTTCCGACCTCGCGCGCTCCGCTGGCGCCCGTTTCCGCCAGGCGCTTGCCGACGAGCATCCGCTGCAGGTGGTCGGCACCATCAACGCCAACCACGCCCTGCTGGCCAAGCGCGCCGGCTACCGGGCCATCTACCTGTCGGGCGGCGGCGTTGCGGCCGGCTCGCTGGGACTGCCGGACCTGGGTATCTCGAACCTGGACGACGTGCTGACCGATGTCCGCCGCATTACCGACGTGTGCGACACGCCGCTGCTGGTGGACGTCGACACCGGCTTCGGCGCCTCGGCCTTCAACGTGGCCCGCACCACCAAGTCGCTGATCAAGTTTGGCGCGGCCGCCATGCATATCGAGGACCAGGTCGGCGCCAAGCGCTGCGGCCACCGTCCCAACAAGGAAATCGTCACCCAGGGTGAAATGGTCGACCGCATCAAGGCCGCCGTCGATGCCCGCACCGATGAGAACTTCGTCATCATGGCCCGCACCGACGCGCTCGCCGTTGAAGGCCTGGACAAGGCCATCGAGCGCGCCGTGGCGTGCGTGGAAGCCGGCGCCGACGCCATCTTCCCGGAAGCCATGACCGACCTGGCCATGTACCGCAAGTTCGTCGATGCGGTGAAGGTGCCGGTGCTGGCCAATATCACCGAATTCGGCTCCACCCCGCTGTTCACCACCGACGAACTGGGCGGCGCCGGCGTGTCGATGGTGCTGTACCCGCTGTCGGCCTTCCGCGCGATGAACAAGGCGGCGGAAAACGTCTACGCGGCCATCCGCCGCGACGGCTCACAGAAAAACGTGGTCGATACCATGCAGACCCGCGCCGAGCTCTACGAGAGCATCGGCTACCATGCCTTCGAGCAGAAGCTTGACGCGCTCTTCGCACAAGGCAAGGGCAAGTAAGCAAGACTCACGCGCGGCCGGGCTATGTCCCGGCCGCTTGCACGACCACAGACAGGCAATACCAGGCATCACACAAAGGAGACCCAGATGTCCGAAGCGCAACCGCTCGTCACTCCCAAGCCCAAGAAATCCGTCGCCCTGTCGGGCGTGACCGCCGGCAACACCGCGCTGTGCACCGTCGGCCGCACCGGCAATGACCTGCACTACCGCGGCTACGACATCCTCGACATCGCCGAGACCTGCGAGTTCGAGGAAATCGCCCACCTGCTGGTGCACGGCAAGCTGCCGACCAAATCCGAACTGGCCGCCTACAAGGCCAAGCTCAAGAGCCTGCGCGGCCTGCCCGCCAACGTCAAGGCCGCGCTGGAATGGGTTCCCGCCAGCGCCCACCCGATGGACGTGATGCGCACCGGCGTGTCGGTGCTGGGCACCGTGCTGCCGGAGAAGGAAGACCATAACACCCCGGGCGCGCGCGATATCGCCGACCGCCTGATGGCCAGCCTCGGCTCGATGCTGCTGTACTGGTACCACTACAGCCACAACGGCCGCCGTATCGAGGTAGAGACCGACGATGACTCC
>NZ_QKWJ01000123.1 GCF_003353055.1 Cupriavidus lacunae
CGCTACGCTGCGCAGGGGATTCTCCCCGCGCAAAATCAGGGCAGCGCTGTTCCGCTGCATGTGAAGAAATGGATGCAGCTTAAACTCGGTTGAAATCTGTCTTGACCGAGGGGTCCACTTTACTTGGGATTGGAGAAGAACCTATAGGCTGCCTTCGTGTTGCACCAGTCCTGAAAGGCCATCGGAATGCTTTGTCCCATACAGGACCACAAACGTTCAAGAACCAACCGGAATCTCTTTCCCAATCGCTCGTCGCGGAACTGACTTCGTCTAGTCTCTTCATCCAGCCACGCATTGGTTTTCAACTCCATGGCCCCATNCTCGCCATCTCTCGTTGTTGTCGAATGTACACGCAACAACGTTAACAGAATGGCTCTCTGGTTAACAGAGGCAATCGACCAAATATTTGTGGGTAATCGCAAGCCGGTCGCCTGCAGTTATCTCAGGGGAGCGTCGATGCCAGACTGCGCCTTGTCGGCAGATTTTCGCGGCCCGTTAAGATGAAGGTGTAATCTGAGCGTGGTCGTGCGTCCGCTTATCCTGGAACGTATCGCGTCACCTTTTTGGCATCGGCAAGATGCGTGCCGAAGCCCCTGGCAGTTTCCCGATTGAGGGAACAAGACCGCGAACGTATGCTTTCAATGCTCTGATGACGCGCGGCAGAAGATTGGTGTGGCAGAACACGTTTCGCGCTTTATCGGCCACAGCCCGGCGCTCGCGAAGGCGCGGGGAAGTTACTTTCAGGCCACCGCACCAAACAACGTGCCAACACCTGACGACACGCCCATCGCCAAAGCACTCCAGAAGACCACGCGGATAACGCCTGGGCCGACTTTTGCGCCGCCCGTTTTTGCGGCTAGACCGCCCAAGAAGGCAAGTGATGCCAAGGCTGAAATGACTATGGCTGGAATCACCGCTGATTCGGGAGCAAGTGCGGCAACGGCGGCCGGCAGCGCGGCGCCCACAGAAAAGCTGCAGGCAGAAGCCAGCGCTGCTTGCAAAGGCTGGGCGGAGGTCGTAGTCGAAATGCCTAGCTCATCGCGTGCATGAGTGCCAAGCGCGTCGTGGGCCATCAGCTTTTCGGCAACCTGCTTAGCAAGCGGAAAATCCAAACCACGACGCACATAGATTGCAGTCAATTCTCGCTGCTCGCGTGGAAAATCGGCATTGAGTTCGGCCTGCTCCTCAACCAAAGCCGCCTCTTCAGTATCTGCCTGCGAAGAAACAGATACGTATTCCCCTGTCGCCATCGACATGGCCCCAGCTACCAACCCGGCTACGGCCGTGAGCACAATGCTTCCATGAGCGGTGTGTGCTGATGCCACGCCGATAACGAGGCTTGCAGTCGATACGATCCCATCATTGGCTCCGAGCACCGCAGCGCGCAACCACCCAATGGTTTCAAGACGATGCTGTTCCTTATGTCGCCTAGCCATATTTCCTCAACATTAGTAACGTTGACGTGCCATCTCATGGCGGTGCGCCAAATTGTCCAGTGGCGCTGCCAAGAAAGTGTATGCCATACGTCTCGGGCGGCAGCGTCCATCAGCCAGCTTCCGTCGGCATTGCCAAATCGAACAGGCAATACAGGCAATACAGGTGGCGCTGGCTGCAATCTCAGCCGGGGATTCGAGCCACATGATTAGTGCCAGCAGTCCGTCCAGCTACAGATGCCAATCTGTCTCAACGCGATACGGTGGCAGAAAGTAGCAGTGCTGGGCAGTCGCCTGCGTTAGCCGAGCCGAAGGCGCTTTGCCCTTGTTGGGTGAGCAAGTGTGTGAGCGACTCCTTGCGCGGCGATGCGGGCAGGTCAGTGCGTACTATATTGACAAGGGGGACTGTTTTGGACAGGTGCTCACGTGTCACGGAGCCAATCCACAGCGGCGCCGCTGACGCCTTGGGCTCGGCTCCAATGAGGTACTCCGTGTGCCACAACCGCACCACGAGGCGAGCATCGGGGTGGTCGGCGGCATGAACGAACTCCATCGCGGGCGCGACCCCATTGCTCAGTTTCGGCAGTACTGGGAGCTGCATAACCGGAGTGTTGGGCGAAATCAGCAATAAGAGGCTTTTCGCCGAGCGTGGCGTGGGCAGCTTCCAACCCGCATCGCTCAATCTCCTTTCAATTTCATCGGGCCGTGCTGCCCATTGGATGGTGAATGCCTCCTGTTGGTCGCCCTCCATATCGGCGCGATATGCTGGCAGTCGGCGGCAAACCGACTTTTGCCACTGCTCCTTTGTCACAGTGAAGGCCTGCGTCTGCGGCGCCGCCTGTACGTCTTCTGGCTGCGGCTTTCGTCGCCATTGGGCCCCGACAGAGACCGCGAGCACAACCACCAGCAGTGGCAACACGGCACCGATGCGCAGGTCGGGAACGGAGTGGTGCGCATACGCGAGGGCGACAAGAGCCACCCAGGCCAGTCCGAGCGCGACGCCGCCCAACGCGTCAGACAGCCAATATTGTCCAAGATAGAGACCCGCGAACCCAACTAGCACGACGAGGATTGCCGCCGTGCTTGTAACGACGAGACTAGCCCGGTAGCGGAGCTGTCTCGCCAGTAAGAAGGCGAGGAAGCCGAAGACCACTGCGCTCGATGTGACGTGTTCGCTCGGGAACGCGACAGCGCTCGAGCCAGCTCCGGCAGGTGGACGCTGACGAATCGCTATTCCGATTGCAACAATCAGCAACTGAGAGAAGCAGGTCGTAGCGAGCCAGTAACCAACGGCGCGCCATCGTCTTTGCCAGCACAACCACCCGGTGACGGCGAGGACCACTGCAATCAGCGTCGTGACGCTGCCCACCGTCGCGACGGCCACCATGACGGCATTGCCCCATGGTGTGCGCAGTCCTTGCAGAAAGTGGTACACGCTGGCGTCGAGCTGAACCAGCGAGTCTTTTGCGATGACATCTTCCAGCACGCCAAAGAACACCCAGCCAGCGGCCAAGAGAACCCCGGCAGCCAACGCCAATGCGCCCAATTCTGGGTGTTCCGGGACAAGTATCCGAAGAACGAGCCGGCTCGCTCGGTTGTCTGTCTGCGCCGCCCATTTCGTCAGTCCTGAGCCGACAGCGTCGCTCCATCGCGCGCCTCCGGAGACCACCAACCGAACGAGTCGCACGACGCCCCACACGACGGCAACGAACAACGCTAGCAGGATGGAAAGCCGGAATGTCACCGCACCGGCCAACTGCAGAGAGGCGCCAAACACAATTCCAGGAATAATATGCGCGGGCGCCCATGCGAGAGCCGATAACACATTGATGGCGTAAAAGCGCAAGGGCGTCATCCCGAGCATCCCTGCAACGACTGGAACAATCGCCCGCACCGGCCCGAGAAAACGCGCAAGCAGGATGCTCTTGCCACCTTGTTTTGCGAAGAACGCCTTGCCCTTTTCCAGGACCTCGCGATGTCGACTAAACGGCCATAGCGTGACAAGCTCTGCCTTGTAGCGGCGTCCGACCCAGTAGCTCATCCCGTCGCCGGCGACAGCACCCGATACCGCCCAGAGAAGCGTCACCCACACATCGAGCGAACCGGCGCCGATGAGTGCTCCGGCAAGAAACATGGCCGTGCTGCCCGGTATGAATGTGCCGATAAACGCGACGGACTCCAAGAAGGCGGCGAGGAACACGACGACTTCCGTCCACACCGGGTGCCCGTTCAACACCTGAAGAAAATGCAGGTAGGATTGTTCCATGGCGCATCGTCGTGTTGATGAGGCAAGAGCGGGAAAGGCTCGGACACGTCGGAGGCGAACGCTGACCCAGCGCGCCGGATTGATACAGGAGTTACCACCTGTAACGGAACGCGAGCGACGAGGTTGACGCGTTGGACATCGCTGTGGCCACGGTCATGTACACCGTTATCTCGATAACTAATCTGCACTTCCGTTGGAATGATATCCAAAAAGGAGCGGGCCTGCCGGAATCAATGGCCTACTTCCTCGCCTGCGTTGCGGTCAAATCTACCGAAGCGAAGCGCCAGGGTCGGCAATATCAGCAGGTTCAGCACGGTCGAGGTGAAGAGGCCGCCCAGAATCACAATCGCGATCGGACCTTCCACCTCGTTGCCTGGCTCGCCGGCCTGTAGCGCCAGTGGCAACAGACCCAGCCCGGTAACGAGCGCTGTCATCAGAATGGGCGCCAGCCGCTCCTTCGCGCCCAACGTTGCGGTGTCCAGACTCCACGAATGGCCTTCCACGTTGACCAGGTGCTGGTAGTGCGAAATAAGCATGATGGAGTTGCGTAGCGTGATGCCGAACAGCGTGACGAAGCCCACCATGGAACCCAGAGCAAGCCGCCCGTCGCAAAGACAGTGAGCGCCCCGCCGACCAGCGCGAAAGGGAGCTTGGTCAAGACCAGCAACAGGCCGCGCCACCTGCGCAGCGCGAGGTAGACAAGCAGGCAGATGACAACGGCAGCGATGCCAAAATACACCGCCAAGTCTCGTTGCGCGCGAGCCTGTGCCTGGGCCTCGCCGGAGAAGACGATGTAGTACCAGGACCAGCCTGTCTGCGGTCAGTGCTGGGAAGGATGTGTGCCAGCTTCCGAGTTGAGCGATGCGCTCAAGCGAGTTCGTGAGCTGCAACGCCTGCTGGACAAGAAGACCATGGAGAACGAGATTCTGCGCGAGGCAGTGGAGGTGATGAAGTCGCGAAAATGGATTGCGCGCTCATCATTGCCGGGGGGCCACCCTGTGAAGCGGGTCTGCGAAGTTCTCCGTGTAGCGCGCTCGAATGTGGCAGAGAAGCTGATGTCAGCGATGGCAAACGTGTGGTCTTCTAAAGGAATGGCAACGAAATCTGGTCGTGCACTGCGCTTTATGCCGTGGAGAATTTCGACATCCAGCCCGCCTGACCCATCCGCTTTTGCTACCGACTCCTCTCTAAGTAGCGGCATCCACGCAGCGCTGACCAATTTGTTCATTGCGTGTCGACCTGCGCGGATCTCCCCCGCAGTCGAGAACGAATCGGTAACGTCGCGCAAACCAAATGTCCGTCCGGCGGCGGCCGGGTAAACACCGAGAGAAACACGCACCTGCAATGTTTAAGTTTCTGCTTAAATTACCACGTTGCAATACTGGCGGCGCGGCGTCGACGATGAGGAGACCTGCCCGGTGTGAGTGACACCCTGCACGAAGAGGATCGTGCGGTGTCTTGGTGAAGGATCAGGAATTCAAAATGGCAACGGGTATTGTTAAGTGGTTCAACGATTCGAAAGGTTTTGGCTTCATCAAGCCGGATGACGGCGGCGAGGATCTGTTCGCGCATTTCTCGGAAGTTCGTGCGGACGGCTTCAAGTCCTTGCAGGAAAACCAGAAGGTCAGTTTCGACGTGAAGGTCGGCCCCAAGGGCAAGCAGGCGGCCAACATCAAGCCATTGTAGCTAATGCATCGGGGCGGACCGCTAAGTCGACTAACGTGAGCAAGGTCACTACGCCGCAGTGGTGTCGACGAATCTCTATTGTCGGCCGGGGAGGGTAGACGGGGTCGTGTAACGGTTCGCTAGGGCGATGCGCATGGCCATGCGAAAGATGGCACAGATATGGGTCTTCTCGTGACGAGTGTTCACACCACGATTTGCGCGACAGGGGCTCAGCATTGAAAGCGCTCGAGAGCCGCTGCAGACAAGGGACATCTTTCAGCTTCATCGTATCGATCCATCCTGGCTGGCACCCACATCTGCAGAATTAGTGGTTGCCGTTAGAGCGGAATTAACGATCTTCAACAGCACCACCGACCCGCCTGCGCGGCGGCGAAGACCCGGCCTGGCCACCGGCTACGCGCGCGCCGCCATGCGCGACCTGGACGGCTGGGGCGTTCGTAGGGACTTTCTCTATGGGTCGCGGACGTCGGGGGGAGGAGGCAAAGCAGCGCCTCGGCAAAGACCTGGAAGCGCTGGCGCGGCTCACGCATATTGCCGTGCACCGGCACGCGTGCATGGACCACGCCCTGTTCCTGACCAGCGGACGGCAGGCCTTCAGCGACCATGTGGCGTGGCACGTCGAACAGCAGCTTGCCGGCATGGATGCGGTACGGCCTGCACAGCCGGATGCGCCGGAGCGCGCGTCCGACAGCGATGCCATGTTCCCCGGCGTGTCCTGACGCCTGACCGCGGAAATTCCGGCGCGGATAGTCAAACGCGGATAGTCAAAATCAAAGGCCGGCATCACACCGGCCTTCGTTTCCCGAGCTTCTGTCCTCTGCGCTAGGCCCGCTTGGGGTGCGCACCGCCATACTGATTCATGTAGCGGTACTTGCCGAAGTGATAGTGCGCCCGGTACCAGCGGCCTTCCACTATCAGGCCATTGAAGATGACACCCTTGATATCGCTGCCGGCCTGCACAATCGCCCGTCGCGCGGCCTTGAGCTCTGCTGCCGTACTTGCGTCCGCGCGTGCCACCAGGAAGACTGCGCCCGCCTTGGTCGCCAGCACGCAGGCGTCGGACGCAGCCAGTACCGGCGGCGCGTCGAGCAGCACCACATCGTAGCGGTTCCTGAGCGTTTCCAGCAGCGTTTCCATGGCCCGGGTCTGCAGCAGGTCGGCGGCCAGAGGCGGTTCGGAGCCGGTGGCGATGAAATCCAGGCCCGGCACGACGTCGCGCTGCAGCACCTGCTCCAGCGGCGTGCCGGTCAGCAACTCGGTCAGACCTGGCACACGCTGCTTGCCGAAATGGTGGTTGAGGCCGCCGCGCCGCAGGTCGGCATCGATCAGCACCACCCGTCGGTTGCCGGTGGCCAGCACGGCTGCGAAGTTGGCGCAGACGAACGATTTGCCGACCTCCGGCGCCGGGCCGGTAATCATCACCACATTGTTGCTGTCGCTGTTGAGCAGGGCGAACTGCAGCGCCGTGCGGAAGCTGCGCAGGCTTTCCACGGCGGGGTCGTCCGGCATGCGCCGCGCCAGCAGCTTGTCGGCATCCGGTCCGCTGCGCAGGCGCTCCTGCTGGGCGCTGTAGGGCACCGTCGCGTATACCGTCATGCCGGTTTCGCGCTCGATCTCATCCGCATCGGCCACGCCGCCGTCCAGCAGGCGCCGCAGCACCACCACGGCGATCCCGGCCAGCAGGCCCAGCAGCACGGAGGCTGCGGCAATCAGTGTGCGATTCGGCTTGACCGGGCGGATCGGCACCTCGGCAGGATCCACTAGGCGCGCGGTACCCACCTTGCTGGCACGCACCAGCTTGAGCCGCTGCACGTCATTGAGCAGCGACTGGTACAGCTCAGCGCTCACTTTGACGTCCCGCATCAGCCGCAACACGTTCTGCTCGACATCCGGCAGCCTCTGGATCTTGCCGCTGACGCCGCCGAGCTGTGCGTTCAGGCTGGTGATCTGGTTGTCCATGGTTTCGATGGCGGGGTGATTTCCGGTGAAGCGCGTAATCAGTTCCTGGCGCTTCTGGTGCAACTCCTGCAGCTTGGCCTGGATGCTTACGGACTGCGACAGGATCAGCTTGGATTCTTCGCTGAGATCGATCGTGCCGCGCTGGTTGCGCATGGCGTTGTAGCGCGTCTCGGCGGTTTCCACCTGTTGCTTGAGTTGCGGCAGCTGCGCTTCCAGGAAGGTCAGCGACTTCTCAGCTTCCGCCGCCTTGCGCCGCAGGTTCTGCTCGACATACGCGTTGCCGATCTCATTCAGGACGGCAGCCGTCGTATCTGGCGATGTGCCTTCCAGCGCCACCCCGATGACGCCGCTCTGCTTGCCGCGTTCAGAGATGATCAACTGGTCCTGCAAGCCCGAGATGGCCGCGGCGCGCGGCACGCGCGCGACGTTGAACATCGCGCCCGGTCGGCCATCGATCTGATCGATCTGGATGGTGACGCTGCCGCTGGTGGTGGCCACCGTCAACGGCACGCGGACTGTTCCCTCTGCCACCGCGTCGTCGCTGGCAAACGCGAGCCGGTACTTGCCATTGCCAAGCGCGGTTACGGTGATCAGGCGGCGCTCCATGGCTGGCGGCACGTCCAGGCGGGACACGGTGATCGATTCGCTGCCCCACGCATAGCCACCCTTGCCGAACAGGCCGGGTTGCGACAGTTCGTGGTTGAAGCTGGCAAGGGCCGCGCCAATCACCGGGAAATAGCGTGGCGACGCGGCGATGTCGAGGCGCAGCCTATCCACGGCCTTGCCCACCACCATGCGCGAGCGCAGCAACTCGATCTCGGCCGAGGGGGCCGGCTTGACGTCGTACACCGGCGAAACGTTGGCGCCCTGCTTGTTGTTGCTGGCGCCGTTCTGCTCCTCGATCTGCACCAGGATGTCCGCACGGTAAACCGGCTTGGAGAGGAAGGCGTACAGCAGGCCGGCCGCCATGACCACCGCGGCAATCGGGAGGAAGGTCCAGCGATAGCGGATCAGCACGTCGAGATACGAAGTCAGGTCCACCGGCGGTTCGTCCGCATTCGGTGTGTCCGAATCGTAGTCCCCCAAGTTCTTGATGTTGCTCATGTTGCTTCCCCGTAGCGAGTTGCCTGTGCCTCGGAATGGATCTGTGCCGACCACGCTTGCACGCCCTGCCGGATCAGTCCCAGCACGATCACGAACATGGCCTGCGAGCAGCCATAGGGGTCCGGGATGTCCGCCTGTTCGGCTTCGCACAACCGGTGAGTCTTGCCGCGCGCTTCCGGATACACGCTTTCGAGCCACTCGCGCGGCTCGGTGTCCATCACCAGCACCAGGTCGGCGCCGGCCACCATGCCGGCATCAAGCTCACGCGCGAGGTGTGGCGCCAGGTCCAGCCCCTCTTTTGCCAGCAGCCGAATGACGCGCGGATCGGCGCTGGCGCCCACCGGCGGCGCCAGCCCTGCGGAAATCACGCTGCAATCGGGCAAGGCCTGCCGCAGCAGGTCGGCGGCCATCGGGCTGCGGCACCGGTTGCCCAGGCACACCGCCAGGATCGAGCGGATCATCGTGGCGTCGGTTGGTTCCAGGGTCAGCGGCTACAGCATGGTTCAGGGCTTGGCCAGGCCGCCAATGCCAACCACCGGCTGGACCAGCAGGCTCATGACGCGGCTCCATCGCACCACCTCGCGCGCGTCCACATAGACCACATCCTTCGGTTCGAGCTCGAACCCTTCGGCAATGGCCAGCGCCACCGGCGAGGTGCCATCCAGGTGATAGACCTTTGGCGAATCATTGGCCATCTTTCGGACCACGTAGATCTGTTCGGCGTTGGCGGACGTGGGATTCACGCCGCCGGCATCGCCCAGGGCCTCGTTCAGCGTCATGCGCCCGTTGCGCATCAGCAGCGAAGTCGGCTTGACCACTTCGCCGGTCACGAAGACCTTGCTGTCCTCGCGCTGCTCGACCCGCACGATGTCGCCGGAGCGCAGAAGGATTCGCGCCGGGTCGGTGCCCTTGGCCAGCATCGCCGGGATATTGACGTACCAGCTGCGCTTGCCGCGGGTGACGCGTATGCGGCTGTTGTCGCCGGTCGCGTTCAGCACGCCGCCGGCGCGATTCAGGGCTTCGACCAGCGTCATCGGCGCGTCGTCGATGGCCAGCATGCCCGGGGTCTTGACCTCCCCGTCGACATAGACGCGCTGGCTGCGAAAGCCCAGCACGCGCACCGTCATCTGCGGGTTGCGCACCACGCGCGAGAGCACGCGCGCCATTTCGGCGCGCACCGCGTTGGCGGTCTTGCCCGCGACCTTCATCACGCCGGCATAGGGGAACTGGATATCGCCATTGGCGCTGACGACATACCCCGGCATGCTCGATCCGCCGGTCGATGTCGGGATCTCGAATGCCGCGCCGATGCTGTAGGTCTGCGTGGGGAACACCAGCTCGGGGTGGTCCCAGACCACCACTGAGATGATGTCGCCGGGGCCGATCAGGTAGGGCTTTGCCTTGGCGTAGAGTTCCTCGACGCGGTCATTGGTGGGCTTGGATTTCGCCCGCATCTCGCGCACCAGGACCATGGTGATGGGCGTGATGTCCGGCTTCGCATCCGGCCCGACTGCGCTGACATTCGCGTTGGGATTGAAGTACATCCCCGGCGAGGCGGCGCAGGCGCCCTGCAGCAGGGCGGCGCCGAGCATGGCGGCCAAGCCCGGGAGGGGGTGGCGCCGGGCGCCACGCGCGAGATAACCGGTCCGGCGTTGACGCATATCCACGACATCCTCCTGCATGGAGTGGCTGGGGCCGTGCCTGGGCAGGCATGTCCCCGATTCTTGCAGCCTAGCGCTGCGCGGGCGCCGATTCGGTGCGCTCTCGCACACTGCCGGCCCCGGGTGGTTAGGGGGAAATACGTGCGTTATGCAAGGCCGTGCTGACATGGATCCAGTGCAATGTGGCGGACCGAACCGGAGTTCGCGACCACGATGCGCACAACCTGCGCGGTTTAGGCCTGCGGCCGTCGCTGCGCGATCGGCCGGGCAGGCGTGCTGCCGTACACGGTCCATGCTTCCCGCAATGGTACGTTGGAGAGGGAAGGGATCTTAGCGGCCTGCCGGATCCGTCCGCACCTCAGCCGGCAGTCGAGCAGGCGCTGGCAACCGGCGCAAAGTCGAAATGGGCGGCGGCATACACGGCATTGCACGCCCATACTTCTTCACCGTTCTTATAAAAGGTCACCCATTTGCCGTCGCTGACGCAGTGGGCGCCAGGGAAGACCTCGTCATGGCCATTCGGACCGTCTAGTGGAAAGGGCGCGTGGGGCGTGGCCCAGTAGTGGCCGCCCGGGAGGGGCGCGATCGCTTTTGGGGACAATTTCGTCAGCACCGCAATGTGGTGTCACACAACGCGCTCTCCGCGCCGCGGCGAAACGGAGGTCGTGTCAATCCTGCAACAGCGTGGCACCGTCTTGTGACATCCTCGTGTAGTCTCGCTACCAAATCACCTCCTGCTATCCGGTGCGATTTCCATGGCACGATACCTTCAATTTGCGGCCCGTGCCTTCTACGTCGGCGCCATCATTGTGATCGTCGCCATCGTCTCCCGGCAAGTATATCTGCGCAGCGCCGCGGAAGCTGGCATAGCCGGCGCGGATGAGGAACCCGCGGCAATGATGTTGATCCGCTGCGAGACGATGCACAACCGCCTTCAGAATCGGCACCGTTCCGCAGACACTGCGGATGCTGACGAGCAGCCACGTGCTCGTTGTAGGGAGTCTTGAGTTCGGACAATGCCTGATCAGTCCGGCAGTTCACGCGGCTTGCGTGACGCTGGCGGGCTTTCCAATTTTGGAAGCAAGCGCTGATGATTTTTGGCTTGCTTCGTCGCCGCTTGGATGACCCAAACTCGCGCAGTCACATAGGCGAGGGTGACCTACCGCTCTGCTGCCGGCGTTGGCAAGAAGCCTCCTTGCAGGAATGCGACCGCGATGCACCCTGCGCTGCCTTCCAGGCAGCGCCTGGCGCTCGAGCAGGACCAGCGGCTTGGACAGCAGGCAAAAGAAAGCCCGCTTCAAGGGCGGGCACGAAACCCTTAGGCGAAAGGGAGGAGACGGACGTAAGTATAAACCCTTATGCATATTTTTGCAGATTGCCCCGCAGATGGCAGGGGCCTTGGCATGCGGCAACTCGGCAGATGAGTCGGTAATTTCACGATCACAAAATTATGGACAATGGCGACAACTACGGAAGATGCAATGAATTGGGCCGCAATGTCAGTCCATATCCGAGTTGCAAGCCGTTGGGTCATTTGATGCCAAGGACCTAGCTGCTTCGCTGAAGTTGCGCGTTCCGTGGTGGTCGGGACACCGTATTGCGGCCCAAGCTATTGCACCTGAGGCGCGTCACAAACTCGACCGGAGTCTTCGCGGGCGCGGCCAAGCCGTTTCAGGACGTGGCTTGGTAGTTCGTGAGACCAGTGTCGCTCATGGTGGGCCGGGCAGGCTGGCGAACCGCTTGCTTCCCGAGACGGCGAGCGGAAGCAGCTTGCCGGACCGGATCTGCGGCAGTACTGCCGGCACCCTGCACGTTGCCACCGCGCAGCGCACTGACCACGTCGCCGCTGGATCGGATCGGCACCACCTGGGCCTCGAGCCCGGCCATGGCGACGAAGAGTTGCGCAGCGAGGTTCTGCGTGCTGCCGACACCCACCGTGCCAATATTGAAGCCCGCCGGATCCTTGCGCGCCTGGGCAATAGCCTCGCTCACGGCCTTGAGCTTGCTGGCCTTGTCCACCACCATGACCAGGTCGAAGCTGCCAATCGGCGAAATCATGGCAAAGTCTTCGAGCGGGCGGTAGCAGTTTCCGGACCTGCTTCTGGAATTGGATGCAGCCACCAACTACAGTGAAGCACTGCTGGGGCACCGGGCCGACTCCATCGGCGAGTTGGTGGCCCCGTACGGCTCGCTGCTCGCACATGGATCTGACGTCGACGCCAAAGGTGTGGCGTCGATGTTTCCCGGCCTGGCGCCCGGCTAGATTTCGGTCGCCATGAGGGCGCTTGAGGCCAGCGGCCGGCTCCGCCGGGCCAACGAGCGCGTGGCAGAGTATCAGAGCCGCATCCCGATTGCCGCGCTTTGGGGCGACGGCGACAAGGCCTCAGCCGACATGATGTCGCTCGATGCCTCGAGGCACCTGTGGAACGCTCGCATCGATCCGCGGCGACGCACCTACGCCGCCGGCATCTATACGCACGTCCGTGACCGCTGGGGCATCGTCTACGACCAACCGATCGTGCTCAACGAACGGCAGGCCGGTGTCGCCCTCGAAGGTGTCGAGCACCACAACCGTGCCGAGGACCGGATCCGGCTGTCCCTGCTGGCGGTCGACACCCATGGCTACACGAATCCGGCGATGGCGATCGCCAAGCTGCTGGGATTTGATCTGTGTCCCCGCTTGCGCGACCTGGCCGAGCGAAATCTCTACCTGCCTCGCATCTTCTCGATTCCGGAGGGCCTGGAGCCCGCCACTGTCCGGCGCGTCTCGCTCACCGCCATCGAGCGATGGCTGGGATGAACTGGTACGGCTGGCGGCATCGATCAGATCTGGACGTGTCTCTGCTTCGCTGGCGATGCAGCGCTTCGGCGCGGCGGCCCAGGGCGATCCGCTGCACCGGGCGGTGGAGCACCTCGGCAGGCTGCTGCGCACGGTTTTCCTGTGTGACTACATCGCGATTGAGGAGTTCAGGCGCGAGATCCGCACGCTGTTGAATCGCGGCGAATCTGTTCATCATCTTCAGCGCGCGATTTACTATGGAAAAGTCTCACACGAGCGTGGCCGGCGCCGCGACGAACTGAAAGTAATCTCGGGATCGCATGCACTGCTGGCGCGGAACACCGCCCAGATGCAAAGCGTGGTCGACCGGCTGCGTAAGGAAGGCCAGGTCATCGAAGATGGCTGGCTGCGTCGCATGGGCCCGGTCCATGTCAGCCACATCAATTTCCGGGGCACTTTCCGCTTTCCTGTGGAGCGCTACGCGGACGCGCTCCTACAACGATCCCGGACGGCGACGCATCGGTCTGCGTGAATCCGAGGGTACGAAGAGTCCTTGCACTCAGGTTGCGGGCCGAGCTAAGGTTGAATCAACGGCGGACTTTCAAATCGCTTCGTCGGACGTACGGCGCCTATCTTGACTCAGCGCGTCCCTACGCTCTTGGATTGATCCCAGGTTGCGTTTGACAACTCACGAGGCGGGCCCCGCGATGGCACCAAATTCCGGTGGCAAGGCCGAACAGGCCGGCGACAGCGCGTCGCTGAAGGTGCTCGCCCGCGTCGGGTTGATCGCTTACGGCGTTGTGCACCTCTTGATCGGCTGGCTGGCGCTGCAGATCGCATGGGGTCCGCCGGCCGGCAAGCGCGCCGACGTCTCGGGGGCGCTGAGAACATTGGCTGATCAGCCCTTTGGCAGGATCCTGCTATGGCTGGTTGCGGTCGGCATGGGGGCGCTCGCGCTCTGGCAGGCCAGTGAAGCCATCTGGGGCTATCGCAACCGCGTAGGTGCCAAACGGGTCCGCAATCAAGTCACCAGCGGGGCCAAGGCCGTGATCTACGCCGCCCTGGGGGTCAGCGCAGCTTCGGTCGTGCTCGGCTGGGGATCGTGGGACGCGCAGTCCCAGCAGCAAACCACCTCAGGTGTGCTGGCGTGGCCGGCCGGGCGGGAAATCGTCGTGGTCACGGGGCTGATCATCATTGGCGTCGGCGTGGCCGGGGTGGTCAAGGGCGTGAAGAAATCCTTCAACGACGAGATTGACACTTCGTCGATGTCCCCAGTTGCCCGGAAAGGCGTGGCGCGACTGGGCCAAGTCGGGTACATCGCCAAGGGGGTGGCACTGGGCGTGGTTGGGGGCTTGCTCAGCTATGCGGCGCTGACCTTCCACCGGCAGAAGGCGCCGGGGCTGGACGGCGCGCTGCATGCGATCCTGGCGCAGCCGTTGGGGCGGTTTCTGCTTACGGCCGTGGCGCTTGGATTCGTGGCCTTCGGCCTGTTCGCGATGCTCGAGTCACGCTACCGCCGGATGTAGCCCTTCTGGACCGAGTGAACGTACGCTGGTTCAGCAGTCGGGAGCGGGCGCGCGTCCCGACCGTCATCTCCAAGAGTCAGCTGCGCGAGGTGCGGAGAAGCTCGGAGATTGTCTGCGGCAGAGGGGCTCGCACATCGCGGACCTCAGGTTCGGGCGAATCGCGTCGACCGCGTTCATGTGCCAGCGCTGTGTGCTGTTGGTCAAGTGCTTCCACGCACTCCAGCACGATGGACTGGACGCACTCGCTCTCTCGTCAGGCACCTGCGACCCGGGCGTTGCGGTGAGCCGCTTGCCGACCGCCAGCTTGAACCTTGCCTCGACGGCGCGGAACAGGAGATCCCAATCATCTCAGTTCGAGCAGGTGAATCCGAGTGTTCGGGCGCTGCTGGCGTAAGCGCGTGCGCTGGTGCCGGTCGGCGCTCAGCATGACGTGGTGCCTTGGGAAAGGCTCTATGTTCCGCAGGATGTCGACGGCTCGCGGGACGTTTCGGGCAGCGACGCAGCAGGGCGTGCGGCAATTTCCGTTTCGAGTGCCGTGCGGGCGCCCCCTGTTCTAGCAGCCGCGCGGCCAGCGCATCCGCATCGGCGCGGCCAACCCGGCCGGCGGTGATTTGCCCGGTGAGCCTGCGCAGGTTCTCGACCAGGACAATGCGCAGCGTGATCGCCACCGCCCACAATTCGCCGATTGTCAGCGGCTGGACGCGCTGATAGGCGGCGATGAAGCGGCGCAGGATGTCTGGATCGAGGTACAAAGGCCCAGGCCAGCCCGAAGACGCGCGGATAGCCCGTAAATGGCCACTCGGCGAGCTTGGGCAGCTGGCGATAGTAGCCGGGGGGACAGGTCGTCCCGGATCTCGCGGATCTGTTCCTCGATGATGTGATAGTTGTCGAGCAGCCATTCCGCCGCTGGCGCTACCTCGCCGCCGCTTTCCATCTCGGCAGCGCTTGCCCGATAGGCGTCCAGCAGGACAGCGGCATTGTCCCTGAAGCAGGCTGTGCAGGGGCAAAACGTGTGGCGGCTGCGTGGTGACCGCCTGTGCTGCGGCGAGGCTTTGCGCGTGCTGCTCCAGCCGTTCCAATGCCGAACAATTCCTCTCATACCGGCCGCTGTGCTGTCCCAGGGCGACGGCACGGCGGGCGCGCCGAATGCGCGCAGCGGGAAGGTGAGATTCAGCTTCAGGTTCATGGACGGGACCATTCCACCGTCCGGGAAGCGATAAGGGCCGTGGCACCATTTGCCCCGAGCACTCTCGTCATTCCTTACTTGACTTCACGATGATTGAAAGAGGAAGCACTGCTGTGGAATATGGGCCGGAGAGCGGACGAATGCCGTCCGCAGGCGTACGGATCGGGGCATTTATTCGATTGCAGTCACATTGCCCGAGCGGGCAGGGGGAATCCGAGAGTGGGAACCCGATGAAGTTTGCGTGTCTTTCGGCGCACTCTGTGCTGACGTTTGCCTAGTCGACCAGCCGAACTATATTTAGAAAGGCAAGTGATCCTCTACCGTCCCGCGGTCTGGCTCCAGACCCTCGGCAAGGACGATGTCACTGATATCAACCTGTTCTGAGCGGTGAGATGCAGTCATGAGCGTCATGCACGATCTGAAGTCCAATCACCTTCTCGCTGCGCTGCCGGCCGTCGACTGGGAGCGCCTCGCACCACACCTGACGCTGGTGGCGCTGCCGCTGGCCCATGTCGTGTACGAGTCAGGAGATCAACAGGGCTACGTCTATTTCCCGACTGATTCGATCATTTCGCTACTGTACGTGATGGAAGACGGGGCCTCCGCCGAAATTGCAATCGTGGGCAATGAGGGGATGGTCGGGATTGCCATTTTCATGGGGGGCGAAACGACCCCGAGCCGCGCCATCGTGCAAAGCGCCGGGCATGGATACCGCCTGAGCGCAACGATCCTGAAGCAGGAGTTCGTGCGGGGCGGATCTCTGCAGCGCCTGTTGCTGCGCTATACGCAGGCACTCATTACCCAGATGGCGCAAACCGCAGTATGCAACCGCCATCACTCCATCGACCAGCAACTGTGCCGATGGCTGCTGCTGAGCATCGACCGATTGCCCTCCAACGAATTGACGATGACGCAGGAACTCATTGCCAACATGCTCGGGGTACGGCGCTCCGGCGTGACCGAGGCCGCCTTAAAGCTCCAGGCCGCGGGCCTGATCCGCTACAGCCATGGGCATATTGCGGTACTCGACCGGATGGGCCTGGAAAAACGAGTATGCGAATGCTACGCGGTCGTGAAGCGAGAGTTCGATCGCTTGTTGCCTGACCTGTCGGCGCCTTGAGGTGCAAAGGTTGGAGCACCTGGCACGCCGCCCTGCCTGCAAGCCGCCGTCATTACGAAATGGTGTATGTAGTCGGACCTGAAAAATTTAGTCTGAGGGCTCAGCGTGGCCGGAGAGTGAAGATTCTGGTCGCCCCTATCAGTTGACTGCGGCGTGCGGGCAAGGTCGATTGGCTGCATCCCTGGCGGATTG
>NZ_QKWJ01000124.1 GCF_003353055.1 Cupriavidus lacunae
ACAACCTGGCGCGGATGCGCCAGTGAAGTATCGCCATCAATGCAAAACCCGCGGTAAACACGCAGCGGCCGCGTAAACATCATCCCACTCGACCCATGAGGTGCATTGTGAAGCATAGCCCTTCTGGTATGGGCTGTACGGCAAGGTAGTCTGGTGCAGGATGCCCAGACTGGCCAGCCCCTCGACGAACTCGTCGGCCATCATGGCTGCGCCGTTATCGGTCATGATGGCCCGCGGCAGCCCTCGCTTCATGATCGCCTGCGAGACGCCGTGCACCAGCGAGGCAGTGGTCTCGTCGAGGAACCACTGCAGGTGGCAGACCAGCCGCGAATGGTCGTCCATAATGCAGAGCAGCAACGGCTTGTGCCACTGCCCATCGGGGGTGAGCACCTTGCGCGAACCATGGTGGAAGTCCAGGTGCCAGAGCGCGGCCACGTGGTCGACCTCGTAGCTACGCACCTCGCGTGCCTCGCGGCGAGCCGCAGCAGCGATGGCCCCATCCGTGCCCGAGCGCGGGGTTGGCTTGCGCACCAGACCCTGCGCCTTCAGATACCGGCACACCGTGGTGTAGGACGGCAGCGTGTCCGGGCCATCCTTGGTCGCGACGCGCAGGTTGTCGTAATGCAACTGCATGGTCCAGCCGGGGTGCTGACGGTACTGCTCGACCAGCGCTTCGATGATGGCTGGGCTCAGACTGACGAAGTGGCCACAATCGTCGCGCAGTCGGTTCTTGAGTTGATCGACCGGATCCTGGACGTGACGGGCCCGGTAATACCAGCGTTCGATGGAAGACGCGCCGAACTGAACGTCGGCGCCGGTGATGGGGTGCCGCCAGATCTTGGCGGCCAGTGCCTGGAACGCTTGCTGCAAATCTCCTTTGGCAGGCGGCGAAGCCAGCAAAGGGCCAATGACCGAGAAGCGCAAGCGCGCCCATCGGTTGCGATGATCAATCGATAGTGACATGACTCTCCGTTGGGGGGATAACGGGAGCAGGCTACGGGCAGTGCGGGTGACCCGCCATCGACATGTTCTGCGGGAGATTCCCCTATCTGGCGCATCCCTCAGCCAGCGTGGTCAGGCCGGGCCCAGCAGCAGAAGCAACACCGCGGCCAGACGCTCGTCTTCGCTGTCGTGCTCGACCGATTGCAGCAGGCAGTCGGGATAGATGAACGGCTCGGGCGTTGGCGGGATGAGGCCACGCAGCCACCGACCGACGGGGGTCTTGGGGAAGGTCTCGGTCCACCACTGACGCCAGCGCTTGAGCGTGGCCCAACTGATCGCCGGCAGGCCGTCCAGGCAGGCGCCAGTGGCACGGCTCGATCGCAGTACCAGGACAATGGCCAGCCAGACACGCCGGCCGAGAAAGCGCACCGAATCGGGCGTCATGCGTTTGCGGCATCCGGCACAGCACAGGCTCAGGCGCGTATTGCAGTCCGGGTGTGCTGCCGGTGGGCATCCGCGCGGCTTACGCGGATAGTTGGCACTGTGCAGCACAGAGCCGCAATGCCAGCAGCCCCCGTCTCGCGCCACCTTCATCAAGTCTTCGTCGATCCGGCGCAACAGGGCAAAAAACGCTGGTGTTTGTAGCAAGGCATGGCACACTGCTGAGGTCTCCTTCATTGCTCGACACAATAAAGGCGACATCTTCCCTCAGGCGCGTGCATGCACGCTCCCTGAGGGAACCCCTCCAGCGTCCATCACCGTTCTTGCTCAAATCCCCACGCTTTCGGCATCACGAAAGCTGCTTATGCACACTCGGCGCCGCTCACCAGCATCAGGAAAGGGGCGCGAGTTATCGGCCCGATACCGCTGGAGTCCTTAATCGAGGATTCCTCTTGGTCACGCTGCGCAACGGTCCGCCGCGAGACCCTCGCGAAAATGACCTGTGGGCTAGAACTCTGCTTGCATTGCATTCAATGCAGGCAGGAGAGCTGTCATGGCCACTCTGACCATTCGAAACATTGACCAGGAGCTGAAAGCACGGCTACGCATCGAAGCCGCACAGCACGGCCGCTCCATGGAGGAGGAGGTGCGCGAGATTCTGCGGCGCGCGCTCAGCAAGCGACCGGGCCCGGGTGGCCTGGGAAGCCTGCTGCATCAGCGATTTGCCACGCTCGTTGACCCGGGATTGGATCTGCCCTTGCGCATGGGGCGACCGCGGTCGGCAGATTTGGCTGAATGATCGTTCTCAACACTAATGTCTTGTCGGAGCTCATGCGGGCCCAGGCGGAGCCGGCCGTCGTCGACTGGCTGAACCGGCAGGAACAAGAATCGCTCGCCATAACCGCAGTGACGGTTGCCGAACTCTTGTATTGGATAGCGCGTTTGCCGGACGGGCGCCGCAAAACCGGACTACAGGAAGCCGCGCTGCAGATGCTCGACGAGGAATTCGCCGACCGGGTGCTTCCTTTCGACGAGGACGCCGCCATTCACTACGCCGCGCTCGTATCCCTGCGAGAGCACGCGGGTCGTCCGATTAGCATGGCGGATACACAGATTGCAGCGATTTGCCGGCACCACGCCGCCGCGCTGGCCACGCGTAACTGCAAAGACTTCGAAGGGGTCGGCATCGTTCTGGCCAATCCCTGGCTGGATTGACCTACCTGAGTCATGACTCGTGGGCGCCGTCGCGGCGATGCCAACCGCGACCGAGCGCGAGCTAGCGCGCTAGCGCCGCGCCCACGGGCTGCCGCCCACCCGCTGCCCGGGGAGACGCGTTCGCTGGCCCCTGCCGGTCATCGACCGAGAGACGGGTCGCGACAAGACCCTTTCACGCGGAGCGCTGCATCTGATACTTCTGGAAGTAATCGGCTTGGCGGCCGAGCGCCTGCGCGCGCAGGCCCAAGTGGGAGGCGCAGACCGCAGGGCGTTGTCACGTTGGCATAACGAGGCCGAGGTGCGAGGGGGACGTGAACTACTGCTTTGTGCGGTGGACGGATTTTGGGCGGCTTCAGTGAATTCACGCCATGCCGGGAACCGGGCGGCGAGGTGCTTACTGGGGAGCGAAGCTCACAGCAGATGCCGTTTGATGGCGAGATGCTGACAAGTCGGCCCGAAGCTCGAGAAGAAGGCCTGGGTGTCAAAGTTGGGGATATGAGCGCGTCGGGTGGAAGCGCCAGCCCTGGCCGACCAAGAAAAGCAGCTCAAAGTGCACTTTAATGGCATTGATGCCTGTACTGCGCCACATCCGCGCCAATTTGTGGCGCAGTTTGATAAATTGCGCCACAATCGCGCCATCGCTTAAACTAACTGCGCCACGGCCCACATGTCCACTGTCCATGCACTGCTAGATAGCATTCGGCAAGCCTCTGCGGGATTGATGCTCGGCGAATTACTGGCACAGCATCCCGATGTTGCGCGGCGGACAGCACAACGCTGGATCAGCCAATTGATCGATGGCGGACAGATCACAGCGATCGGCGAAGGACGCGCCCGTCGTTATCTTGCGGTGAAAACGGCGGCCATTGCCACGGCTGCCACCGAGGAAGACCTCTTCCCGAGTTACATCCCGCTTTCCGCCGACAGCCGCGATATTGTGGCGTATATCGATCAGCCCCCGGAAGCGCGCAAGCCCGTGGGCTACCAACGCGACTTCCTTGACGCCTATCAACCGAATGTCACACGGTATCTGTCGGAATCGCTTCGGCGTCAGCTACACAAGATGGGCAAGACCGCGCAGGCTGATGCACCCGCTGGAACCTATAGCAGGGCAATTCTGAACCGGCTCCTGATCGACCTGTCATGGGCATCGAGCCATTTGGAGGGCAACACCTATTCCCGGCTGGACACCCGTGAGTTGATCGAGCACGGGAAAATCGCGCAAGGCAAGGCGGCCATCGATACCCAGATGATCCTCAACCACAAGACCGCCATCGAGTTGCTGGTGGAGAACATCGGTACGGTCGGTTTTGACCGCTACACCTTGATGAATCTGCATAGCGCCTTGTCGGAGAACCTGTTGCCTAACCCTGCCGATGAAGGCCGGATTCGCCAGCACGCCGTGGAGATTGGCCAAAGTGTTTACCGTCCCCTGTCGGCACCACAGCAGATCGACGAGGCGCTGAATAGCCTGCTCGAGAAGGTGAATCAGATTGCCGATCCCTTCGAACAGTCATTCTTCGTGATGGTGCACCTGCCATACTTGCAGCCATTCGCCGACATCAACAAACGCACCTCGCGCCTGGTGGCCAATTTGCCGCTGTTCCGTGCAAACCTTTGTCCGCTCACTTTCCTCGATGTGCCGGAGCACGCTTACAGTCGCGCCATCCTCGGCATGTATGAGATGACCCGCGTTGAACTGCTGCGCGATCTCTATGTTTGGGCCTACGAGCGGTCGACGCAAGAGTATCTGGCCATCAGGCAGGATCTGGCGGAACCAGACCCGGTACGCCTTGCTTGGCGTGATCTGATCAAGCAAACGATCCGGGACGTCGTGATGCAACCCAATCAGGATGCACTGACAATGATTCGGCAGGCGGTCGTGGCAAGAGTGCCAGACGCCGATCGTGATAATGTGCAAGCGCTGATCGTGGAGGAACTCCGGCGCCTGCACGAGGGTGTGCTGGCACGCTACGGCTTGCGCCCCTCGGAGCTCACAGTTTGGAAAGCAGCCCAATTGGCGGGGCCACCCAACTGATTGCATCTCCGCGGCGCGAGATGGGAAGGACACAGCTTTGTCGCCTCGGGCCAAACCGCAAGATCCTGCGATGCGCACGGTAAAGGCACTTGCTTCGCGCCTCCAGCCACACGAGCGACCAGCAGGTCTGGATTAAAGTTCCTCCTCATGCCTTGAACGGTCACGATATTTCGAGTGTCGAGAACTTCGGTTGGCCTAGCACGCGTATCACGAACGCGCGGCCCTCTTGGATTCGCTTGACGAGTTCCCCGGATTGAAGACGGTGGGGTTGGCTTTCCGCCCCAGAGGCTCGCAGGCGTGATCCAATGCTGCCAGCACATCGATGTCGCTCCCCGCCACAGCGGCCGCAACGCGTCACGCAAGATCTCCCGCCCCCACAAGGTCTTGCTGATGATACTGTGCACCTCGTCAAAAATCGGGGCTTCCCGGTTGGCTTGGTAGCGGCCGCGGATTGCCAACTCGATGCGACGTGAGCAGGCCGGCACCTTCCAACTTGGCGAACTCCCGGTGCACGGCGCCGCCCCCCGCGCCGGCAAGCGCGACGATCTCATGTGCACAAAATGGGCGTTCCGGAGCCCCGAACAGCACAGCCATCCCCCCGTTGAGACTTGGTAAATAGTGCATCGGTGCATCGGCCAAGGACATTCCCATGTCGGGAATGACATCTCCCAAAATGGGTTTTAACAATCCCAATTTCGAGACGCGTCCAGCCAAACCAATCTACGGCAGTGACGCTCCGTGCCCGGCCGGCTTTGGGCCAATCAAATTCGGCAAGGATGTGCGCCCCAGTTGCAGCAGTTGCATGCCAGCGCTGGGCCGCGGGCACCCCGTTTCGCGCGTTGCGATCGAATGCTTCCAGAGACGCGCGGCCCGCGGCCGCTCAACGCGCGTGCTCTCACCAGTCCCACAGATCGTAGTCGGCCGGGCAGCACTTTTCAGCATTACGCGCTGCAATTCGTCCGCGCGATCGGTGCGGGGACGACTTCGCGAGACCAACTCACCACTCAAAAATTATCGGCATTGCATTTTGCTATGCATTTTCGACCGGTAATGCCGAGGGGTGCATGAAATATGTTAAGAATCAGTATCTTACCGTGACGACGGAGTGCGCCTTCCGCTCCGTACGACGAGCCACGACTGGCTGCGATCCCCAGTTAGCTGCCGGCCGCAGTCGCCCATTGCCTCAGGCGAGAACGGCGGCCCGCGCAGAATCCGGTTGCCCGAACGACTGCCAACCCCTGCCAGAGTCTTGACGCCAGTTGCGACGAATGGCTGCCTCTTGTATCGCGTTCGGCGCCGCAGCGTTAGCCGAGGCAGTCTGGGTCCGCCCAGGGAGTATGTTCTTGCCCGACGATGGTGTGCCGCGACCTTCGCTGCCTCGATTCGATTGCGTCGCGCTTCAATTTGTCATTATCCGAATAATGGTAAGTAATGATCTGGATATAATGGGTCACAGGGCCGAGAACCCGGCGCGCTGGCTTTGCCCTGTCTATGCGCCGGCCGGCCACCGCCGCCGGGCCCTGCCATGGACACGGCCCAGACTACCCCTGCCCCAAGCCTCCCATGAATACGTCGCCCCTCCCGCCCAACGCACTGCCTAGCCCAGTATTGCCGGGCGGGCTTTCCGACGCCCAACTGGTGCGCGCATGGCTAGACGCCAAGTCCGCCGCGGGTCTCGGTCTGCGCGCCAGTACCTGCAGTCAGTACGAGCTCGAGGCGCAGCGCCTGCTTTGGTATGCGGACGCGCAGGGCCAGCCTCTGGCAACCTGGCAGGTTACTCATGCCAGCGACTACCTTGCCTTCTTGCGTGACCCGCCCGCGCACGCGGTCAGCAACAGCCGAGCTCGCCGCGGCAGCGCGGCTTGGCGGCCGCTGCGCGGCCGGCTTTCCGAGGCATCGCGACGCCAGAGCGCAGTCATCGTGGGTAGCCTGTTCGACTGGCTGGTACGGGTTGGGGCTCTGCGGATTAATCCGTTCGCCCCAGTGCCGCGAGAGCGCTCTGCCACAGGGCCAGGCTCCCAGCGGAGGTTCCTCGAACTGGAACAGGTGGCAGCAGTATTCGAAGCGATTGAAGCACGTCCGGCGCCGACGCGGTGGGCGCAGCTACAGCAGGCGCGCGACCGCCTGCTAGTTGCGCTGCTGTTCCAGACGGGGCTGCGCGCTTCCGAGGTGGCCGCACTAACTTGGGCTGATTTCGAACGCCATCCTGGCCGGTCCCGTGCGTTCTGGACCGTGCGCATCCGTCAAGCCAAGGGGGGCAACGATCAACTGGTGCCCTGCCGATAACGCGATGGACGAACTGGCACGCTTTCGCCGCTTGATTGGGCTACCGCCCGTGCCTAGCACCACCGACACCGCAGCAGTCATCCCGGCGATCGCCGGTGGGCGTCAACGCGCAGAGCCGCCGCCCGATCCGTCTGAGCTACAGCGAAAGCTGAGCCGACCGCTTCGTACGCGCCAGGGAATCTATGCCATCGTGCGTGCAGCATTTGCGGAAGCGGCCGACCGTCTGGAGGGGGAGGACCGTGGCGAAGAGGCGGCCGGGCTCCGAGGTGCGTCGACGCACTGGCTGCGGCATACGCATGCCACGCATCTGCTACGCGCCGGTGTGCCGGTAACCGACGTGCAGCGCGCCTTGCGGCACCGTGACATCAACACCACGCGACGGTACACCCACGAAGCGCTGGAAGATGTAGCGCTTGCGCTGGCCGGCAAAATCCCGGGCGCCGCGTAGAGCGCCGGACGCCAGCCATTCCTGCGCGCTCTCGCTGTGTGGCGCTGTTGCCTTCGGCTGGCCGTGAAAGGCAGTGAAGAACCAGGTGCGAGAACACCTCTTTGGCTCGGCCCGGTGAGCAATAAATTCCCTGCGGTTGGGTCTAGGTCAAGCTGACCTGGCATAAGCGCATGCGGTGGTGTGGCCGGGGTCCCTCCGCGCTTGCCATACAGAGGCGGGCCGTCGCACCTGGTTCGAACCAATATTTTCCGGGAACTCCGCGGCGGGGGCACCAAGCGGACTCGATGCCGGCCTCGCCCAACGCAGGAAGGTCGGCGAGCCGCACTATGAGCGTCCGAAGTTAGGAAAACTAGCTAGCCGCAGCTGGGACCATCACAACTTGGGGTGGTCGTAAAGCGGGCCTAGCAGCGTCTCAACTTGGAAGGTCGGCTCGCCCACATATGACACCGTCCCAACTTCGGAGGGTTGGTGAGCCATGCCTGGCACCGTCCCAACTTGGGAAGGTCGGCGAGCCGCGCCTGGCACTGCCCCAAACTGGAAAGATCAGCAAACCGTGCCACGGACCGTCCCCACTTGGGAAGGCTGGCGAGCTGTGCTTGGCACCGTCCCAACGCGGGCAGGTCGGGGAGCTGTGCTTGGCACCGTCCCAACTTGGGAAGGCCGGCGAGTCGTGCTTGGCACCGTCCCAACTTGGGAAGGTTGGCGAGCCGTGCCGGGCACCGTCCCAACTTGGGAAGGTTGGCGAGCCGTGCCGGGCACCGTCCCAACTTGGGAAGGTTGGCGAGCCATGCCGGGCACCGTTCCAACTTGGGAAGGTCGGTGCGCTGTGGCTGGCACCGTCCCAACTTGGAAAGATCGGCGAGCCGCGCCGGGCACCGCCCCAGCTTGGGAAGGTCAGCGAGCTGTGGCTGGTCACCGTCCCAACTTGGGACGGTCGGCGAGGCGTGCCGGGCACCGTCCCAACTTGGGAAGGTCGCCGAGCCGTGCCGGGCACCGTCCCAACTTGGGAAGGTTGGGGAGCCGCGCCGAGCACCGTCCCAACTTGGGAAGGTTGGCGAGGCGAGCCATGCCTGGCACTGCCCCAAACTGGAAAGATCAGCAAACCGTGCCACGGACCGTCCACACTTGGGAAGGCTGGCGAGCTGTGCTTGGCACCGTCCCAACGTGGAAAGGTCGGGGAGCTGTGCTTGGCACCGTCTGGGACGGTTGGCGAGCCGTGCCGGGCACCGTTCCAACTTGGAAAAGTCAGTGCGCTGTGCCGGGCACCGTCCCAGCTTGGGAAGCTTGGCGAGTCGTGCTTGGCACCGTCCCAACTTGGGAGGCTGGCGGGTCGTGCCGGGCAGCGTCCCAACTTGGGAAGGTTGGCGAGCCGTGCCGGGCACCGTCCCAACATGGAAAGGTCAGTGCGCTGTGCCGGGCACCGCCCCAGCTTGGGAAGCTTGGCGAGTCGTGCTTGGCACCGCCCCAGCTTGGGAAGGTCAGCGAGCTGTGGCTGTTCACCGTGCCAACTTGGGAAGGTCGGTGGACCGTGCCGGGCACCCTTCCAACTTGGGAAGGTCGGTGCGCTGTGGCTGGCACCGTCCCAACTTGGGAAGGTCGGCGAGCCGTGCCGGGCACCGTCCCAATTTGGAAAGGTCGGCGAGCCGTGCCGGGCACCGTCCCAACTTGGGAAGGTTGGCGAGCCGTGCCGAGCACCGTCCCAACTTGGGAAGGTTGGCGAGCCGCCGTTCCAACGTGGGCAGGTCGGTGAACCGTGCCGGCCACCGTTCCAACTTGGGAAGGTCGGTGAGCCGTGCCGGCCACCGTTCCAACTTGGGAAGGTCGGTGAGCCGCGCCGGCCACCGTTCCAACTTGGGAAGGTCGGTGAACCGTGCCGGGCACCGTTCCAACTTGGGAAAGTCGGTGCGCTGTGGCTGGCACCGTCCTAACTTGGAAAGGCCGGGTAGCCGCGCCGGGCACCGCCCCAGCTTGGGAAGGTCAGCGAGCTGTGGCTGGTCACCGTCCCAACTTGGGAAGGCCGGGTAGCCGTGCCGTGCACCGTCCCAACTTGGGAAGGTCGGTGCGCCGTGCCGGGCACCGTCCCAACTTGGGAAGGTCGGTGCGCCGTGCCGGGCACCGTCCCAACTTGGGAAGGTCGGCGAGCCGTGCCGGGCACCGTCCCAACTTGGGAAGGTTGGGTAGCCGCGCCGAGCACCGTTCCAACTTGGGAAGGCCGGGTAGCCGTGCCGTGCACCGTCCCAACTTGGGAAGGTCGGTGCGCCGTGCCGGGCACCGTCCCAACTTGGGAAGGTCGGCGAGCCGTGCCGGGCACCGTCCCAACTTGGGAAGGTTGGGTAGCCGCGCCGAGCACCGTTCCAACTTGGGAAGGTCGGTGCGCTGTGCCGGGCACCGTTCCAACTTGGGAAGGTCGGTGCGCTGTGGCTGGCACCGTCCCAACTTGGAAAGGTCGGCGAGCCGCGCCGGGCACCGCCCCAACTTGGGAAGGTCAGCGAGCTGTGGCTGGTCACCGCCCCAGCTTGGGAAGGTTGGGGAGCCGCGCCGAGCACCGTCCCAACTTGGGAAGGTTGGCGAGACGAGCCATGCCTGGCACTGCCCCAAACTGGAAAGATCAGCAAACCGCGCCACGGACCGTCCCCACTTGGGAAGGTTGGCGAACAGTGCCCGGCAACGTTCCAACTTGGAAAGGTCAGTGCGCTGTCCCGGGCACCGTCCCAGCTTGGGAAGCTTGGCGAGTCGTGCTTGGCACCGTCCCAACTTGGGAAGGTCGGCGAGCCATATCCGGGAGTATCCCAAGTTGGGGCGGTCAGCGCGCGTCGCCCATGCTGAGCGTTGGGCAAAAAAAAGCCCGCTCAGAGCGGGCGTGGTTACTTGAAGCAGTACTTACTTGGGCTGGTGGTGAAACGTTTCGCTAATGAGCTGCCGCAATTGCGTCTCCAGGGCCTCGGACAGGACCCCGGCTCTGATTTTCACCGTGAACCCGTTGACGTCTTTCGTTATGGAACCCGCTTGTTCCTTGCCGGAAAAGAACTTGTCAATGCTTCGCTCACTCGCGGAACTTGGTGCCGAAGCGCGCCGGGTTGCGAGTGCCCTGATAGCGCCAGCGACTTTACCTTGCTCCATCTTTCCCGATGCCACGAGCGGCCAAATCTCTTTCGCAGCATCGTTGCCGGCTTCTCCATATTTCCGAATCGTTGTGACAATGGCTTCGGCCGCGCTTCCGCCAAGCAGCCGCGGCTGAAGGTCGAGATCCTTCAACACGAAATCTGGCAACTGCGCGAAGCTAAGGAATCGATAGAGACCGCTCTTAGACAGGCCAAGCGCCTCCGCAAGTCGCACGCGGGACGGAAATTCCTTCTCAGTGCGCCGGACAGACAGCGCGATTTCATAGTCGGAAAGGTCGTCGCGGCTGATATTCTCGACCATGGCGAGCACCGCCATATCAGCATCAGAACACTCCACGACGACGGCCTTGACGGCATCGAGCCCAAGCATTTTGTGGGCGCGCCACCGGCGCTCCCCTGCCACAATCTGGTAGCCGGATTCAGCGCGGCGTACCACGATAGGCTGCATGAGTCCCACTTCACGAATCGACTCTGCAAGCTCTGACAGCTTGAGTTCATTGAACACGCGCCGAGGCTGCCATGGGTTCGGCACGATATCGGCAACGGCCAGTTGCGACGCGACGCCGGTTGCCTCCAACTCCTGGACACGGAGTTGCGCAACGGCCAGCGCCCCAGTGAGGCCAGGCGCGGTCTGGGTTCGGTCGCTGCGCTTGACTTCGTCCTGCTGAATCGCCGAGGTCTTGCGGATGCCCGCCGTCTTAGCCAGCAGCTGTTCTCGCATATTGCTCATTGCGCGCTCCTCCATTTTTCTGCGTAGATTTCATCCAACCACCGGCAATAATCCATAATCGGCTGACGCACGCGGGTTAGCGACTTGGCTGCGCTATGCGTGCTACTCACGTCAAACACCGTCGAGAATGCCAACGCCCCGGTGCTCATCACCGAACTCGCTGGCACTTCAATCGAATGCAGCCACTTCTCATAAGCGCTCTGCGCCCAGGCACGCACGATGGGTGCCGACGAGGTGCGCCCATAATCGACCTTGGAGAGCAACAACGAGACGAAGTCGTATTTCTTGTCGGCTTCATATTTGATGAAGCTTTTGGAGACGTCTGAAAACAAGCGCCAGAAAGACAGCGAGCTGATGAAGTCCAGGTTCTCGGGAACCATCGGCATAACCATCGCGTCTGCCGCAAGCAAGGCGTTCAGGTTCATGTAGGAAAGCGAGGGAGACGTATCCATGAGGATATAGTCATAGTGCTTGCGCAATGGCTCCAACCCTTCCCTCAGCACCGTCCAGAAGCGAAAGCCTGGCTTGATTTTCTGCATCGCGGGCAGATGGAACTCTGCGCCAATCAGTTCGGTGTGCGCTGGAATCAAGTCAAGGCCATCCCAATAGGTTGACTGGATGCTTCCCAGTAGTCCCCCTTCGATTTGCTGGTCATAGATATAGGGCAAGACCGTGTCTTCCGGCGTGACATCCTTCTCGGCATACAAACCACACAGTTCCGAGAGCGAGGCCTGAGGATCCAAGTCGACAACCAAGACTTTTCGGCCACGCAATGTCAGCCCCTGAGCCAGACACATAGTCGTGGTAGTCTTGGCCGAGCCACCCTTGAGCTGGGCGGTGATAATGATTTTTCCTTCCGGCTCTCTCGTGCCTGTGACGAGCGGCGTCTGATAAATGTCAGAGACCTTCTGCACCCAGATGCGTGCCTCCTCCAGCGTGAAGGTCCGGGTACGCCCAGTACCAGCGGCCTTTCCTGGCGGCAATTCGCCATCTCCCTTGGTCGCGAGGTACTGAACTTGCGAGTGGGAGATGTTGCATAGGTCTGCAATCTCCCCCGTCTTAAAAATCGGTGCGGTTTTTCGCGGCCGCGGTGCGAGAATCGTCTCGCGAAGTTCGTCCGTAAAAATGGTGACCTTTTCCGCGAACTGAGATATCTGCTCTAGCGGTACAGTTCGGTCGACTGCTGGAAGTTGGCTCGTTTTCACCATTCTGAGGTTTATCCGGAAAATTCGAGAAAGCTCAGAATACAGGAAATGCATGAGCAACGGCTCATAAATTGCTGTTTTTTAATCAGAGTTCCTTTGAAAACAACGATTTTGCCTAAGTTTTAGGCAGTTTCGGGACGTCTTGGGGTTCACATGAGGCCCCCGGTAAGCCTTGGGAGATTCCTCGGCCTATAGGCGGCCCCAAAGGGTGGCACAAATGACCTCACCTTGAATGGCTACATTGCCTTCGGGCGCCCGCAAGGTGAGGTCATTTGTGCTGTTCGGCAGAACCGGAGAAGTGAACTCGGCGAAATCCGGCACAATGAAGCTCACCTTCGTTCCCGTCCAGCCCAACCAGCCCAGGGCTTGGTATGGGGGAGGGCAGCTGCTCGGCGTTTCCGCACAATTGACCTCACCTTTGCACAGCCCAGACAAAGAAGTCCGTCAGGCAAGAACAGTGATGGTGAGGTTATTTGTGCTGCTTCGCAGCATGGTTTAGTGCTGGAGCATCTTTTCGTTGCAATAGCAACTCCTATCAGAGCTGGGAGTCAGGCAACGGGGTGCACGTGCCAACCAATGCACAATGGACCTCACCATCCGTTGAGCGCCCAGACCCATCGGACGGTGAGGTTCATTGTGCAAGATTCAACCTCGGTAATAGTCAGCACAAAAAACCACACCTTCGCCCATGCACAAAGAACCTCACCATGAGGCTGAGCGCGGTGTTGGCCCGTCGATGCTGGATCCACGGAACTTCCAGCGATCCTCTTGCCAGTTTCGTAGCGTCGGACAGGTCCCTCGAACCCATTTGCTTCGGCGCAGTCTCGGCTTACATCACAACAATCGGGAGACAGATGGGTACGAACGTGTGCAGCGCTCAAAGTGCGCCGACTCGCACCGTTTGCTTCGTGACTGCGGGCGTTGTGTTGGTTAGATGTTTTTGAAGTAAACAACCCAACCGACAAACAGAGAACAACGAAATCCTTGTCGATCAAGGACTTAACCCTTCAAAGGTGAGGTTAGCTGTGTCAAAGGTGAGGTTCCGTGTGTTGCCAAGGTGCGGTTTGCTGTGTGGAGACGGTGAGGTCTATTCCCCGACAAGGTGAGTTTCATTGTGCAAACACCCAGAAGGTGAGATCTATTGTGCGTCACCTGTGGACAAGTCCGCTTTGCCCAGGCTGGTCCTTGGCTTGAACGATACGCGTGACGAAGATCGGTGAGGTTGGTTGTGCATCAGGTGAGGTTCGTTGTGCGCATTGACCCACGCTGACCCGATAGCGCGACGGATCAATCTGATGGTGAGGTTTGTTGTGTTGACAGGACCTCACCATCACATGCTAGAGTCGCCCGAGCAACAAAACGAGCGGGAAGACGAGTATGGAGACGGACCATCCGGTGGAGGTCAAAGCGAGGACGACGCCTCGCCAAATGGCGCTGGCATTGTTCGAGGACATGTTTGACCTCGGGATGCCCATCAACGAGGCCAACCGCGAAATCGGCTATCAGCGCAACAATTTCTTCACGGAAATTGTCAACATGGGATTGGCGGCACGACGGTTCCTGGATGCCGCGTATTTCATCGTGGCACAAGAGCCGGAGGTTCCTGACCAATACGATGTCGAGCTGAACTACTTTAAGTGGTTGATGCGCTATGACAGCCGGAACCTGAAGCACCTACGTACTATCGCGGACGAGGCGCAGAACGCCAAGGTTCGCGTCACCAATACACCGTCAGACCGGGAGCCGGATGAGAACGATATCTGGGTCCAGGTCCAGCTGATCGGCATGGTGGCGATGCATCGCGGCCGCGTCCGTTTCGATGTACATCACAGTTTGATCCCGCATATTCGAGATCCCCGCAAGTCTCATTGGCTCAGCCTTCGCATCTCAACGGCATTTACCCGCAGTCTCGCGCGTGCGATCTATGACAAGGTCTTGCCGAGTGTGCCCAACGGGCGTACGGACTGGATCAAACTCGATGAGATGCGGACCTGGCCGGGAAAGATGGGCGCGAATGCCAACATCTTCAAATACTTCAAGCGCGACTGGCTGGAGCCTGCGGTCCGTGAAATCAATGAGATCTCGGACATCGAGCTGTCCTACGAGACCAAGACCGAGTCCACATCCTCGAAGAAGGTCGACCGGATTCGCTTCCTCCTCAAGCGTAAGGACACGGCCGACGCTGTCATGGCAAGCCTGTCCGACGCCAGCCAGATCTATAAAATTCTTAAGGAAGAGTTCAACCTCTCAACCCGGCAGTTCGGCGAGCTCTCCGAGAACCGCGAGACATGGAATGATGACCGCATCCTGCAGGCGATCGAGTACACGCGCTTCAAGCTCAATCGCGGTCAGGTCAAGAAGAGCCCCGCTGGCTATTTGATGAAGGCCTTGCGTGATAACTGGCGCATGTCAGAGGCTGAACGCACGATGGTCCAGGTCCAGACCAAGCTGCTTGTCGAGGAAGAACAGAAGGACGCCGCGAAGATCGCAGTCAAGACCAGCGTGGAGCGCAGTGTTGCCTCGCGTGAAGACGAGACCCGCACTCGCATGAACGAAGAATCGCGACAAGGGCGGGAGTACTTCGCGGCATCGGACGCAAAAGTACGCCGGGAATTCGCTCGTGCATGGCTCGCCTCGAGAGAAGGCAAACTCGTGCTGAGGCGGATGAATCTGGAGCCGTCCTCAGTGTCAGATGAGGTTATCTTGGCGAATTCGGATTTGGCTTGGTACTTGGGGCAATTCGTGTTCGGGCGCATTAAGTCCCAACTGACATCCGCCGCCTGAGTAGGAATTTCGTCCGGCTCGATGCTGTCGATGACGGGCCTCCATGTCCGTGCCGTGGGAGCAGCTTGCTGCCTAAGCACCGGCCTTGGCCTATGGGCCTTCTTTCCGCCGATCCTTGCCAGCGCCTCGGAGCCGTTCTTCAACTGGGCGCCATTGGAGCCGTTTCCATTGCTAGAGGTGAGGAATTCGTCGCCTTTACTGTCAAGCTCGTGAACAGCATGGCTCGTCACAAGCTGACGCCGGAGGAGGGCAAGCATGCCTTTGAGGAATTGCATCGCACTCCCGAGTTCTTCAAGAGATTCGTCGAGCGGTTCATGCTCTACCAACCGCACGGGGAAGCCGCGGCACTCGCATACACCAAGGCTTTCGTGTTCTCCGATGCGCATTTCCTTAGTGGTCCGGGGCGAGTCGGATTGAGGTATTGTCAAATCTGGTGTACGAGGGCTGATCGTGGCCGGTTGTCAGGCGGCGAGTTTCTGCTGAACCGGCGGATTGTCTTGCGCCGGGGCACCGTCCTTGAAGGGGACGCCCTTCAAGA
>NZ_QKWJ01000125.1 GCF_003353055.1 Cupriavidus lacunae
GCGCAAGAGCGATGGCGAGCCCGGCGCAAAGACGATTTGGATCGGCATGCAGAGAACCATGGACGCCGCCCTCACCATTCAAGCACTGCGGGAAGAGTCATGACTTCCGTATAAGGAAATGGGATGAAGGGGCGCTCGAAGGAGAACGGCGCGCGTTGTATTTTGCGAGAAAGCAGGCGGTCTCGCTGTACCTTTCCGGCGCGACGGCCGACACCATCAAGCGTCTCACCTCACTTGGCGCAAAGCAGGCTTATCGACTGATCCGCGAACGTTGCCTCGAAACGCATCCGGACGGGCGACCCTACGGCTGGCGCGGGCTGGTTCCGTGGACCCGGATCAAGCACTACCGGCGCCATCGGAAGATCCATGTCAGTCAGTTCGGTGGCGGCGCCGTTGGTGCCCTGCAGGCGCTCCTTGATGCGCAGCCGGAGCTTCGCCAGGCATTCGAAGCGCGTATTCTCGCGAGCGCGTCAGGCAAGCGGCTGGTCGAAACCCGGCAGTCGAAAAGACGTCACTGCGGGTGGCTTCTCGACCAGCTCCGCGAACTTGGATGTGAACAGCGAAACGAGTGGCCGTTCAACACGGCGACCCTGGGGTACGTCTCGATTGGCCGGTATATCGACAGGGTGTTGTCGGCCAACCCACGAGCGCTGGCGGCGGCGAGCGGCGGTCCAGAGCTGGTGTCAAAGTTGAAGACAGGGGACGGAACCGGACGGCCAGTTCAGAAGTTCATGCAGCGCGTCGAGATGGATGCGCACAAACTGGACGGACGTTTCTGCGTGTCGCTTCCCCTGATGGGAGGCGGTTTTCGGGAGAAGATCGTTCATCGTCTCTGGGTTATCGTGATTCTTGAAGTGATGTCGCGCGCGGTGCTCGGCTACTACTTCAGTATGAGACGGGAAGTCTCGAAGGATGATGTCCTGCGCGCGCTGAAGCGGGCATTGGGAAAATGGTGTGCGCGCCCGGTAAGCTTTAGCGACAAGGCGTATCTGCCCGATGCCGGGCTTCTGTCGGTGCTGGGTGACAATTTCGTTGGACTGTGCTGGGATGAGACCAGCGTAGACGGTGCCCTTGCCGAGACCTGTCAGCACGTGCGCGACGCGTTGCGCGATACGGTTCGCGCGACGCTGCTTGAGCCGAAAACCTCGTTCTCGAAACGTCGAAGCAAGGACGACCGGCCCTTCATCGAGGCGTTTTTCCGAAATCTGGCGGGGAAGGGCTTTCAGCGTCTTTCCAACACCACCGGCGCCAAGCCTCAGGACCGTAAGGGCCGGAAGCCGGAAGACGTTGCGCTGGCAAGCCGATTCCAGTACGAATATGCGGAAGAGCTGCTGGACGTGCTCATCGCCAATTACAACGCAACACCGCACAGCGGGATTGGCAACCGCACGCCGCTCGCATACGCGAACTTCCTGTACCACCACGCCCAGCAGAGCTTGCGCCGAGTCGATCCCGCCGTTGTGGAAGCGCTATTCAGCATCCGCAAGCGCTGCATCGTCCGCGGCGGAGCAGCGAGTGGGCGCGCCCCGTACGTGGAGTTCTATTACGGCCGCTACACCAACGAGGTGCTGCACAATCGGCACGACCTGGTGGGATCCGAGATCTGGGTGGTCTGTCACAAGGAGGATGATTGCCGGGTAGCGCTCGCCTCCACGCTTGACGGCATCCCACTCGGTGTACTGCGGGCAGCGCCGCCCTGGAACATTTCACCACATAGTCTTGCCGTTCGCGCAGCAATCTCTCAGGCCTGCTCGCACGGACAACTGACTATCCCAGCGGGCGCAGACGCCATTGAAATCTTCATGCGCTTTGTAGAGAGTCAGGCACACAAACGCTTACCCGTCCATCCGGCCTACCTCGAAGCGCGACGCATTCTGGTTGCTGCAGCGGATCCGTCGATCGGCGCTGCCATGCTGGACGCTGCGATGGATCGTGCCAAACAGAAGGACAGCACAGGTTCGCGCAACGGTGGCACCAGCAACAAGCCAGCGCGACCTAACGTGGCTATCAAAACTGAGCCCGCGACTCCGGGCTCCATGCTCCCGCCACGCCGAATGGCGCAATCGGGGTAGGTCATGCGATTCCCTCTGCCCGAGCGCATCGATCCGCGACACTGCATCGTGACGAAGCAGTACGCAGTATATACGCCGCCCATGCACGAGATGATTGAACAGCTCGGCGAATGGATCGACCAGCAGCGCCCCGGCGGCTATATATATGGTGCATCACGGCTGGGCAAGTCTCGCTGCGTGCAATGGTACGTCGCTCAGGTGCTGCAGGAACGCCTTAACGCCGTGGTACCGCTGGTGGTGTGGAATCGCCGTCCGGACAGCCAGACAAGCGAAGCGGGATTCTGGCATCAGCTGTTGCTCGCCTCGAACTTCGAATTCGCCAACCCGGCGAAACCACCGAAAAGAGCGGAAGGGATCCACCTGTGCAGGCAACGCTTCATCGCCATTGCGAACAACGCGCAGCGTAATTATGTCGTACTGGCCATCGACGAAGCGCAGGATCTGACGTTCCGGGAGTGGAAGTGGTTGCTCGGTCTTCAGAATGACCTCGATTACGAGGGCTACCTGCTGAGCGTGTTTTCCGTCGGCTCGCACCAGCTGAACTATCGTCACGAGTATATGGCGATCACCGGCAACGCTCACCTGGCAGCACGTTTTATGGCCGCGCATGCGCGATTTCATGGGCTGCGTTCGCCGGAAGAAATCGCATACGTGCTCAACGGCTACGATATCGACTCGGAATGGCCACCGGGCAGCGGCGTTTCATACCTGAAGTATTTCGCGCCGGTTCAATTCGCGGCAGGGCACCGCCTTGCAGACTGTGCCGCGCTGGTGTGGCAAGCGCTGGTGGAACTCTCGCCCGAATCTGCGCGCCGTCATCTCGAGTTCCCGATGCAGCATATCGCCAGGGCAACCGAGGCGATGCTTTTCCAGCTGGCGCATGGCGGAGACTGGGTTGACGTGACGTCTTACGAGAACTGGTTGCAGGAATTCGCTAAAGCGAACTTGTCGGACCACATGAGGATCATCTCGACGGGTAGTTGACATGGCGGCCTACCCATCGGTGAACTGGTGGCCGGGAAACCTCCGTCCGTACGAGTCGAGGCTGTCGTTCGTCGCCCGCTTCTGCGCACTGAATGGCATCAACGTCGGAAAATGCGCGAAGTTTTTGCGTGTGGCGCTCGATAGCAACACGCCGCTTCCGATCGACGAAATCAGGCGCCTGGCGTCCGTGCTCGGTGAGACCGCGCCGCTTCTCGAAGACGTTTTCTCGCCTTCCATACGGTTCATCGATGTCGGCCGTTATGGCCCGCCTCCCGATAGTCGCGAGCGACGTGCCATCCGCTATTGCGAGACCTGTGTGCAGCACGGCTACCACAGCTACCTGCATCAGCTTGGGTGGCTTGCGCGGTGCCCATTTCACCTGAGCGCGCTAAAAACGACCTGGGCGCAGGAGCACACCGCCAGCCTCATGTCGCAGCGCGTGGGCGCGTTGGAGTTCGTGATGCGGCAACGCTGCAGGACGTGGCCGCACGGCATTGATGCCGGCTTTCCGGCCCGAGAGCAGGCGCGTGTTGCGTCGCTCGCCGGCTGGGTCGCACGGGCGAGCGTCGCTGCCGCGCGCATGTCGCTCGGCGAGATCTGGTCGTCGGGCAACGATGGCATGCCGGGGGCGGTCTCCCTCGACCAAGCGTTCGGTCAGCTGCGCACGCTTGAGCCCCCGCCCGAGGACATCGAGCCGCTCCTGACCGAAGCGGGTGATCGGTGGAGTCTGGAAAGCCACGCGTTTGCGCGGCAAGCGAGAATCCAACTCGGCCACCTCAGGTTATGCCACCTCAGCTTTGCCGACGTTCTTCACTTCTATATACGCATCAACGCCGCTTCGGCGAATCCGTCTTCGTTTGTCACGCGCCTGAATGCCATCCAGGACCGGCAGGCTCGCCATGGCACGTGTCGCTGTCGGTGGAGGCTGACCAAGGAGGGACGGCTCTCGCGCTGGGTCAGGGTGCACCCAGAGGAGGGGCCCCGCTGGGGCCTGATCTGCCCATACGATGTCGCGCTCAACGAACTTCAACTCGGCTGGGGCCGTGCGGACCTGGCGCTCTCCAATCGGCAGGCGGAGCAGGAACGGCAGCGCTTCTGCAGCGTTTCTCGCGCGATGCGCGACTTGGGCCTCATCCGCTATACACGGGATGCAGCAGTAGCGCCGGCCGGTTACCTATATGCAGATCAGGACGTCTGGACCTGCTGCGAGTGGGTCCGGGAGTCGACGCTAACTGCAGTGCTCGATATGGCGGTCACGTGGGAAGTCGATCTGACGTTCGATGCGTTGACCGCTTGGCTAGACGACATCGATCGGGGTGTCGATCCGCTTGAGCGCGACGATTCCAAATCTTGCGTCCGCCTGTGCGAAACCGACGACGGGCTGTTGCTGATTAGATGGACGCAGGCAGAAGGGTCCGCGTCGCAGACGACTCCGTTCTGAGCGCGACGTTGGGCACGAGCTCCGGCACGGAGCGGGCCGCCATGGGTAATCGGGCGCCGCACGAAAGGGGCGCCAAGGTAAGTCAAGACGATGGTAGCCCCGTGGATCCCCGCGCTCAGCTAGATCGCCGCGAGGTTTTGCGCTGACCGAAAGCCCGCCGCCTCGTCCTCGCGCAGGCTGGCAATGAGCGTCGATTTGGGGTTCCAGCGCTCCCGCGTGAGTGGCAGGCGCCGCTCAAGCAGGTTTTGATCGAGCGCACTGGTTGCCAGCGGCGGTAGCGCCACCTTGCCAGGCTTGCTGCGAACAGCAGGAGGGCGGTGCACCTCTGGGGCGCGGCAGCCCGGCGATTTTGCTCCAGGGGGCACGGAACAAAATTAGTTTAACCATGGATACAAATTTAGTTTAACCAACGAGTTGTTTCGAGATCCATTGAAACCGATATTGTCTAGACATAAGCGCAGTTATGTCTAAAATATGCCGCCTGAAGTTGGCTTTGTTACGTATTACGGTGTAATATTTATCATCACTTTTCCGCTTTTTCTCCCGATGGCCGCTGCCGACCTGGATCTGACCGACGCCGCGTTGCAGGCCGCGATGGCCAACGACATTGCCGAGTTGCGCAGCCGCTTCCCCGAGACCCGCGCGCTGTACCGCGAGGTCTGCGGCCTGCTGTTCTTCCGCTATGGCGTCACGCCCACCGCCAACAAGCTCTATAGCCTGGTGCGCAAGGGCAGCATGGGTACGCCGTCCGAGGTGCTGCAGGCGTTCTGGCAGGAACTGCGCGGCCGCACGCGCATCACCATCGACCATCCGGACCTGCCGGATGCGTTGAAGGACATCGCGGCCGAGGCGGTCCAGACCATCTGGCAGGCGGCCAACGAGGCCGCCACCGGCGAGCTGGCCACGCTGCGCGCCGAGGCGCGCCACGCCGCGAGCGAAGCGGAAGCGCAGCGCGATGAGGCGCGCGCGGAGACGGCCACCGCGCGCGAGGATGCTGCGGCGATCGCGGCCCAGCTAGTGGAGGCCCGGCAGGCGCACGACACCGTGCAGGCGGACCTGGCCGCCGAGCGGCAGGCGCACGCCGCGACGCAGGCCCGGCTCGAGGCAGGCCGGACGGAACTGGAGGCGGGCCGGCGCCAGCTGGAAGCGCTGCGAACCCAATTCTCGACGGAGCTGGAACGGGCGCGCGAGGCGGTGACGCTCGCGCAGGAACGCGCCGAAGCCAGCGAGCGGCGCAGCTTGCGCGAACTGGACCACGAGCGCACCGCGCGTCAGAAGAGCGAGCGCACGGCCGAAGAGTTGCGTACGGAACTGGCGGCGGCACGCAGCGAGGCGCGCGATGCCGCGGTGGCGCAGGCGGAGGGTCGCGCGAAGCTGGAAGCGCAGGCCGCGGCCCTGGCTGATCGGCTCGCGGCCACCGAGCAGGCGCAGCGCAAGGCGGCGAGCGACCTGGAGGCCGTACAGGCGGAACTCGCGGCGGCACAGCGTCGGGCCGAGCGGGGCGAAGCGGAAGCGGCGCTCGCGCGCCAGCTGCTGGCCACCTTGCGCGTCGCGCCGCCCGAACGCGACGGCGGTGGTAGTGGTGGAAGGCGGCGCAAGGCCGGCAGTCCGCCGGCGACCGCGCCGGAAGACCACGGGAAAGAGCCGGGCAACGAGCAGGGGGCGGCGGCGCTGCCTGACAATCAGGACGATGGCAACGACAGCAGTGACGGCAGCGATGACAGCAAAGACTGAGCGGGCGGACGCGATCCGCCGGATCCAGGCGCAGATGGACGACTACGGGCAATTCCCCAACCTTGCATCACATAAACGCCGATGGGTAAGTTCGAACGACACGCAAGAGACAAGGTCTCACCGTCCATGGGATTAGGAAGCGTCTGCACGTGCAGAGACTTCAATGAAGGAGAACGAATTGGCCCCGAAGCAAGTGGTTGAACCCGTTGTCGCGAGCAATGCGACGGACGGACTTGGTCAGATGGAGCTTCCCATCGCTGAGGCGATGCGCGACGCGGATCCCGTCATTGGTGAAGCCAGTGGTGCAGGCGTCGGTAGTGGCAGCAATGACACTCAGGCCCGACGCATGGACTTCTGGTCGACAAGCCGGGATAGCGGCCCGACGGCGACGGTGTCATATCGGCGCCGGCGGCCTTACACGCCCCCCGACGCTTCAACGGAAGACGTGGCACCGGAAGAATCGATGGAAGCCACCGCCTCGGAAGCGTTGACTGAATCTGACGCGCCGGAAGCGCCCATTGAAGGCATGCCCTCGGAAGCGACCACTGAAGCCGTGGCCGAAGCTCCGGTTGAAGTCCTGGCCACGGACGAACCGACGGAAGCTGCCGCCCAGGACGAACTGGCCGAAACGGCCGCCCCGGTAGCACCGCGTTACGCCCCAGCTCCGGAAGCTGCGCCGGAAGCGATGCAGGCCCCGAAGCGCGGTCGGAAGCCGAGAGCGCTCACCGAAACCGCCGCTGCGGAAGCTGCGCCGGAAGAGACGCGGGCCCCGAAGCGCGGTCGGAAGCCGAAAGCGCTCACCGAAACCGCCGCTCCGGAAGCTGCGCCGGAAGAGAGGCGGACCCCGAAGCGCGGTCGGAAGCCGAAAATCCTAGCTGAAGTTGCCGCTCCGGAAGTCTCGACCCAAGAGACCCCAACCCGGAAGCGCGGGCCGAAGCAGAGAACACGGCCTGGAGTGGAGGCTGCCTCGGAGGCGCCGACTCAGAAGACGCAAACCCGGAAGCCGCGACAGGAGCAAAAAGCGCCTACCGCAACCCAAAGCCCATCCCAATCCTCACTGCTCGCCCAACTGGCATCTGTCAATGCGCAACTTGAGCAGTTGCGAGCCACGGAAGTGCCAAAGGTCGTGGAGGAGATTCGGCAGTGGATGCAGGAGTACGACCTCAGCATTGAGGATATTGCGAGCAAGCCCAGTGTTGAGCCCGCTGCCCGCGCTGTTCCGACCAAGACGAAGGCCGCGCCGCCTCCGAGGTACCGCAACCCCAAGACGGGCCAGACCTGGTCGGGGCGCGGTCGGGCACCCGCGTGGNCGATCTCTTGTACTGAACGACAGGTTGAGCGACGAAGCCTGCGCGAACTGGACGCGGAGCGCACCGCGCGCCAGAAGAGCGATCGCACGGCCGAAGCGTTGCGCAGCGAACTGGTGGCGGCGCGCAGCGAGGCCCGCGACGCGGCCGTGGCGCAGGCCGAGGCCCGGGCCCGGCTCGAAGCGCAGGCCGCGTCGCTCGCCGATCGGCTCGCCAGCGCCGAGCAGGCGTAGCGGAAATCGGCCAACGACCTGGAGTTCCTCCGGACTGACTTGGCCGCGGCCCAGCGCCGGGCCGAGCTAGCAGAAGCCGAAGCGGCGCTGGCGCGCCAGCTGCTGGCAGAATTGCGGGTGGGGCCGCCCGAGCGAGGTGGCGCTGGGCGGCGGCGCAAGGCCGGGAGCCCGGCGCCGACCGAGCAAGGAGCGCAGAGCGAAAAGCAGGACGAGCAGCAAGACGAAAAGCAGGGCGCGCCTAGATTTGGGCTTTGAGAAACAAGGGGAAGCAGGGTGCAGACGGTTGCGTTTTTGGATTTTGAAACAACGGGATTGTCGCCAAGTCGAGGTGACCGAGCGACGGAAATTGCTGTCATTTTGTTGCGCGACGGTGAGAACGTTGAACGCTTTCAAAGCTTGATGAACGCTGGAAGGCGTATCCCCTCGCAGGTTGTAAGCCTGACCGGAATCACCAATGACATGATTTCAGATGCACCGGCTCCGAAGGTTTTGGCAAGCCCAACTTGGGCAGGCAATCAGCACTTCGCGTGTACGATGCTCACTTTCAGGCGTATCTACCCACACGCTCAAAATCACAGGTTAGGCTGGACTTCAAAGTTGAGGGCATTTGGCTCGTCGACACGCGCACTGGCCACGTTCTGTCGAAGACGTGGAAAATCCGCAGGATAGGATAAGGCGATCGCTACAAGTGAGGTGCGAGACTAGCTGCCCTTTTTTCCAACGGGAGGAGTCGTTATATGAAAAGCAGCGTCAAAGAAGAGTTGATGGCGGCTCTGGAATCTTCGACGTCGATGAATGCGAAGACGCCAGATGAGATCGCCATGAAGCAGAGAAACATTGCGATCGTGTTGTCCTTCTACGGGTTTGGGAAGGCGATCTGGCCTACTCTTGAAGACCTCGCGCAGGAATTCAAATTTACCTCGCGGGAACGTGTGCGCCAGATCATACAAAAAGCATTCAAGCAGGGCGTGGATCACAGCGACCTTACCGCCGCAAGGCAATGTGCGCAAATCCTAGAGGCTAGGGAATCCTGGCATTCGGAAGTCTACATCGATGCCCTCTCCGAAGCGGGTATCGATGTGCCAAGACGCAGCATCCAAGGGCTCCTTAATCTGATGAGGGATATGGGCCTGGCGGTGAACTATAGAGCATACACACCTGACTTTCGCGAGATGACTCGCAGCCTGGTAGAAGAGGGGCTGGACATCGTTCTAATCAGGGAAGGGGAGGCGAAAGAAAAACAAGCGGCATTCAAGGTCGCGATCGAATGGCCTGGCTTGGTGGGCGTCGCAAACCTTCGCGAGATTGCGGAAAAGTACAAATGGTCGGCTGACCTATATGCTGCGATCCACAGGGCCGTGGCGTATTCGCCGACTGCGTGGTCCTGGCAAAATGGGGGGGACTTTTGGTACACCTTCGAGGGACGCCAGACGACGATGCGGACTTACCACGAGAAGGTATTTTCCGTTATCGAATGGGCTAAGCCATCGCACCTTGCTGAGGTCTACGAGAACGCGATGCATTCCAGAAGCGTGGCGACTGCGTCGCGACCGCCTGTGCCGGTCATCGAGCAATATCTGAAAACGTCGCCGTTGTTTCAGCGTAGCGGAGAGCTGATTAGGTACGATGGTCATCACGCAACGCTCACTGATATCGAGCATGCGATGGTGGACTTTTTCAAGAAGCACAGCGAAGCAAATTTTCCAACGATGCGCGATTACTTGTCTGGAAGGGGCTTTTCGGACGCGTATGTAAAGAAGGCCGTATTCTTCTCGTGCGTGGTGCACGTAGACAAGACGGGTGGCCGGCATAACTATATTTTCCGGTGCGTACAAGGCGCTGTAGACAGCGGTGCCAAGACCACGTTGAGTGCTTACGAGGTGTACCGGGAACGGCTGCGACGCCTCTACGAGGAGGCAACGGCGACAGACGCGGATCAGGAGACCCAACGTCGTCTGGAGCAAGGAATCCTGCAAGACTGGCTCTTTGCGTCTAAGGACACAGAATATTGCGCCATCTGCGGTGACCTCTTTCACGTCAGCGCCCTTGTAACCGCCCACAAGAAGAAGCGCGCGTTATGTACAACGGCGGAGCGCCTCGATCCGCATATCGTCATGCCAGCGTGCACGCTAGGCTGCGATTTTCTCTACGAGCGGGAGTACGTCCACGTTGTGGGCGGCGTCGTGCAGGTCAATGCTAAGAAGGCGTCAGGCACGACCGAATACAAACGGGCGGAGTCATTGGCAGGTCGGAAGTTGTTGGAAAAGTGGCACGCCGGCAAAGACGAATATTTCAGGCAACCTGGTGACAGCCAGTAGGACCAGTCCCAGAAGGCCTCGGGAGACGGCGCGGAGGCGTGACGCTGGGCATAGACTTCTGGCGGCAACGGATGCGCCAACCTCACGAAGCGGGCGCTTTGAACAAATTTCCCGCGCATTCTAGGAGGTGGCGCAGTTTGTTCGGACAGGGATCCCGGAGTTTTTTTAACCACACGGGTCGTGGGCGCCGCAGAAAACGGATGGGCGATCCAAACCTCATCCGAATGGGGATGAAGCACGACGCCATGGTTGTCAGCGAGTGCGCGCAAAGCATGTCGCGCCTGCGCTTCATCGCATTTGAAATGCTCGGCGATTTCACGAACCGTCGGAGGGCGCTGATGCTCAAGAAAGGACGAGATGATGGCTTCATGAAGAGACTTGCATCGTTCATGGCGGTTATTCTTCCTGTAGCTGAAGGCGCGAGCTTTTTCCACTCTGGAGAAACCGTCAACTGTGGTCGGTGCGCGGCGTACCATTCAAGGGTGCATCCGCGAGGGTTCACGTGGGACGGGCAGGGGGAGATGCCGTCCTGGCTGCGGCGGGCGGTCAATGCGGGGCAGCGCGTGCAGTTTTACCGGGTCGGGTAGCGCAGCCGGTTCTTCGAGCTTCGACACCGGATATGCGGGGGGGCGCACCCCTTGTGATATCGGATTCCCCTTATCTTGGCATGCCGCCTAATGGGGAATTCTGGCCAAGCAGCTGCACAGTTATGTCCCGTACATTGGATCGTGCAGATAAGAACTCTGTCCTCGATCCGTCGCTAGAATGCCCATGCATCCGCTTGCTTCCCAGGCCTCCACCGCATACGGGGTGCCCTCGTGGCGATTCGCTTTCGGTGCTGGACAACGTAATGCCAGCGCCCGCCTGACAAAAAATATCTGTCGCGTCCGCTAGCCCGTAACTCAAATCGCATGCTGCGACCACTTTTCGGGAGTCCTTCCGATATGATGGTGCATCTTGGACCCTATTCTCGAACGCCATACGCCATGTATATTTCCAAGCTTTCGATCGTCAACTACCGCAATTTCGCCATCGCCACGCTACGGTTCGACAAGGGAGTCAATACGATCATCGGCGAGAACGGAGCGGGCAAGAGCAACATCTTCCGAGCGATGCGATTGCTGCTTGACGACAACATGGTGCGGGCGGCGTACCGACTTGAGGAATCCGATTTTCACAGGAGCCTGGGGCAATGGAAGGGGCACTGGATCATCATCAGTCTCGAATTCGAAGAGATTGGCCCGGAGGAAGCCATTCAGGCGCTGTTCCTGCATGGCGCCGGTGTCGTTGAGGGCGAGGCAGTAGGCCGTGCGACCTACAATCTCGTCTTCAGACCGAAGAAGGATGTCCGCCAGAAGCTGTCCGGACTTGATGACGGGGACATGATCGGATTGGCCGCCATCCGACAGGCCATGACGATTGCCGACTATGAAACGGTGTTCACCGGCCGAAGTGACGTCGATTTCTGCGATCCGGCCATCTATCGTGAACTGGTCGGAGACTTCGACCACTGCATCTTTCCCGAGGAGATTGATGACCCGCGCATTGGCGCGCGCATGCCCCAATTTCTGTCGGTGACGCAGGAGATCTCGTTCACATTCATTCAGGCACTTCGGGACGTTGTTGCAGAGTTCCATAACAGTCGCACCAATCCGCTGCTTACACTGCTCAAAAGCCAAAGCGGAGAGATTGCGCCAGCAATCATGGCGCCAATCGTGGCGCAGGTGCAGGTTCTGAACAATTCGATTGAGGCGCTGGAGGATGTTCAGAAGGTCCGGTCGGATATTCGCGATACCATCAAGGACGCCACCGGCGAGACCTATTCACCGACGTCGCTGTCGATCAAGTCGGATCTCTCCGATGAGGCTGACCGGCTCTTCCAGTCGCTACGATTGTTTGTCGGGGAATCGGGGGAAGGATACGAGGGGGCGATTCACGAACTCAGTCTTGGCGGCGCCAATCTTATCTTTCTGACGTTGAAGCTGCTGGAGTTCAAATACCAGAAAGCGAAAGCGCCGATTGCGAACTTTCTGCTCATCGAGGAGCCGGAAGCCCACATCCATACGCATATCCAGAAGACGCTGTTCGACCGCATCGCGTACGAAGACACGCAGATCATCTATTCGACCCATTCCACTCACATTTCCGAGGTCAGCAATATCGAGCGTGTCAATATCCTGGGACGCAATGGGACAGCCTGCGAGGCCTATCAGCCGGCGCAGGGGCTGTCGCCCACACAGATCGGCAACGTCCAGCGATATCTGGATGCGGTGCGCAGCAACCTGCTGTTTGCCAGGAGTGTGGTCCTCGTGGAGGGCGACGCAGAGGAGATCCTGATCCCAATCTTGTTCAAGAAGATTCTCGGGGTCAGCCTTGACGAGCTAGGCGTCAGTCTTATCAATATCCGAAGCACAGGCTTTGAGAACGTCGCGGATCTCTTCGATGACAATCGGATCCGGAAGCGTTGCAGTATTGTCACCGACCTGGACACCGCCGTATGGGATACGACGCCGGTTCCCGGCGAACCGCCTGCCGACGCGAAGTTCAGGGCGAAATGCCGCGCAGCACAAGCCAAAGGTGCAGACCGTAGGGATAGGCTCGAGCTCTATTCTCAGGGTAACCCGTGGCTTTCCACATATTACGCGACGCACACGTTCGAAGTGGAGCTGATTGCTGCAGGCAACGCGGCGCAAGTGGCCAGCATCGTGCCCCAGGTATATGTGGATCCGCCGACCCAGGCCCTGGCTCGCGCTGAACTGATGTCTGGGGACGTTGGGCGATACGGCAAGCGCGTGCTGACAATGGCCAAGCACGAGGGGAAGGGTTGGTTTGCGATTCTCCTGGGGAGGTACGTGAGCCATCAGACGACTCTTCCGGCCTATATTCATCAGGCAATCTTCTTTGCTCGGAACGCCTTGACCAGCGAGCTGTTCTTCGACATCTATAACCACCGTTTGCAATGTGCGTTGGCCGTCGATGCCGTAACCCAAGCCGTAGCGGATGTCGCTGATGCACGCTTACGCGCATATCGAGAAGGCGCGATGGATCTGGTAGCGCTGAAGAATGCGATGATAGAGGCCCTGCCTCATGATCAGATCCATGCCATTCTTGGAGAGGTCGAGTAATGTTCACCTGGACTGATCGTGAGTTGAACGCAGAACAGTCGGAGGCGGTGGTGGCGCCCGGCAACATCCTGCTGACGGCGTGTCCGGGTAGCGGAAAGACGAGAACGTTGACTTACAAGATCGCTTATGAACTGTCGCGCCTGGAGTCAGACAGGCAGTTCGTGGTGGCCATCACCTACACGAATCGCGCGGCAGACGAAATCCGGGAGCGCATTCAGGATCTGGGGGTGGACACTGCCAGGCTTTGGATCGGGACGATCCACGCGTTCTGCCTGGAATGGATCATCAAGCCGTACGGCATATACGCGCCGGACTTGGCAAACGGCTACAGCATCGTGGATCTTCATGCGCGAGAGAGGCTTCTCGAAGCACTCTGTGAACCGTATCGGCATGAGCGGATTACGTTCTACGATTGCGAGTATTACTACACCAGCGAGGGGTATCGTCTGGGGTGTCCATCGCCCGGAAAACATGCCAGCATCCGGCGCATTCTGGAATCGTACTTCGGAATTCTCCGCGAGCGGCGGCAGATCGACTTTGAGTTGATCTTGTGGCATGCCTTGCAATTGACCGAGCAATTTCCGGCAATCAGCGGGTTGCTGTCGAAGCTGTTCGTATGTGTTCTGGTGGACGAGTATCAGGATACGAAGCAAATCCAGTATGTCATCCTCGGCGCGGTTCTTCGCGCAGGTCAGGGCGCTACGCGCCTGTTCATGGTCGGCGATCCGAATCAGGCGATATATGGTTCGCTCGGAGGCTACCCCATCGAGCTTGGCGATCTGCGAGTCTTGACGGAACTTCCGATTGAAACGCGGACCCTTTCGCTGAATTATCGCTCGTCCGCCCGCATCATCGATTTTTTCAACCATTTCAACGTTCACGACACCGTGATCGTGGCGGCGGGAGAGGATCGGCTGTATCCCAGTCTGGTCTCATATGACAGGGAGTGCCAGAAGACGGGTCTCGTACACGAGATTGGCACACTGATACGCCATAACATCGATACGCTTGGCGTCCGTCCCGAGCAAATCTGCGTGCTGGCACCGCAGTGGCTGCATTTGGCCTCGATGACTCGTCAGCTCGTCGCTACCTTGCCGGACTATCAGTTCGATGGACCCGGAATGGTGCCATTTGCGAGAGATATCGAGAACTTCTGGTACAAGGTGGCCAGGCTCGCGCTTACAGAACCATCGCCGGCGCTCTTCATTCGGCGGCATCGCTGGGCTGGGGAAATTATCAGTGCGCTTCAAGACGCGGGCGTGCCCACGCAGCATCTCTCCCGTCGGATGCTGCTCCGAGATTGCAATGCCATTGCCCTGGAGGAGCAAGGCGGGCTAGCTTATCTGCGCGGCTTCTTCGAGCAGTTGTTTGACCGTCTCGGTATCGTGATCAGCAACGTTGCATCGCTGCGGGAGCACTACAATGCGTTCTTTGCAAGCTCGGCCGCCCGGATCGAAAAACTTGAGGCGGAAGGTTTGACTGAAGTCGGGGATCTGGCGTTCTTCAAACGCATATTCCAGAATCGATCTGGCATCACCGTTTCAACGATCCATGGAGTCAAAGGTGCCGAGTTCGATGTTGTCATCGCTTACGCGTTGCTTGACGGCATGGTGCCACACTTCAACGATCCGCACGGCGAAGTCAGTGCGCGAAAGCTGCTTTACGTCGTGGGGTCCCGAGCGAGAAAGAACTTGCACCTCTTCTCGGAGCATGGGCGATCGAGAGGCTGGCGTGGCCACTACGAGCCCACGAGGGCGCTCTCCGATTGTGTATTCGACTACGACGTGATCTAGTACAACATCCCGTAAATAGCTTTAATAATTATCGGGCTGCAAATACGGCTGCAGGAGCGTGACAACCAACTCGGCCATCTCGTCGAGCGAGCCTGCGCCTGGCAACGGTTCCCAACGCCCACTATGGCTGCGAAAGGCGGCACCATAGCGATTGCGGCCGAGCTCGGTCAGCCGAGCCACCACGGTCGGCTCCTCGTCGTCCAGACGTTTGATCAGCAGGTGACGTCCGTAGGCTTGTGTGATGATCTGCTCGTGGCCGAGCAGGCTGCGCAGTTGCTGCTGCAATTTGGCAGCGTAATGTTTGGTGGGTAAGGCTGGCATTTGGATCCTCGATTACGATGCGCCGGTTTGCAACGGATAGCCCCGGAAACTCCATTTGAACGGGTAGGCCACCTGATTGTGCGCGCGGACGAACTGCTCGGTGCGTTCGCGCAAGTGCGCGATGCTGGTGTGGCTCGCGTGGCGCAGCACCCGGCGCGTGTAGCGGGCAAACCAGAGTTCGATCTGATTGACCCAACTCGCGTGCAATGGCGTGAAGTGGAAGTGAAACCGCCCATCGTGCCGCGCGTTGAACGCCTGCCAGACGGCTTCGGCGCGATGCGGTCGGGTAAGGACCCGATGTTGCCACCGGGCCCTCCCCTAAGAACGAAACGTGCGAGTTTCCCCGCATTTCGCTCAAGCCTTTCAAAGCCCCGTCGCCGGAGCCGGTTTAACCACTGAGAAT
>NZ_QKWJ01000126.1 GCF_003353055.1 Cupriavidus lacunae
AGCACAAAACTGCTGAAACACAATAGATAAATACTAATTTACATGGCTACACAATAGCCCCAAAAAATGGCCGAAACCCAGCGCCGATGCAGGTTCCGGCTATTCGAGAAGTCAAAGTTCGGGCTAAAGGGTGTTCGGCAAAGTCTTTGATGACGCCCAAACGGGGTGCATAAAATGCCCTCGGTTGGGGCGCGATGCACGGATCTGGAGCGAGAAACCGGCGCGTTTCCGCCCCCTGCGCGCTTCAGTCCGCACGCGGATGTGCGAGGAGAAAACGCTGCATTTCCGCACTGGCGTCGGGCCCCTTCGGATCGGTGTATGTGCCGCGGCGGCTGCCGCCCGACCACGCATGTCCGGCACCGTGGATCACCCAGTACTCGGCATCGACGCCGGCAGGCGTCGTGATCCTGTGCCGCGTGTAATCGTGGCCCGCGCGCACGGTCTCGCGTTGCTTGTCCGTGCGCGCCTCGCCTTGCTCGAAAGGTGCCACCAGCCGGCTGCCATTGGTTGGGTGCACGGTCTTGTCGGCATCGCCATGGAACACGATCATCGGTCGGCTCGGCGCCATCAGCGGCGCCCTTCCGGTCCTTGACCTGCCGATGCCCTTGCCGCCCCGCATCGCGCCCAGCGCGGACGGCAGGTCGTGCGCGCAGCCCGCGGGCAAGCCCGAATGGATACCAGCCGCCGCGAACAGTCCGGGATAGCGCTGGATCAGCACTGCCGCCATCGCCCCGCCGGCGGAGAGGCCGGCCACGTAGACGCGCCGGGTGTCGATGCCGTGGCTGGCGATGACCTCGCGCGTCATGCCGGCGATCAGCGACGGCTCGCCCCGCTCGGCTTGCTGATCACCCGGCCGGAACCAGTTCCAGCACTTCGATGCGTTGGCGTCGGCGGGCTGGATCGGGTACAGCACGACAAAGCCCAGCCTGTCGGCGAGCTCGTTCATGCGGGTGCCGGCGGCAAAGTCGTCGGCATCCTGCGTGCATCCATGCAGCATCACGATCAGCGGCATCGGCTCGCTGTGCCTGCCGGCCGGTATGTAGAGCTTGTACGAGCGGGTGCCCGCGTGGTTTGCGAAGGTCCACTGGCTGAAGTGCCCGGCCTGCGCGGTAGCACGGGCGGGGCACCGTATCGCGGCGCAACCACGCATGCCCCGTCAGAGCTGCGATCCGATCAGCGTAGCCATCCGGTCGCGCAGCGTTTCGGTCCATGGGCGATTGGCCCACTGTGCGTACGTGACCGGGCGGGACAGCGTCATGTCACCCTTACTGCGAAAGAGCCGGCGGCGCTTCGACCGGCTGCTTCATTTGCCCCGGGGCCGTGCCTCAAGTCAAAGATTGAGGCGCTGGAAGTACCCGGTCAGTTCAAGGTAACCCCGTCCGACCGCCTTGCCTCCCCGCAATGCGGTCACCGCGCCCTCCCAATAGACCGCGCCGGTGCTCGCGCGGCTATCGAGTTCCTGATCATCCATCAGCGGTGCCAGTTCGAGCGTGAGATCGCCCGCGTTCAACCGCATGGCAACCGGATAGCTGGTGCCGGTACGAGGCGAGCGCCAATGACGCACCGGCATGAAGTTGACCTCTTCGGGGGCCAGTACCTGCACGCGGCCGTCGCCGTCGCGCAGCGTGCCGCCTCCCCAGAACTTGCGCCCCGCCTTGTCCCGGATCTGGAAGGCCATCAACGCGCCGCCGTCATCCAGGTTGAGGCCGAGCCAGTCCCAGCCGACGGCCTGGTCGGCCAGCAAGGTCGACGACCATTCGTGATCCAGCCAGGCGGTGCCGCGCACGGCTTCCTGCCGGCTGCCCCGCCTCAAGGTGCCGCTCACCTTGAGCCCTGGCTGGCTGTAGTAATAGCTCGCCTGGGCCGCCAGAGGGCCCTTGCGGCTGTAGCCCCGCTCTCCCTGTAGCAGCAACTGCTGGGTTGGCTCCATTGTCAGATCGAGCGTGAAATCCCGCGCGGGAATTCTGGCTCGGTAGCGCCCCGTCGCCTCTCGGCGCAGCGACCAGTTGTCGATGTATACATCGGTATCGGCAGTATCGGCAAGCGCCAGGCCGAAGCCGCTGCGCGCCGCGCGCTGGTCGTGTAGGAGCTTGCCGGCCACGGGATCGCTCAGTGCGACATTGGCGAACAGCAGTTGCTGCGGCGCGAAGCGGCTTGGGTTGGCCTGGTCGAACTGCGGGCGCGAGCGGAAAAACGTAACCTGGAAGCCGAGCGGCGCTCCTGCCTGCGTCTGCAGCCAGCCGGTGGCATACCACCATTCGGTGCGATAGTCGGGGTGCGCGCCGTGGTCGCGCGGGAAGGCCAGGGTTCGGCCTGCGTCGACTGGCGGATAAGCGGGCGCTGCGCCCAGCGCCGCGGCCGCCACGCCGGAACCCGGCAACAACAGCAGGAATGAGCGCCTCTTCACCAATCCTCCTGCACCGCGCGCACGACACTTCGCGACATCGCCTGCCGCCCGCTCACCAGCGCAGCCAGCGAGGCCGCCGCCGCCACCGCGCTCGCCACTTGGGCCAGGAATGCCCAAGGCATATGCAAGCTCATGGTCCAGTGGAACGACTGCGGGTTGACAATGTGAACCAGGATCACGGCGATGACCCATCCCAGCGCAAGACCGGCTACCACGCCAAGCAGAGCGAGTAAGGCGCCCTCCAGCGCCAGCATCGCGCCGATCTGCCAACGCATGAAGCCGAGATGCCGCAGCATGCCGAATTCACGCGCGCGCGCCAGGGCCTGCGCGCTGAAACTGGCGCCGATGCCGAACAGTCCGATCACGACCGCGATGCCCTCCAGCAGGTAGGTCACTGCGAAGCTGCGGTCGAAGATTTTCAGGGTGATGGTGCGAATCTCGCCGGGCTCGGCGAAGGTAATGTGTTCACCGCCGGGGACGCGCTGGCGCAGGCTCTCCTTGATCTGCGCCGGGCCGGTGCCCTGCTCCAGCCACAGGGCGACGTCAGTGACACGCCGCTCGTCCGTGAGCCGCCGATAATCGTCCTGGCTGATCACCACCGTACCATGCTGGCGCGCGTAATCGCGCCACACGCCGCCCACCAGGAAGGCGACGGGCCGGCCCTGCAGCGGCAGCGTGATACGTTTCCCCGGGTGGAAGCCATAGAGGTCGACCATAGCCTCGCTGACCCATACCGCCGGCGGATCACCCGGCTGCGCCGCGACAGGCGCAGCCGTCAGCGGCAACCGTGCGCCCGGACTGCGCGGATCGATCGGCCTGACAATGACTGTGACGGGGGGACGCTGGGGATCAAGCAGGATCTGGCTCGAACGTAGAAACTCGGCACGCGCAACGCCACGGACGCTGGCGATGGCCTCTTGGTCGTCAAGCGAGAAATACGCGCTATCGCCGCTTGACGAAGCACGCAGATAGAGGTCGGCCGGCAGGACGTTGTGCAGCCAATCGTCTACCGAGATGCGGAAGCTTGACACCATAATCGCCATCGCGGCCATCAGGCTAAAGCTGGCGACAATGCCGGCCAGGGCAATGGACGCGCGACCCGGTGCGCCGGCGAGTTGGGTCAGGGCAAGCTGCGGCACAGCCTGTCGCGGAGAGGGCAGCAAGCCGAACACAAGATGCGCCAGCCGTGGCATCAGCAGGATGGCGCCCACCAATAGTAGGGCGATCGCCGCATAACCGAAGACCGGCAGATCCGCCACCGGCCGCAGTGGCGTCAACCCAAGCCCGGCTGCCATCGCAGCAAGCCCGGTCCACGGCGAGCGTAGCCGCTTGAGCGGTGTCTCCTCATCGCCCGCCTTGAGCGCCTGCGCCGGCCGCGCGCGGGCGGCCTCCCATGCCGGTGCGAGACTGCCGAGCACGGCCGCCGACAGGCCGAGCGTGAAGAAGATCAGCGCTGCCAGCGCGTCGAAGCGGACCTTGGGCTTTACACCTTCAAAGTAGCCACCGCCCAGATCGCCGCCCGCGTACCCGAGCACCGCGGCGGCGAAGACGAAGCCAAGCGCCAGGCCGAGCATCGCGCCGAGCGCGCCTTGAGCCGCGCCTTCCGCCAGCAGCAGGCGCAGCAGACCAGCGCGCGTCACCCCCAAGGCGCGCAGCAGTGCAAGCTGCGAGCGCCGCCGCAGGACCGATACCGCCTGCATCGTGAACACCAGGAAGGCGCCTGTGAACAGCGCCACCAGAGCAAGCACGTTCAGGTTCACCCGATAGGCGCGCGACAGGTTGGAAGTTCGGCGCACGTTGTCCTGCGGCGAACCCGCCACCAGACCTGGCGGCAGCAGCGCGGCCAGAGCTTGCGTAAAGTTGTCCGTGTCCACTCCCGGTCTGAGCTTGACGTCGATCCGCTGCAGCAGGCCAAGCCGGTCGAGGCGCCACTGCGCCGCACCGATATCCATCACGCCCAGGCGCAGGCCCTCGCCCGCCGCCGGCAGCGTGCCGGCAATACGCAGCGTAAGCGCGGTGAGCCCGACTTGCACGGTGAGCGGATCCCCGGGCTTGAGATCGAGCCAGCTCAGCGCCGCCGGCGAAAGGAACACGGCGTCGGGATCGAGAACGTCGAGCTTGCCCGCGCGCTCCTCGGCGGTCCGCCCGATCAGATTGGGTGCCACAGGCGCCGCCCGGAACGCATCGATGCCAAACAGCGTCAGCGCACCGGTGCGCCCCGGCACCCCCGCATTGACCTCCACCACCGGGCTGACTGCCGCCACATCCGGCAGGCCTGCGATGCGCGGATAGAGCGATTCGTCGAAGCCCATGCGCGGCCCGCGGATCTCCAGATCGGCATTCCCCATCAAGGAGCGCACCGCCTGGGAAAACTCCGCCAGCGCAGCGTGGTTGACCAGATGCACCCCATAGCCCATTGCCACACCGATGGCCACGGCAAGGATGCCTACGATGGCGCGTCCGGGATGAGCGCGCAATTCGCCCAGGAGTAGCGCAAGGCCGAGTGAGCGCGGCGTTCGCATGGCTTAGGCGACCGCGCTCATCGGCGGCTGTGGCCCCAGCGGCGTCAATCCGCCTGGCGTCAATTGCAAGATGCGATCCGCCGTCACCGCAGCCAGTGGCGAGTGCGTGACGATAATCGCGGCCGTGCCGTTGGCGTTGACCAGTTCGCGCAGCAGGCTCAGCACCCGCGCGGCAGTCTCGTGATCAAGGTTGCCGGTCGGCTCATCCGCGAGCAGCAGCATTGGTCGGTGCACCAGGGCACGCGCAATCGCCACCCGCTGCAACTCCCCGCCGGAAAGCTCGCGCGGCAGACTGTCCTCACGCCCCTCAAGCCCAACCGCGGCGAGCATCTCGGCAACGCGCGCCGACGCCCTTTTCCGCTCGAGGCCGTTCAACAACAGCGGCAGCGCCACGTTCTGCGCCGCGCTCATATTCGGCAGCACGTGGAAGGCCTGGAACACGAACCCCAGCTTGCGCCGCCTGAGCAAGGTTGCGGCATCGTCGTCCAGCTTGCCCAGATCCTGTCCGTCGAACTGGATGCGGCCACTGTCGGGCCGATCCAGACCGGCGATCAGGTGGAGCAGCGTTGACTTGCCCACGCCCGATTCACCCATGACGGCGACAAATTCGCCGGCATCCAGCGCAAGACTGACTCCGCGGAGAACCGTGCGCGGTCGGGCGCCGTTATATGTCTTGGAGACATCTGTAAGGGTCAGCACAATGTCGTCAACCTCGCGTGGCGCGCCTCTCTGTCAAACCTGTGACGGGAGAGCGGGCACAAGCCATTCTGCCACCGTTGAAGTGCATGGACTTGTCGAAGCAGGCCGCTAGAAGTCGGACGATTCCCACTGGGAACGGTGCAGCCACTTTGCCATTCCCTGGCGCTGGTTTGCTTCGCAGCCGATCGGGGGGATTTCGACTGACGCAGTGGTAGGCCCGTTCTATTGATCCTTTCACTGCCTATCCTTCTGCTTGTGCGGCTCGTGTAGATGCGGCACATTTGTTTCCGTGACTGTCTGGGCGCCCATCCAGCTCCTTGTGACGCCGCCGGCCCAGCGAAACGATTGGAGGTGACCATGGTTCGAAAGCTGTTCGATGAGTTTCCGCTCGATGAGCAGGAGGATTTCGAAGTGGCCTGCCAAAAGTACGAGTGGATCCTAGAGGACTTTGTGGTGGTCGCGGATGAGGGGAACCCTCCTGGCGGAGGGCCCGGCCATATACCTCAAGTGGTGGCTGTCGAAGCCAAGGCCACTGGAATCCGCCACTACTTCCAGGCCGGAAGCGGCACGTCGTGGACGGTGGATTTCGAAAAGGCGCTTGCGCGGAAGGCCTTTGGCGATCCCCCGGTCTAGTCTCATTGCATGCCGCACCGCCTTTCGCTTGGCTGGTGGTAGAGAGCCGGTCGCAAACAACGGGAGATCGAGTGCAGAAACCGTAGTGTCGCCAGAAGATTGGATTGCCAAGCTGAATAAGTACTTCAAACAGAATCTTTTTGTTCTGTAATCTGGACGGCGCTATCGCATGATTGAGGTCTCTCGCGGAGAGCCCGCGACGCAAATTGCCACGTGGCGCAGGCGGCTCATTCGGACAGAACCGGGAACATTTCAATTGCACGGCGGCCCATCTGGCAAATTCGCTCCCCTTTGCACTGCATTTCATATTGGCATCCGACTGCACGGGCGTGCGGCGCGAACCTTCTCTATATAAATAGCCAGTCCGTGCGTGTTGCCCTCCGCCCGCCAAGCCCTATTGTCGGGCTTCACGCCTCCTGAGCCCCGGGCGGTCTTGCGCTGGCCTGTCCGCCGGGCTGGGGAGGGCTCATGTAGGAGTAATGACGGGCTACGCCGTCTCGGCCTCCCGCTCGCGGGCGGTGCTGGCGATGACGGTGCAAGCCTGGTCAATGGGCCGAGGGACCGGCTTCGCCGCGGCCTCAGCCAGCTCGGACTGCTCCAAGGATGTGGCCGTCACCGGGCTGGTTGTTTTTGGAGACGGACGCAGCCACGCCATCAACGCCGCCCAGCGTTCGTTGAGGCGAGAGCGAAGCGACAAGGTCGTCGGGGTATGCCGCTGCTGGGCTGTCTTCTCTCGCGGGCGATCCAGATCACGAATCCGGTAGCACATGGGATACCTCCTTTCGGAAGGCGGAGACGAAAGCTCGTCCCCACAAGCATCGCTGCATTCCGGCGGGGGCGATCACTTCCAGTATGGAATGTGCACGCGCTGAGCGCCACCCGAACTGGCTGTTTCACCTACCGGGGCACCCGGAGCAGCCATGCCACAGAGCGCGGTACTACGGGATACAGGCCGCTCCTGCCTGCTGGCCACTGCCCTCGCCTACCTGGCGCGGGCCTCCCAGCAACTGGCCTGCGAGCGCCGCTTCGGCTTCGGCCCACTCGGCCCGGCACTGCGCCGCGGCGCGCCTGGCACGTGACTCCTCCAGCGCGGTCAATTCCACCTCCAGTCGCGGCATCGCTTCCATACGCAACTGCGGGTTTTGTCGCAATAAGAGAGATCAGTCGACAAGAAGCCGGCGGTGATGGTTGGCTTATGCGGCCAGGGAATAGAATTGCTGTGCTGCGGAGGCAGCGGCCCCACCGGTCTCGACGATGTTGTTCAGGTACTTGGCCTGGCGTATGACGATGGGAGTTTCCCGTTCGGCATTGATGTCGTGCAATGCCGCCAGGTTGGCCGGGCTGCCGTCGATGGTCACCGAATCGGGTTCGCCGTTGTGGTCGACGGCCTTCTCGAAAAAGCGCCGTGCCGCAGCCTTGTCGCGCTGGGCGCGCAGCAGGAAGTCGATGGTATTGCCGGCCCTGTCCACCGCCCGATACAGATTTTTCCACTGACCGCGTACCAGGATGTAGGTCTCGTCCGTTCGCCAGCTTTTTCCCACCGGGCGCTTGCGACGACGAAACACCTTGTGCAGCGCCGGCAGTAGCTTGAGCGCCCAGCGATGGACGGTTGAGTGATCGACTGAGATACCGCGCTCGGCCATCATTTCTTCGAGCTGACGCAGGCTCAGCGGATAGGCGACGTACCAGCGCACGCAGGTCAGCATCACGCCCAGCGGGTAGTGCAGACGCTTCAATACTTTCGCAATTTCCAAGTTCATGGCCCGCTGCCCGTACGTGCTGAGTTCGACACCGGCCCATTCTACTGGAGGCTTACTGCGACAAAGCCCAATTGAGCCTCTCCGGATCAGAGAGGCATGAGGGTGCGCTGTAATGCAAGGGGCAGGCTGTCCTTCGGCCCCTAGCGGGCGCCGGGCAATAGTGCGGTTTCGATAGGCAATGCGATTTGCAGGGTATCGAGCAGTTGTCCCATGCCGGCAAACAAGCGGTACTGGCTAGCCAGCTCCGCATACTGTCCGCTCAAGTAGGTAATGCGCGCGTTGTAATACTCATTTTCAGCATTCAGCAAATCCAGCAGCGTGCGTCGGCCGACGCTGAACTGCAAAGCGTACGCCTCGCGCGTTGCCTCACCACTATTCACGTATTGCTTTAGCACCCTGAGACGCTCGCGTGAGGTCAGGTAAGCATTGAAGGCCAGCGACAGGCTTTCCTGAACCTGGCGCTGTGTGCGCTTGAGCGACTCTTCGGCTTCCCGCGTCTGGGAGGCTGTTTCGCTGATTCGCGCCGCGTCGGCTCCACCGCGGAAGATGTTGTAGCGCAGGCGCAGCATCGCGCTGCGGTCGTGGCTCGGCCCGAGCGGGCCCTGTCTGTCGTGGTTGACGGCCAGTTCCAGGTCCAGGCGCGGCCATAGTCCGGCCTTGGCCGCGGAATGCAGGGCTTCAGCAGCGTCGACGTCCGCCTGCGCGGCCTTGAGCGCAGGGTGATTGGTCATGGCGGTACTCAATGCCGCTGCTTCGGTTGGCGGCAGCGCCTGCGCCGGTGACGGTGGATTGACGAGGGAGCCTGGCGGCGCGCCCACCAGCCGCACATAGGCAATGCGAGCATCTTGCAGGCCTCCCTCTTCAGACCTCAGGTAATCCTGCGCCAATGCCAGGCGACTCTGTGCCTGGTAAAGGTCGGCGCGACGGCCAACCCCGCCCTCGCTACGCTCCTTGATCTGTTCGTAGATGCGCTGATGGGCCTGGAGGTTCTCGCCGGCAGCGGACACGTTGTCCTGGCGCCTCAGCACTTCGAGATATGCTGCCACGGTGCGCAGTGCAATGTCCTCTGCCGTGGCACCAACGTTATAAGCGGATGAGGCAACCCGGGCTTTCTGGCCTTCCACGCTGCTCTTGACGGCAAAGCCGTCAAACAGCATTTGCGTCAGGGTAAGGCTGGATGTCTTGCGTGTAAGGTCGGTCTCGCTCAATCCAAGAATACGCGTATCGGTGCTATCGAGCCTCTCCCGGCCGATGCCGGCACCTACATCGACGCGTGGCAGGTAACCCGCGCGCGCCTGCTTCAGCCCCTGGTCAGCCGCAAGGCGGCGATACGTTGTGGCAAGCACGTCGGGGTTCGTGCTAATGGCCTGCTCGACGGCCTCCTGCAGGGTCTGGGCATTTGCTGCCGGAACCAGGGCGACCGCCAAACACATGGCAGCAAGTATTGGCCAGGGCCGGTTCTTCTCCATGCGCGCTTCCCCCGAGGCTGCACGACCGCTTGCTTGACACTTGTCACAAGCTGCTCAATGGTATGAGAGTCGCCCCCCCCTTTCAACTGAATTTCTGCAGGTTGCCGGCTTACAACGGCGGCCGCCGGTGGCGACGAACGGCCTGTGGCGACCGCTCGAGCAAGCGTCGCGCCACAGCCATTTTGTGGAGCCCATGAATTCGCACTCAAAGGCAATAGCAATGCGCGAGCGGGTCAAGACCCCGCCGGACATCATACGTGACCAGTTGACGTTGCATTCAGCAGATACGATATAAGCGCCCCGCCACCGTTATCCGTCGTCAGGTGAAACCCTTGGAGCTCGTACTGGCCCTTCAGATCGATGTGCGCCGTATGCGTGCCGTCGCTGACCGTCAGGGTGCCGCCGCTGCCGTCCTGGCTGGCGGCAAACGCGAGCGTAGTCTCGGGACCACCAAGGATATCGGCGAGATCCAGGCGATTGCCGTCGCCCAGGCCGGACACCGTCCCGGTGAACGCCGACGAGTCATCCAGCTTCAGCGTACCGTTTGACCCAGCTGCAAACATCGTATTCTCACTTGCGGCTGCGCCGTATTCCAGCGTTGCACCGCCATCAATATTGGCCACACCTGTGCCGTGCACGTCGCCAGTAACCGTGAGGTTGCCACCGTGCGCCCACAGGACGCCGGAATTCGTCACGCTGCCGTGTACGATGAGCCCGCCGCTTCCGGTCGCTTCAAGCGTGCCGGCATTGACGACGTTGTTCAGGCCGGTATCGATGTCGAGCGCATTGACTCCATTTGCAATGATGGTGCCGTCATTCACGAGCGCCATCGGCCCGCCACCTATGTGCCCCGCTCCCGAGATGGTGTTATCGATATTCGTGAACACGGTCCCGGGTGCGGTACCGAAGATGACATTGCCACTGCTATCCGACAGCGTCACCTGGCCGCCGCCCCGAAGCGTAATACCATCGGAAAGGACCTCAAGATCGGTCTCGTTCCCCAGCGCATTCAACACGATCGAACCTGTGTTGAGAATGGTTCCGCCCAGAGGCAGCATGGCACTGTCGCTTACCACCATCGTACCGGCATTGCTCATGACCGGCTCCTGGTTGAACACGAAGTTGTCGCTGGTCAGGGCCGCTGTACTCACACCCACCACGGTAATTGTCTCGCCGGAATCCAGGGCAATCACGGCATTGCCGTTCGCGTCGTTAGTCATGTGCGCCTGGACGTCGCTGAAGTTCGTCACACCAGCAAAGCCAACAAGATCGATCTTGTCCATGGCGGCGTTGAATGCATGGATCGTGTCGTTCTGGATCGGCTGGGCGAATACAAACAGATCGCTTCCGTTCGCACCGGTCAGATGGTCAGTGCCTGACCAGGCAAAGATCGGCGAGCCTGGCGCGTAGGCTTCGACGTTGTCCGCGATGGTCACGGTGCCCGTGCTACCGTCTGCGTTCGTCCAGGTCTCGGTTACACCGAGCATCGTGGCACCGGCGAAATTTTCCGGAGTTGTAATTGTCAGCGCGGTGGGATCGGTAGTCTGGACCGACCAAGTGCCATGACCCAGATCTGTCCCATTGCTCACCACCCACCCCGACGGAACCCCCGTGATGGTGATGGAGACAGTATCGCCCGGGTCAGCCGTAGGATCGCTTAGCGCCAGGTTGATGGCACTTCCAGCAATGCCGGCGGGGCCGGCGGGGGGATTACCCACACGCACCGTCTCGGTAGCCGTTGTCGTTGCGCTGACATTCCCTTCGGCGTCCCGTTCAGTGGCGCTCATCGTCAGGGTAAAAGTACTGTTGTTCGGCGCATTGCTGATATGGAGCGGATTGCTCAGGCTCCAGCCGGACACATCGACCGAGCCGTGGCTCGCATCAGCGGTGAAGGTGTGCCCAGCGCCATCGCTCAAGGTCGTAGCACTCGGGATCCCGCTAATCAATAGCGCTTGGATTGTGTTGGTATCGCCAGGCTTGGCAGTCACTGAAACCGTAAGTGCGCCGAGAGTCTGGTTGGCGCCATTGGTGATTTGGAAAGAAGTCGGCCATGTCACCGCTGGCGCTGTAGGATTGACTGTCACTGCTTCGATGGCCGTGGTGGTGCTGCTGACGTTGCCTTCGACGTCTTTCTCCGTGGCCCGTGCAGTTAGCGTAAAGTTGGTATCGTTGGTCGGCGTGACTGTCAGGCTCGATAGCGTCCATCCGGTCAGATCAATGGTGTCACTCGTGCCGCTCGACGTGTGAGTATGGCCATGCCCGTCGCTAAACACGGCATTGAGTGGCACGCCGCTGATCGTCAGGGTGTTCTGCAGGTTGGCATCGCTCCCCAGATTTGCGATCGTCGCACCGAGGCTGCCCAGCACGATCGCCGCGCCTTCCACGCCCGCGGCGCTTGCGGCCCAGGACAGCGTCGGCGCCAGCGGGTTGACCGTGACCGCCTCCGTGGCGGTGGTGGTGCCGCTGGAGTTGCCTTCGGCGTCTTTTTCCGTGGCCCGTGCAGTCAGCGTAAAGTTGGTGTCGTTGGTCGGTGTGACTGTCAGGCTCGATAGCGTCCATCCGGTCAGATCAATGGTGTCACTCGTGCCGCTCGACGTGTGAGTATGGCCATGCCCGTCGCTAAACACGGCATTGAGCGGCACACCACTGATCGTCAAGCTGTTCTGCACATTGGCGTCGCCCCCCAGGTTCGCGATCGTCACACCGAGGCTTCCCAGCGCAATCGCCGTGCCTTCCAGGCCCGCGGCGCTTGCGGCCCAGGACAGCGTCGGCGCCAGCGGGTTGACCGTGACCGCTTCGGTGGCGGTGGTGGTGGTGCTGAGGTTGCCCTCGCCATCCCGGGCGGTGGCCGCCACGCTCAGCGTGAAGTTGGCGTCGCTGGAGGGCGTGATGGTCAGGCTGGACAGGGTCCAGCTGTGGATGTCGATCGCGGTGTGGCTCGCATCGGCGGTGAAGCTATGACCGCCGGCGCCATCGCTCAGCGTGGCGCCAACCGGGATCGCGCTGACCACCAGCGTGGCGAGGCTGTTGCCATCACCGGCCAGGCCGTTGACCGTGGCGCCGAGGTTCAACGCGATCGCCGTGCCTTCCACGCCGCTCTCGGCGACCGGCGCCAGTGTCGGCGCCAGCGGATTGACCGTGACCGCTTCGGTGGCCGTGGTGGTCGCGCTGAGGTTGCCCTCGCCATCCCTCGCGGTAGCCGCCACGCTCAGCGTGAAGTTGGCGTCGCTCGGGGGCGTGATGGTCAGCGAGCTCAGCGTCCAGCCCGACACGTCGACCGAGCTGTGGCTCGCGTCGGCATGGAAGGTATGGCTGCCATCGCTCAGCGTGGCACCGGCCGGGATGGCGCTCACCACCAGCGTGGCGAGGCTGTTGGCATCGCCCGCGAGGCCGTTGACCGCGGCCCCCAGGTTCAGGGCGATCGCCGCGCCTTCGACCCCGCTCTCGGCCACCGGCGCCAGCGTCGGCGCCAGCGGATTGACCGTGACCGCTTCGGTGGCGGTGGTGGTCGCGCTGAGGTTGCCCTCGCCATCCCGGGCGGTGGCTGCCACGCTCAGCGTGAAGTTGGCATCGCTGGGCGGCGTAATGGTCAGCGAGCTCAGCGTCCAGCCCGACACATCGACCGAGCTGTGGCTCGCGTCGGCGGTGAAGCTGTGGCTGCCATCGCTCAGCGTGGCACCGGCCGGGATCGCGCTGACCACCAGCGAGGCGAGGCTGTTGGCATCACCGGCCAGGCCGTTGACCGTGGCGCCGAGGTTCAGCGCGATCGCCGTGCCTTCGACCCCGCTCTCGGCCACCGGCGCCAGCGTCGGCGCTAGCGGGTTGACCGTGACTGCTTCGGTGGCGGTGGTGGTGGTGCTGAGGTTGCCCTCGCCATCCCGGGCGGTGGCTGCCACGCTCAGCGTGAAGTTGGCGTCGCTCGGGGGCGTGACGGTCAGGCTGGACAAGGTCCAGCCGTGGATATCGACTGCCGTGTGGCTCGCGTCGGCGGTGAAGCTGTGGCTGCCATCGCTCAGCGTGGCGCCATTCGGGATCGCGCTCACCACCAGCGAAGCGAGGCTGTTGCCATCGCCCGCGAGGCCGTTGACCGCGGCGCCGAGGTTCAGTGCGATCGCCGCGCCTTCGACCCCGCTCTCGGCCACCGGCGCCAGCGTCGGCGCCAGCGGATTGACCGTGACCGCTTCGGTGGCGGTGGTGGTGGTGCTGAGGTTGCCCTCGCCATCCCGGGCGGTGGCAGCCACGCTCAGCGTGAAGTTGGCGTCGCTGGAGGGCGTGATGGTCAGGCTGGACAGGGTCCAGCCGTGGATATCGATCGTCGTGTGGCTCGCATCGGCGGTGAAGCTATGACCGCCGGCGCCATCGCTCAGCGTGGCGCCAATCGGGATCGCGCTGACCACCACCGAAGCCAAACTGTTGCCTTCGCCCGCGAGGCCGTTGACCGTGGCGCCGAGGTTCAGCGCGATCGCCGCCCCTTCCACGCCGCTCTCGGCCACCGGCGCCAGTGTCGGCGCCAGCGGATTGACCGTGACCGCCTCGGTGGCGGTGGCGGTGGTGCTGAGGTTGCCCTCGCCATCCCGCGCCGTGGCCGCCACGCTTAGCGTGAAGTTGGCATCGCTGGGCGGCGTGATCGTCAGGCTGGACAAGCTCCAGCCGTGGATATCGATCGCCGTGTGGCTCGCGTCGGCGGTGAAGCTGTGGCTGCCATCGCTCAGCGTGGCGCCAATCGGGATCGCGCTGACCACCAGCGAAGCGAGGCTGTTGGCATCACCCGCGAGGCCGTTGACCGCGGCCCCCAGGTTCAGGGCGATCGCCGCGCCTTCGACCCCGCTCTCGGCCACCGGCGCCAGGGTCGGCGCCAGCGGATTGACCGTGACCGCTTCGGTGGCGGTGGTGGTGGTGCTGAGGTTGCCCTCGCCATCCCGCGCCGTGGCCGCCACGCTCAGCGTGAAGTTGGCATCGCTGGGCGGCGTGATCGTCAGGCTGGACAAGCTCCAGCCGTGGATATCGATCGCCGTGTGGCTCGCGTCGGCGGTGAAGCTGTGGCTGCCATCGCTCAGCGTGGCGCCAATCGGGATTGCGCTGACCACCAGCGAAGCGAGGCTGTTGGCATCCCCCGCCAGGCCGTTGACCGCAGCGCCGAGGTTCAGTGCGATCGCCGCGCCTTCCACGCCGCTCTCGGCCACCGGCGCCAGCGTCGGCGCCAGCGGGTTGACCATGACCGTTTCGGTGGCCGCGGTGGTCGCACTGAGGTTGCCCTCGCCATCCCGCGCGGTGGCCGCCACGCTCAGCGTGAAGTTGGCATCGTTGGACGGCGTGATGGTCAGCGAGCTCAGCGTCCAGCCCGACACATCGACCGAGCTGTGGCTCGCGTCGGCGGTGAAGCTATGACCGCCCGCGCCATCGCTCAGCGTGGCGCCAATCGGGATCGCGCTGACCACCAGCGAAGCGAGGCTGTTGGCATCACCCGCGAGGCCGTTGACCGCGGCCCCCAGGTTCAGGGCGATCGCCGCGCCTTCGACCCCGCTCTCGGCCACCGGCGCCAGGGTCGGCGCCAGCGGATTGACCGTGACCGCTTCGGTGGCGGTGGTGGTGGTGCTGAGGTTGCCCTCGCCATCCCGCGCCGTGGCCGCCACGCTCAGCGTGAAGTTGGCATCGCTGGGCGGCGTGATCGTCAGGCTGGACAAGCTCCAGCCGTGGATATCGATCGCCGTGTGGCTCGCGTCGGCGGTGAAGCTGTGGCTGCCATCGCTCAGCGTGGCGCCAATCGGGATTGCGCTGACCACCAGCGAAGCGAGGCTGTTGGCATCCCCCGCCAGGCCGTTGACCGCAGCGCCGAGGTTCAGTGCGATCGCCGCGCCTTCCACGCCGCTCTCGGCCACCGGCGCCAGCGTCGGCGCCAGCGGG
>NZ_QKWJ01000127.1 GCF_003353055.1 Cupriavidus lacunae
GTACGCGGTGTCTCGGTCAACGGGAACGAAGCGGCTCATCGGGATAGTTTCTCGGTTGTGCTGCCGCGATTATCTGGCAGGGCATCATCGATTGGAAGGCCGGAAAGCCCGACGGGCTCCTAGAGGGCCCCGATTCCCGCGCGGAACGCGTCGTCAATCTGCGTGGCCAGCCGCATCAGGTGCGGCTCGAGTTCGCGAGCGGTCTCCGCGACGGAGGCGCGGGTCGACAGGCTGACGTTGAGCACATGCACCGGATGATGTCCCAGCCGCAGCGGCGCGGACATCGCCACCACTTCGGGTTGCCAGCTGGCCGCGCACCAGCCACGCCGCTGGACCTGCACCACGGCATCCAGGATTTCCGCCTCCAGTTCGGCCCAGCCGGCGGGAAACCGCCGCGCGAACACGGCCATCAGCCCTTGCCGTTCATCGGCGGGCGCCACGGCCAGCCAGGCGCGTCCGAGCGAGGTCAGCGCCATCGGTACGCGCTGCCCGGTCACGACGGTGCGCAGTGACACCTTGCGGCTGTAGCGGATCGATTCGAGATAGACCATTTCGTCGCGGTCGGCCATCGCCAGCCCGACGTTGAGATGTTCGGCCTGAGCCAGTTCGCGCATCAGCGGCGCCGCCACATGCAGCACCGCAGACCCGGTATGCATCGCGTGCGCCAGGCTGAGGACCGGTGCTCCGAGCCGGTAGGCGCGCAGCGCGGCATCGTATTGAAGAAAGCCGGTATCGACGAGACTCTGCGTCAGCCGCGAGACGGTAGAACGTGCCAGTCCGGTACGCTCGGCCAGGTCGCCATTGCCCAGCACATCGGAACCGGGCCGGAAGGCCCGCAGGATCTCGATGCCGCGTTCGAGCGAACGATTGGCGAGAGTGCTGGCCGGGCGGCCACGGGCCCGGCTGCGGGCGTCCTGCGAATCCACGGTGCTGTCTCCTGCGCGTCGCTTCTGCGTTGTTGTTCTCCAATTCCGTCAAGCGGAAATGACAGACGGCAGTCTCGCACAAATCGGGATCGCCCGTGCGGGCCGGCTCTCAGGCTAGCGCTAGCTGGCTATCAGGCCAGCCACTCTTCCAGCAAGGCGTTGATGGCGTCGTGGGCCTCGAACTGGACCCAGTGCCCCGCACCCGGGATGAACGCGCCCCGGCGATGGGGACGGTCCGCCACCAGTTGTTCCAGCACGGCGCGCGGATCGGCCGTCACGTCGTGCTCGCCGTAGGCCACCAGCACCGGACCGTCGAAGCGGTCGAGTGCATCCGCCAGGCCGCCGGCGCGCGAAATGTGCTTGCTGCGAAAGCGCGCATGACGGCAGGACTCCGTGTAGGCCAGCAGCGCCAGCGCATCCATGCTGGCGGGGTCCGCGATCATGAATGCCTCGACGTTGTGGCGCATCGCCTGCGTGAGCGCCTCGGCCCCTTCGGCGCGGCGCCAGTCGACCAGCGCCGTCTGCTGCCGCCGGACGCCGCCGTGGCCGCCCGGTCCGAGCAGCGCCAGACGGCGCACACGCGGCAACTGGCTGGCGAGGTGCGACGCCGTCAGGCCGCCGAAAGAGAACCCGACCAGATCGACCGCGCGCGTGTCGGGCAATTCGGCAAAGCCCGCGACCACCGCGTCGATCAGGGACTGCAGCGCCCCGTCCGCCGGATCGTCCGATTCGCCGTAACCCGGCAGGTCCGGTGCCCAGACCGTATGCCGCGCCGCGAGCGCCTCGATATTGCGCACCCAATGCAGCCAGCTGCCGTGGCCGCCATGCACCAGCAGCACGGCCGGGCCACTGCCGAAACGGCGCCAGACGATGCGGCAGCCGCCCGCATCCGTGATAAAGGTCGTGGCCTGCTGCATCAGCCGCTCGACCACCGCCGCCGCGCTTGCCGCGTTTGCCGCTTCTGCCCCACTCACCGTCACGCGCTCCGTGGATGCCGTCATCGCTGCTCCCCTCCCTGTCATGCCTCGCCAATCACCACCACGCCGTCCGCCGCGCGCACGCCCTGCCCGGCGGGCAGCACGAAGACGGGGTTGATTTCCGCCTCGACCAGCCGTGTGCCAACCGATGCCGTCATCACCGAAAACGCGACAATAGCATCCGCCAGCGCCTCCACGTCGGCTTTGGGCCGGCCACGGTAGCCATCGAGCAGCGGCCACGTCTTCAGGTCGCGGATCATAGACAGGGCCTCGTCACGCGAGAGGCCGCCCGATGGCGGCAGCAGGCGCATCGTAGTGTCCTGGAACAGTTCGGCCGTGACGCCGCCCATGCCGAGCAGGATCGCCGTGCCGAGCGCATCGCGGTGCATGCCGAGGATCAGCTCCACGCCGCCGCTGACCATCTCCTGTACTAGGAAGCGCGTCGGCGCATCGCCGGTGTGCGCTTTCACGTCATCGGCCATCCTGGCCAGCCGGGCCGGAATGTCCTGCGGCGCGACATTGACCGCCACGCCGCCGATGTCGCTCTTGTGCGTGATGGTGGACGACAAGATCTTCAGCACCACGCGGTCACCCAGATCGCGCGCGGCCCTGGCGGCGGCGTCCGCATCCGTCACCACGACTTCCCGCACACCCGGCAGGCCAAAGCGCGCAAACAGTTGCTTGGCGGCGGCCTCATCGAGCGATCCCCGCTGCAGATCGGACGTGTCGATGTTGGCACGGACCGCGGCGCCCTGCGTGGGCGTCAGCGATTTCAGTTGCCCCGCGGCCAGCATCGCGCCGAGCGCCACGGCGCACGATTCCGGCGCGCTGAACGCCGGCACGCCGCGCTGGTTCAGCACCGCTGCCACCTGCGGCGCGTGTGGGCTGACATAGGCCAGCACGGGCTTGTCGCTCTCCGGCAGGCAGTCCCGGATCGCATTGGCCATCAGGTCCGGCATGGCCAGCCCGGATGAGCCGACGATGATCGCTACCGCGTCGTATGACGGACTGGCCAGCAATGCGCGAATCGCACCGCGCAGCAGGTCGGGCTGCAGGCCCGCCAGCGTCACGTCGATCGGATTGCGGTCCAGCGCCGCGTGATCGCCCTTCTGCAGCGCCCGCAGGCGATCGGCGGTGGCCGCATCGGGCGCCGGGGTTTCAAAGCCGGACACGCCCAGGCTGTCGGACACCAGCGTGCCGGCGCCGCCCGTCGAGGTCAGCACCGCCACGCGATTGCCATGCAGCACGCGGCCCGTGGCGAGCGCCGCGGGAATGTCGAGGAGATCCGCGAAGGTCTGCGCGCGGATCACGCCCACCTGCCGGAACAGCGCGTCGTACATCTTGTCGGCCCCGGCCATGGCACCCGTGTGCGACACCGCCGCGCGGGCCCCGGCCTCCGAGCGGCCGATCTTGAACGCCACCACGGGCTTGCCCGCTGCCGCGGCCTTCAGCGCCGCGGCGCGGAAATTCTTTGGATGGCGCACGCTTTCCACATACAGCGCGATGACCCGCGTGGCGTCGTCATCGGCCAGGTAGTCGACGAAGTCTGCCAGGTCCAGGTCCGCCTCGTTGCTGGTGGAAACCAGCTTGGACAGCCCGATCCCGCGCGCCGCCGCACGCGACAGCAGCGCACCGAGGATGCCGCCGCTCTGCGACACCACACCGATGCTGCCCGCCGGAAAATGCTCCATCTCCAGCGCGCCGCTGGCCGACAACGGAATGCTGTCGGTCACGTTGACAAGGCCGATCGTGTTGGGCCCGAGCAAGCGCATGCCGCCCGCGGCCTCGATCAGTTCCGCCTGCCGGCGTGCGCCCTCGGCGCCGGTCTCCATATAGCCGCTGGCCAGCACGATCGCCGCGCCCGTGCCGCGCCGCGCCAGTTCGCGCACCGCGTGATGCGCGCGTTCCGCGCCCAGCAGCACGATGCCGACGTCCGGCACTTCGGGCAGCGAACCGATATCCGGATAGCAGCGCAGCCCGTCGATGGCATCCACCTTGGGATTGACCGGATAGATCGCCCCATCAAAGCCATGGCGCGTCAGGTACGACACCGGGCGACCCGCTGTCTTGTTGGGATCGGCCGATGCGCCGATCACGGCCACGCTGCGCGGCTTGACCAGGCGCGCGATGGCGGCGGACGTGGAGGTCATCAGTTCGGTCGCCATGGCTCAGCCCTTTGCGGCGGCCGTCTTGGCCAGGAAGGCCAGCACGGATTCCCGGTGCTCGGCACTGGTGTAGCAGATGCCCTGTGCCTGGCTGCCCTGCCCGAAGACCTGGTCGGCGGTCAGCTCGAAGGTCTGGTTCAGGATGCTCTTGCCCAGCGCCAGTGCGGTCGGCGAGCCGTGCGACAGTTCGGCGGCCCACGTCAGCGCATCGCCGATCAACGTCTCCGGCGACGACAACCGGTCGGCGATGCCAAGCTTCTGCGCCTCCGCGGCGTCCACCTTGCGACCCGAGAAAATCAGCTCCTTGGCCGCGGGCAGGCCCGTGCGGCGCGGCAGGAAGTACATGCCGCCGCCATCGGGAATCAGGCCACGATGGATATACGACCACGTGAAGCTGGCGGCGTCCGATGCGATCACGAAATCGCAGGCCATTGCCATGTCGGCACCCAGCCCGTTGGCGCCGCCGTTGACGGCCGCAATGGTCGGCTTGGGCATGTTGTGCAGCAAGCCCACGGAATGATGCACGCGCTGCTGGCGGGTCCAGCCATTGAAGCCCACCTCGCCCGGCGGCGCGTCCATGCGGCGTTGCATGCCGGCGACATCGCCGCCAGCGCAGAAGCCTTTGCCGGCACCCGTCAGCACCAGCGCGCGGATGGCGCGGTCGGCGGTCACGCGTTCCAGCGCGGTAATCAGCTCAGTGCGCATGTCGTCGCTGATGGCGTTGCGTTTTTCGGGACGATTCAGGGTCAGCACGGCAATGCCGTCCCGCACGTCGAGCTGGATCAGGTTGAAATCGGTCATGGTGAAGTTCTCGGAAAATTCGGGCGAAATCAGTTCAGGTTGATCCTGGCGTCCTTGACGACCTTGCTCCAGCGCACCTCTTCGCCGCGCACGTAGCGGGCGAGTTCCTCGGGCGTGCCGGGGCTGACGATCAGGCCCTCGGCATCGGCGCGCTTGCGGAACGCCTCGGAGCTCACGGCCTTGTGCGCGGCGGCGTTGAGGCGGGCGATCACCGGCGCAGGCGTACCGGCGGGGACGAACAGGCCATACCAGCTTTCGGCGACGTAGCCGGGCACGCCGGCCTCGGCGATGGTCGGCACCTTGGACAGATCCGGGCTGGCCGAACGCTGGGCGCTGGTGACGCCGAGCGCGCGCAGCTTGCCGGATTCCAGCAGGTTGCCGACCGCGGAGGCCGTGGCGAACATCAAATCCACCTGGCCACCCAGCAGGTCGGTAATGGCGGGGCCGGCGCCCTTGTAGGGGATGTGGTTCAGGTCGACCTTGGCCAAGCTCTTGAACAGTTCCCCGGCCAGGTGCGCGGACGTGCCCGGGCCCTGCGAGGCAAACGAGACTTGGCCCGGCCGGGCCTTGGCCGTCGCGATCACGTCGCGCACGGATTTGTACGGGCTGTCCGCCCGCACCACCAGCACATTGGGCGAGCGGCCGACCAGCATGACCGGCGCGAACGCCTTGTCGGTGACATACGGCAGCTTCGGTTGCAGGCTCGGGTTGACGGCATGCGCGAAGGTGGCCATGACCAGCGTATAGCCATCCGGCGCGCTCTTGGCCACGTTGTCCGTGCCGATGATGGTGCCGCCTCCGGGGCGGTTGTCGACAACGACAGTCTGGCCCAGGTCCTGCCCCATCGCCACGCCCATCGCGCGGGCGATCAGGTCCGTCCCGCCGCCCGGCGAGAACGGCACCACGATGCGGATCGGCTTGTCGGGGAATGTGGATACCGCGGCGTGGGTGGTGGCGGGCGCCGAGGCGCTCAGGATCGCGAACATTGCGGATGCGGATACCACGGCGGCGCGGAAATAAGGGAATGCCAAGGCTGTCTCCTGTTGCTGTTGTCGCGTCGTCCGCAGGGATCGGGCGGCACGTCTTCGATGGCTACAGCGTAGGCGCATGCGTCGTTTCACGCAGCCCGTCAATTCCGTCAATTGGAATTGAATCGCCCGCAAGCAGCGCAGGGAGGCTGCGGCGCCGGGTCGCACGCGACGGCCAGATCTGGACGAATGGGTATGCGGAAAGGACGGAACGTATCCAATGCCCTCGGCCTTGCAATCCATACTGGAACCACCCGGACAGGGGTGGCGGCGCGTCATGCACGGCCTCGCCGGACGCCAGCGCGCCGCCCCTTGTCGTCACTTTCCCAGACTACCCATTGGAGGTCGAAGATGACCCAATCCCGCTTATCGCCGATGCCGGCGCCGGAACTCCCCGTGACGGAATGGCTGAATACGCGGCAGCCGATCACATTGCGCGACTTGCGCGGCAAGGTGGTGGTGATCCACGCCTTCCAGATGCTTTGCCCCGGCTGCGTTTCACATGGGATTCCGCAGGCGGAACGCATACGCCGGACGTTTCGCGACGACGTGGCGGTGATCGGCCTGCATTCAGTCTTCGAGCACCATGCCGTCATGACCATCGACGCGCTGAAGGTCTTTCTCCACGAATATCGCGTGAGCATCCCGATCGGCGTGGATCAGCCAACGCCCGGGCAAGCCGTGCCGATGACCCTGCAGGCCTACGGCATGCGTGGCACGCCAAGCCTGATCGTGCTGGACAAGGCGGGCAATATTCGCCTCCACCATTTCGGGCAAGCCGATGACATGGAGGTCGGCGCATTGATCGGGCAACTGGTGGGCGAGACGCTGCAATCCGATGATCCTGCGGAGCGGGCCCCGATGGCGAACGACGAGCGACCGACAACAGGCTGCGACGCCGGCGCCTGCGCGCGCGAGGCATCGTGAGCATGCAAAAAAGAGAGACGCCGCAAGGGAGCCCAAGAGGTTGTCTCAAAATGAAGCGAAGCGGTCCTGGCTAGACGCGCGGCCGCAGACAGTACAAGTGGTACGGCAAGGCCGCGCAACGACGCCAGGATCTTTTTGAGACGACCTCTAAGCGCGAAGGCGGGCCACGACGTCAGGGTTGGCGAGGTTCACCGGTGTGCCGGCAAAGAAGCTGTTGAGATTGTCGAAGGCGGTGCCGTAGTAGGCCTCGTAGTTGTCCTTCTCGACAAAGCCGATGTGCGGCGTGCAGAGCGCGTTATTGAGCGTGAGCAGCGGATCGTCGGCGCCGAGCACCGGCTCGCGTTCGTAGGCATCCACGGCGGCGAAGCCCGGCCGCCCCGCGCGCAGCGCATCGGCCAGTACGCCGGGCGGAATCAATTCCGCCCGGCTGGTATTGACTAGCAATCCCGTCGGTTTCATGCGGGCGAGATCGTCGGCCGTGACGATGCCCTCCGAGTCCCTTGTCGGGCGGATATGGAGCGTGACGATGTCGCTGTCGGCAAAGAACACCTCGCGCGAGGGCGCCACCTCGAAGCCGTCCGCGCGGGCATCGGCGGTGGAGGCCTCCCGCCCCCATACCCACACCTTCATGCCGAACGCGCGCCCAAAGCCCGCCACCTGCTTGCCAATGCGGCCGTAGCTCCAGACCCCCAGGCGCTGGCCGCGCAGTTGCTGCCCCAGATGGCCCTGCCACTGGCCGGCGCGCAACCGGTTGACCTCAGCCACCAGATGCCGGCGGCTGGCCAGCATCAGCGCCCAGGCCAGTTCGGCCGTCGCGGCGCCGGACCCGCTGCCCTCCGCCACGGCAATGCCGTGCGCGGAGCAGGCCGCGAGGTCGATGTGGCCCGCGACCTTGCCGGTCTGGCTGATCAGCCGCAGGCGCGGCAGGCGGTCCAGCAGTGCAGCGGTGATAACCGTTCGCTCGCGCGTCAGCACGATGGCGTCGGCATCGCTCAGCCGGGCGGCCAGCGCGTCGATGTCCTTGACGTTGTCGTGGTAGACCGTCACGTCGTGACCGGCCAGCCGGGCAAAGCAATCCAGGGTCCGCACGCAGTCCTGGTAGTCGTCGGGAATGGCGATTCGCATGATGGAAGTAGGCGTTACGGCGGTGAAGTTACGAGAGCGTGATGTGGAGGCGGTGGACGACGTCCTGCCAGCTCGCCAGATCCTTGCGGATCAACGCGCCGAAGTCCGCCGGGGGCATGCCGCCGGGATCGATGCCCTGCTCGTGCAGGTATTGCGTGCCGGCGGGACTTTGCAGCGCGGTGCGGATCTCGTCGTAGAGCCGTTGCTGCACCGGCGCCGGCGTTCCCGCGCGCACCAGCATGCCGTACCACGCGTGGATGTCGAAGCCGGGATAGCCGCAGGCGGCCACCGTCGGCACGTCGGGCAACACCTTCGCCCCACTGGCCGGCGCCACGGCCAGCGCACGCAGCTTGCCCCCACGCAGGTAAGGCAGCGCCGTGGGCGTGTCCAGGAACATGAAGTGAATCTGGCCGCCCAGCAGGTCCGTGACCGCAGGCGAAGCCCCGCGATACGGCGCATGCACGACCTGGATGCCGGCACGGTCCGCAAACAGCGCCCCGGCAAGATGCGCGGAGGTGCCGGCCCCCGAGGAGCCATAGCTCATCGACCCGCCCGCGCGCCTGGCCTGCGCCACCAGTTCCTGCAGCGTCCTGGCGGGCGAGTCGGCGCGCACCACCAGCACGTGCGGAATAAAGCCGACGACCGTCACCGGCGCGAAGTCCTTGTCCGCCACGTAGGGCACGGACGGCATCAGCGCGGGGTTGGTGACGAACTGGATCGACGACAGCACCATCGTGTAGCCGTCCGCCGGCGCGCTGGTGACCTGTCCCAATCCAATCACGCCCCCGGCGCCCGGTCGGTTTTCGACGATGACGGGCTGGCCCAGGCTGCCGCCCATCTGGCGCGACAACAGCCGCGCAATCGCATCGACCGGGCCGCCGGCCGCGAACGGCACGACCAGCCGCAAGGGCTTGTCGGGGTACGTGGCAGCGCGGGGCGATGGCAGCCAGCCGGCGGCCAGCGCGGCGGGCGCCGCCTTGAGCAGGATACGCCGGCGGGCATCCACGGTGCCTCCAGTCGATGCGGTCGATGCTGTCAGCGCCGACGGATCGGCGGGCGGGAGGGCAAAACGGGTCATCCGGAAGTCTCCGGCAGTCTCCTGTACGCCCGTTGCCTTGTCGCATTCGGGGTCCGGCTGTTATCGAATCCGCACAGTGTAGGAAGAAATCCACGCGTCAAAAGCCCGGATTTCCATGCCGTGGAAATGATGCGCGGCCACGGCTGTCTGGCGTGCCGTGCGTCGCCTAGATTACCTGTTGCGCCCCACGCCCGTGCGGCCGCATCGGCATTTCCGCCATGCCGCCGCGCCGGGCGGGCGCGTACGTCCCCAGCACCCTGAAATCACAAGACAAACAAGAGGAGCGCCATGCCGGCCTACACATTGCTGGTCAACGGCCAGACCCGGACCGTCGACGTCGATAGCGATACCCCCCTGCTCTACGTCCTGCGCAACGACCTTGGCCTGCACGGCCCGAAATTCGGTTGCGGGCTCGGCCAGTGCGGCGCCTGCACCGTGTTGTTCAATGGCGCGGCCACGCGGTCGTGCGTGCTGCCCGTGTCGTCCGTCGGCGACGCCAAGGTCACCACGCTGGAAGGGCTCGGCACGCCCGAGCGCCCGCATCCCGTGCAGGCCGCCTTCATCGCCGAACAGGCGGCGCAATGCGGCTACTGCATCAATGGCATGGTGATGACGTCGGTGGGGCTGCTGTCCCAGACGGCGCAGCCCACGGAGACGCAGATTCGCGACGCGCTGGCCGGCAACCTGTGCCGCTGTGGCACGCACACCCGGATCATCAAGGCCGTGCAACGTGCCGCCGGTACGCCGGTGAAGGAGGCCTGAGACATGGATCGCCGCACTTTTCTCAAGGGTTCGGGCGGATTGCTAGTGTCGTTCACGCTGCCGGGGCTTGCGGCCCCCGCCAGTGCCCGGGTGCTGACCGCTGTCGATGCCGCCGGACAGACCGTGACGAAGACGTCCACGGTGAAGGGCCAGGTCGACGCCTGGCTGGCGATCGCGCCGGACGGCCGCGTGACGGTGTATAGCGGCAAGGTGGACCTGGGCACGGGCGCCCGCACGGCGCTGGCGCAGATGGTGGCCGAGGAACTCGATGTGCCATTCAACCACGTCGACATGATCATGGGCGACACGCTGCTGACGCTGGACCAGGGCCAGACCGCCGGCAGCCTGACGATCCAGGACGGCGGCGGTACGCTGCGACGGGCGGCCGCCAGCGCGCGGCAGGCGCTGGTGTCACGCGTCGCCGCGCAATGGGCCGTCTCACGGGACGCGTTGACCGTCACCGACGGCGTCATCGCCACGCGCGCCGGGGATCGCCGCATCGGCTATGGCGAACTCGTCTCCGGCAAGCCACTGGAGGTGGCGCTGGATCCCAGGGTGCCGCTGAAGGCGCCGGCGGACCGCAAGCTGGTCGGCAAGACCATGGCGCGCGTCGATATCCCCGGCAAGGTCACCGGCCAGTTCACCTTCATGCAAGACTTCCGACTGCCCGGCATGCTGCATGCGCGGGTCATCCGCCCGGCCGGACCCGGTGCACGGCTGGTCAGCGTCGACGAGACCTCGATCCGCGACCTGCCCGGCGTGCGCATCGTCCGCAAGCAGGACTTCCTGGCCGTGCTGAGCCCGAGCGAATGGGGCGCAGTCAAGGCCGCCCGCCTGCTGAAGGTGCAGTGGGACGATAAACCGCATTTCCCTCCGCAGGACCAGATGTACACGTACTGGCGCGGGTTGCCGGTGAACAAGGTGGAAACCGCCGCCGACAAGGGCGACATCGCCGCGGCGCTGGCTGGCGCCAGCAAGCGGCTCAAGGCGACCTATGAGTTTCCGCCGCATACGCACGGGTCGATCGGCCCCGCCTGCGCCGTGGCGGACTTCCGCGACGGCCAGTGCACGATCTGGTCGGCCGCGCAGTCCACCCACTCGCTGCAGGGGGAGATCGCCGTCACGCTTGGCCTCGACAAGGCGAGCGTCCGGCTGATCTATCTGGACGGCGCCGGCTGCTATGGCCGCAATGGCCACGAGGATTGCTCGGCCGATGCCGCGCTGGTCTCGCAACTGGCCGGCGCGCCGGTGCGCGTGCAATGGATGCGCGCCGACGAGCACGGCTGGGATCCCAAGAGCCCGCCCACCGCCATCGACCTCGAGGGCGGCCTGGACGCACAGCATCATCCCGTAGCCTGGAAGTCCGACTTCTACGTGGCGGCACAGAAAGGCACCATCGAGGAGTTTCCGCTGCTGGCGACGATCACCTCTGGCATTCCGCGCACCTCCTACGTCACCGGCAATATCCAGAAGAACGCGGACATCCTCTACACCTTGCCCAACGTCAGCACCAAGGTCCACAAGCTGACCGATAGCGCATTCCGCACGGCGCACCTGCGCTCGCCGGGCCGACTGCAGAATGCCTTCGCCAACGAAGCCTTCTTCGACGAACTGGCCGCCGCGGCCGGTGCGGACCCGCTGCAATGGCGGCTGGATTACCTCTCCGATCCGCGCGCCCGCGCGGTGCTGGAGGACGTGGCCAGACTGGCCGGCTGGAATGTGAAGACCGCCCGCGCGATGCGCCGCAAGGGCGATCCGCGCGATGTGGTGCGCGGACGCGGCCTGGCATTCGTCCGCTACGACAACGACCGGACTTACGTGGCCACCGTACTGGAAGTGGCCGTCAACAAAGAGGATGGCCATATCCGCGTGACCGACGTCTGGTGCAGCCATGACTGCGGGCAGATCATCAACCCCGACGGCACGCGCAACCAGATCGAAGGCGGCATCGTCCAGACCATCAGCCGCGTGCTGCTGGAGGAATTACAGTTCGATGCGCATCGCGTGACGTCGCTTGACTGGGCCAGCTATCCGATTCTGCGCTTTCCCGACGTGCCCCGGATCACGGTCAGCCTGATCGACCGCCCCGAGGCACCGCCCTGGGGCGCCGGGGAGATGGCGCCGGCGACGATCCCGGCCGCAGTCTCCAACGCGGTCTTCGCCGCCACGGGCGTGCGGCTGCGCTCGCTGCCGTTCCTGCCACCCAAGCTGCTGGCCGGGCTGAAAGCCGCGCCGGCAAAGGGCCGGGCGACGGCCTGAGCGGCCTGCGGACATCGCTTATCGGGGCACGTTTTTGTTGACATTGCGCCGATGGCTACAACCCTCATCAGAACGGGTAAGGAGAGAAAACCATTCCCCCATGGCGTCCGCCGCTCACGCAAAGCGGTCATGCAGGATAGACGCGGTCAATTCGCGCTTCTTCCAGTACATGTGGTCGATGCGCTCCTGCAACTTGGTCAGCACCATGGGGTCGAGGTTGCCGTAGATCAGCAGCACGGCCGGGTGCGAACCATCGCCCTCCTCATGTTCGAGGTTATCGAACGGGGGGAACCCGTACTTTTCCAGGAAGGCCCCAATTTCCACATCCGAGGTGCCGGGTTCAATATTGCCGAGCGGCAAACGACTCATGATCGCTCTCCCAGTCGATGGCGGCGCGCCGGAAGGCGCCTTGCCCCAGTCCCTCGTTCAGATTAGCACTGCGACGCCGCCATTGCCGCCTGGCATTAGCTCGGTCCAATCCGCGCGCGGCGACCCGGCGCTGGCGGCGCCAGCCTTCGCGCAGACCTACGACGAGATCGAGTGCCCGCGTGGAAGGTCGGAATCGGTGTGGGCGGCAAGTTGTTCGACAGCAAAAAGTCGTGCTAGCGGCCGCTAGCAAACAGCGAGCCCACCATCAGGCCGAGGAGCCCGGCGCAGGACGCCGGGGCACAGCCATATCGGCATCGCTATACTCAGCTACACGCCGGTCGGTGAAGCGCATCGCCAGCGGCAAAAACAAATAAGCGGTGACGGCTGCCAGGTCGTGCGACATATCCAGCAATTATGTCTAAACCCAGGGTTGGGAGATGAATCAGGAGCCGAAAGCCGTGAGTGCCCCTCAGACACGCCGCCTGACCGCGCTAGGCGTTCGACGTCCAATCGTCGTCAGTTGGCGCTAGGCCAATTTGATTGGCCGTCAGATAGGGGCCCAATTCGGGAAAGTCGAATAGCGGAGTTGGCATACCTGCTGGCACCAGTTGGGCGCGGTCATCGAAGATCGCGACGCTGGGCTCACCCGCCAGGCGCGACTGAAAATACAAGCCGTCGATCCGAGGAAATGCCGCATGCAATGCCGAGCTCCACAGGTTCGGGCCAAGGTAGTCGGTGACCGAAAACACTCGAGCGTCCATGCCAAGGGCAGTCAGCGCACCGGTAAGATCAGCGAGCACGAGAGGCCGGCGATCGGCCACGGCGAGCCTGCAAACGCATCGGCTGCTCAGTTCATGCTCATCGAGCATTAGCGGCAGACGTTGTCCCTGGAAACGCTCCCGAATGACCGCTTCGGCCATGCACGCGGCAAAGCTGGGAGCTGCATAGAGGACGCCGAACTCGCCGCCTGCCGCATCGAACCGGTAATGGGTCACGCCCGGCGCGCGGCGGTTGTAGTAAATAGGGTCCAGGTGCGCGCGATGGACCCGCCAGAGCGCTACCCTCTCGAGATCGAGCATCCTTTTGGCAAGCCGACGGTCGGCCAGGTCGGCCGGCGGCAGCGGACACCCCAAATCCTCTGCGCTAAAGGTCATGCGGCGCCCTGCTCGTCGCGATACCGCGCGTCGACGAGCCGCACAACGGCGTCTATCGGGGCCGCTGCGTCGGCGATGCAATCCGCCGGCGTGCGTCCCTCCAGGCCTTCTTGCGGGCGATGCAGAAAATTATGGATAACCCAACTGCTCGCTCCCGCAGCCACGAATGGTGCAAGCACTGCGGCCAGCCGCTCGGAATCGACGTGGAACTGCCACGACGGGTAGCGAAACCCTCGCTCGCGCCCTGGCAGCACGAGGGCATAGAGGCGACCCGCCTGGCGGTCCTGGTTGATGGCGCGGTCCGAACGTCCCGCATAAAGCGCGGCGTCCTTAAGAGACAGGTTTTCCGGCTGTTCCCACTCCCGTGCGGCTGCCAGCCGACCACGTTCGCGCGCCTCCTGCAGCGGATCGGAATGTGCAACCCCGCCGGCATGTGCCACAGGCTCTCCGGCAGCCATAGAACGACGCTCGCGGAACGGACGATTCGGCTTCGCAAAGATGCGAACGATCCTGCCAAGTGCGGCGTCCAGTTCGTGCTGGACCTCGACAGACAACGCGACCTCACGGGACGCGTCGTTGACGAGAGCCACTGCGGTCTCAACTAGCTCACGGGGCGTGGCGAGTTGCTGCTCGCGCGCTGCAGCAGAGGATGCCGCACGCCGAGCGCGAGCCCGGCTAATCGGAAGCTGCGCAGATTCGAATCGGACGGGGCCGGCGGCGAAACGCGCGCGAAGAGAAATACGGCGGTGTACGGTCATGAACCCATGATAGTTCATGAAGTTCATGACGCCAACCACTTCCGCAGTTCGCTCGGGAGTCGGCACCATATCGATGGTGCCGAAAGGCATACATAGCCCGGCCGCAGAACAGCTTGTGTACACGATGGGGCGCGCGATAATGATTGAAGCCTTCCTTCTACGGAGCTAATTCGTCACTTTGCAGGATGGCTAAAAGGCCGGCGCCAGCCACGCCCTCCTATAAGATACTCATAGATCATATTTATCGCCTCGCACGCGCCCAGCCTTGGCAAAATCCCTCGCTAAGGGGCGCTTCGCTTACCAGGGTCAGTTTTTCCAACGTGGCAGCAAAGCGGTAGTCACACTCCCCTAAATGCGACTCGGCGAGTTCGGGTCATCCAAACAAGGTGCTTTCTTGGTCCAGTTTGCGCAGCGCGTAACGTTCGCTGGCCTCGGCGTGTTCCTGCACGATGGCCACCTGTTCTCTCGCGCACTCGAGTTCCGCCGAAAATTGGGTGCGCAGTTCCGCCAGTTGCCGGCCAGCGGCGTCTACTCTCAGCTGATGTCGCGGCGTGCGCCTGGCGTTCGGCGACCGAGTCTGCATGCACCGCCTTTGCCTGCTGACGCGCGACTAGGCAACGTTATCGAACCTTATCCCCAAGTCCCAGCACGCTGGCCGGGCGATCTCCCTGCTCCGCTCCCTGCGATGTACCGCTACTGCCTCAAGCTGGCGGAAGCGCAACGGCGGTAGCCAGCCAACTCCGGCCGTTGGCCGCCGCAGCAGCGCGAGCAGTGGAGCGTCGGCTCCGCCCAGACAACGGACACTCAGAGCTACAACGACCTCGTCTTGTCGTCGGCCGTATGCACATTGCGAA
>NZ_QKWJ01000128.1 GCF_003353055.1 Cupriavidus lacunae
GCGCCCATCGCCCGCTCGATCAAGGCCTTCTTGAACGCCATGGCGGCATCCTGCACCGCCTCAGCAGTCATCGGACCTTTGACGAGCTGATCAATTAGCTCCTTGGGGATGCTCGGAAGGTCCAGGGGTGTGGCTTTTGGTTTGCGTGGCATACATGCTCCTTGTCGACATGTTATGCCCTACACACAAAATCCCGTACAGGCCCCGTCGGTGGGACGCCTTCGGCTGCGCTTCGCGCCGGCCCTAACGTGGCAGGCGGACGACCACGTCCCGATTTGCGCTTTTGGCCCGGCATCACGACAGCCCCGTGCGAGCGCAGCGACGCACTCCGTGCCCGAGCACCCGACCTACGATACTGAGTGCGCGCAGCGCAGCCGAAGGCGTCCCACCGATAACGTGTTTAGCAGGCTGCCAATAGCCTAAAGTCGGGTTCGTCCAATAGTCCGTCGACGCAAGGCACCGGACAGGGTGCGTAGCAGGGTCGAACCACCAACCCCATCGAACGGAAATCACCGCCGCCCGAANGCGGAATGGATGGCCAGCCGCCTGAGGCGACGCGTTTTTTGGTTACTTTTTGTCGCTCCGGACAAAAAGTGACCCGCCCAGCAGGGCGGAACCAGGCGCTTAAACCTACGACAACATCAAACCCGACCTACCTACCCAAGCAAGCCAACGAGCAAGGAGCCCCGCCGGCTACCCCGGCGAAACACCCCACGCCTGCCAAGCGCGACAACCCACCACACCACGACAAGTCCCCCATCACCAAATTTTTTCCCATACACCTCCCATAACCCCCTTGCAAATTCCGCCGCCTTCGGTAGAATTCGCGGCTCACCACCTGCCCAGGTGGCGGAATTGGTAGACGCACTAGGTTCAGGTCCTAGCGGTGGCAACACTGTGGAGGTTCGAGTCCTCTCCTGGGCACCAGAGTTTCAAGCAAAAAGCCCGCACGAAAGTGCGGGCTTTTTGTTTTTCTCGCGGCGAATGCTTCAATCATCCGCGCGCAGCTTTCCTGCCGTCTGGTCCAGCTGTGCCTTCACCATGGCCAGCAGCGAATACACGTTGTGGCAGCCCTCCGAACGCTCGCTCTCGATTTCAACCAGCAACAGGATGGCACTGAGGCCAGCGCTGATCTGCTCAAAGGATTCGATCGTGCTGGCCGGAACGATATGCCGGGCACCTGCAGGGTGATGGGTAGACATTTGCATCGCGCTTCTCTCCTCTAGAGAAAGCCCGCCTGCCAGCAATGAAGAAGGTGGCGGGCCTGACAACGGGGGTGACATACCGGGGAACCTCAGCAGAAGACCCGGCCAGCCTTGCAGCTGCCCCGCCCGGCCCGCCATGGAAACATGGTTGCCCGCGCGACTCAGAACTGAATGAGATCGAATCTGCCGAGGTTCTTTCGGGTTGTGACCCCCGCTCACCGAACCCCTCGGTGAGGTCTGCAGTTTCCCGCTCCCGCCATCGCGCGGCGATAGGACGTTTCGCATTCGCCACTCCCCGACCCATCGCCTACAGTATTCCTATCCAAAGGCGCGGCCGAGCCGCCTGACCGAAGAACTGCGGAGAACTACCGTGGCCAAACTGCAAGAGCGTCGCCGTTTCCTGGGAGCCGCGCTGGGCGGCCTGCTCGTCCCCGCCCTGCCCGCCTGCGGTGGCGATAACGACAATCCCCCCAATCCACCACCCGATCCCGTTCCCGAAGCCCAGATCACCCAGGCCATCGCCCAGGTCGACAAGCTGGCCGCTGACCTGATGGCCAGCTCGGGCGTGCCGGGCATGGCCGTCGCCGTGGTGCGCGGCAACCAGACCGTGTACGCCAAGGGCTTCGGACGCCGGCTGGTGTCCGACCCCGCGCCCGTCGATGCCGACACCGTGTTCCAGCTTGCGTCGGTGTCCAAGCCCGTCGGCGCGACCGTGGTGGCGCACCAGGTGGGCCGAGGCGGCATCAGCTGGGACACTCCTGTTCACACACAGCTGCCCTGGTTCACGCTTTCCGATGCCGACGTCACGCAGGCCGTCACCGTCGGCGATCTCTACGCCCATCGCTCCGGCCTGCCCGACCACGCCGGCGACCGCCTCGAAGACATGGGCTACGACCGCCAGCAGGTATTGACGCGCTTGCGCTTCCTGCCGCTGCATCCATTCCGTGCGACCTACGCCTACACCAACTTTGGCCTGACCGCCGCCGCGGAGGCGGTCGCCATCGCTGCCGGCATCGACTGGGCCACGCTGTCGGACCAGGCCATCTACCAGCCGCTGGGGATGACGCGCACCAGTTCGCGCTACGCCGACTTTGCCGCGCGCGATAACCGCGCCTTCGGCCACGTCAGGGTCAACGGCAGCTGGGTGCAAGGACTGGGCACGATGCCGGATGCGCAATCGCCCGCCGGCGGCGTCAGCTCATCCGTCAACGACATGGCGAAATGGCTGGCGATGCTGCTCGCCAAAGGCGAATTCGCGGGCCAGCGCATTGTCGACGCCGCCGCGCTGGCGCCCGCGCTGAGCCAGCAGATGCAGAGCAGCCCGCCTGCCAACGGCCGCCCGGCCGGCTACTACGGCTATGGCTTCAATGTCGGCACGACCGAACTGGGACTGACCTCCTACAACCACTCCGGGGCCTTCGTGGCCGGCGCGGCCACCAACTTCACCGCGGTGCCGTCGCTCAACCTGGCCATCGTGACGCTGACCAACGGCTACCCCATCGGCATCCCGGAAACCCTGAACGCACAGTTCTTCGATCTTGCGCAGTACGGCGCCATCCGCCGCGACTGGGGCAAGATCTACGGCGACGCCTTCGCGCCGCTGCTGGCACCCGAAGGCAGACTGGTCGGGCAACCGCCCCCCGCCAGCCCGCTGCCGGCGCGTGCGCTCTCGACCTACACCGGCACCTACCAGAACAACTACTACGGTCCGCTACAAGTGGCCGACCAGGGCGGCACGCTGGTGATGACGCCAGGCGCCACGCCGCTCAGATTGCCGCTGAGCCACTGGGACGGCGATGTCTTCACCTTTACACTCAATAATGAGAACGCGACGCCGGGCACGATCTCGCAGGCGGCGTTCTCCAGCGACCGCGTATGGCTGGAGTATTACGACCACGAAGGGTTGGGCATGTTTGTCAGGTAGTCCTGCAAATTGCCAAGTGAATGCATACAGGAGAATGAAGCATGAGAAGTTGGCTGGCAAAGGTCGTTGGCGCGCTTGGCTGCGCACTGGCATTCGTGGCAGGTCCGGCGTGCGCAGCGGACCCGGCAACCCTGACCATTTCGGCAGGCACGCAGCAGCGCAGCTGGACCCGCGACGAGTTGCTGCGCGATCCACGCCTGGTCGACGTGACAGTCGATGACGACAACCTGAAACGCCGCCTGACATTCAAGGCCATCCCCCTGACAGCTCTTCTTCGGGGCATGCCGGTCAACGACAGTGCCAGTGCCACGACCGCGGCCAGCGATGGCTATGTTTCCCACCTGCCGATGCGCCTGCTGCTGGCCGACCGCACCAATGAACCACGCGCGTGGCTGGCGGTCGAGAACCCTGCCTCGCCGTGGCCAAGGCTCAAGGACCAGGATATCGGCCCGTTCCGCCTGATCTGGACAGTGCCATCCGGCCGCGCCGCCACGGCAATCAACGAGAGCCACTGGACCTACAGTATCGTGCGCATCGATATCACCGCGTCGCCCGCGGAGCGCTATGCAGCCATCCGGCCCGCCGCCGGCCAGCCTGCCGATGGACCGGTCATGCGCGGCTTCGCGACCTTCCAGCGCGTCTGCTTCTCGTGCCACTCCCTCAACCGGGTTGGCGATGCCAACCTTGGCCCGGACCTGAACGTGCCATACAGCCCGGTGGAGTATCTGGGCGACGACAAGCTGGCCAGGCTGATCCGTGACCCGCAGTCATTGCGCTGGTGGCCCAACTCCCGCATGTCGGCCATCGACGAACAGACGCTGTCCAACGCGGACATGAAGGATTTGCTGGCGTACCTGCGCCATATGGCCGGACGCAAGGCGGCAGCGCCCGGCGGCGTGCCCTGACGCCTTGCGGGCAGACGCTGCCGGCTACTCGATCGTCACCTTCCCATCCTTCACCAGCCTGGCGAACTTGACCGTCTCGTCCTGGATCCGCCTGGCAAACTCCTGCGGCGTGCTCGCCATCGGTTCCGCGCCCACCGCCAGCATGCGCTGCTGGAAGTCTGGCGACTTCACGATCTTGACGATCTCGGCGTTCAGCCGGGTCACGATGGGCGCGGACGTGGCGGCGGGCGCCAGCACGCCGAACCACGTGCCGATATCAAAGCCCTTGAGCCCCGACTCTTCCAGCGTGGGCACATCGGGCAGGACGCTGGAGCGCCGCGCGGTGGTCACGGCCAGCGCGCGCAACTTGCCGGACTTGATGTGCTGCAGCACCGGCGTCAGGGTATCGAACGACATCGTCACCTGTCCGCCGAGCAGGTCCGTCGTGAGCGGGCCGCTGCCCTTGTAGGGTACGTGCAGCAGCGGCGCGCCCGTCGCGGTCTGGAACTGCGTGCCGATCAGGTGCTGCGCGGTGCCGTTGCCATTGGAGCCATAGGCAAACTCCGGCGACGCCTTCTTCGCCAGCGCCACCAGTTCCGTGACGTTCTTCGCCGGGGTCCTGGCGGCATTGATGACCAGCACGTTGGGGACCATGGCAACCGTGGCGATGGGCGCCAGGTCCGTCTGGAAGCTGTAGGGCAGCTTCTTGTAGACGCTGCTGGCAATCGTGTGGTGGACCGCGCCCATCAGCAGCGTGTAGCCGTCGGGCTTGCTCTTGGCAACGTAGTCGGCGCCCACGGTGGCGCCTGCGCCGGGCCGGTTTTCGACGATCACGGGCTGGCCCAGGCTTTTCGAGAGCTGGTCGCCCAGCGCTCGGGCCAGCACGTCGGTGGTCCCTCCCGAGGGGAACGGCACCACCAGGGTGATCGGCTTGGCCGGCCACTCCTGCGCCAGGCACGTGCCGCTGACGATCAAGCCGGCAGCCAGCACGGCCGCCCCGGAAATACGACGCACGAGTTCAGTACCACGCATGATTTGTCTCCTGAATATTCTATGTTTGCAGCCGGCTATCGGCTGTTTGCAGCCCTACTTCCCCGGCGCAATCGCCTGCCTCCCGGCAAAGGTTGCGGCGCAACCCAGTTCCGCTTCGATGAACAGCAGCCGGTTGTACTTGGCGACGCGGTCGGAGCGGCTCAGCGAGCCGGTCTTGATCTGCGTGGCCGCGGTGCATACGCTCAGGTCGGCGATGGTGGTGTCCTCGGTCTCGCCGGAGCGGTGCGACATCACCGATGCGTAGCCGGCCCGCTCGGCCACCGAGATGGCCTGCAGGGTCTCGGTCAGCGTGCCGATCTGGTTCGGCTTGATCAGGATGGCATTGGCAACCCCTTGCGCGATGCCTTCTTCGAGGATCGCGGCATTGGTCACGAACAGGTCGTCGCCCACCAGTTGCACGCGCGCGCCCAGGCGCTCGGTCAGCAGGCGCCATCCGCCCCAGTCCTGCTCCGCCATGCCGTCCTCGATGGTGACGATGGGGTACTGGCGTACCCAGCTGTCCAGCAGGTCGACAAAGCCTTGCGCGTCGTAGCTGCGGCCTTCGGACTGCAAGGCATAGCGGCCATCTTCATAGAACTCGGAGCTGGCCACGTCCAGGCCCAGCGCAATATCGCGGCCGGCCCGGAAGCCCGCGGATTCAATGGCCTGCATGATGACCTCGAGCGCATGCTCGTTCGAAGCCAGGTCCGGCGCGAATCCGCCTTCATCGCCCACCGCCGTGGCAAACCCACGCGCCTTCAGCACACCCTTGAGCGTATGGAACACTTCCGCGCCCCAGCGCAATGCCTCGGAGAAGCTTGGCGCGCCAAGCGGCAGGATCATGAACTCCTGCATGTCGACGCTGTTGTTGGCATGCGCGCCCCCGTTGATGATATTCATCATCGGCAGCGGCAGGCGGGTCTCGTTCCTGCCGGCACTCACCGACCGGTACAGCGGCAGGCCGGCCGAAGCCGCCGCCGCCCTGGCGCTGGCCAGCGAAACGGCCAGCAGCGCATTGGCACCAAGGCGCGACTTTTCCGGCGTGCCATCGAGGCGGATCAGGCAGGCATCCACCTCGGCCTGGTCCGCGGCGTCCAGGCCGTTGAGCGTGCGCGCGATATCGACGTTAATGTGCTGCACCGCCTTCTGCACACCTTTACCGAAATAACGTCGCTTGTCGCCGTCCCGCAACTCCAGCGCTTCCCGCGATCCCGTCGATGCACCGGACGGCGCGGCAGCGAAGCCCTCCGCACCATCGGCCAGCACCACCTGGGCCGCCACGGTCGGGTTGCCCCGGGAATCGAGCAACTCGTAGCCGCGAATCTCCCTGATTGCAGTCATGTGGATCCCTTACTGGACCTGCGCGATGCGCAGCAGGTTGGTGGTGCCGGCCACGGTGAACGGCAGCCCGGCCGAGATGACGATCTGCTGCCCGGCCACGCCGAACTGCTCCTTCAGCACGGTGCGGCTGGCCAGGTCGGTCATCTCCAGCACATCGACCACTTCGTGGCAGAGCACCGCATGCACGCCCCAGGCCAGCGCCAGCCGGCGCGCGGTGGCCACGCGCGGCGTCATGCCCAGGATCGGCACTTCGGGCCGTTCGCGGGCCATGCGCAGCGCGGAGTAGCCTGAGCTGGTGTAGGTGACCGCTGCCGGCACGCGCAGCAGGTTGGCCACATGCCTGACGGCATAGCCGATGGCGTCGGCCGCTTCGGCGCGCGGCTCCGAGTGCGAGGCCTGGATGGCTTCGTGGTAGTGCGGATCCGCTTCGGTGCGCGTGATGATGCTGTCCATCATCTTCACGGCCTCCACCGGGTAGCTGCCCGAGGCCGATTCGGCGGACAGCATCACGGCGTCGGCGCCGTCGTAGATGGCGGTCGCCACATCGGAAGCCTCGGCGCGCGTCGGCACCGGCGCGCTGACCATCGACTCCAGCATCTGGGTGGCAACGATCACCGGCTTGCCAGCCTTGCGGCAGGCGCGCACGATGCGCTTTTGCAGCGACGGCACCTGTTCCGCCGGCATCTCGACGCCCAGGTCGCCGCGCGCCACCATGACCGCATCCGATGCCGCCACGATCGCTTCCAGGCTCTGGATGGCAGCGGGCTTTTCCAGCTTGGCGATGATGCCGGCGCGGCCGTCAACGATCTGCCGGATTTCTTCGATATCCTCGGCGCGCTGCACGAACGACAACGCAATCCAGTCCACGCCCAGCGACAGGCCAAAGTCCAGGTCGCGCCGGTCCTTCTCGGTCATCGCCGACAGGGGCACCACCACGCCCGGCACGTTGACGCCCTTGCGGTCGGACAGCGTGCCGCCGTTGATCACGGTGGTTTCGGCGTACTCCGGACCGCACCGCTCCACGCGCAGCCGCACACGCCCATCGTCAACCAGCAGCTCCGCGCCCGGCTTCAGCGCGGCAAAGATCTCCGGATGCGGCAGGCTGACCCGCTCCACCGAGCCGGGCACGCTGGCATCCAGATCCAGCCGGAATGCCGCCTGTGCGGCCACTTTCACCGGACCATCGGCAAAGGTGCCGATGCGCAGCTTGGGCCCTTGCAGGTCCAGCAGCACGCCAATGGGCCGGCCGCGCGCTTGCTCGATGGCGCGGATGGACTGCAGACGCTGCTGGTGGTCGGCATGGGTGCCGTGGCTGAAGTTGAGGCGGAACACATCGGCACCGGCGTCAAAGAGGCGCTCGATCATGGCCAGGTCTGTGCTGGCGGGACCGAGCGTGGCCACGATCTTGGCATTGCGAAGGCGTCTCATGCGGAGGCTCCAGAAGCGCGCGTCAGCAAGATCGCGCGAAAGTCGTTGACATTGGTCAGCGTGGGACCGGTGATGACAGCATCCCCCAGCGCCTCGAAAAATCCATGGCCGTCGTTGGCGGCCAGCGCATCCTGCGGACGCAGGCCGGCGCGCCAGGCACGGTCCAGCGTGTCGGGGCCGATCACGGCCCCTGCGATCTCTTCCTGGCCGTCGACACCATCGGTGTCGCCCGCCATCGCATAAATGCCGGGTTCGCCGCGCAACGCCAGCGCCAGCGACAGCAGGAACTCCACGTTCCTGCCGCCCCTGCCGGCGCCCCGCACGGTGACGGTGGTCTCGCCGCCGGACAGCAGCACGCACGGCGCGGCAAACGGCTGGCCATGCCTGGCGGCTTCCAGCGCGATACCGCCCAGGACCTTGCCGACATCGCGGGCTTCGCCTTCGATAGCGTCGCCCAGCATGTGCACGGCATAGCCGGCGTCGCGGCCCACCTGCGCGGCGGCTTCCAGCGCCAGCCGCGGCGTGGCGATGAACTCGGTGCGGATGCGCGGCAGGCGCGGGTCGCCGGGCTTGAGCGTCTCGGCCGCGTCGGACGCCAGCACATCCATCACGTTAGCCGGCAGCTCGATCGCATATCGTCTGACGATGGCCAGCGCGTCGGCGCGCGTGGTCGGGTCAGGCACGCTCGGGCCCGAGGCGATATCGATCGGGTCATCGCCCGGCACATCGGAAATCAGCAGGTTCAGCACCCGCGCCGGATAGCACGCCGCGGCCAGCCGGCCACCCTTGATGGCGGACAGGTGCCGGCGCACGCAATTCATCTCCGAAATCGTGGCGCCGGACTTGAGCAGCGCGCGGTTGACGCGCTGCTTGTCGTCGAGCGTGATGCCAGGAAGCGGCAATGGCAGCAGCGACGATCCGCCGCCGGAGACCAGGCAGATCACCAGGTCGTCTTCGCCCAGTCCGGCCACCATCTCCAGCATGCGCTGCGAAGCGGCCAGACCGGCATCGTCCGGCACCGGGTGCGCGGCCTCCACGATCTCGATGCGCGAGCACGGCACCGCATAGCCGTAGCGGGTGACGACCAGGCCTTCAAGCGGCCCGGGCCACGCCGCTTCCAGCGCGCTCGCCATGGCCGCCGAGGCTTTGCCGGCGCCAATGACGATGGTGCGTCCGCGCGGCGGCGGCGGCAGGTGCCGCGCCAGGGTCCTGGCCGGCTGGGCGGCGGCAACCGCCGCTTCGAACATGCGCCGCAGCAGCACGGTGGGCTCGGAATATGGCTTGGTCACGTCGGCCCCTTAGTGCATCAGGTTGGCGTGAACATCCGCCGCTGCGGCCATGCGTGCGCGTGCCGGGGTTTCGTCCTTGCCCGGCGGCACCGCATCGGCTTCGTCGTCAAGCTTGCCGTCCAGCGCATCGGCCAGTTGCTGGCGATCCACGGCCCCCACCCACCGCGCAATGGCCAGCGTGCCTACGGCATTGCCGATCGTGTTGGTGATGGCGCGCGCCTCTGACATGAAGCGGTCGACACCGAGCAACAGCACCATGCCGGCAACAGGGATCTTGCCCAGCGACGCCAGCGTCGCCGCCAGCGTGATAAAGCCCGAGCCGGTCACGCCCGCCGAGCCCTTGGAAGTCAGCAGCAGCACGCCAAGCACGATCAGCTGGTCCATCAGCGTCAGCGGCGTGTTGGTTGCCTGGGCCACAAAGATCGCAGCCATGGTGTAGTAGATGCACTGCCCGTCCGGATTGAAGGTCAGGCCGGCAGGCACCACCAGCCCCACCACCGGCTTGGAGACGCCGGCGTTCTCCAGCTTGCGCATCAGCTGCGGCACCACCGATTCCGACGAGCTGGTGCCCAGCACCGTGAAAATCTCATCGCGGATGTACTTCAGGAACTTCCACAAGCTGAATCCCGACAGCCGGGCCACGCCGCCCAGCACGATCACCACGAACAGGAAGCAGGTGATGTACATCGTGCCCATCAGCTTGCCCAGCGAGACCACCGAGCCCAGGCCGTATTTGCCCACGGTAAAGGCCATGGCGCCGAACGCCGCGATCGGCGCCAGCCGCATGATCATCCCCACCACCGTGAAGATGCCGTGCGTGAAGGAGTCCAGGAAATCCACCACCGGCCTGGCGCGCGCGCCGATATGCGACAGCGCAATGCCGAACAGCGTGGCAAAGACCAGGATCTGCAGGATATCGTTCTTGGCCAGCGCATCGACGATGCTGGTCGGCACCAGGTTCATCATGAAGTCGATGAACGTGTGCGGCTTCTCCGCGGCATGCGTGTAGCTGGCGATGGCCTTGGTGTCCAGGTGTGCCGGATCGATATTCATGCCATGGCCCGGCTGGACCACGTTGACGACGAGCAGCCCCAGGGCCAGCGCAAACGTCGACAGCACCTCAAAATAGATCAGGGCCCGCACGCCAACGCGGCCGAGCTCCTTCATGTTCTCCATGCGCGCGATGCCTAGCACCACGGTCGCGAAGATGATCGGCGCGAACACCATCTTGATCAGCTTGATGAAGATGTCACCAAGCGGCTTCAGGTCACTCGCGATATCCGGCGCCCACACGCCCAGGGCAACACCGGCGCTGACGCCTAGCAATACCTGGACGTAGAGCTTGCCTAGCAGCCTGTGAATCATTGCTGTCTCCTGCTATGTCTTTAAGGCAAAGCGCTTCCGGCGCAGCTCTGGACGGCTGCTTTCCATGCCGGAAGGCGGTGCGGGCCGGGCCGGCCCGCGGGGGGGGGGCCCGGCCGTGGCCGGGCTCATGTGGGCTGGCGGTCAGGCCGCCTTTGCCTGCTGGCCGGCGGTAAGGAGGTCGCAGACCGCCTTGGTCACTTCAGCGGTGGTCGCCTTGCCGCCGAGGTCGCCGGTATGCAGCGCGGGGTTCGCGGTCACGGCTTCAACGGCCTGCATCACCCGCTGCGCCGCCTCGTTCTCGCCGAGGTGTTCCAGCAGCATGACCACCGACCAGAAGGTGCCGACCGGGTTGGCCAGGCCCTTGCCCATGATGTCGAAGGCCGAACCGTGGATCGGCTCGAACATCGACGGGTAGCGGCGCTCCGGATCGATGTTGCCGGTCGGGGCGATGCCCAGGCTGCCGGCCAGTGCCGCAGCCAGGTCGCTCAGGATGTCGGCGTGCAGGTTAGTGGCGACGATGGTGTCAAGCGACGCCGGACGGTTCACCATGCGCGCCGTGGCGGCATCGACCAGTTCCTTGTCCCAGGTGACGTCCGGGAATTCCCTGGCCACCTGCACGGCCACCTCGTCCCACATCACCATGGCGTGGCGCTGCGCATTGGACTTGGTGATCACCGTCAGCTGCTTGCGCGGACGCGACTGCGCCAGCTTGAAAGCAAAGCGCAGGATGCGCTCCACGCCGACGCGGGTCATCATGCTGACGTCGGTGGCCGCCTCGATCGGGTGGCCCTGGTGCACGCGGCCGCCCACGCCCGAGTATTCGCCTTCCGAGTTCTCGCGCACGATCACCCAGTTCAGGTCTTCCGGGGCACAGCGCTTGAGCGGCCCGTCGATGCCGGGCAGGATGCGCGTCGGGCGCACGTTGGCGTATTGGTCAAAGCCCTGGCAGATCTTCAGGCGCAGGCCCCACAGCGTGATGTGATCGGGGATATGCGGGTCGCCGGCCGAGCCGAACAGGATGGCGTCCTTGTCACGCAGCGCATCCAGACCGTCAGCGGGCATCATCACGCCATGCTGGCGGTAGTAATCGCCGCCCCAGTCGAAGTCTTCGAATTCAAAGCGGAAGTTCGCGCCGGCAGCCGCCAGGGCCTCCATCACTTCACGGCCGGCCGGCACCACCTCCTTGCCAATGCCATCGCCGGGGATCGTTGCAATGCGGTACGTCTTCATCTGGGTCTCCTGGTCTGAATCGCGTTGAGTGCGTGGAGCGGATTCTGGGCCGTGGACAAGGTATTGGATCGCTTGTAGAGTTAAACCATTCTTAACCTGAAATTAAAGATGGAATGGCGTCTTCGTCCGGTATCCAGCCGTCCGAGCTTGGCTTTTTCACCTCAGTCGCCACTGCCGGCAGCCTGAGCGCGGCAGCACGCGACCTCGGAATCACAACGGCTGCGGTCAGCAAGCGGCTGGCGCTGATGGAGGCGCGCATCGGCATGCCGCTGGTGACGCGCACCACGCGGCGCATGAGCCTGACGCCGGAGGGCGAGGTCTACCTGGAACACGCCCGACGCATCCTCAGCGAGATCGATGACCTGGACCAGATCCTGACCCGCTCCAAGGGCCGGCCGAGCGGCCTGCTGCGGGTCAATGCCACCCTGGGGTTCGGGCGCATGCATGTGGCGCCGGTAATCTCCGAGTATGTCGCTGCCTACCCCGAGGTCGACGTCCAGCTCCAGCTGTCCGCCGATCCGCCGCCGCTGACTGAAGACGCCTTCGACGTCTGCATCCGCTTCGGCCAGCCGCCCGACGCGCGCATTGTCGCCAAGAAGCTGGCGCCGAACCGGCGGCTGCTGTGCGCCTCGCCCAAATACCTGCGCAGTCACGGCACGCCGCACACGCCCGCCGACCTGCGCAAGCACAACTGCATCGGCATCCGCCAGGGCAGCGACGCCTATGGCGTATGGCGCCTGACCTCCGGCAAGGGCGCGAAAGAGCGGACCGAATCGGTCCATGTGCGAGGCAACCTCACCACCAATGACGGCGAGATCGCGGTGAACTGGGCGCTGGAAGGCCACGGCATCCTGATGCGCGCCGAGTGGGATATCGAGCGGTTCCTGCGCAGTGGGCGGCTGGTCCAGGTACTACCGCAGTACACAACGCCGGAGGCGGACATCTATGCCGTCTACCAGCAGCGGCACCAGTTGTCGTCCCGGATCCGGCTGTTTGTGGAGTTCCTGGCGGCGAAGTTCAGTGAGTTTGGGCAGTAGCGGCTGCGAGTAGTCAGGCGTTGACGGCAGGGAAAGAGGCTCAACGCCAGGCACGACAAAGATCATGATGACTTTTCGCTTGCTGCCTTTAAAGGTCTCCAGGGGATTCCTTGCCTGGTGAACGGACTCTGCCCGCGCGTTCGCGTGGCGGCGTGGGTCGAGTACGTCGCGTGACCATCAATTTTTTTATCTACAGTGGGTTGGGCCGGAGTTGCAGGCCGTCGCGGTGCTGCGGGCCGCGAGGCCCGTAGTCGAGCTCGGCCCCCAGGTTGCTGCTTCGGGTGACTGCGGCGGGAGCGTCACAGGGGTCCATGATCGACTCGACAAAAACCAGCTTGTCGTTCAGCGCGCCGAGGGCATCTTGCAGATCCCCGCAGGTCCTGACCACGAACGATTGCGCCGTGGTGCCGGGATGGAGTGCTTTCGGCAGATCAGCGTAGGCCCAGTTGGCGATGTCGTTGTAGGCCTCGGCCTTGCCGAGGTAGCCGCGTTCGATGGTGTATCCACCGTTGTTGATCAGCAAGATCACCGGCTTGTGATCGTGTCGAAGAATGGTCGACAGCTCCTGCGCCGTGACCTGGAAGGAGCCATCGCCCACGAGCAGAATGTGACGACGGTCTGGCGCCGCAGTCAGCGCGCCAAGCAGGGCGCCCACCGAATAGCCGATCGATCCCCAGTTTATCGATCCGATGAAGGTGCAGTGCGGCGGAAGCTTCAGGCCGAGGAGGGAAAATGAAGTGCCATTGTCGACGTACAGGACATCGCCGGGCCGCAGGTAGCCCTGGATGGCCTGCCAGTAGGCAGCCTGAGTCAGGCTGGCGGACCCGTCGGCGTGCGTGCCCGGTACTACTGCGGCAGCGGCGCGCGCGGGGCGGTTCGTGACTTGCGGGACAGCGTCGATGACGCCGCGGAGCACTTCCTTGAGGGTTACCGCCTGATAGTTGTCTTCGCCGACGTCCACTGCATGGCCGCGGGCGTGGATCGTGCCGGTGGGCAGCATTGCCGTGAAATCGCCTGTGGTCACCTCGATCGGTCGGTAGCCGATGGCGAGCAGGCAGTCGCTGCTCTCGATCGTCTCACGTACACCCGGCTCGCTGGCCTTGCCGGCGTAGATGCCAACGTAACGCGGGAACGACTCGTCGATCACGCCCTTGGCTGCGTTGATCACTGCCACCGGTGCTTGCATCTTCTGGGCCAGCTCCATGAGCTCGGAGGCGACGCCAAAGCGGTCCGCGTCCGCATCCACCAGGATCGCTGGTGAGGTGGCGGCGGACAGCCTTGCCGCGACCGCGGCGCTGCACGACCGCAGCCGTTCCGGATCGCTGGGCGGCTCGGCAAGGACGAGCGGAGCTGCAGCCACTTCGATCTCGAGATAAGGGATGTCGGACGGCAGTTCCATGTACACCGGGAGCTTCTCGCGCCAGGCGGTGAGGATCAGGCGGTCGATCTCGATTGCCGCGTTACGCGGAGTGATCCTGACCTGCGCCGCGGTCATCGGCGCGTACGCGCGAAGGAAGTGATCAAAGTTTCCGTCGGCCATCGTGTGGTGCATCCCCAGGCCACGATCGATAGACCTGAGCGGTATCGAACCGCAGATGCAGATGACTGGGACGTGCTCGGCGTAGGCACCGGCGACACCGTTGAGGGCGCTCAGGGCGCCGACCCCGTTCGTGACAAGCAGCGCGCCGAGACCATTCAGCCGGGCATAGCCGTCCGCCGCATAGGAGGAGGTCAGCTCACCGGTCGTGCCGACCCATTCCAGCGCGCCGCCATCCTGGAGCTGCTGCAACAGCGTGAGGTTGTAGTCGCCGGGGACGCCGAACAGGTGCCGAATGCCGGCTTCCTCAAGACGGCGAAGCAGGAAGTCGCCGATCGTCATGCGTTGGGTGAGGCTGCCCGCCTTTTGCTTGCTTTCCATGGAGGACTCCTGATCTGGGGCGTTGAGATAGCGCTAACGTGCCGCACCGAACGCCGCGGAAGCGTAGGCTTTTCGACGGCTCACGACCCGAGCAGAGTCTTCGATACAGCGGGTTTACAAGTGGCGCTGCGTAAAGCAGTTTGCGGTACAGCATGATGGCAAGTCTAGGCGCCTGGACCGAAAAGGAAGTGCCCAGTTATTACAATGCCAAGCGGGGGCGGGAATCAGTCGGTCATCACTGCGGCCGTCATTTACTTGTAGTGTTTGGGTAACCACCGTGTTCGAGCGCACTCCCTAGACTAGCCCTACTTTCGCAAAGCAAGGCGCCGGATCAGCGCTCTTGGCCGTAAATCATGACTGAATGGGCTCGGAAGTCATACATGAAATAATATTGGCGCCCATCTCTGCAGCTCAAAGAGC
>NZ_QKWJ01000129.1 GCF_003353055.1 Cupriavidus lacunae
TCGTGCCGCGTCAGTCCGCGAACGAAAAGTAATGGCTTGCAAGGAGAGAGTATCGCGCCAGACATTCCTATGCTGAAATCCAATACTGTAAGGGGGGTTGACACCCTCGCCCTCATAGAAGGGCCTGTTCACATATAAAACGTGCGCGCGCAAGGGGGATACGCGGCGCAGGGCTAGGCGCCAGTCGCGCCGCTTGGTCATTCCAAACAAGCGGCTGGCAACGACGCCATGCGCCGCGTATCCCCCTTGCCCTGCGGGTTGGCCCGAGGCGGGGCCATCTACTTTGTCGGGCGCCTTGCAAAGGGAATGACCCTTTGCGGCGACGCCCTTCGCGTAGCTGACCCCGGCTCGGGCCAACGCGCGTACGTTTTATAGGTGGACAGGCCCTAGAGCAATCCCTGCGCGTGGCTTGCGGCTTCGGGCACCCGCTCTTGTCCCTGCTGCTGCGCGCGCCACTTCGACACGCTGCAGCCGAACTGCCCGCTGAACCAGCGCGAGAACGCGCTCAAGGACGAAAAACCCAGCAGCGTGGCCACTTCCGACAGCGCGCGCCCGGGGTTTTCGATATAGCCGATCACCAGCCCCGCGCGCGCCTCATTGAGGATCTGCGAATACGTGGTGCCCTCCTGCAACAGGCGCCGGTGTACCGTGCGGCGGTCCACGCCAAGATGCTGCGCCACGCGATCAACCGAGCACATGCCGCCCGGCAGCAGCACGTAGACCAGCTTGCGCACCTTGTCCGCCATGGTGCTGTTTGCCTGCGCGAGCAAGGTGCCGAGATAACGCTGCACCTGCCCCACCATCACCGGGTCATAGGAAGGCAGCGGCGCGTCCAGGTCCGATGCCACGCAGACGATGCCGTCAAAGTCCTGGTTGAACAACGCCGGCATGCCGAACACGCGCGCCAAGGTAGCCAGGCTGGCGGGCGCGGCATGCGTGAAGCAGATGCTGCGCGGCCGCCAGCTCGGCCCGAGAAACAGGCTGAGCATGCGGTACATCACCCCGACGGCCAGGTCAGTGGCCTGGCGCAGCGTGCCGGGCTGCTCGCTCAGGATCTGCAGCCGGATCATCACCAGGCCTTCGGCCTCTTCCAGGCGCATCGCGAGCGCCTCATTCTGCAGGCCCATGTAAAGCACCATGGACTCCAGCGCCCGGCGCAGCGTGGGCTGCTCGCGCACCACGAAGGCCAGCGGCCCGAGGTTGGAGAACTGGCGCAACTCCGCCATGCGCAGGCCGAAGTCGTCCGCCTGCGAAGCGCGCGCCGAGGCATCCAGCAAGCGGCCCACCAGCCCCGCCGGGATGCGGATATCGGGGTCGAGCAGGACGTCGCGGCCGATCCTGGCCGCGCGCAGTTGCTGGTGCGGGTCGAGCCCTACCGCGCGGGCGACTTCCACATAGTTGGTGAGGCTGGCGCTGCGAAGGTAGTAGGACATCGTGTTTTCCCTGACTGTCCCGAAATGTAAATCGTTCGTCCCGGATCGTCAAATCGCCGCGTGTCGATACACGATACTTCAGCCACTGAACTTGATACCGCAAACGCGACCGCCAGGCAGGCGGAAATCCAGGCGGTCCGCCCACAACATACCAGGAGCAACTGTGCAATTCCTCGACGATTCCCTGCACCCCGAAAACCAGGACAAGGTGGTCATCACCGTGGCGCCGTACGGCCCCGAGTGGATGCCCGCGGATTTCCCGGAAGATATTCCGGTGACGATGGAAGATCAAATCCAGAAGGCCGTGGATTGCTACAACGCCGGCGCCACCGTGCTGCACCTGCACGTGCGCGAACTGGACGGCAAGGGCTCCAAGCGCCTGTCCAAGTTCAACGAACTGATCGCCGGCGTGCGCGCCGCGGTGCCGGACATGATCATCCAGGTGGGCGGCTCCATCTCCTTCGCGCCGGAAGACGACGGCCAGGCGGCCAAGTGGTTGTCGGACGATACCCGCCACATGCTGGCTGAACTGGACCCGAAGCCGGACCAGGTGACCGTGGCGATCAACACCACGCAGATGAACATCATGGAGCTGCTGTACCCCGAATACCTGAAGGGTACCTCGCTGGAGCATCCAGCCTACCAGGCTGCCTACCGCGAAATGACGGTGCCGGCCGGACCGGGCTGGGTGGAAGAGCACCTGCGCCGCCTGAGCAACTCAGGCATCCAGCCGCACTTCCAGCTCACCGGCATCCATGCCATGGAAACGCTGGAGCGCATGGTGCGCGCAGGCCACTACAAGGGCCCGCTGAACCTGACCTGGATCGGCATCGGCGGCGGCTTCGACGGTCCCAACCCGTTCAACTTCTTCAACTTCGTGCACCGCGCGCCGGACGGTTGCACCCTGACCGCGGAATCGCTGCTGAAGAACGTGCTGCCGTTCAACATGATGGCGATGTCGATGGGCCTGCACCCGCGCTGCGGCATCGAGGACACCATCATCGACCAGCACGGCAACCGCATGACTTCCGTGCAGCAGATCGAGCAGTGCGTGCGCGTGGCCAAGGAACTGGGCCGCGAGATCGCCTCGGGCAAGGAAGCCCGCGAGATCTACCGCATCGGCACCTGGTACGACAGCGCCGACGAAACCCTGGCCGCGCACGGCATGGCGCCGAACCGCAAGGCCGGCCAGAAGAACCTGCCCCTGCGCGCGGCCTGACGCGCGCACCGGTGCGGCTGCGGGCGCAAGCGCCTGCCGCCGCACCGTCGTCCAACTTACCTTGCAAGCCATGAACCCGCCCCTCTCCGTCATCAATCCGTGCCTGAACATCTGCCGCATGGACCTCGCTGGCAAGTATTGCCAAGGCTGCGGCAGGACTCCGGTCGAGATCGGCCGCTGGGCGCAGATGACCGACGCAGAGCGCGCCGAGGTCATGGCTTCGCTGCCGGCGCGCCAGTCGTGGCACAGCCGCGCCCCGGCGCCCACCCCCTGATATTCCACAGCCTGCTGCGGCCTGCGCCGGGCTCGCCGGCTGGCGTCTTGAAGCTGCTGCCATGAACCATCCATCCACGCTCTCGGTCGAGGCCTATTTCGACCTGATCTGTCCCTGGTGCCTGATCGGCAAGAAGCACCTGGAAAGCGCCATCGCCTTGCTCGGGCGGGAGCGTCCGGACGTCGCCGTGCAGGTGGAATGGCGTTCTTATCCGCTGATTCCGGCCATGCCGCCGGCCGGCCTGCCCTACCGCGACTTCTATGTGGCACGCCTGGGCAGCCCCCAGGCAGTGGCGGCACGCCAGGCACAGGTCTGTGCCGCGGCACAAGATGCCGGCCTCACGCTGGCACTGGATCGCATCGAGACCTTCCCGAACACCCTGCTGGCCCATCGCCTGGTACGCCTTGCCCGGCAACAGGCAGGGGCAGACGCGGCCGCTGCGCTGATCGACGAACTGTTCACGCGCTACTTCCTGCGCGCCGAGAACATCGGTGATCCGCGCGTGCTGCGACAGGCCGCCGCGACCTGCGGCGTCGCGATTCCGGATCAGGTCCCGGCTCAACCCGATGCGGATGCACACCGTGACCTGGACTGGCTGCCGTCACTCGGCGGCCCGCAAGAACCGGTCTTGCGGGCCGGACTAGGCGTGCCGCACTTTATCTTCGACGGCACCCGCAGGGTGTCTGGCGCGCGGCCTCCCGCCGCGCTGCTGGAAGCCATGCTGCACGCGCTGGCGCGCGCGAAGCAGCGCGCCACCCGGGCCACCGCCTGAACACCCTGGCGACGGCGGCATTGCGCCCACGCCTCGATTTTTCTGCAATATCCCGTGTAACTGCCCCCGACAAGAAGGCAGGCATGGGCGTATCCATACCCTAGACTTTCAACGGAGACACAGATGCCTCAACGCCCTGCCCTTTTTCGCCTGCGCCACGCCGTTCTGGCCGCCGTCAGCGCCGTCATGGCCCTGTCCATGCCCTCGGCCATGGCGTGGACCAACAAGCCCGTACGCATGCTGGTGCCGGCCCCTGCCGGCGGCACCATGGACGTGATTGCCCGCCTTCTGGCCGACCAGCTGTCGCAGGACCTCGGCCAGCCGGTCGTGGTCGACAACAAGCCGGGCGCCGGCGGCGGCATCGCGATCAGCGCCATGCTGCAGGCACCGCCCGACGGCCAGACCATCATGGTGACGGCCACCAATGTGCTGACTGAAGTCCCCCACGTGCTCAAGACGCCGTACAACACGATGAAGGATATCCGGCCCGTGGCCGCGGTGGCACGCTCGCGCCTGCTGCTGGTGGGCGCGCCGGCCCTGCCCGCCAAGGACTTCAAGAGCATGGTGAACTACGTGCATGCCAACCCTGGCAAGCTGAGCTTTGCTTCCTACAGCGCCGGCACCGCATCCCACTATGCCGGCGTGATCATGAACCAGAAGGCCGGCCTCGACCTTGCGCACGTTCCCTTTGCCGGCTCCTCGCCGGCGCTGGCCCAGGTGATGGGCGGCCAGATCGCGCTGATGTACGACGGCATGGTGACCTCGCTGCCGATGATCAAGGCCGGCAAGCTGCAAGCCTATGCGGTGGCTTCAAAGAACCGCTCGCCGCTGCTGCCCCAGGTGCCGACCTTCGCGGAGCTGGGTTATCCGGATGTGGAGTTCAGCAACTGGGTCGGCGTGATTGCCTCGGCGCGCGTGCCCGCAGAGCTGGCGCAGAAGATCCAGGCCGCCACTTACAAGGCGGCGGCAACGCCCAAGGTGCAGGAACGGATGCAGGCATTGAGCTATGAGCCGATGCGCGAGCAGACGCTGTCGGAACTGAGCCAGTCCCTGAATGCCGAGTTTGAGCGCAATGCGGCGATCGTGAAGACCTTCAATATCCAGCCCTGACCCCGGCCACTCGCCGGCAGCCTGTGCGCCTCCTTCGGGAGGCGTTTTGCTTTTGCCCGTGACGCACGCAAGAAAACTCACCGTTGCGGGTTCTCTCCCAGCCATCGCGCAAGCTATACCCCTCCCGGCAGCGAAGCCGGGCCGTAATATCAGTCAAAGCCACCTGCACCTTCCTGTCGCTGTTGTTGCATGGCAACGATAACAGCGGCAAGTGCGGGATTCGGCGATGATTCGCTCACCAAGGGATAAAAGGCCGAGTTCGGCCATAACAGCGGTCTCTCGCAAACGCCGGGCTCATGCAGGAGTCAGCGACTATGCAGCGAGCAAGGCGTTCTTCCTCATGGCACTCGAACCGCTCGGCGAAATAACGATCGGCGATAAAGCAAAAAAAAAAGCGGCAGTCCCCGCCCGAGGACTGCCGCGAATTCCCTTTACTACCCTTCAGGCTGCGTCTTCGCGCAGCTGCTTCTTGTTGATCTTGCCGACACTGGTCTTCGGGATCGCTTCAATGAAGGTGATGCGCTCGGCCTCCGGCACGGCATACTTGCTGATCCGGCGCGAATCCGCGTGCGCCATCAGCTGGTCGCGGATCTGCTCGGCCTTGACTTCGGCGCCCGCCTTGCGCACCACGAAGGCCATCGGCCGCTCGCCCCACTTCGCATCCGGCACGCCGATCACGGCGCATTCCTGCACCCCCGGCACCTCCGTGATCAGGTTCTCCACTTCAATGGAAGACACCCATTCGCCGCCGGTCTTGATGACGTCCTTGATACGGTCGACGATCTGCACGAAGCCGTCCTCGCCCATCACCGCGACATCCTGGGTATGCAGGAAGCCGCCCGACCACAGGTCTTCCGACGCTTGCGGCTTGCCGAAATAGCCCTTGGTCAGGAACGGCGCGCGCAGCACGATCTCGCCGCGGCTCTTGCCGTCGCGCGGCAAGTCCTGCATGTCTTCGCTGACAATGCGGTAGTCCACCAGCGTCACCGGGCGACCGGTCGAGCAGCGCATGCGGACTTCCTCGGCGCGGTCCCTGGGCGTACAACCCGGCGGAATCTGGGCCAGCGACACGATCGGGCCGGTCTCGGACATGCCGTAGCCGGCAAAGATGTCGATGCCCCGCGCCAGCGCCGCCTCGCACAGCGCGGGCGGCAGCGCCGAGCCGCCGATGATGATCTTCCAGCCCGACAGGTCCTGCGCGCTGCCCTGCGCGGACTGCAGCAGCATCTGCAGGATGGTCGGCACGCAGTGCGAGAAGGTGACTTTCTCGGTCTCGCGCAGCTTCAGCAGCGCATCCGGGGCGTAGCGGCCCGGCAGTACGGTACGCAGGCCCAGCATCATGGCAATGTACGGGATGCCCCATGCCAGCACGTGGAACATCGGCGTGATCGGCATATAGACGTCTTCACGATGCATGCGCTGGCCCTCGCGCGGCGAACACAGGCTGGTTGCCGATGCCAGCGTGTGCAGCACGATCTCGCGGTGGCTGTAGCAGACGCCCTTGGGATCGCCGGTGGTGCCGGTGGTGTAGAAGGTCGCGGCCTTGGTGTTCTCGTCGAAGTCCCTGAACTCGAAGTCTGGCGACGCGTCGTCGAGCAGCGCCTCATACTCCCCCGCCAGCGGCAAGGTCAGCGCCGGTGCGTCCTGGCCGTCGGCCATCAGCACGAAGCGCGGGTTGCAGGTCAGCTCGCCGCGGATCTGCTCGAGCACCGGCGCGAAGTCCGGATGGAACAGCACGACGTCCGCGCCGGCGTCGTTCAGCGTGTACAGGATCTGCTGGGGCGACAGCCGCACGTTCACCGTGAACAGCGTCGCGCCCATCATGGGTACGCCGAAGTAGCATTCCAGGTAGCGATGGCTGTCCCAGTCCATCACCGCCACGGTGGTCCCGTGCCCGGCACCGAGCGCGGTGAGCGCCGACGCCAGCTGGCCGATGCGGCCGCGGAAATCGCGGAAGGTGTAGCGCATCTGGCCGCGGTAGCTGATCTCCTGGTCGCCGTAGAGACTGACCGAGTTGATCAGGAGCTGCTTGACCAGCAGCGGGTAAGCGTAGGCCGACTGTGCGGCCGTAATCAGGTTGTCTTGCATTGCTTGTCCTGCCTTGTCCATCAGTACGGCTTGCTGCCGATAATGCCCGCGCGCTCCATCTTGCGGTGGCAAGGTGGATAGTCCATCACGGCGTAGTGCTGGGTGGCGGTGTTGTCCCAGATCGCCACGCAGTTGGGTTCCCAGCGCCAGCGCACCTGGTATTCGGGGATATACGCCTGGCTGACCAGGTAGCGCAGCAGGTCGCCCGCGCCCGGATTGGCGTCCTGGCCGGAGCGCACCCGCCCAGGCGTGTGGTAGTTGGTGAAATGCGTGGTGAAGGCGTTCACATAGAGGATCTTCTCGCCGGTATCCGGGTGCGTGCGCACCACCGGGTGTTCCGCGTCGGGATACTGGGCCTTCAGCGCCAGGCGCTTCTCGATCGGCATCGCCGCGCCAAAAGAGGCCTCGATGCTGTGGCGTGCGCGCAGGTCGGCGATCTGCTCCTTGATGTACGCAGGCAGGCGCTCATAGGCAAGTGCCATATTGGCCCACATGGTGTCGCCGCCAACCGGCGGGCATTCCACGCAGCGCAGCACGGCGCCGAACTGCGGGGCTTCGCGCCAGGTGGCATCGGAGTGCCAGGCGTTCTCGTAGCGGTCGTTGGGCTGGTCCGGGGTCTTGTAGATGCGGACCAGGCCCGGGTGCTCGGGATCGCTGCCGGCAACGGGATGGTCTTCCAGCTCGCCAAAGCGCCGCGCAAAGGTGACATGTTCGGCGCGGCTGAACTGCTGGTTGCGCAGGAACAGAACGCGGTGCTTCAGCAGCAAGGCGCGGATCTCGGCAAACAGGCCGTCGTCGCGAATCGCATCGGCCAGGTCGACACCACTCAGTTCGGCGCCAAGCGCGCAGGTAGTTTGTTGGACTTGCATGGCGTTGCCTCAGATGACGAAGATCGAAGAGCCTGTGGTCTTGCGCGACTCCAGGTCTTGGTGTGCCTGCACCGCATCTTCCAGGGCATAGCGCTGGTTGATCTCGATGCGGATACGGCCCGCGCCGACGTGATCGAACAGTTCGCCGGCCAGTTCGGCCTTTTCGGCCGGGTCGGCGATGTAGTCCGCCAGCGCAGGACGAGTCAGGAACAACGAGCCCTTCATGGCCAGCAGCACCGGGTCGAACGGAGGAATCGGGCCCGAGGCGGTGCCTACGCACACCATGGTGCCGCGCCGCTTGAGCGAATCCAGCGACGCCATGAAGGTCGACTTGCCCACGCTGTCGAACACCACCGACACGCCGACGCCATCGGTCAGCGCGCGCACCCGCTCCGCCACGTCTTCATGGCCGTAGTTGATGACATGATCGCAGCCGTGCGCCCGCGCCACCTCGGCCTTGGCTTCGGAGGAAACCGTACCGATCACCGTCAGGCCCAGCAGCTTGGCCCACTGCGAAACGATCAGACCCACGCCACCGGCCGCGGCGTGCAGCAGGATGCTGTCGCCTGCCTTGAAGGCGTGGATGCGGCGCATCAGGTAAGCCGAGGTCAGCCCGCGCATGGTCATGGCCGCCGCGGTCTCGAAGCTGATCGTCTCAGGCAGGCGGATCAGCGCTGCGGCGGGCACCAGGCGCGAGGTGCTGTACGCGCCCAGGGTATTGATGAAGCCGGTGTAGGTCACGCGATCGCCGACGGCAACATTGGTGACGTCCGGGCCGATCGCCCGCACCACGCCAGCCGCTTCCACGCCCACGCCCGAGGGCAGCGGCACGCGGTAAGTCCCGTTGCGGAAATACGTATCGGCATAGTTCAGGCCAACCGCCACGTGGCGGATGCGTACCTGGCCGGGGCCGGGGTCGCCCACTTCAGTGCTTTCATAGCGCAGCACTTCCGGCCCGCCGATCTCGTACATCCGGACAATTTTTTCCACAGCTTTGGTCTCCTGGGTCAAGGGCGGCGCGAGGTGCGCCGCGTATGGAGACCAATGTAGAACCGGGCGCGTGCCGGCGCTTTGCAACAGATTCCATCGACTTTGCATTTCATGCCAAGCGCTACAGAAGCCGTGGCCAGAGGCCGGGTCTTACGCTGCCGTGGATCGCCTGATGCGCTTTCCCATGGGAGCGCGCCAAACCAGGGGCTGACTAAGCGGCAAGGCGGTGGCCTTGCTCTCCGGCGATGGACGGATACCATCGCTCAACGTACGACCGGAGCCGGTTATTGAGCACGGCGGTCCGGATTTGCAGCAGGTTGTGCGCGTGCCGAGGCCGCAAGGCCATCTGCTGCCGTTTGACGAACCGCTTGCTGACCACTTGGTTGACGGCTGACTCGACAAAACCTGATGCAATGGGCTCCCCATGCCGATAGCGGTCACCGTAGTTCACGTGTTGTCGAGGTAGACGATGAACTCCTCGAGCTTGCCAAGGAGTTTGGCTTCTTCGGGGCTGGCCTCAGCGTCCAGATCCAAGCCCAGGCTTTCCAGTCGGCGCAACGCCGGATGGGGGCAGCCGTGCCACAGGTGCCACTTGGCGCCATGCAGCGCCTTGATCAAGGCTAGCGTTGCTAGGACCGTCACAGTGTGCCGGCCGGCCCTTGATCATCTGTTCGAGGTTCTGTATCCGCATGGCGATGTGGAACCAATCGAGGACGTACTCACCGCGGTCACCAAAGCCGAGTTGGGCAAACCGTACGGTATCGCCGCCGTCCGACAGGAAGGTGACCGGCTGACTGGGTTGCACACCTTCTCGTAGCAGGAAGTTCCACATACGATCGGCCGGCCGGCCGGTGCTCCAGCTTGTGCACGTAGGCGAAACTATGCCCGCCATCCTGATCCCGCAGGGACTTCCCGACGATCACTTCAAACCAGCCGTCCTGGCGGCGCCGGTGGCCGGCCAACCGAAGGTAGCCGCCGTCAATGCCGACGGCGCGGACCGGACTGGGCTCCGGGATGTCGGGCGAACCGACGCTCGCCGCCACCTCCGCCTGCTGCCGGGCGTCGGTGGCTTGTTCCGCTTCCAGCCGGCGACCGAGCGTGGTGACCTGGCGCCGGATCGAGCTGGCTGCCAGCACATGATCGAGCGGCAATACCTCTTGCAGGACGTTGACGGTCAGACCATACGACATCAACGCTGCAAACTTGCAGATGTTCGTCGGCCCAGCCCATGACTATCTGGAGGACAGTGTGCAATTGTCCGAGCGTCAAGTGCTCAGGTACGAGGACGCGTCGCCAAACCGGCGGGCTCAGGCCGCGCAGAGCAATTCGAAGTTGAAGGACGGAGGTCGCCGACCCAGGATCGGAAGCCATGCGCGCATTGTAGGTGCCTCATTGGCCTCTCGGCAGTGGTCTGGTGGTTTGCCGCCGTTTTGGCGCGGTCTCCGATTTGCCAACCTGACCGTTAAACAACGCTTCGATCCGGGCGATCTGCGAGCTATCGAGCGCCTCAGAGATGGCACGATAGATTTCTTCAGCCGATTCGGCCATTGACCAACGAGATGCCGGATGGGCGGGAAGAGTCCTCTGACGCGGACCCTGGGCAAGGGGCTTCGCACAAGCCCGAAGAAATGCACGCCAGAGAGGAACGTGAGATGCCTTCCAGGCATTCCTATTGGGCTGTAGCGCCGCTGTCCTTGACCAGCGCACCAAGGGCCGTTCCTGCCTTGGACAAGCGGCGGCTGTGCTCATCTGGCGAACCGGGTGCTGGAACCAATGCCTGCTCATTTAGTGCTTGTTGCTGTGGGAAGAAAAGCGTGCGGGCAACGGCGCGGGCGCCGCAAGCGCACGCGTGGAACTGGCGGCAGCGGCCGAACAGGGCGCCTGAGACACTGCACGGCATGTTCGGGGCGGACGCGGCACGGCGGCTGTTGCGGCGCGGCACGCGGGCCGGCTACGATGGCGGTTCCTGCTTCATCACGAGATCGCGAGACCGGCTGCCCCGCCCCGCCGTTCTGGAGACAAGCCCCCATGCAAGCAGACATCGCGCTCGGCCCGGCCCATTGGGCCTACCTCGCCGGCGTGCTCGCCATCGTGCTGACGATGGTACTGCGCGCCAACGTGGTCGTGCCATCGATCCTTGCGACCTTCCTGGTCGCGCTGGCCTGGAGCCGCAGCCCGGTCAGCGCGCTGGCCAGCGTCTTCAACGCCAGCCTGGTGGCCGCGCGCGAGTTGTTCAACATCTTCCTGGTGATCGCACTGATGACCGCGCTGCTCAACGCTCTCAAGGCGCTGCGCTCTGATATCCGCATGGTGGAGCCGTTCCGGATGGTGATGAAGAACGGGCACACCGCCTACTTCATCCTGGCTGCGATCACCTACGCGATTTCGCTGTTCTTCTGGCCGACGCCGGCCGTGCCCCTGGTCTCGACGATCCTGCTGCCGGCCGCGATCGCCGCCGGCCTGCCCCCGCTGGCCGGGGCGATGGCGATCGCCATCGCTGGGCAGGGCATGGCGCTGTCCTCGGACTATGTGATCGGCGTGGCCCCGGGCATCAGCGCCAAGGCGGCCGCTGCCGCCGGCGCCGCCGTCAGCGCCGCCGCGGTGGCCGAGCGCGCGCTGCTGCTGTCGCTGATCACCGGCAGCGTGGCGCTGGTGTTGGCCTATGTCTCGGTCCGCAAGCAGATCCGCCCGCCCTCCCCGAGCCTGCTGACGCGCTGGCAGGGTCGCACGGCGGACGGCGGCGCGGCGGCTGCGGTGGAAGCCGTTGACCATGGTGGCAACTTCGACAAGGCACGGCACGCGCACGGCACCAGCGGCGCGGCCACGGCCGTCGGCGACGCAAGGCTGGAGCGTTGGTCAAGGCTGTTTGCCCTGCTGACGCCACTGGCCTTCGGCGCGGTGATCGCCGCCTTGGTGAGCCGCAAGCTGGGCGCCAGCTTGGGCGGGCCCCGGGGCGGCGAGGCTGCCGCACTGGTGGGCGGCACCGCGGCGCTGCTGATGATTCTCGTCACGCTGGCGGCCGAGGGCCCGCGCCGCATGCTCGATGTCAGCGCCAGGCACATCACCGATGGCTTCGTCTTTGCCTTCAAGGCGATGGGCTCGGTGCTGCCGATCGCCGGCTTCTTCTTTGTCGGCGCCGGCGAGACCGCCGCGCAGATCCTCGGTGTTGCCCAGGGCAAGGCGCCCAGCCTGCTGTTCGAGCTGATCCAGGCCTACCAGCACATGATCCCGGACAACCACGTGCTGGTCGGCTTCGGCGTGCTGCTCGTGGGCATGATCACCGGCATCGACGGCTCCGGCTTTGCCGGCCTGCCGCTCACCGGCACCCTGGCCGGCGCGCTGGGCCCGGTGGTCGGTTTCGATCCGGCCACGCTGGCGGCGGTGGGCCAGATGGGCGCCGTCTGGACCGGCGGCGGCACCCTGATCGCCTGGTCCTCGCTGATCGCCGTGGCGGGCTTTGCCCGCGTGCCGGTGTTCGACGTCGTACGCGCGTTGCTGCTGCCGGTGCTGGCCGGCCTGACGGTGTCCACGCTGTGCGCCGTGCTGCTGTGGCGCTGAGGATTCGCTTTCACTGCTTTCCAGGAGAACCCCGTGACCCCGTCTTCTCCCGCCATCGGTGTGCGCGCCGATCGCTGCATGGTAGCCAGCGGCCGCCCTCTGGCAGCGCGCTCCGCACCCGGCAGTATGTACCCGCACGGCGAATAAGACACCCAGAGCGGAGCTGCTGTCCGTTGCTCTGAAGCGGTTCAACGACGCCAAAGCGACAGTGGGATGGGCGGCGGTCGATGAATAGGTGCCGACGTCGCCGGCTACCCGCCTTATCCGTCCCACCTGCCGGCAGCCGCGCAAGACCAACGATTGCCACCACCGAACAGAAGACCTGGACCTACGCTGAGCTCACTGCTGCTGTAGAGTCGGAAATCGAGAGGCGGTGGAAGCAGGTCCCCCACGGGTGGACCGGGGGAGGCCTATGCTGATCTCGTGTATAACGGCTGCTATGCCGCTCCACTACCAACGTCCCACATGAAATCATCCCGCCTTGCCTTTGCAGCGCTGTTGTTGTGTACCGCACGTCTGTCCACTGCCGCTGACGCGAACCCCAAGGTCCTTTCCGCTGCCGAGAGCTATCGTGGCGAGGCGCTGCATCTGCTTGAGCGCCTGGTCAACATCGACTCGGGCACCGGCAATGAGGCCGGGCTCAGCCAGATCGGCACCATCGTCGCCGACGAACTGCGCAAGGCCGGAGCCAAGGTGGAAACGGTCTCCGCAACACCGGCTGTGGGCAACAACATCCTCGCCACGTGGAAGGGCACCGGGAAGGCGCGCATCCTGCTGATGGCCCACATGGACACCGTCTTCAAGGACGGCACCGCCCGCGCCAAGCCGTTCTACATCAAGGACAAGCGCGCCTACGGCCCCGGCGTGATGGACGACAAGGGCGGTATCGTCGCGGGGTTGTACGCGATGAAGATTCTGCAGCAGCTCGACTTCAGACAGTACGGGCAGGTCACGCTGCTACTCAACACCAATGAGGAAACCGGCTCCAAGGGCACGCGTGCCTTGATCGAACGCGAGGCCAGGCAGCATGACGTCACCCTCAACCTGGAGCCGGGTCGCCCCGCAGACGGGCTTGTCGTGTGGCGCAAGGGCAGTGGCACGGCGGAGATCGACGTGAAGGGCAAGGCGGCACATGCGGGCGTCGCTCCCGAGTCGGGCCGCAACGCCGCCACCGAACTGGCGCACCAGGTGCTGCAGCTCGGCAAACTGGGAGACAGCGCCAAGCAGACGACCTTCAACATCACCGTGCTCAAGGCAGGTGATGCCACCAACGTCATCCCAGATCATGCCACCGCCTACGCAGACTTGCGCGTGGCGGTGCCCGAGGAATTCGACCGCGTGGAGCGCGACCTGGCGCGCGTGTCGGCCGACAAGCTGGTCCCCGGTACGGAAGTGAAGACCTCGCTGGTACGCGGCTTCCCCCCGATGCCGCGCAACGCAGCTTCGGACCAGCTAGCGGCCAAGGCGCAAGCCATCTATAGCGAAATTGGACGCAAGCTCACGCTTGAGGGTAGCGGAGGCGCCGCCGATTCGAGCCTGTCCGCTGGCGTCGGCACACCGACGCTCGACGGTTTCGGCATCGTCGGTGGCGGCATTCATACGCCCGAGGAATACGCTGAGGTCGACAGCGTGGTGCCTCGGCTCTATCTGCTGTCGCGGATGATCATGGAGCTGGGCGGAACCAAGTAAATGCTTCATAGGGGTGCTGCATATGGAGCAGCGGCTTCGGACGAAACAGATTCGATCCGGGGATGGCAAATGGCCGAGAGAGGGGCCGGGATGCGCCGGCCGGCGTCCTCACCTTGCATGGCCGAATCCGGCCACTGGATAGGGGTAGGAAACGGCTTTCGCCGTCCCCTCCCTCCGAACCCGGTGTGCGGCTTTCCTGCGACGGGCTCTCCAGTCAGTTGTTTCCACATCGGGATTGGCGCGCCAATTGATGCGCCTCGTACATCGTGAACAGCCCAAGATCGGGGGCCAGATCGATCTTGCCTCGGAGTCGCCTATCGGCGTTTTGGGCTTCGTGCGTGGCGGCAAGCTCAAGCCGATTGTCTGTAACGGACGACAAACGCGCTCTGGCACTTCCGGATGTCCCCACGTCAGCCGAGGAGGGGTTCCCCGCCATTCGTATGCAGCACTGGGGCGGGATCTACGCCCCGAAGGGAACGCCTGCGCAGATCATGGATCGCGTCGCCCAGGCGATGCTTGTGGCGTTCCGGGGCGATAGCGACCTCCGGGCACAGCTGGAAAGGTATGGCTATCGCCCGGAAACCGGCACCCGTGCGGATTTCACGCGATTTATCGAGACTGAGAAGAACCGCCTCGGCAAGATCGTTCGCGATTCGCACATGACCCTCGACTAAACCGAAGTTTGAATCAGTGACCAATCTAACCCATTGAAACGCCGGGAGATTTTCAAGCGGCAGAGGCTGGCTACTGGGAACAGGCGGGGTCAATGCCGAGCAGCGCAAAGGCTTTGCGCTGCAA
>NZ_QKWJ01000013.1 GCF_003353055.1 Cupriavidus lacunae
GGCGAATCGCCTCCAGCGTCTGATGGTCAAATGTACGTCCGTCTCGTTTCATACACGATCCGACCGGCACGGGCATCGCAAAGTTCCCCAATTTGTCGACTTACTTATCGACTGGTGAGTAAATGTCGCGCTAGTGGTCTGTTCAGTCGGAGGCAAGACATGGGAAAGAAAATGCCATCACGCATCGCATCGCTTGAAGACGCGCCCGCGGATGCGGCGCTGATCCGCCAGGTCATTACCGGCGCAGGATATGAATGCGTGAGCTTCGGCGAAAGCCGGCGCCTGCTGCTGGCGCTGCGCGACGCCGGTTTCGACCTGCTGCTGCTGGACTGGCAGATGCCGGACCTGTCCGGGCGCGAGGTGCTGGCCTGGGTGCGCACCCACCTCGACCGGCGCATCCCGGTGATGTTCCTGACCTGCCGCGATGCCGAGCACGATATCGTCAACGCGCTGGCGGCGGGCGCCGACGACTACATGGTCAAGCCGGTGCGCCCGGCCGAGCTGGCCGCGCGCATCGAATGCCTGCTGCGGCGCGCCTATCCCGCGCAGATGGCGCCACACGCGCCGCTGCGGCTGGGCGATTACGCTTTTGACTGCGCGTTGCGCAAGGTCACCTGCAACGGTCAGCCGGTCGGCCTGACGCCCAAGGAGTTCGACCTGGCGGTGCTGTTGTTCCGCAACGAAGGCCGTATCGTCACGCGCGACCACATCACCGCCGCGGTCTGGGGCCGCGAGATCTCACCCATGTCGCGCACCATCGATACCCATGTGTCGCGCGTGCGCAGCAAGCTCGGCCTGCAGCCTTCGCATGGCATGCGGCTGACGCCGGTCTACACGCATGGCTACCGGCTGGAGCGTACGGACCGCGCGGACCGCCCCGAGCGGGCGGCAGCGTGAAGACGCCCCTGTTGCGACATGCGGCGGTTGCCACGGCGTTGTGGCTCGGCAGCCGCTGGCTGGCGTGGGCTTTGCGCGGCCCCGCTGCCGCGGCGCCAGCGCCCGGTCACGGCGGCGACGTACGCGATCCCGCCGCGGTGCAGGACATGCTGTTGCATGTGCTCGGCCACGACCTGCGCGAACCCAATGCCTCGCTGCTGGCCTGGCTGGCCCTGCGACGTACCCAGGACCAGGCCGATGCGGCGCTGCTCGCGCAGGTCGGCGGCCATGCGCGCCGCTCGCTGCGCCATATCGACGACCTGAACCGGCTGCTGCGCGAAACGCGGCACGCCTATCGCATGCGGCGGATTGTCATGGAAAACCTGCTCGATGAAGCGCTGGATCGGGTGTGGACTGTGGCCTGCGAGGCCGGCATCCGGCTGGAACGGCCGGCAGGGCGCCTGCCGCGCATTGGCGGGGACCAGGCCATGCTGGGCGGCACGCTGGAATGGCTGTTGGCAAGTGCCATCGGTGCGGCGGCGCGAGGGACGGCGCTGCGGATCGCGTGCCGCGGCCACGCCGGCGGCGTGGCGCTCTCAATTGTGTTCAATCCCGCCGATGACGAGGGCGGCGTGCGGCTGGGCCTGCCCGGCCCGGCGCTGCTGTGCGCACAGCGCGTGGTGGCACGCCATGGCGGCATGCTGGTGCCGTTGCAGCCGGTGGCGGAAGCCGCCCCGCAAGCCGGCTGGTACCTGTGGCTGCGTCGCCGGCCGCGACCATGAAAAAAGGCACCCGAAGGTGCCTTTCGCCAGACTGATCAGACAACGATCAGAAGATGTGGCGGATGCCTGCGCCCAGGCCGAGCTGATTGTCCTTGCCCGGCAGTTGGGTCTTCGCGCCGCCGGTCACCTGGTTGTAGTCCACGGTGCCGTAGACCTGGGTGCGCTTGGACAGCGAGTACTCGGCCAGCAGAACACCGGTGTAGCGGTTGCCGCTGACATTAGCCAGACCGTTCGTGTTCTTGATGTGGTCACCATAGAACACGCCGGTCAGCGCCAGAGCCGGAGTGGCCTGGTAGGTCGCGCCGATGTAGCCGATGTTGTCCTTACGCGGGCTTGCCGTGTAATTGCCACCAGCCGGGATCGGATTGGCGCTGTTCGACGGCGTGAAGAAAGCGGCGTCGATCAGGCCAGTCTTATCCTTGCCACCGATGTAGCCGAGGAAGATCTTGGCCGGGCCGATGCCGTACTTACCGGCGGCACCCCACATTTGCTGCTTGTTGCCGTTCGTGTCACGGAATTCCTGGTACACGCCGCCAACGCCCCACGGGCCGGCTTCATATGCAGCACGGGCGCCAAAATACGGTGCGTTGCCATTGGGCGGGTTGGTCTGTGCGTGCGTGAAGCTGCCCGGCTTCTCACCGAAGCCATAGCTGACGCCAACGTTCAGGCCACCGAACTTGCCGGAGTAGCCGATCACATTGTCGCTGCGGAACTGCGTCAGGAAGAAGGGCCAGGCGTTGTTGTCGTAGTTGCCAATGGTCAGCGGATCGTAGTCGCCGAAGAAATTAAAGCCTTCGGTGTACTGGCGGCCCAGCTTGATGGCGCCGAACTCGCCGCTCAGGCCAACATATGCCTGACGACCGAACAGGCGGCCACCCTGGTTAGCCTTGCCGGTATCCGGATCAAAGCCGTTTTCCAGTTGGAAGATCGCCTTCAGGTTGTTGCCCAGGGCTTCGCTACCCTTCAGGCCCCAGCGGCTGTTGGTGACCGCGCCGTTGGTCAGTTGCGTCTGGCTGTGGTTCTGGGCGTCGGAATTGGTGGTGAAGCGGACGCTCTGGTCAACGATACCGTACAGGGTAACGGACGATTGTGCGAAAGCCGAACCTGCCAACAGGCTGCCGGCGGCGAGGACGATGGCCGATTTCTTCATGGAGCTCCTTTTCTGTCTCTTGTACTGTTCTCTCCGCCGGATCACGACGGGGACGAGGTTTACGTTTCGTGTAAACGCCGCGAAAATTTAACAAAAGGTCGGCTACAAGGACACAAAACTCCGCCGAGCCGCGCTTTCAAGCAGGATTTTGGTGCAAATCCGTTGTCTCGCCGCTACACAATTCCGGTTTGGTGCGATGCCGCAGCAGCGCGAAGCGACCTGTGCACTGGACTGGCGGGGGCAGGGCGGGGAAAGCGGAGGCCGGCCGACGCCGACGCGCAAGCGGCGCCGGTTGGCGGTAAGACGGGAGGTGTGGGGGGGAACCGCGGGGAGGAACGACCCCGGCAGCGCCGGGGTCTGTTTTCAGTTCTGCGGGATCTCGATCTTGACCTCGAGCACCTCGAGGTTGTCCTGGCGTTCCAGGCTGACGCGCAGGTCCTGGTCGCCGATCTTGACGTACTTGGAGATCACCGCCACCAGTTCGCGCTGCAGCGCGGGCAGGTAGTCGGCGGGTGCGGAATGGCCGGTGCGCTCGTGCGCCAGGATGATCTGCAGCCGCTCCTTGGCGACCGACGCGGACTTTTTCTTCTCTCCCAGCAGGAAGGAAAGGATCGACATGGGGTGAACCCTCCTTGACCGTTACTTGTTGCCGAAGATGCGGGAGAGCAGACCCGGCTTCTGGTAGTCGGTGAAACGCATCGGCTTGTCCTTGCCGAGGAAGCGGTCCACCACGTCGCTGTAGGCGTCCGACACGTCGCTGCCTTCCAGGTGGATGGCGGGCGTGCCCTGGTTGGAGGCGTGCAGCACGGCTTCCGATTCCGGGACCACGCCGATCAGCTTGATGCGCAGGATTTCCTGGATGTCGGTCAGCGACAGCATCTCGCCGCCATGCACGCGCTTGGGATTGTAGCGGGTGATCAGCAGGTGTTCCTTGATCGGATCGCCGCCTTCGCTGGCGCGCTTGGTCTTGGAAGCCAGGATGCCCAGGATGCGGTCCGAATCGCGCACCGACGACACTTCCGGGTTGGTCACGATCAGCGCTTCGTCGGCAAAGTACATGGCCATCAGCGCGCCCGACTCGATACCGGCGGGCGAGTCGCAGACGATGAATTCGAAATCCATCTCGATCAGGCCGTTGATGACCTTCTCGACGCCTTCGCGTGTGAGCGCATCCTTGTCCCGCGTCTGCGAGGCCGGCAGGATGAACAGGTTCTCGCACTTCTTGTCCTTGATCAGCGCCTGGCGCAGGTTGGCTTCGCCCTGCACCACGTTGATCAGGTCATACACCACGCGGCGTTCGCAACCCATGATCAGGTCGAGGTTGCGCAGGCCGACGTCGAAGTCGATCACGGCAGTCTTGTGGCCGCGCAGGGCCAGGCCGGCGGCAAAGCTGGCGCTGGTGGTGGTCTTGCCGACGCCTCCCTTGCCGGAGGTCACAACGATGATTTTTGCCATGGCTCTTTGGTCCAGTAATAAGTTGATGCTTGCGCTGTCTGCGATTCGGTCCCGAGCGGCGCCGCGGTTACTTGAGCCGCAGCGCTTCGAGGATCAGTTTTTCATCGGCCAGGCGCACCTGGGCGGTCTTGCCGAGCACGTCGGCCGGAAGCGTCTGCTCCGCGGTCCGGTAGATGCCGGCGATGGAAATCAGTTCGGGCTCCATGCACGTGCTGAAGATGCGCGCGCCGGTGTTGCCCTTGACGCCCGCCAGCGCACGGCCGCGCAGCGGGGCATAGATATGGATGTTGCCTTCGGCGATCACTTCGGCGCCGTAGCTGACCACGTCCAGGATCACCACGTCGCCCTGCGCGTAGACCTGCTGGCCCGAGCGCAGCGGCTTGTCGATCAGCATGGTCTGGGTCTGGCGGATGGCGGCGGCCACGGCGGCATCCGTGGCTGCCTGCGCGCCGGCGCGGGCGGATTCCTCGCGCGCGGCCTGTTCGGCGGCGGCCTGCTCCGCCGCGGCAGCGGCCTTGGCCTCGGCGGCCCGGTCGGTGGCGCGATCGGCGGCACTGCCGCGGCGGGCCTGGCTGTCGAGCAGCGGCAGGCCAAAGCGCTCGGCCCACTCGCGCTGGCCTGGGCGGGCCACCACGCCGATGGCGCGGGCCTTGAGCGTTGCCAGCGTGTCGATCACGGTGCCAAGCGCGACGGCGTTGTCATTTTCCAGCGCGCGCAGGTCCAGCGCGATCACGTCATTGGAGAAGAAGTCGGGGGTGGCTTCAAAGCGGGTGAGGAGGTCACCCCGCAGCGCAGCCATGTCGGCGGTCTGGAGGGAGAGAAGGAGGGCGTCGACGTTGCCACTGCGCAGCTCGAAGCGTGGCGATTTCTTCTGGGACATAGCCGGGTGACCGTGGAAATGCCACATTCTAACGTCGTATCTGTCGCGAACTGTAACAATTGGATCGATATGTACCGCAGGTGGCGCGTGGGTTCCATCTGCACCGGTATGGCACGCCAGCGCGCCAGGCAAGTGTGGCCGGGGTGGCTTGCGGTGCGCGAAACGCGCGGGACATGCAGGCGAGGCGGGGCCCAATGCAAAGCCTTGTTACGATTGCGCCATCTGATCAGCGGAGTTTCCATGGGCGCCATCGTCAATTGCGTGGCCTACCGGCAGGGCAAGCGGCTCGGCCCGGTGGGCATGGAGGAAATCCGGACGGTGCTGGCCGTGCCCGGCACCTTCGTCTGGCTGGGCCTGCACGAGCCCGATCTCACGCTGCTGCGCGAGGCCCAGCAGGCGTTCGGCCTGCACGACCTGGCGGTGGAAGATGCGCTCGATGCGCACCAGCGCCCCAAGCTCGAGTCCTACGGCGATTCGGTCTTCGTGGTGCTCAACACCGCGCAGCTGGTGGAAGACGAAGTCGTGGTCGGCGAGACCCATCTCTTCGTCGGCCCCAACTACGTGGTGTCGGTGCGCCATGGTGTCAGCAGCACCTACGCGCCCGTGCGCGAACGCTGCGAGCACGATCCGCACGGCCTGGCCAACGGCCCTGGCTTTGTGCTGTATGCGCTGATGGATTTTATTGTCGACCACTACATGCCGATCGTTACGCGCCTGGAAGACACCTTCGAGGCACTGGAGCAGGGCATCTTCCGCGATGAATTCGACCGCGCGGCGATCGAGCGCCTGTATCAGATCAAGCGCCAGGTGCTGCGCCTGCGCAATGCGGTCAATCCGGTCGAGGACATGTGCGGCCAGTTGATCCGGCTGCACGAAGACCTGGTGCCGAAGGAGCTGCGCGCGTATTTCCGCGACATCGAAGACCACGCCAGCCGGCTGGTGCGCACGCTCGACGTGGTGCGCGAAATGCTGACTACGGCCGTGCAGGTCAACCTGGCGCTGGTGACCGTGGGCCAGAACGAGGTGGTCAAGCGGCTGGCCGGCTGGGGCGCGATCCTGGCCATCCCGACCGTGGTCTTCAGCCTGTACGGCATGAACTTCGATGTCATGCCCGAGCTGAAATTCCACTATGCCTACCCGGCCGTGATCGGCGTGACCGCGGTTGCCTGCGGCGCGCTGTGGCGGCGGTTGCACCGGGCCGGGTGGATCTGAGCTTCTGATTTTATCTGTGTGACGAATGATCGGTCACAAAATTATTGGTGATTGATTATTCCCGTGTATAGGCATCGGATCCCGTGCGCGCCTACCGGCGCCCGGTCCTGACTCCTACACTGGAAGCAGGAAGGCGCCGCGCCCGGAGTCCGCCATGTCGATTGCCCGCCCCCCGATTGCCGCCTTGCTTGCCGGTGCCGCTGCCGCGTGCCTGCTATGCATGCAGCCGGCTGCCTCCGCGCCGCAGCCGCCCGCCCCAGCCCAGGCGCAGACCCGTGATGCGGTCGCTGCCTATGAAGCGGGCAACTTCGACCAGGCGCTGCGCGGCTTCGCCAATGCCGCGAAGCAAGGCAACCGCCTGGCGCAGTTCAACTTCGCGATGATGCTGCTGCGCGGCGAGGGCACCGCCGCCCGTCCGCAGGAGGCACTGGTCTGGCTGAAGAAAGCGGCAGACAACCAGATGACGCATGCCCAGTACACCTGGGGCGATCTTTATGAGCGCGGCGAACTGGTGCCGAAGTCGCTGGAGGAGGCCAACCGCTGGTATGCGCTGGCCGCGCAGGGCGGACATGTGCAGGCGCAGATGGCGCTGGCGACGAACTATTTCACCGGCCGCGGCGTGCCGCGCGATTACGGCCAGGCATTTGCCTGGTACAGCCGCGCGGCGATTGCCGGCGACGGCGGTGCGCAATATATCGTCGGCAGCTACTACGAGCACGGCGAGCCCGGCGTGGTGGACCAGGATATCGAGCAGGCCAAGATCTGGTACGCGCGCTCGGCCGCGCATGGGGATCCGGGGGCGCTGGCGAAGCTGCGGTCGTTGCTGGAGGAGGCGGTGCGGGGTAGGGCGGCGAGGTGAGCTGCGCTGCGTGTAAGCAGGGCACCAGGTCGTCGCCTATATTGACTGGGTGCTCCCTCTCCCGCTTGCGGGAGAGGGTTGGGGAGAGGGCCGGCTTGTCCACGAAGTGAGCGCCTGTGGTCAGCAAGCGCCTGCCCTCTCCCCCGGCCCCTCTCCCGCAGGCGGGAGAGGGGAGCAAACCGGCAGTTTGCGGAGACTTTCGCTGTTGCCAGCCTTTATCCCAGCTTCTTCTTCAACAACTCATTCACCTGCGCCGGGTTGGCCTTGCCCTTGGTCGCCTTCATCGCCTGACCGACCAGAGCGTTGAACGCCTTCTCCTTGCCCGAGCGGAATTCCTCGACCGACTTGGCGTTGGCCGCCAGCACGTCGTCGATGATCTTCTCCAGCTCGCCGCTGTCGGACATCTGCTTCAGGCCCCTGGCCTCGATGATGGCGTCGGCGTCGCCGCCGTGTTCGCCCGCCCACATCGCCGGGAACACATCCTTCTTGGCGGTGTTGTTCGACACCGTGCCGTCAGCGATGCGCGTGAGCAGCTTTGCCAGTTGCGCCGGCGTGACCGGTGCGGCGTCGATGGCGATGCCTTCGCGGTTGAGTTGCGAGGCCACGTCGCCCATCAGCCAGTTGGCGGCGGGCTTGGCGTTGGCGGTGCCCGCGCCGGCCACCACGGCTTCGTAGTATGTGGCGAAGGCCTTGGTGGCGGTCAGCGTGGTGGCGTCATAGGCCGACAGGCCGTATTGCGAGACAAAGCGCGCCTGCATCGCCGCCGGCAGCTCCGGCAGCTCGCCGCGCACGCGCTCGACCCAGCTGGGGTCGATTTCCAGCGGCATCAGGTCCGGATCGGGGAAGTAACGGTAGTCGTGCGCGTCTTCCTTGGTGCGCATGGCGCGCGTTTCGCCCGTATCCGGATCGAACAGCACGGTGGCCTGCTGGATCTTGCGGCCGTCCTCGATCTCGGCGATCTGCCACTGCACTTCGTAGTCGATGGCCTGCTGCAGGAAGCGGAACGAGTTCAGGTTCTTGATCTCGCGGCGGGTGCCGAATTCCTTCTGGCCGAGCGGGCGCACCGAGACGTTGGCGTCGCAGCGGAAGCTGCCTTCCTGCATGTTGCCGTCGCAGATGCCCAGCCACACCACCAGCGAGTGCAGCGCCTTGGCATAGGCCACGGCTTCGGCGGCACTGCGCATGTCGGGCTCGGTGACGATTTCCAGCAGCGGGGTGCCGGCGCGGTTCAGGTCGATGCCGGTCATGCCGGCAAAGTCCTCATGCAGCGACTTGCCCGCGTCTTCTTCCAGGTGGGCACGCGTCAGGTTGACGGTCTTTTCGTAGGACTCGCCCTGCTTGCCTTCGACCTGGATGGTGATGGTGCCGCCCTGTACCACCGGGATCTCATACTGGCTGATCTGGTAGCCCTTGGGCAGGTCGGGGTAGAAGTAGTTCTTGCGCGCAAAGATGCTGCGCGGCGCGATGGTGGCGCCGATCGCCAGGCCGAACTGGATGGCGCGCTCGACCGCGCCCTGGTTGAGCACCGGCAGCACGCCCGGCAGCGCCAGGTCCACCGGCGAGGCCTGTGTGTTGGCCTCGGCCCCGAAGGCGGTCGAGGTGCCGGAAAAAATCTTGGAGGCCGTCGAGAGCTGCGCGTGCGTTTCGAGGCCGATCACCACTTCCCATTGCATGGCGGTATTCCTGTTCGGTTCTTTCGGTGTTGTCTGTTGCGAGGGAGCGGCAGCGCCGCTCCGGTGTTCTGTCTGGCCTTGTCCCTTGCCGTCAGGGGTCGGGACTGGCAAGCCAGGAATCGAGCTGGGCCAGCGCGGCCACGCGGGCGACCGCATCGCCGCCGACGGTGACGCCCTGGGCCTTGCGCATGCCGGCGGGCACGTCGCGGCGGATATGCAGCTCGCTGGTGCCGTCAAAGCCGTGATACGCGCCCGGGTAGATCTCCAGCCGGAAGCGCGCGTCCGGCTGGCGCGCCTGCACGGCGCTCTGCAGCATGGCGCAGCGGGTCGCGGGCGTCCAGTCGTCGGCGCCACCGATCAGCAGCAGCAGCGGCGCACGCAGGCGGAAGTCGTGCTGCTGCACGGCGCGCTTGCAGCCCGGGTAGAACGCCACCGCGCGCTCCACCTGGGGCGTGCCGGTCGGCCACGGGCGGCTGGCGTCGACGGTGGCCAGTACCGCCTGCGCGCCGTTGGACCAGCCCAGCAGCACGATGCGCGCGGTGTCGACCGCGGGCTGCTGCGCCACCCAGCGCAGCGCGGCCAGCGTATCGGCGCGGCGCGTGCGGTCGTCGCTGCCGCGCGTGTCGATGGGCTCGGAGCAGATGCCCTGGGGCCTGCCGCGCGCGCTGAAGCTGTCGGGCATCAGCACGGCGTAGCCGCGTTCGGTCAGCCAGTGCGCGTATTCGCGATAGCGCTGCTGCAGCAGCGGCGCAACGTCCGTTTTGTCGGTTACCGCAGCGCCCGGCGTGCCCTCTCGCGAGGGGCGCGCGGACAGCAGGCCGCCGCAACCGTGCAAGGCTACCACCACGGGCAGCGCGCGCGGGGTGGCGCCCTCGCGCGGCAGGAACCAGTAGGCGGTCAGCGCGGGCGTGGCCGCATCGCCGCGCAGCTGGACGCGCTGCGCGGGTACGGCTGCCGTGGCAGTGGTAGTGCCCGGCGCAGCCCGGCTCACGTCATTCGGCGCCAGCACGCTGGCTGGGCTCAGCGGCGCCGGCTGCGCCAGTGCGGTGGCGGGCGGGTCCGGCGTATGCGCGGCCGCGCCAGCCAGCCATGCGCCCAGCCCCAATGCCACCGCGGCGCGCAGCAGCGCCAGCGCCGGGCGGGCGGCGCGCAAGGAGCGTTGCAGGGTGGCGGGTGCGTGGGTCATGACCGGCTTCGGTGGCTTCAGCGCGTGCGGGCGCAGGCGCCGGTGCCCGGCTCGAACATCACGGGCCAGGCTTCTTCATAGATGCCGGGGGTGCAGCGCTGCTGGCAGTTGGCGTGCGCCAGCGTGACGCGGCGCGGCTCCTGCCAGACCATCAGCTTGCAGGCGCTGCCGTCGTTGGCGCGCAGCTCGATATGCGGCTTCTTCTGGACCTGGCGGAAGTCAGCCAGGTTGAAGCTGCACGAGCCGCGCTTGCCCACCCACAGCTTCCACGACAGCTGCTGCACGTTGTTGTTCGACACGCGCAGCTGGGCGTCCTCGCGGAAGCCGTCTTCTTCGGTGCGGCGGCAGTCGCCGGCCAGGTCGATATCGCGGCTGGCGATCGGCGCGGGGGGCGCGGGCCGCCCCGGCACGCCCGGCAGCGGGATGCAGCCGGCCACCGCCGCGGCAAGCGCGGCCGCGGCCATCAGGCGCAGAGTCAGCGAGGAGCGTGCGGTCATGGTCAGGCCTTGGCGGGACGGCGCAGGTGCCAGTCGGTCGCCTGCTGGAACGCATGCGCGGTCTGCAGCAGGCGCGCTTCGTCGAAGTAGTTGCCGATCAGCTGCAGGCCCACCGGCATGCCGGCTTCGCCGAAGCCGCACGGCACGCTCATGCCGGGCAGGCCGGCCAGGCTGGTGGACAGCGTGAAGATGTCGGCCAGGTACATCTGCACCGGGTCCGAGGTCTTCTCGCCCAGCTTCCACGCCACCGTCGGCGCCACCGGCCCCATGATCACATCGCACTGGGCGAAGGCGCGCTGGAAGTCGTCGGCGATGATGCGGCGGATCTTCTGCGCCTGCAGGTAATAGGCATCGTAGTAGCCGTGCGACAGCACGTAGGTGCCGACCATGATGCGGCGCTTGACCTCGGCGCCGAAGCCTTCGGCGCGGCTCTTCTTGTACATGTCGAGCAGGTCGCGGTACTCGGCCGCGCGGTGGCCGTAGCGCACGCCGTCAAAGCGCGACAGGTTGGACGAGGCCTCGGCCGGCGCGATTACGTAGTACACCGGGATCGACAGCTCGGTCTTGGGCAACGTCACCTCGACCAGCGTCGCGCCCAGCTTTTCATACTCGGCCAGCGCGGCGCGCACGGCCTGCTCGACATCGGCCGCGAGGCCCTTGCCGAAGTATTCCTTCGGCAGGCCGATGCGCAGCCCGGCCAGCGGGCGCTCGGCGCTGGCGCCGGCGCGGGGCTGGCCCAGCAGGCGGGTGTAGTCCTCGTCCACGCCGCCCTGCGCGGGCGGGATGCTGGTGGAGTCCCTGGGGTCGAAGCCGGCCATGGCGTTGAGCAGCAGCGCGCAGTCTTCGGCGCTGTGGGCCATCGGGCCGCCCTGGTCCAGCGACGAGGCGAAGGCGATCATGCCGTAGCGCGACACGCGGCCGTAGGTCGGCTTGATGCCGGTGATGCCCGAGAACGACGCCGGCTGGCGGATCGAGCCGCCGGTGTCGGTGCCGGTGGCGGCCGGTGCCAGGCCAGCGGCCACGGCCGCGGCCGAGCCGCCCGACGAGCCGCCGGGCACGCGGCTGGTGTCCCACGGGTTCTGCACCGGGCCGAAGTGCGAGTTCTCGTTGGACGAGCCCATCGCGAACTCGTCCATATTGGTCTTGCCCAGCGTGACCATGCCGGCGGCGGCCATGCGCTCGACCACGGTGGCGTCGAACGGGCTCTCATAATTGGCCAGCATCTTCGAGCCGGCGGTGGCGCGCCAGCCGCGCGTGACGAACACGTCCTTGTGCGCGATCGGCACGCCGGTCAGCGGCGCGGCCTCGCCGCGCGCGCGGCGTTCGTCGGCGGCGCGCGCCTGGGCCAGGGTCCGCTCGGCATCGACGTGGATAAAGGCGTTGAGCGCGGCGGCCTGCTCGATGCGGGCCAGGTACGCGCGCGCGAGTTCCTCGGCGGAGACGGAGCGCGCGGCCAGGGCGTCGGCAAGCTGGCGCAGGGAGGTCACGGAATCAGCGGAAAAGGGCATGACAGTCGGTTGGCATCAGGGGTGTTGTACTGGCGGGCGGCCGGCGGCGGACGGCAGTGCGGGTGTCGCGTGCGTGGCGTCCGGGCCGGGCGATGGTCATTCGATGACCTTGGGCACCAGGTACAGGCCGTCTTCGGTGGCCGGCGCGGGGCGCTGGTAGTCGGCGCGGCGGTCGGTCTCGGTGACCACGTCCTCGCGCAGGCGCAGGACCATGTCGCGCACGGCCGACAGCGGGTGGGCCAGCGGCTCGATGCCGGTGGTGTCGACCGCCTGCATCTGCTCGACCAGCGAGAAAAAGTTGTTCAGCTGCGCAAGCGTCTGGGCGGCTTCGTCATCGCTGGTTTCGATGCGGGCCAGGTGGGCGATGCGCTTGACGTCGGATAGGTCGAGGGCCATGGCGTGGTGGTTCGATGCTCGGATGCAGAGGGCGCGGGCTGCGCCGGCGGCTGGCTCATGGGGCGGCTGCGTCGCACGGCCCGTGGCCTGACCGGGGGCGCCGGAGTGGCGCCCCGGAGTCGTCGGAATTACAGGTATTTTCAGGCCGTAAACGCCCGAAGCAGCAGGAATTATAAGGTATCATTGCGTGTTACCGACCTTTGGCAACGCCTACGCCACATGGCCGCGGAACGGCTCCCGGGCCGCGCCGCAACATGGTCCCTGGCCAGCGTCTCCGCGCCAGGCATTTAAAGGCGCCCGAAGGGCAAACCTGGGTCCTCTGATTAGGCCTTGCCGCCGGCCCGCGCATGTTGCATGACTGTCAACATGATGCGCCGGCGCCTGCACATTTCCGCGAACTTTTTCGCGGGGTCTAATCAAAGGTTCCCGTAGGGCCGGCGCACGCGTTGCGCCGGCGGTGCCGATCCCATTCCCATCCCGACCCGGGCAGCCCCCGGGCCGGGCGGCGGGCGGACCGGGAAGCCGAGAACCATTCCGTATCAACACCACGTATTTCGTGGCCGGGCCGCCCGCGGTGCCGGCCGCTTCGCCTACCCGCGAACACCACCACAGACAGGATTCCTGATGTTCGGATTTCTCCGCAGCTATTTCTCCAACGACCTGGCAATCGACCTCGGCACCGCCAACACGCTGATCTACATGCGCGACAAGGGCATCGTGCTGGACGAGCCCTCGGTGGTTGCGATCCGCCAGGAAGGCGGCCCCAATGCCAAGAAGACCATCACGGCGGTGGGCAAGGAAGCCAAGCAGATGCTGGGCAAGGTGCCGGGCAATATCGAGGCGATCCGCCCGATGAAGGACGGCGTGATCGCCGACTTCACCGTCACCGAGCAGATGCTCAAGCAGTTCATCAAGATGGTGCACGACAGCAAGCTGCTGCGCCCGAGCCCGCGCATCATCATCTGCGTGCCGTGCGGCTCGACCCAGGTCGAACGCCGCGCCATCCGCGAATCGGCGCTGGGCGCCGGCGCCAGCCAGGTCTACCTGATCGAGGAGCCGATGTCGGCCGCGATCGGCGCCGGCCTGCCGGTGTCGGAGCCGTCAGGCTCGATGGTGGTGGATATCGGCGGCGGCACCACCGAGGTGGGCATCATCTCGCTGGGCGGCATGGTCTACAAGGGTTCGGTGCGCGTGGGCGGCGACAAGTTCGACGAGGCCATCGTCAACTACATCCGCCGCAACTACGGCATGCTGATCGGCGAACAGACCGCCGAGGCCATCAAGAAGGAAATCGGCTCGGCCTTCCCGGGCTCCGAAGTCCGCGAGATGGAAGTCAAGGGCCGCAACCTGTCCGAGGGCATCCCGCGTGCCTTCACGGTGTCGTCCAATGAAATCCTGGAAGCCCTGACCGATCCGCTCAACCAGATCGTGTCGGCGGTGAAGATCGCGCTGGAACAGACCCCGCCCGAACTGGGCGCCGACATCGCCGAGCGCGGCATGATGCTGACCGGCGGCGGCGCGCTGCTGCGCGACCTGGACCGCCTGCTGGCCGAAGAAACCGGCCTGCCGGTGCTGGTGGCCGAAGACCCGCTGACCTGCGTGGTGCGCGGCTCCGGCATGGCGCTGGAACGCATGGACAAGCTCGGCAGCATCTTCTCCTACGAGTAAGAAGGACGCTCACGTGGCGATGCGCGGCCTGCCGGATCGATCGATCAGGGCGGCGTCGCGGCGCCTCGCCAGCCGGGGCCAGGCCCCGGCAGCCCCCGCCGCCCGGTCGTGCCGCGCCCATCCCTGCACAGGATATGGGCGCGGCACGGCGGGCGGCGGGCCGTTTCCGCGTGGGCTCCGGCTTTTGTTCGGGTAAATGGATTACTCCCCTCCGCCGCTCTTCAAGCAAGGCACCTCGGCTGTCGCCAGGCTGGTCCTGTACGTGGGTATCGCGCTGGCGCTGCTGGTGGTCGACGCCCGTTTCGACGCGCTCAGCGTGGGCCGGCAGGTTGCCGCCACCGTGCTGATGCCGGTCGAGCGCCTGGTGCTGACGCCGCGCGACGCGATGCGCACCATGTTCGACTACGCGCAGTCGTCGGCGATGCTTGCCACCGAGAACCGCGAACTGCGCCAGAACGCCGTGCAGCAGGCCCAGGCCTCGGTGCGCCAGGCGCAGCTCGAGGCCGAGAACAACCAGATGCGCAAGCTGCTCGGGCTGGCGCAGCAGTCGGCCACGCCGGTCACGGCGGCCGAGATTCTCTATGACGCGCGCGATCCCTACAGCCAGCGCATCGTGATCGACAAGGGCAGCCAGCACGGTCTGCGCGCCGGCTACCCGGTGATCGACGAGCGCGGCGTGGTGGGGCAGGTCACGCGCGTGTCGCCGTTCCAGTCCGAGGTGACGCTCCTGACCGACAAGGACCAGGCGATTCCCGTGCAGGTGGTGCGCAACGGCCTGCGCAGCGTGGCCTTCGGCGGCGCGCGCGCGGGCCAGCTGGACCTGCGCTTCATGGCCGCCGCCGCCGACCTGCAGCAGGGCGACCTGCTGGTGACCTCGGGCCTGGACGGCACCTACCCGCCGGGCCTGCCGGTGGCGAAGATCGTCCAGATCGAGCGCAAGGCCGATACCGCGTTCTCACGCGTCTATTGCGAGCCGGTGGCCGGCGTGCGCTCGCACCGTCAGCTGCTGGTGGTGCGCTACGACGCGGCCATCCCCGCGCGCGAAACAGTCGAGGCCAAGCCGGAGGCGCCGCTCAGGGGCTCCAGGTCCGCCGCGGCGCGCGCTGCCGCCGACAGCGCGGCGGCTGCCAAGGCCGCGCCCGCCAAGGAGGCACCGTGACCAATCCCCAATACCTGCTGCGGCCGGTCAATCCCGCCTTTATCGCTTTCAGCTTCGTGCTGGCGTTCCTGTTCAACCTGATGCCCTGGGGCACCACGCTGTGGATTCCCGACATGGTGGCGCTGGTGCTGGTGTTCTGGAACATCCACCAGCCGCGCAAGGTGGGCATGGGCGTGGCCTTCCTGCTGGGCCTGCTGATGGACGTGCACGATGCCCGGCTGCTGGGCGAGCACGCGCTGGCCTACACGCTGCTGGCCTACTTTGCCATCACCATCCACCGCCGCGTGCTGTGGTTCACCGTCTACACCCAGGCGCTGCATGTGCTGCCGCTGCTGTTCATCGCACACGCGGTGCCGGTGCTGATCCGGCTGGCCATGGGCGCGCCGCTGCCGGGCTGGCCGCTGCTGCTGGCGCCGGCTATCGAGGCGCTGCTGTGGCCGCTGGCCACCAGCCTGCTGCTGGCGCCGCAGCGCCGTTCGAACGATGTCGACGAAACCCGTCCGATCTGACGCCGCACCTAAACGCTAATCTCCGGGCCCAAGCAGTACCATGACCGAAATCCGCAACGTCGAACTGGAAATCGGCCGCTTCCGCATCCGCGTGGCGGCTGCGGCCCTGTTCACGGTGATCTGCTTTGGCCTGCTGTTCTCGCGCTTCCTGTGGCTGCAGTGGTACAAGCATGACCAGTACTCGGCCAAGGCCGAGGACAACCGCATCTCGGTGGCGCCGATCGAGCCCAACCGCGGCATCATCATGGACCGCAACGGGGTCGTGCTGGCGCGCAACTATTCGGCGTACACACTCGAGGTCACGCCGTCCAAGCTGACCGATACGCTGGACAACACCATCGAGAGCCTGTCCGGGCTGGTCGACATCCAGCCGCGCGACCGGCGCCGCTTCAAGCGGCTGATGGAAGAGTCGCGCAGCTTTGAAAGCCTGCCGATCCGCAGCCAGCTGACCGACGAGGAAGTGGCGCGCTTTTCCGCGCAGCGCTTCCGCTTTCCGGGCGTGGACGTGCGCGCGCGGCTGTTCCGCCAGTACCCGCTGGGCGAGTCGGCCTCGCACGTGATCGGCTACCTGGGCCGCATCTCGCAGCGCGACCAGGAACGCATCGAGGCCATGGACGAGGCCAACGACGCCGAGGGCGCCAAGTACGACCCGCGCAAGGATGCCGACAACTACAAGGGCACCAACTACATCGGCAAGATCGGCCTGGAGCAGAGCTACGAGAGCGAGCTGCACGGCCTGACCGGCTTCGAGGAAGTGGAAGTGAGCGCGGGCGGGCGCCCGATCCGCACGCTGTCGACCTCGCCCGCCACGCCCGGCAACAACCTGATCCTGTCGCTCGATATCCGCCTGCAGCAGCTGGCCGAAGCGCTCTACGGCGACCGCCGCGGCGCGCTGGTGGCAATCGAGCCGTCCACCGGCGACATCCTGGCCTTTGTCTCCAAGCCGACCTACGACCCCAACCTGTTCGTGGAAGGCATCGACACCAATACCTGGAACGAGCTCAACAGCTCGCCCGACAAGCCGCTCCTGAACCGACCCCTCAGGGGCACCTATCCGCCAGGCTCGACCTACAAGCCGTTCATGGCGCTGGCGGCGCTGGCCACCGGCAAGCGCACCGCCAACTGGGGCATGCACGATCCCGGCTTCTTCACGCTGGGCAACCATACCTTCCGCGACGACAAGCCGGGCGGGCACGGCTGGGTCGACATGCACAGCTCGATCGTGCAGTCGTGCGACACCTACTACTACGCGCTGGCGCGCGACATGGGCGTCAACGGCATCCATGACTTCATGAAGCCGCTGGGCTTCGGCCAGATCACCGGTATCGATATCGAGGGCGAAAGCCGCGGCATCCTGCCGTCGACCGAATGGAAGCGCCGCGCCTACCGCAAGCCCGAGCAGCAGAAGTGGTACGACGGCGAGACCATTTCACTGGGCATTGGCCAGGGCTACAACAGCTTCACCATCCTGCAGCTGGCGCAGGCCACCTCGGTGATCGTCAACAACGGCAGCGTGATGAAGCCCCACCTGGTCAAGGCAGTGGAAGACGCGGTCACGCGCAAGCGTTCGCTGACGGTGCCCAAGGAAAGCTATCGCATTCCGCTCAAGCAGGCCGATATCGATGTGATCAAGCGCGCCATGGTGGCGGTGACGCACTCCGGCACGGCCGCGCGCGCGTTTGCCGGGGCCGCCTATGAGTCGGCGGGCAAGACCGGCACGGCGCAGACCTACAGCCTGGGCAAGGGCGAGAAGTACAACCACCACGCGCTGGACGAGCGCAAGCGCGACCACTCGCTGTACACGGCCTTCGCGCCCGCGGACAACCCCAGGATCGCGATCGCGCTGATCGTCGAGAACGCCGGCTTCGGCGCCGCGGTGGCCGCGCCGATCGCGCGCAAGGTGATGGATTACTACCTGACCGGCAAATGGCCGGCGGAACTGGAAGCCATCGCGCCGCCGGAAGCCGAGCGCATGGCGGGCCGGCCGCCGGTGGATACGCCGAGCGTGTTTACCACCGGCCAGACCGCCAGCATCGCCAGCGCCACGGTGATGTCGGGCGGCGGCGCGCCGGCCAGCGGCGCAGCCGCCAGCGCGGTGGCCGCGGCCTCGGGCGCGCGCACCGGCGCCTCAGACGTGATCGCGGCAGCGCTGGACCCGGCCGCGATCGCGCCGGCCTCGGCCGTGCAGACGCTGGACGAACGCATGCTGCAGGCGCTCGGCCACAGCAAGCCGAAATTGCCGCCGCCGGCCTCAGCGCCGCTCGTGCCGGCCAAGGCGCCCGCGCCCAAACCACGCGTCAAGCCCGTGGCTGCCAAGGCAGCCAGCGGCGCCGACGCCACTCGCTGAAGGAGACGCGCATGGATCGACGCCGCGTCCTGTCATTCATCAAGTCCGCGCTGAGCGGCTTCGACAAGCCACTCTCGCTGATCGTCTTCCTGTTGTTCGCCACCGGCATCGTGGCGCTGTACTCGGCCGCCATCGACATGCCGGGCCGGGTCGAGGACCAGCTGCGCAACATTTTGCTGTCCTACGTGGTGATGCTGGTGATCGCCTACCTGCCCACGCAGACGCTGATGCGGGTGGCGGTGCCCATGTACACGGTCGGGGTGGCGCTGCTGATCGCGGTGGCCATGTTCGGCCTGATCCGCAAGGGCGCGCGCCGCTGGCTCTATGTCGGCATGGTGATCCAGCCGTCCGAAATCATGAAGATCTCGATGCCGCTGATGCTGGCCTGGTACTTCCAGAAGCGCGAGGGCGTGATCAAGTGGTTCGACTTTGTCGTGGCGCTGCTGCTGCTGCTGGTCCCGGTCGGCCTGATCGCCAAGCAGCCCGACCTGGGCACGGCGCTGCTGGTGATGGCGGCGGGCGTGTACGTGATCTACTTCGCGGGCCTGTCGTGGAGGCTGATCCTGCCGCTGCTGGGGCTGCTGGTGGTCGCGGTCACGCTGCTGATCACCTTCCAGAACGACATGTGCGCGCCGGGCGTGAACTGGCCGGTGCTGCACGACTACCAGCAGCACCGCATCTGCACGCTGCTGGACCCGACCACCGACCCGCTCGGCAAGGGCTTCCACACGATCCAGTCGATCATCGCGATCGGCTCCGGCGGGGTGCAGGGCAAGGGCTGGCTCAAGGGCACGCAGACGCACCTGGAGTTCATTCCGGAAAAGCACACCGACTTTATCTTCGCCGTGTACTCGGAAGAGTTCGGCCTGATCGGCAACGCGTTGCTGCTGGTGCTGTACCTGCTGCTGATTTTCCGCGGCCTGTTTATCGCGGCCAATGCGCCGACGCTGTTCTCGCGGCTGCTGGCGGGGTCGATCACGCTGATCTTCTTCACCTACGCCTTCGTCAACATGGGCATGGTCAGCGGCATCCTGCCGGTGGTGGGCGTGCCGCTGCCGCTGATGAGCTATGGCGGCACCGCGCTGGTGACGCTGGGTGCGGGCATCGGCATCCTGATGAGCATTTCGCGGCAGAAGCGGCTGATCCAGACGTAGCGCGGCACGCGTCAAAAGGGGGCCACGGCTGAGCCGCCGGCCCCCTTTGCTAAACTGCCACCCACTTTACCTCTACCGGTCCACGCCCCATGAACGCCCAAGACGTTGCCGCCTACCTGCAGAGCCATCCTGAATTCTTCGAAGAGCACGCCGAACTGCTGGCCGCGGTGCAGCTGACCAGCCCGCACAGCCACCGTGCCGTGTCGCTGCAGGAGCGCCAGATGGAAATCCTGCGCGAGAAGAACAAGGGCCTGGAGCTGCGCCTGGCGGACCTGGTCCGCCACGGCCATGACAACGACCGCACCCAGCAGCGCATGCACGCCTGGCAGCTGCGCCTGCTGGCCGAGGCCGATTCGCACGCGCTGCCCTATGCCGTGCAGGACGGCCTGCAGCAGGTGTTCGACGTGCCGGCGGTGGCGCTCAGGCTGTGGGATGTCGCCGAACAGTACGCGCACATGGAAGTGGCGCAGGGCGCCAGCGAAGACCTGCGCATCTTTGCCGAAGGCCTGCGTGCGCCGTTCTGCGGCAGCAACAGTGGCTTCGAGGCCGCGGCGCTGCTGGAGCGCGACGACATCACCTCGCTGGCGATGGTGACGCTGCGCGTGCCGTTGCGCGCCGGCGATGCCGAGGCCGGTGCCGACGTGCGCGGTGCCGCCTTCGGCCTGCTGATGCTGGGCTCGCCCGATCCGCGCCGTTTCCACGAAGGCATGGGCACCGCCTACCTGTCGCAGATCGGCGAAGTTGCGGGCGCCGCGCTGCACCGGCTGCGCGACTGAGGCGCGACGGCCTCCGCCTGACCCCATGACTGCGCGCCGGCCGCCCCGCCATGCCGTGGTGGACATTGTGCCTGCCGGCGACGACCCGCCACCGGCCCCCGATCCGCTGGTCACGCACTATCTCGACTGGCTGCGCGGCAGCCGCAAGCTGGCCGAGCACACGCTGACCAGCTACAGCCGCGACCTGCGCGTGCTGCAGGGCCATGCGGCGCGCTATGCGCCCGGCGTGGCCCTGCTGGCACTGCAGACCCACCATATCCGCAACTTTGCCGCGCGGCTGCATGGCGCCGGCCTGGTCGGCACCAGCATCGCGCGCACCTTGTCGGCGTGGCGCGGCTTCTTCCAGTGGGCGGCGCGCCACGGCCATGGCGTCACGGTGAATCCGGTCGACGGCGTGCGCGCACCGCGCTCAGGCCATGCGCTGCCCAAGGCGCTGTCGGTCGAGCACGCGGTGGCGCTGGTCGCGCATCCTGCCGGCACCGATGCCCAGGCGCTGCGCGACCATGCGGTCCACGAGCTGTTCTATTCAAGCGGGCTGCGGCTGTCCGAGCTGGTGCAGCTGGACGTGCGCTATGCGGATGCCGACGGCTACCGCTCCAGCGGCTGGCTTGACCTGGCCGGCGCGGAAGTCACCGTGACCGGCAAGGGGTCGCGCCAGCGTTCGGTGCCGGTCGGCAGCAAGGCCATCGAGGCGCTGCATGCGTGGCTGGCGGTGCGTGACACGCTGCTGCGCCCCGTCGCCGCGCCCGAAGATGCCAACGCGCTGTTCCTCGGTCCGCGCGGGCGGCGCCTGTCGATGCGCACCGTGCAACTGCGGCTCAAGGAGCAGGCCCTGCGCGCCGGCGTGCCGGCCGACGTGCATCCGCATATGCTGCGGCATTCGTTCGCCACCCACTTGCTGCAGTCTTCCGGCGACCTGCGCGCGGTGCAGGAGATGCTGGGCCACGCCAGCATCTCGACCACGCAGGTCTATACCGCGCTCGATTTCCAGCACCTGGCGAAGGTCTACGACAAGGCCCATCCCCGTGCCGGCCGGGCGCGCGCCAGGCCGGCGGCTGATCTGGCTGATCTGGCCGATCCTGACGAAACGTCGGAAGACTAGTTCACGCCCACTGCGCCAGCACCTCGCGGAAGCGCTCGATCTCGGGCAGCAGCCAGCCGCGGAAGGCCTGCACCTTGGGCAGGTTCAATGAGCCCGGCGCGCACACGAAGTACAGCAGCCACGGACATGGGATGCTGACATCGAACAGCCGCACCACGCGGCCGGCCAGCAGGTCGTTATAGGCCAGCGAGGAGCGGATCAGCGCAATGCCCTGGCCTTCAGACGCCGCCTGCAGCAACAGCGAGGAATCTTCCAGCAACAGCCCCTTGCGCGGCTCGGGCCAGTCCAGCCCGGCGGCCTCGAACCACGGCTTCCACGGATCGCCCTCGCCGCGCAGCAGCGGCAGCCCGGCCATGTCCTGCGGCCGTTCGGGCAGGCGTGCGCCATTGAAGCCCGGGCTGCAGACCGGGAAGAAGACGTCGTCCAGCAGCCGCTCCACATACAGGCCGGGATAGTCGCCGCTGCCCATGCGCAGTGCGAGATCGATTTCCTCGTGGGCAAAGTTGACCAGGGTGTTCGACGACAGCAGCTCGACATCCAGTTCCGGGTGGCGCTCGATAAAGCTGCCGATGCGCGGCGTCAGCCAGCGCGCGGCAAACGACGGCATGGTGCTGATGGTCAGGCGCTTGTCGCGGTTGCCGGCCTGCAGCGCGCGCGTGGCATCGGCGATCTGCAGCAGGGCGTCGCGCACGCGCTCGGCATAGAGGCGCCCCGCCGGCGTCAGTGCCACACGCTTGCCGTGGCGCTCGAACAGCGGCATGCCCAGCTCTTCTTCCAGCGCACGGATCTGGTGGCTGACCGCGCCGTGGGTGACGAACAGCTCCGTGGCCGCGCGCGAAAAGCTCTCGTGCCGCGCCGCGGCCTCGAAGGCGCGCAGCGCGGTCAGCGCCGGCAGGCGCGGCAGTTCGCGGTGCCAGCCGCGCGGCAGGTCCTTTTCCCAGGCGCTCTTCCAGGCCATGGTGGTCTCCAGACGGTCGTGTGTATGTGAATTTGTCTAACAAGAACAAGGAAAATATATCGTTTTGATAGTGGTCGGGCAATCACTAATATTCCATCACCGGCCCCCGCAGTAGTCATTTACTTCACGGCGAAATTCATAGGATTTAACTGGCCTGGTCCCCTTGCCGGGCCAGTTCCGGTACCTCGCCGCGAATTCGTACTGCGTCTGGCGCATCCCCGCCGAGGCCGGCTGAACGGAGAACCACCATGAAAACCGTGCTCACAACGACTGTGTTCACCCTGAATCCTGGCGAAGTCACCACGCTGTCGGTGCATGCTGCCCAACGCCTGCATGTCGAAGCGGCCCGCGGCACCGACGTATGGCTGACCCGCGAGAATGATTCGGAGGACTACTGGCTGCGTTGTGGCGGCAGCCTGCTGCTGCGCTCGGGGGACGAGGTGGTGCTGAGCGTCGACCCGCGTGCGCCGGACCCGGTGCGGCTCGCCCTCATTGCCGAAGCACGCCGCCCGGCGCTGGCGCTGGCCGACGTGCCGCACCTGGTGTACCGCAGCCTGCGCCGCCTGATTCGAGGCACGGACTGGACGCCTAACCAGGACCAGATCACCGCATCCTGAGGCGAAGGCTGGCGGGGCATCGTCCACATCACACCGCGATCGCGCGCATCTGCGCCTGGTCTGGTCGCGTGACGCATCGGACGATTCCCACCGGTAGGCACCCTGAGCGGGCAGCAGAAGTGACCGAGGCAGGGCCGGCGCAAGCCGGCCCTTTTCGTTACACTCTCGCCATGCATCCGATTCAAGTCATCGAACGCGGCCGCGAGGACTATCAGCCGTGTTTCGACGCGATGCGCGCCTTCACCGCCGCACGCACGCCCGAGACGCCCGACCAGGTCTGGCTGGTCGAGCATCCGCCGGTCTACACCCTGGGCCAGGCGGGCGACCCCGCACACCTGCTGGCCCCGGACGACCAGATTCCGGTGGTGCAGATCGACCGTGGCGGCCAGATCACTTATCACGGTCCCGGCCAGGTCGTGGCCTACCTGCTGCTCGACCTGCGCCGCCGCCGCCTGATGGTGCGCGAGCTGGTGCATGGCATCGAGCAGGCGGTGCTGGACACGCTCGCGGCGTATAATCTCGCAGCCGAACGCAAGCCCGGCGCCCCCGGCATCTACCTGTCCGACGGGCCGCACCAGGGCGCCAAGATTGCCGCGCTCGGCCTCAAGATCCGCAACGGCTGCAGCTACCACGGCGTCAGCCTCAACGTGCAGATGGACCTGTCGCCGTTCCTGCGCATCAATCCCTGCGGCTATGCCGGGCTGGAAACAGTCGACATGGCCACCGCGGGCGCCACCTTCGCGGCGGCGGATGCCAACGGCGCCCCCTTGCCCGTGACCGCGGCACAACAACCGGAAATCGCACAGCGCCTGGCGGCAGCATTGTGCGAGGTGCTGGCAGCGCATGAAGCCCGCGCGCCGGCTGCCGAAGGAATTGCCGCCCCGGCTGAAGCCAAGCAGCAGCCGGGTGAAACGGCCCTGGCCTCCTAGTCAAAAGCGAAATGCACGCTGAGCGCGTGCGGAGAAATGTATGAGCGACGCCCTGATCGCCACTTCCAGCGAAGCCCCGCAGTCCCCCGCGGAGCAGTACGACCCGACCCGCAAGCAGAAGTCGGCCGACAAGACCGCACGCATCCCCATCAAGATCGTGCCGGCCGAAAAGCTCAAGAAGCCGGACTGGATCCGCGTGAAGGCCGCCACCGGCAGTTCGCGTTTCTATGAGATCAAGGACATCCTGCGCGCCAACAACCTGGTGACGGTGTGCGAGGAAGCCAGCTGCCCCAATATCGGCGAGTGCTTCGGCAAGGGCACCGCCACTTTCATGATCATGGGCGACAAGTGCACCCGCCGCTGCCCGTTCTGCGACGTGGGCCACGGCCGCCCCGATCCGCTGGATGTGAACGAGCCGGGCAACCTGGCCCGCACCATCGCCCAGCTCAAGCTGAACTACGTGGTGATCACCAGCGTCGACCGCGACGACCTGCGCGACGGCGGTGCCCAGCACTATGTCGATTGCATCTCGCAGACGCGCGAGCTCTCGCCCATTACCCGCATCGAAGTGCTGGTGCCCGACTTCCGCGGCCGCCTGGACAAGGCGCTGGACATCCTGCAGGCGTGCCCGCCGGACGTGATGAACCACAACATGGAAACGGTGCCGCGCCTGTACAAGCAGGCGCGCCCGGGCGCTGACTACGAGCACTCGCTCAAGCTGCTGCAGGAATTCAAGCGCCGCAACCCGAACGTGCCGACCAAGTCCGGTTTGATGGTGGGCCTGGGCGAGACCGACGAGGAAATCCTCGATGTCATGCGTGACATGCGCGCGCACGATATCGACATGCTGACCATCGGGCAGTACCTGGCACCGTCGAACCATCACCTGCCGGTGCTGCGCTATGTGCATCCCGACACGTTCAAGATGTTCGAGGAAGAGGCTTATAAGATGGGCTTCACCCACGCGGCCGTGGGGGCGATGGTGCGGAGTTCGTACCATGCTGATCAGCAGGCGCATCAGGCGGGGTTTGCTTGAGTGGGTTTGTCAGTGGATTGAATGAAAAACGGCCGGGATTCCCGGCCGTTTTTCTTTGGTTCTTTGGTTCTTTGGTTCTTTGGTTCTTTGGTTCTTTGGTTCTTTGGTTCTTTGGTTCTTTGGTTCTTTGGTTCTTTGGTTCTTTGGTTCTTTGGTTCTTTGGTTCTTTGGTTCTTGGGTTGGGTTGGGGCTTCTTGCTCGTTAGCTTGGTTATGTAGGTCGGGGTCGATGTTGTCGTAGGTTTAACCGCCTGGTTCCGCCCTGCTGGGCGGGTCACTTTTTGTCCGAGCGACAAAAAGTAACCAAAAAACGCGTCGCCTCAGGCGGCTGGCCACCAATTTGGCGGCGGGGGTGATTCGGGCGGTGGTGATTTCCGTTCGATGTGGTGGGTGGTTCGAGCCTGCTACGCACCCTGTCCGGTGCCTACGTCGACGGACTATTGGACGAACCCGACTTTAGGCTATTGGCAGCCTGCTAAACACGTTATCGGTGGGACGCCTACGGCTGCGCTGCGCGCACTCAGTATCGTAGGTCGAAGGCACTGGCACGGAGTGCGTCGCTGCGCTCGCATGGCGCCGTCGTGATGCCGGGTCAAAGGCGCAAATCAGCAAGTGGTCCGCAGCTCTGCCACGTTAGGGCCGGCGCGAAGCGCAGCCGAAGGCGTCCCACCGACGCGGTGCTTAGCAGGCTGCCAACAGCCTAAAGTCGGGTTCGTCCAATAGTCCGTTGATGTGGGCACAGACAGGGTGCGTAGCAGGCTCGAACGGCCAACCACGCCAAATGGCAAGCACCGCCGCCCGAACCACCCCCACCATCAAATTGGTGGCCAGCCGCCTGAGGCGACGCGCTTTTTGGTTACTTTTTGTCGCTCGGACAAAAAGTGACCCGCCCAGCAGGGCGGAACCAGGCGGTTAAACCTACGACAACATCGAACCCGACCTACATAACCAAGCTAACGAGCAAGAAGCCCCGCCAGCTACGCCCAACCCAGTCGACCAACCCCCCTAAGGGTCATCCCTGACTATTTCCCCCTCCCTCATTTCGATATGATGAATTCATCGATAAATCATCGATGAAATACAAATACGTCACATTTTCAGCCCGCCTGCCTAAACTGGTAGCAAGTGCGCTACCGGGACTCCCATGACCTGCACCGTCTACCGACTCGCCGAACAGGCGCTGCTGTACAGCGTGGCTCCCCCCGCCTCGCTGGAAGTCCAGCGCCGCATCTGGGCGATGGCCGCCCGGGCCGCGGACTGGCGCGGGGTAGTGGACGTGGTGCCGGGCATGAACAATCTGACGGTGATCTTCGACGGCAGCGCCGATGTGGACGCGCTGGAGCGCAACCTGAAGCTCGCATGGGCCTCGGGCGAGACGCGCAATGCGACCGGCAAGCTGGTGGAGATCCCGGTGCGATACGGCGGCGAGCATGGCCCGGACCTGGGCGATGTGGCCGCCCATACCGGCTTCACGCCGCAGGAAGTGGTGCGCCGCCACGCTGCCGGCGAGTACGTCGTCTACTTCCTGGGCTTCCAGCCCGGCTTTGCCTATATGGGCGGGCTGGCACCGGAGCTGGCCACGCCGCGCCGGCGTGAACCGCGGGTGGCGGTGCCGGCGGGCTCGGTCGGCATCGGCGGCGAGCAGACCGGGATTTATCCGGCGGTGCTGCCGGGCGGCTGGCAGTTGATCGGGCGCACCGACGCCCAGCTCTTCGTGGCGGACCGCGATCCACCGTCCCTGTTCGCGCCTGGCGACACCGTGCGCTTTGTCGCCGAGGAAATCATCGCGTGATTGAGATCCTTCGTCCCGGCGCGCTCGCCTCGGTGCAGGACCTGGGCCGTACCGGCTTTCGCCGGTTTGGCGTCGGCCGCTGCGGGGCGATGGACGCACTGGCGGTGGAGGTGGGCAACCGCCTGCTCGGCAATGCGCCGGGCTGCGCCGCCATTGAATTCACGCTGGGCCGCGCCGCGCTGCGCTTTCATGCCGATATGCGCGTGGCGCTGGCCGGTGCCGAATGCGGCGCCAACCTGGACGGCGTGCCGGTGTGGTCGTGGCATGCCTTCGATGTGCACAAGGGCGAGACGCTGACGTTGCCGTCGACGCGCGGCGGCACGCGCGTGTACCTGTGCGCGGCCGGCGGCATCGACGTCGAGCCGGTGATGGGCTCGCGCAGCACCGACCTTAAATCCGGCATCGGCGGACTGGGCGGACGCGCGCTGCGGGAGGGCGACCGCCTTGCCGCGGGGCGCCCGGGACTGGCGGCCGAGACCGACTGGATCGGCGTGCAGGCGCCGGCGTGGGCGCTGCCCGCTGCCGTCGAAGGCAAGGCCACGGCGATCCGCATGCTGCCCGGCCCGGAATACGAGGACTTTGACACGGCATCCCAGGCCGCGCTGTGGCAGGCCGACTGGACCGTCACGCCCAACAGCAACCGCATGGGGCTGCGTCTGAACGGGCCCGCGCTGGCGCGGCGCACCGAGCGCAGCGCCGACTTGTTGTCGCATGGCGTGGTGCCGGGGGTGATGCAGGTGCCCCCGGGCGGCCAGCCGATCGCGCTGATGGCCGATGCGCAGACCACCGGCGGCTATCCCAAGATCGGCGTGGTGATCGGCGCGGACCTGTGGCGGCTGGCGCAGGTGCCGCTGGGGGCGCCGGTGCGCTTTGTGCAGGTGACGGTGGCGCAGGCAGAGGCGGCGCAGGCTGAGCTGGCGCGCTACCTGCGCCAGATCGACCAGGCGCTGCAGTGGCAGGGCGATGGCATGCCCATCGCCGCGCGGCGGCGCGCAGGCACGCGCGTGGCGGCATAAGTGGTGGCATAAGTGGCCGCTTAAGCGCGCACGCGCAACAGCAATCGGGCGACGCAATGCGCCGCACAGGAGAAAGGTAATGCAGATCGATTTGAACGCCGACCTTGGCGAAGGCTGTGACAACGACGAGGCGCTGCTGGCGCTGATCAGCTCGGCCAATATCGCATGTGGCTGGCACGCGGGCGACGCGGCCACCATGGTGCAGACCGTGAAGTGGGCGCTGGAGCGCGGCGTGGCGATCGGGGCGCACCCGAGCTACCCGGACCGCGAGAACTTCGGCCGCACCGAGATGCAGCGCGACCCGGAACACGTCTATGCCGACGTGCTGTACCAGATCGGCGCGCTCGATGCGATCGTGCGCGCGCAGGGCGGCGAGCTGCACCACGTCAAGCCGCATGGCGCGCTGTACAACCAGGCCGCGCGCGATCCGGCACTGGCCGGCGCCATCGTGCGCGCGGTGCGCGACTTCGATTCCGACCTGGTCTTCTTCGGCCTGGCCGGCAGCCAGATGATCAATGTGGCCAGGGAAGCCGGCCTGCGCGTCAAGCAGGAGGTCTTTGCCGACCGCGGCTACAACCCCGACGGCACGCTCGTCAGGCGCGGCACGCCGGGCGCGCTGCACGAGGACGAGGAAGTCGCCCTGAACCAGACCCTGACCATGGTGCGCGAGAAACGCGTGCGCGCCATCGACGGCAGCTGGGTACCGATTCAAGCCGAAACCGTGTGTCTGCACGGCGACGGCGCCCACGCGCTGGCCTTTGCGCGCCGCATCCGGGAACGGCTGGGCGCAGAGGGCATCGCGATCCGCGCCGGCGACTGAGCGCTACGCATCAGTCGCCAGCATTCACCGCGGCCGGCCCCGTCGTGCGGTAAGACGGCTGCCGGCCGTTGCCTCCATCACACTCGTTTGGTGTCTCTTATGGAACAGGCAGTCAATCTCTGGCCCCTTGTCGGGGTCGGCGTCATCATCATCGGCTTCGTGCTGCGCTTCAATCCCATGCTGGTGGTGGTGCTCGCCGCGCTGGCCACGGGGCTGGCCGCGCCGATGCCGCTGATGCAGATCTTCTCCGCGATCGGCACCGCCTTCGTCAAGGCGCGTAACCTGCCGCTGATCATCCTGCTGCCGCTGGCCGTGATCGGCCTGCTGGAGCGGCACGGGCTGCGCGAGCATGCGCAGGCGTGGATCGCGCGCATAGCCTCGGCCACGGTCGGCCGGCTGCTGATCGTCTACCTGGGCGTGCGCGAGCTGACCGCCGCGATCGGCCTGACCAGCCTGGGCGGCCATCCGCAGATGGTGCGCCCGCTGCTGGCGCCGATGGCCGAGGGCGCGGCCGAGAACCGCTTCGGTCACCTGCCCGAGCCGGTGCGCCAGCGCGTGCTGGCCTTTTGCGCCGCCACCGACAATGTGGGTCTGTTCTTCGGCGAGGATATTTTCGTGGCGTTCGGCGCGATCGCGTTGATGCACACCTTCCTGCTGTCGTCGAACATCGACGTGGAGCCGCTGCGTATTGCCGTGTGGGGTATCCCCACCGCGATCTGCGCCTTCCTGATCCATGCCGTGCGCCTGAAGCGCCTGGACGGCTGGCTCGAGCGCGAGCTGGGCGGCAAGGCTGCCCCTTCCGCCGCGGCTGCCGCGACGCCCAAGAGCGGCGAATAAGGAGCGCGCCATGATCATTTCCATCGAGTATCTCTACTGGCTCGCCGGCCTGGTGCTGGCGATCACCGCGCTGATGACCTTCGCCGACCGCGAGCATCCGCGCCGCTTCAGCACCGGCCTGTTCTGGCTGCTGTATGCCATCGTGTTCCTGATCGGCGACCGGCTGCCGCCGGCCGCGGTCGGCATCGGCGCGGTGGTGATGGCGCTGATTGCGGGCTTTGGCGGCGTCGGCCACGGCAAGCATGGGAGCCTGCCCGAAGAAGAGCGCCGCGCCAGCGCGCGCCGCCTGGGCAACAAGCTGTTCATCCCGGCCCTGCTGATCCCGCTGGTGACCGTGATCGGCACCGTGCTGTTCAAGGACGTCAAGATCGCCGGCGTGCCGCTGCTCGATCCCAAGAACGTGACCTTCGTCTCGCTGGGGATCGGCTGCCTGATCTCGCTGGCGGTGGTGTGCTGGCTCACGCGCGACACCGTGACGCAGGGCCTGCGCGAATCGCGCCGCCTGACCGATTCGCTGGGCTGGGCGCTGGTGCTGCCGCAGATGCTGGCAATGCTGGGCCTGGTGTTTGCCGACGCGGGCGTGGGCAAGGCCGTGGCGCACCTGACCACCGCCTATATCAACATGGACTACAAGCTGGTGGCGGTGGCGGTCTACTGCGCGGGCATGGCGCTGTTCACGGTGATCATGGGCAATGGCTTCGCGGCCTTCCCGGTGATGACCGGCGGCGTGGGCGTTCCTATCCTGGTCGGCATGTTCGGCGGCAATCCCGCGGTGATGGCGGCGATCGGCATGTTCTCGGGCTATTGCGGTACGCTGCTGACGCCGATGGCGGCCAACTTCAATATCGTGCCGGCGGCGCTGCTGGAACTCGACGACAAGAACGCCGTGATCCGCGCGCAGGTGCCGACCGCGCTGGCGATCCTGGTGGCCAATATCGCGCTGCTGTACTTCCTCATGTAACCCGCGGAGCCCCGCCATGCGTACCGTGCTGCTGACCGGCTTCGAGCCGTTCGAGAATGAACCGATCAATCCGTCATGGGAGGCGGTGCGCGCGCTTGACGGCGAGCGCGTCGGCGACGCGGTGATCGTGGCGCGCCAGCTGCCGTGCGTGTTCGGCGCGGCGATCGACACCATTGGCGAGCTGGTCGATGTGCTGCGCCCCGCGCTGGTGATCGCCGTGGGCCAGGCCGGCGGGCGCGCCGAGATGTCGGTCGAGCGCGTGGCGATCAATGTCGACGATGCGCGCATCGCCGACAACGCCGGCGCCCAGCCCATCGATACCGCCATCGCCCCGGACGGCCCCGCCGCCTACTTTGCCACGCTGCCGATCAAGGCGATGGTGCGCGACATGCGCGCGGCGGGCGTGCCGGCCTCGGTGTCGCAGACCGCCGGCACCTTCGTCTGCAACCATGTCTTCTACGGGCTGATGCACCGGCTGGCGCGGCAGCCGGGGGGCGACGTGCGCGGCGGCTTTATCCACATTCCCTACCTGCCCGAGCAGGCGGCGCGCCATCCGGGCCAGCCGAGCCTGGCGCAGGAAACGCTGGTGAAGGGGTTGCGCGCGGCGGTGGCGACGGCGTTGTCCACCCGCGCCGATGTGCGCGAGCAGGGCGGGCAACTGCACTAGGGCCCGCGCTATTCCTGTGTTCCGGCCGCGGCCGCCTCACGGCGTGCCGCGGCTTTCTTTTTCAGGGCATGGCGGCGCAGGCTGACCTGTTCGAAGCGCCAGATCACATAGCAGAACGCCAGGAACGGCCACAGCCAGCCCAGCCATTGCGCCAGGCCGTTGAAGTGGATGAAGCGGCCCATGCGCCAGCCTTGCTCCGAGATCCACGCGTAAGGGTTGGATGGCAGCACGTTGGTCAGCACCACCAGCATGACCAGCGCAACCATCGCCAGGATCGCGCGCAGCCAGCGCGGCAGGTACAGCAGCAGCGCCAGCACCAGCGAACTGGTCAGCAGCGCAAAGCGCCCGCCCTCCGACAGCCAGACAAAGGCGCTTTCGGTCGGAAACTGCAGCTCGGTCGCGGTGGCCTTAAGCAACAGCGCGGCGGCCAGCAGGCCGGCCAGGATACGCAGCATCGGCGCGTTGCGACGCATCCCGATCGAGGCGAACAGGCCCGTGCCGATCCAGCTGCTGGCGGTCACCAGCGATTCCAGCAGCTGCTGGCTCTGCATGTCCTCGGGCCGCAGGCCGATATTGCCCTGCCAGGCCTCCAGCTGGGGGAACAGCATCTGCAGCACCTGCATCGGCCACGATTCCGGGTCGGTCAGCCATTCGCGCACGATGCTGCCCATGCCGAACAGGTGCTCTTGCGGAAACACCTGGGCGAACGGCCACAGCATCAGCAGGATGATGGCAAAGCTGGCATGCGGCTCGAACCAGGCCTGGCGCAGCCGCGTCAGGCGGCCGTCGTCGATCAGCATGTGCGTGAACGGCGCCACCACGGCGCCGCCGAGCAGCGCGCCCAGCGCGTTGGTGATCAGGTCGATATTTGACGAAATGCGGCTTGGCAGCCAGGTCTGGAGGGCTTCCATGCAGGTCGACAGCAGCGCCCCGGCCACCAGCGCCACCAGCGTGGCGCGCCCGCCCGACATGCGCGGATGCAGCGACAGCACCACCAGCGCGCCGAACGGGAAGTACCCCAGCACATTGGTCAGCAGGTCGAACTCTGTGATGTAGCGCGGCTTGGGCGCGGTCAGGAAGGCAAAGGGCGAGACGCCGTTGTCGACCCAGCCCGAGAACGGGTACAGGCTGGCGTACACGACCAGCAGCGTGAAGCAGAGCAGCCCCACGCGGGCCAGCGGCGAGTGCTGCCGGCCGGAGGGTTCAGGCATTGACTGAGCCGCCTGGGGCGGCGCGGAGGGCGGCGGGGGAGCCGGCTCCATGGCAATTCTCCTTGCAGTTTTACTTTAGCTGCAGCGTGCCGGTCCAGTCGAGCAGCGCCGCGATCACCGCGTCGCTGGCCTCGGCCAGCGCCCTGACGCCGCCGGCGCCGTCGGCGCTGGCAGCGGGCCGGCGCGCCTCGAAAGTCTGCTGGCCGATCATGCCCTGGCGGTACACCGTGGCGCGCAGGCGCACCACGCCCTGGCTGGTGGTGGCGCTGTCGAAGACCTGCTCGAACGCCAGCAGGTCCACCTTGAGGGCCGGCACGCCGGTATCGCCGGACCAGGCCAGCGCACCCTGCGCCGACACGGCATCGCGCAGCCGGCTGTCGAACAGGCGTGTGGGCGACATCACCCAGCGCTGCGTGGCATAGGCCTGCAGCCGCTGGGCCTGCGCGTACTGCAGCCGGTAGTAGAGGGCGTTGCCCTCCAGCCAGTCGGGGCCATCGGTCTGCGCCACCCGCAGCTTGGGCAGTTTTGCTGCCGCGGCGTTCCCGCCGGCGGCCGACGGACCCAGGTCGTAGGTCACGGTAGGCGTGCCATGTGTGAGGGCGCAGCCCGGCAGCGCGAGCGCGGCGGCGGTCACCAGCAACGCGACAAGGCGGACTGACAGGAAAGAGGGCGCGGGTCGGCGCAGGCTTGGCATCTCGGTCGCAGGGGTCACGGCGATGTCTCGGCAGTGGCGATTGATGGAGGCGCGCACACGGCTATGGCGCGTTGAAGCCGGATTCGCCCGGGCCCGGCGCGGGCGCGGGCGCGCCGAATAGTACGCTGCTCGGGCTTTCGTCGAAGCGGCCGGCGGCGCGCTCGAAGCTGCGCGCGGTCAGGCGTGCGTCGCGCGCGAGGCCGTTGAGCTGCGGCAGCGTTTCCTGGTTGAAATTGCCGGCGGCGGTCTGCACCGAGGCAGCCGCGCCCTGCATGTCGCGCCCGACGCTGTCGACGGTGCGCATCACCGTGCCGTTGGGGTTGGCCAGCTCCTGGGTCAGGCGCCGGGTCGATTCCAGCGTCGCGTTCAGGTTCTCGGCCACCTTGGGCAGCCGGTTGGCGGCCGGCGCCAGCGAGTCGGACAGCCGCGAGTAGTCCTCGGCGGTCTTGTGCACCGAGCGGATCGCCGCCATCAGCTCGTCACGGTTGGCGCCCTGGAACATGTCGTTGAGCGAGGCCATCATGGTCTCGACCTGCGTCAGCAGCGAGTCGCCGCGCTTTTCCAGCTCTTCGAAGAAGCCCGGCCGCATGGCGATGCGCGCCACCGCCTTGGGCGAGGTCGGCAGCGGCGGCGAGGTCTCGGCGCCATCGTGCGCGGCGGAGTCGTCGAGCTGCACGTAGGCGATCCCGGTCACGCCCTGGAAGCCCAGTGTGCCATAGGTGGTGCGCGTGATCGGCGTGTCCCGGTTGACGGTGACGCGCACGATGATCTGGCCCGGCACCTGCGGGTCGAATTTGATCGACTCGACCTTGCCCACCGCAAGCCCGCGGTATTTCACGTCGCCCTGCGGCTGCAGGCCGTTGACGGTGGAACGCGTGATCAGGTCATACGGCACGCGCACGGCATGGTCGCTGCTGAACCAGAAGATCGCGAACAGCACCAGCACGGCCAGGCCGATGGTGAACACGCCGGCAAGGAATGCGTGTGACTTGTTTTCCATCATGCTTCTCCAGGGGGCGCAGCATCCGGCTGCCCGTGCGGTGGCAGCGCCTGCATGGCGCGCTGGGCGCGATCGCCCAGGAAATACTCGCGGATGAAGGGGTGGTCCACCTTCACCACTTCCGGAATCGGCGCGGCGGCGATCACCTTGTGGTCGGCCAGCACCGCGACCCGGTCGGACAGCGCCACCAGCGTGTCCAGGTCGTGCGTGATCATCACCACGGTCAGGCCCAGTTCGCGGCGCAGTTCGCGGATCAGCGCCACGTAGTCGTCGGAGGCCATCGGGTCCAGCCCCGCCGTAGGCTCGTCCAGGAACAGCAGTTCGGGCTCGAGCGCCAGCGCGCGCGCCAGCGCCACGCGCTTGATCATGCCGCCGGACAGGTCCGACGGCATCTTGTCGGCATCGCGTGCCGACAGCCCCACCAGTTGCAGCTTGAGCATGGCCGCCTGGCAGATCAGGTTGTCGGGCAGCGCGCGCAGCTCGCGCAGGGGCAGCGCGATATTGTCGATCACCGACAGCGCCGAAAACAGTGCGCCGCGCTGGAACTGCAGCCCCCAGCGGTTGCGCAGTACTTGCAGTTGCGCCGGGCGCAGCCGGGCCGGGTCTTCGCCGAACACCTTGATGGTGCCCGAGGTGGGCCGCTCCAGTCCCACGATCTGGCGCAGCAGCACGGTCTTGCCGCTGCCCGAGCCGCCCACCACCGACAGCACCTCGTCGCGGTAGACGTCCAGGTTCACATGGTCATGCACCACTGCCTTGTCGAAGCGCTTGACCAGGTCGCGCACCTCGATGACCGGGGTGCGGTCCCGGGTGCGTTCCGGGGTAGCGTTTGCTTGCGCCGCGTTCACAATCCCACGTCCTTGAACAGGATGGCGAAGACCGCGTCGGCCAGGATCACGATGGTGATCGCGCTCACCACCGAGGCGGTGGTGCCTTCGCCCAGGCTTTGCGTGTTGGGCTTGATGCGCAGCCCGAAGTGGCACGCGGTCAGCGCGATCAGGATGCCGAACACCACACCCTTGCCCAGCCCCAGCCACAGGTTGGCCACCGGCACCGCATCGGGCAGCTCGCGCAGGAAGAAGGTGACGCTGATGCCCAGCTGCATGCGCGCGGCCAGCATGCCGCCGGCCAGTGCCACCACGTCGGTCCAGGCCACCAGCAGCGGCATGGCGATGGCCAGCGCGATCACGCGCGGCATGATCAGCCGGAAGCCGTGCGAGATGCCCATGACGCGCATCGCATCCAGCTCTTCGGTCACGCGCATCACGCCGATCTGCGCGGTGATGGCCGATCCCGAGCGCCCCGCGATCAGGATCGCCGCCAGCACCGGCCCCAGCTCGCGGATCACCGCCATGCCGAGAATGTTGACGATGAAGGTGCTGGCGCCAAAGGTGCGCAGCTGGTTGGCCGACAGATACGACAGCACGATGCCGATCAGGAAGCCCACCAGCGCCGTGATTCCGAGCGCCTTGTAGCCCACGTTGTAGATATTGGCCGAGATCTCGCGCCAGGGGCCGCGCTGCGGCATGCGCGCAAGGCGCAGCAGGTCGAAGGCCAGCTGGCCCAGCATGGTGATGCCGTTACGCAGCTGCGCGCCGAACGACAGCACGTTGGCCCCGAACAGCGTGAACGGGTTGAAGCGGTCCACCATGTGCTTCTTCCAGCCCTCGCTCTGCACCGCGGCGATACGCGCGAACACGCGGCGCTGGCCCTCGCTGGCATCCAGCCGTTGCGGCAGCGCGCCATTCCATGCCTGCCACAGCAGTTGGCCGCCGATATGGTCCAGCCGCTCGACCCCGGCCAGTGACCATTGCGCGCTGTCTGGCGTCTGCGCCAGCTCATGCAGCTGCGCGCGCAATTGCCGCGCCTGGTGGCAGCCGGCCAGCGCCAGCGCGGTCCAGTCGCCACGCAGCGCTACGCTGACGGTTCCGTCCCCGCGCGTGATATCGAAATCTGGCGTCGTCTGGCGTTCCAAGGGCGTGCGATGTGATGGCCGAGTCTCGATTCTAAGCCACCCGCCCCGCTGGCGCGACCGCGCCGTGCCGAAGCTGCGGCACGGCTACAATGCGGCATCAGCCACGGGCACCCGGACCGCACCTTGTCCGTGTCTGTGTTTTCCACGATCGCCATCGATCCCAGCCCTTTGCCGCGCATGTCCGCCGTTCCTCCGACTCCATCCGATCTTCCCGCCGGTGCGTGGCGCATCGATGCCGGCGCGCTGCGCGCCATGCTGTCGCCCGCGTTGCGCGACTGGACGCTGGAGCTGGTCGAGGAAACCGGCTCCACCAATGCCGATCTCACCGCGGCCTGCCGCCAGGCACCGTGGTCCGACGCCGGCAGGCTGCGGCTGGCCTACCGCCAGACCGCCGGGCGCGGGCGCCAGGGCCGGCCCTGGCAGGGGCAGGCGGGCATGACGTTCTCGGTGGCGCTGCCGCTGGCGCTGGCGCCGGCGCAGTTGAGCGGCCTGAGCCTGGCCGTGGGCCTGGCGCTGGCCGAGGCCCTGGGCGATGTCGATGCAACGTTGGGAGCGCGGCTCGGCCTGAAGTGGCCCAATGACCTGCAGATCGATGGCCGCAAGCTGGCTGGCATCCTGATCGAGTCGGTGCCGGCCGGACCGCGGCAAGTCTGGGCCGTGATCGGCATCGGCCTGAACCTGGTGCGCGACGCACAGATGGAAGCGGCACTGGGCCGCGGACTGGCCGGCGTGGCCGAAGCCATGCCCGGCTTTGACGCACAGCGCGACGCGCCACGCCTGCTGGCCGCGCTGCTGGAACGGCTGGCGGCGATGCGCACGGACTTCCTCGCGCACGGCTTCGGGCCGATGGCGCGGCGCTGGTCCGCCGCCGATGCCTACCGCGACCAGCCGGTGCGGCTGTTGCACGATGGCAAGGTGATTGCCGAAGGCATGGCCCGCGGCGTCGACGAAGCTGGCCACCTGCTGCTGGAAACGCCGGCCGGGCTTGAGCGCATCGCCAGCGGCGAGCTGTCGCTGCGGTCCGCCCCGGGGCAGGGAGATGCCGCATGAGCGCGCCGCGGCTGCTGGTCGATATCGGCAATACCCGCCTCAAGTGGGCCTGGTGCGAATCCGGTGCGGCGCTGCCCGCCACGGGCGCGCTGCCCACGCCATGGCAGCACGGCGGCGCGGTCGCGCATGCCGACGAGGGCGCGCTGCAGACGCTGGCGGCTGACCTGCGCGCGCTGCGCGCAAGCGGGCCGATGCCGTCGGTGTGGATCAGCAATGTGGCCGGGCCGGTGATTGCCGCCGCCGTGGATGCCGCGCTGGTCGATGCCTTCGGCGGCTGCGCGCCGGTGCAGTGGGTGCGCAGCGCCGCCGCGCACGGCAACCTGGCCAATGGTTATCGCGAACCCACCCAGCTGGGCGTGGACCGCTGGGTCGGCGCGGTCGGCGCGCACCGCTGGCTGCCGCACGACACGTTGCTGGTGGTGACCGCGGGGACCGCCACCACGCTGGATATCGTCACCGTGGCCGCCGACGGCTGCGCGCGCTTCGAAGGCGGCCTGATCCTGCCCGGCCTGGCGCTGATGCTGGGCACGCTGGCGCGCAACACGGCGCAATTGCCGGCGCTTGACGTCGGCGATGCCGGCAGCGTGGCCGGCATGCAGCGGCGCTGGGCCGACAACACGCACGACGCCATCGCCGCGGGCTGCCTGGCCGCGCAGGCCGGCGCCATCGAACGCACCTGGCGCGCGCTCGGTGAGCGCGCACCGGATGCTCGTCCTGCGCGTTGCCTGCTGTCCGGCGGGGCCCGCAGCGCGCTGGCGGGCGCGCTCGCGGTGCCGTTCGCGATGCACGATAATCTGGTGCTGCTCGGCCTGCATGCGATGGCATCGGCCGGCGCCTAGCCGCACCACGCACACACCCACACGCACCGCTCCGGCCCGATCCATGACCACACCCGGCCAGTCCGACCCGCCACGCTCGCTGCGCATCGCGCTGCTGTTGCTGCTATGCGCCAATGCCTTGCTGCTGGCGGCGGTGCTCGGCGCATTCGGTGCGAACCCGCTGTCAGGATGGTTTGAAACGCCGCGCGAGCCCCAGCGGCTGGAGCAGCAGGTGCGCGGCGAACGGATGCAGCTGCAGCCGCCGGGATCCGTGCCGGCGTCGGCGCCGGCATCGTAGGCTCAGCCGCCCTGGCGCACCTTGCTCAGCAGCTTGGTGGTCGAGCGGTCGTGCAGGAAGGGGATGGCATAGGCCTGGCCGCCCCAGCTGCGCACCAGTCGGGTTTCTTCCAGCGTGTCGATATCGTAATCGCCGCCCTTGACGTAGATGTCGGGGCGCACCAGGCGGATCAGCTCCACCGGCGTCTGTTCGCGGAACATCGCCACCAGGTCGACCGATTCCAGCGCGGCCAGCAGCGCCATGCGGTCCGATTCATGGTTCAGCGGGCGGTCGTCGCCCTTGCCCAGCATCTTCACGGAAGCATCGCTGTTGACCCCGACCACCATGCTTGCGCCCAGTGCGCGCGCCTGTGCCAGGTAGGTGGCATGGCCGCGATGCAGGATGTCGAACACGCCGTTGGTGAACACCAGCGGGCGCGGCAACGCAGTGATGCGCGCGGCCAGCGCGGCGGGGTTGTCAGGCAGGGTCAGCTTGGATTCGAAAGCGGGTACGGACATGGGTCGGCATCTGAAGGTGGAGGCCGGCCCCATCGCGGAGCCGGCGTGCTTGCCCGAATGGTACCCGTTCTTGCAGCGTGCTAGCCCGCCATGCACAGCGCGACGGCCGCGTCGTTGGCAACCTCGCCGGCGTTATCGCGCGCCGGTTATCAATATGTGCTGACGGCAATGTTGCCGTGCAATCCACGCGTCGCCCGTACGTTGCGGGCGAGCGGACTTTTTTTTGGGGGGGGGGGCGGCAACCTGGCCGTGAAGGCGCTGCCGCGGTTCCACCCGGGCAAATGGTGCCGCGGAGAATCGCCAGCCGTTGCTGGCGGTTATTCCAATGTTATCGGAATTGCTGGGTATTACACCATGAATTAAATGGAATCGTAATATGGGATATGGAATGCGTAAGCGTTGTGATAATCGTCTCGTGATTTAAGTGTTTTATTTTTCGATATAAGTAAATTCGGCGAAGGGGCGTCGGGCATGGGTTTGCAGTCGCCGCGCGACAGAGTGTGGGACGACATTCAAATGGTGTAGTAACCGGTTACTACCTGCATCGCAGCCGGCTCGTTTATCATGCCAGGCACTTGATTTTCCAGAATAAGGAAAACAGTAATGCAGAATACCCGCCAGAGCCGGACCAGGTCCGGTGTGCCGCGGCGGGTCGCATTTGTCGGGAATGCGTAAGGTAGATAAGGCAGAAAAAAAGCCCCGCTTCGGCGGGGCTTTTTTTCGTGCTGCAGGACTGGCGTCAGGCTTGCGCCGGCTGGGCGCCACCGGTGCCTTGCAGGCTGGCGTTCAGTTCCTTGCGGTAGCGGTTCAGGTCCTGCACGGTCTCGAAGGTGCGTTCGAACAGCAGCGACATGTTGTGCAGGATCCGTTCGATGACCTTCTTTTCCCAGCCTTCGTCGAAGCGGATCTGCTCGTCCAGCCAGTGCTCGAGCCAGTCCGGGTCCGGCAGGCGCGACTGCACCGTGTCGTTGGGGAACAGCGCCTTGTTGACGTGCAGGTTGGTCGGGTGCAGCGGCTTCTCGGTGCGTCGCGCCGATGCCATCAGCACGCCGATCTTGGCGAAGGCGGCGCGCGCGCTGTCGCCGAACTGGGCCAGGTACTTCTTCATGTAGCGCAGATAGGCGCCGCCGTGGCGGGCTTCGTCCTGCGACAGGGTGCGGTAGATATGCTTGATTACCGGTTCCGTGTGCCATTCGGCGGCGCGGCGGTACCAGTGGTTCAGGCGGATCTCGCCGCAGAAATGCAGCATCAGTGTTTCCAGCGGCGGGGCCGGGTCGAACTCGAAGCGCACTGCGTGCAGTTCCTCTTCGGTCGGCACCAGGTCCGGGCGGAAGCGGCGCAGGTACTCCATCAGCACCAGCGAGTGCTTCTGTTCCTCGAAGAACCAGATGCTCATGAACGCCGAAAAGTCAGAGTCGTGCCGGTTGTCGCGCAGGAACATCTCGGTCGCGGGCAGGGCGGACCATTCCGTGATCGCATTCATGCGAATGGTCTTGGCCTGGTCGTCCGTCAGCATGCTGGCGTCGAAGGATTCCCAGGGGATGTCCTTGTCCATATGCCAGCGGACGGCTTCCAACGATTTGAACAGTTCGGGGTAGAGCATGGTAAGCCTTTGAAATTACGGGCAGATTCTAACAGATGCGAATTATTCTCTTCTCCTTTTTTTAGTCCGGATCGGGGCAAATGCAACGCTTTTTGACGGGGTTTGGCGCAGTCGCGCGTATTCTGCGGGCGATTTCCGGGGTGCCGGCGCGCCAATGTGCCAGCCGCGGCGCCTGGCTGGCCCCCATGTGACGGCGGGGACTCAGGGAGAAACGGCCTGCGCGCCCGTGCGCTCGCCGGCCGCTGGCGTGGCCGGCGCCGTGCCCGGAACGATGCCGTACAGGAAGGCCGCCAGTTCGTCGGCCTGGGCCTCGGCGTCGCGCTCGCCCAGCGCCATCAGCGCCTGGGTGAAGGCCGGCTCGAACAGCAGGTAGCTGGCAAAGGCGGCGCCGCGCGCCTCGGTGCCGCCCAGTGGCGCCAGCAGCGCGCGCACCGTGCGCGGCAACTGCTTCGTGTGCTCGGCGGCGATGGCTTCGATCGGCTCGCTCGGCGCGACCGTCATCACCTGCACCGGGCGCCAGCCCTCGCGGTCGCCAGCGACTTCGGGCATGCGCGCCAGCAGCCGGTTGATGTGCAGCAGCCGTTCCAGGTCGGCATTGAGGCCATCCAGGAAGATGCTGGCCAGCGCCTGGCCGCCCACCTGCGCCAGCGACGGATAGCCGCCCCCCGGCATGGTGTCGAACCAGCCCGAGCGCTGCCGCGAGGCCGCGCCGATCGCCAGGATGCGCGACGCGCCCAGGTGGATCGCCGGCGACAGCGGCGACATCTGCCGCATGGTGCCGTCGCCGAACCACTCATGGTGGCCATCGAGCTCCAGTGCCATGGCCGGGAACAGGAACGGGATCGACGACGACGCCAGCAGGTGGTCCACCGTGATCTGCGCCGGCACGGCAAGGCGCTGGCTGCGGTGCCACGGATGGATGCGGTGGTGCGACTGGTAGAAGGTCACATGGCGCCCGGTGCTGTACGACAGCGCCGTGACCGCGAACGCCTGCAGCGCGCCGCTGTCGAGGCTGGCCTGCACGCGCGCGGGCTCGAACAGCTCGCCCAGCATGCTGCCCAGCGGCGTGTTGTCGAACAGCGCGCGCGGCGCGCGCCGCTGCGTGGCCCAGCCCAGCGCCAGCGTCGACAGCCAGCGTGCCCCCGATACGCCCACGCGCAGCACATCGGTGCGGTAGACGTCGTCGGCATGGATGCTGTGCCACAGGGCGCCCAGGCTCTGCGTGGCAGCCTGGAAATTCGCCGCCTGGACCGCCAGTCCGGCGCCGTTGATCGCGCCAGCCGAAGTCCCGGCGATGATGCCGAACGGCATCGCGCCATGGCCTTTGCCGACCCGTTCGGCAATGCGGGCCAGCCCGCTCAGCACGCCTGCCTGGTACGCGGCGCGCGCGCCGCCGCCCATCATGATCAGCGCAGTGGCGGCGGGGTCGGGTCCGGATTGCGGCGCGGAGTAGGCTGCCGGGAGGGGCTCGCGGTGCATTGCGTCGGCGTGGACGAAGGGTCGGGCAGTCGGGAGTTTGGGCTCGGTTCGGGGCTCGATCCGGTGCTCAGGTGGTACGGCTGCCGTTGGTGGCGTTGCCGCTGCCATTCCCGGCATTGTCGTCGCCGTTGCCCTCGTCCTTCGCCAGCTTTGCCTTGGCAGGCTTCCTGGCCGGTGCCTTTTTCGCCGGCGCCTTCTTGGCGGCGGGCTTGCCCGTGCCGGTGGCAGCGGCCTTGTCTGGCGCGGCGGGCTTCGGTTTTGCGGCGCTCGCCTGTGCCGCGCTGGCGGCGCCGGGTGCGCCGAAGCCACCCATGCCGAACGGTGCGATGCTGGCCGCCGCGGCGCTGCTGGCGATCTGGTTGAATTGCTGCTGCAGCATGTCCCACCACAGCCCGGCATTGGGCGGCAAGGCGGACTCGGTGTCGCTGGCAGCCGCTTGCGGGCTCTCGGCGACAGGCGGCTCCTGTTGCGCACTACTGCTGCCGGTATCCGCGCCGGTGCGTTCCGGTGCCGCGGCGCTGGGCGTGTTGGCCGCGCGCGCGACGTTTTCCATCGCGGACTGCATCGCCTCGGGCGACAGGGCATTGCCGAAAGTCTGCAGCGCCACCAGCGTGGCGCGCTGCACTTCCAGGCCCTGGATGGTGGTGCGCAGCAGGTTGGTGTTCAGCTGCAGCCAGCTCTCCACGGCCTTCAGGTCGGCGATGCGCTTGTCGAGGTCGTCGAGGTCCATCGGCGGGGTCATGGCCTGCAGGCCGGGCATCATGCCGGCGGACATGCCGGTGCCGCTGCCCCACAGGCGGCGCATGAAGTCGAAGCCGTTGGTGAAATCGGGAATCTGTCCGAACATGGTTACGCGCTCCGTATGCGGCGCAGCCCCGGGATTGGCCAGGAGGGCCCGTCGGGCCGGCGGCTGCGTCGTCGTTACCTGAACTGTGGCGGCCGCTTCTGGCGCAGGCTCGCCATGCCTTCGTGCACGTCGGGCCCGGCAAAGCCCATGAATTCAAGCGCCAGCGAGGTATCGAAAGCGGGGCCGGCCATGCGCAGCCAGTTGTTGAGGGCGTACTTGGTCCAGCGGATCGCGGTTTGCGACCCCGCCGCCAGCCGGTTGGCCACCTCGAAGGCGCGCGCCACCAGTTCATCCTCTTCCACCGCCAGCGAGACCAGGCCGATCCGCTCGGCCTCTTCGCCGCTGACCGACTCGCACAGCATCAGATAGTACTTGGCCTTGGCCATTCCGCACAGCAGCGGCCACACGATGGCGGCATGGTCGCCCGCGGCCACGCCCAGCCGGGTATGGCCGTCGACGATGCGCGCGGTCCTGGCAGCGATCGAGATATCGGCCAGCAGGCCGGCCACCAGCCCGGCGCCGACGGCGGGACCGTGCATGGCGGAGACCACCGGCTTGTCGCAGTTGATGACGTTGTAGACCAGGTCGCGCGCCTCGTGCCAGACGCGGGTGCGGGTCTCGAAATCGTTGGCCATGTCCTCGACCAGCGCCAGGTCGCCGCCGGCCGAGAAGCCCTTGCCCTCGCCACGGATCAGCGCCACGCGCACCTCGGGGTCGGCGGATACGTCGCGCCAGATCTCGGCCAGCTCGCGGTGCATGTTGGCGTCCGCCGTGGCCAGCTTCTGGTTGGCCGACTGGGCCGCGCCCATGATGATTTCCAGGATGGGGCCGTGGCGGCGCAGCGTCAGGGCGCGATAGCGCTCGTAGCGGGGGGAGAGGGGTGTGGTGTCAGCGGTGGGGGTAGTCATAGGGGGGCCTGTGAAATACGTGGTTAGCGGGGCACCGGAGGTATCGTCAATTTGCCAACCGATCGGTCGGTTAATTATATGCATATCCGGCGCGCCGCCACACACGTGGCCCCTGCGTGCCTCAGGCCGCCGCCACCAGTTGGTCGATCGCGCCGAATACCGAATGGCCCTGCGCATCGAACATTTCGATCTTGACCGCGTCGCCGAATTTCAGGAACTCGGTCGACGGCTTGCCTTCGTCGATGGTCTCGAGCATGCGCTTCTCGGCGATGCAGCAGTAGCCCTTCTTGCGGTCGACGTTGGAGATCGTGCCCGAGCCCACGATGCTGCCGGCGCGCACATTGCGGGTCTTGCAGATATGGGCGATCAGCTGGCCGAAGTCGAACACCATGTCGGTGCCGCAGTCGGGCTGGCCCACCTTCTTGCTGTTCCAGTGCACGGTCATCGGCAGGTGCACCTTGCGCTCGCGCCAGGCCTCGCCGAGTTCATCGGGCGTCACCGCCACCGGCGAGAACGCCGTGGCCGGCTTGCTCTGGAAGAAGCCGAAGCCCTTGCCCAGCTCGGCCGGGATCAGGTTGCGCAGCGAGACATCGTTGGCCAGCATCACCAGCCGGATGGCTTCGCCGGCCTGCTCGGGGGTGGCGCCCATCTTCACGTCGCCGGTGATCACGGCCACCTCGGCCTCGAAGTCGATGCCGAAGGCTTCGCTCGCACAGACAATATCGTCCTGCGGACCGACGAAGTCGTCCGAGCCGCCCTGGTACATCAGCGGGTCGGTCCAGAATTCCGGCGGCATCTCGGCGCCGCGCGCCTTGCGCACCAGTTCCACGTGGTTGACATAGGCCGAGCCGTCGGCCCACTGGTAGGCGCGCGGCAACGGCGCCATGCAGTCCTTGGGCGCGAACGGGAAGGGATGGCGCGCGCGGCCGCCATTGAGTGCGTCGTACAAGTCTTGCAGCTGCGGCGCGAGGAACTGCCAGTCGTCAAGCACGGTCTGCAGCTTGCCGGCGATGTCGCTGGCGGTGTGGGCGGTCTTCAGGTCGCGCGACACGACCACCAGCTGGCCGTCGCGCGAACCGTCCTTCAGGGTTGCGAGTTTCATGGATGCAGTGCGGTAGGGATCGGGGGAGCGCCCGCGGGGCAGGCGCAATGGCCGCTAGTCTAGCGCCTAATCGGGGGCTCCAAGCCTGCGCAAGTCCTGTGCGTACTCAGTCGACCATGACGCCCCTGGCATGGATCAGTTTTGGTAAATCGATTTCGCTATAGTAAATTCGCCTACTCGCTCACCCCTCCGGGAATCGCCATCCATCGCCGCATGTCAGAGATCGAAGAAGAAGACGCCAAGCTGCGTTCCGGCATCCAGTCCATCGAGGTGGGCTTCAGGCTGCTGCAGGCGCTGGCGGCATCGCCGCGCGCGATGATGCTGCGCGACCTGGCCGCCGCCGCCGACATGAACCCGGCCAAGGCCCACCGCTACCTGGTCAGCTTCATGCGGCTGGGCGCGGTGGCGCAGGACCCCGTCAGCGGGCGCTATGACCTGGGGCCGTTCGCGCTGCAGCTGGGGCTGGCCGGGCTGAACCGGCTCGATCCGGTCAAGAAGGCGCGCCCGATCCTGTCGCAGCTGCGTGACGAACTGGACCTGACCGCCGGCATTGCGGTGTGGGGCAACCACGGTCCCACCGTGGTGCACTGGGAGGAGTCCAGCCACCCCGTCACGGTCAGCCTGCGCCTGGGGGATGTGATGCCGATGCTGAACTCCGCCACCGGCCGGCTCTACGGCGCCTACCTGCCGCGCAAGCAGACGCTGCCGCTGATCGCGCGCGAACTGGGCGCGCGCGGCAATGACGGCGTGCCCGACATGCCGCGCACGCTGGCCGAGTACGACGCCATCTGCGCCGAGGTACGCGCGCATGGCGCCGCGCGCACGCTGGGCGGCGTGCTGCCGGGCATCAATGCGTTCTCGATGCCGGTGTTCAACGCCAACGGTCACCTCGCCATGGGACTTATCGTACTGGGCGCGCAAAGCATATTCGATGCAGAATGGGGCGGTACGATGGATCGTCGCATCCGCGACATCGCCCAACAGCTCTCATCGGAACTCGGCTACCTTGGCGCAGCCACCCCGGCCGGACAAACCGGCCAATCCTAGTTCGCACGCCCGGCCCGGCGCGAATCCCCGCGTCTGGCGCCGGCGGCGCTGGATCTTCGTCATTGCCCTGGTGCTGCTGGTCCACGTGCTGGCCGTGGTGGGCTTCGTGCGCATGCCGGGACCGCTGATCCCGGTCGATGTCAGCAGCACGCCCACGCTGGAAGCGGTGCTGCTGCCGCCGCCCGCGCCGCCTGCCCCGCCCACGCCGCGGCCCGTACCCCGGCCGCGTCCGCAGCCCAGGCCGGCCGCGCCGGCTCCCCAGCCCGAACCGCATGAGGCGCCCGCCCCTGCGCCCGCCCCCCCGCTCGCGACCAGCCCGCAAGGCCCGGCCGAGATGGCCTCCGGCACCGGCGGCGAAGGCAGCGCCGCCAGGCCTGCCGCTCCTGCGCCTACCCCCGCGCCTCCCGCACCCTCAGGTGGACCGCAGGGCGGGGTCGACGGTGTGCGCTACAACGCGCCCCCGTCGGCAACCATGCATTACGCCAGCTACGTCAACGGGGTGCAGAACCCCGATGGCCTGATCCGCTGGGAGCAGGACGGCGGCCACTACCGGCTGGCCGTCGAGACCCGCGTGCTGTGGTTCCGCTTTGCCTTCCAGAGCAGCGGGGCGATGACAGAACAGGGCCTGTTGCCGGAACGCTATGAAGAACGCCGCCGCAACAAGTCGGAGGCGTCGCGCTTTGACGGCGCGGCCGGCACCGTGGTCTTTGCCTCTGGCACGCAGGCGCCGTTCCCGCCCGGGGCGCAGGACAGGTTCAGCGTGTTCCTGCAGCTGGTGGGGCTGGCGCGCGGCAACCCGCAGCGATATGCCACCCCCGGTGTGACGGAAACATTCCAGGTGGCCGACACGCGAGATGTGGAACCCATGCAAGTGCAGTATGTTGGAGAGGACGAGATCGACACCGGCCAGGGCGTGGTGCGTGCAAAGCACTTTGTGCGGCTGCCGCGCCGCGCCAACGACCGGCGCCGCGTCGAGATCTGGCTGGCGCAGTCACTGGGCTGGATGCCGGTGCGCCTGCGCCAGACCGAGCCCGACGGCACCCAGATCGAGCTGGTGTACCGCGGCAAGGAAGGACAGTAGTGTCGCCGGGTGCGCAAGACCAATGCATGCTTAACCGAAAGGAGCCCAGCCATGACCGTTGCCACGCCACCCACCGAAACCCGGCGCATCCACGCCGATGGCGCCGACCTGTACGTGCGCGTGGACGGGGCGGACGGGCCCTGGGTGATCCTGACCCATGCCCTGGCCGCCGACCATACCTTGTGGGACGCCACCGCGCAGCACCTGGCCGGCCGCTACCGCGTGGTGCGCCCGGACCTGCGCGGCCACGGCGCCAGCGACGCGCCGCTCGGGCCCTACACCATGACGCGGCTGGCCGACGACGTGGTCGCGGTGATGGACGCGCTGCAGATCCCGCAGGCGCATTTCTGCGGTATTTCGGTAGGCGGCATGATCGGGCAGACCATGGGGCTGCGCCATCCCGAACGGCTGTTGTCGCTGGCGCTGGTGGCCACCAACAGCCAGACGCCAATGGAAGCGCACCCGATGTGGCACAACCGCATCGGCCAGGCCGAAGCCCACGGCATGGCCGGCATGGCCGATGCGACCCTCGGGCGCTGGCTGACCCCGGTCTTCCATGAGGCGCACCGCGACGAAGTGTCGCGCATTCGCAACATGCTGATCGCCACGCCGGTACGGGGATACGTGGGGGTGGCCGAGGCAATCATGGCTTTTGACCTCGCCGGCGCGCTTTCCCGCATTCATTGTCCTACGCTGGTCATAGCGGGCGAGCAGGACCAGGGGGCAACGGTGGCGATGGCACAGAGCATTGCCGCGGCCATCCACGGCGCCAGGCTCGAAGTAGTGCCGCAAGCGGCGCACCTGGTGCACGTGGAGCAGCCCGAACGCTTCCACGCCGCACTGGACGCCTTTCTCGGGAGCGCCGCATGCGGGGGCCAGTGCGACGTTCCGTGACAAGCAACACACTGATGTTCTAGGCTCAAGAAACTTGTTGCATTGGCCGATGCCCAACTTATGTAAGGCAGAAAATCGTGGCAAGGTGGTGACCAGCACCAATAACTTGATTTCCTGCCGGTCACCCCAAGTTTGGAGGTAAAGCCGCGGCGCCCCCTCAAGGCATCAACTGAGGCAAGAATCAACAAGGGCAAGCCGCCCATCCATGACGCCCAGGAGGTGTGCCATGCAAATGATCTACAACAGCGACAACTACTGCATCGTGGAATTCGGTGCGGATGTCGATCAGGCGCCGCTTGAGTTCGGTGGCTATGAAATCGTCGACAAGAACCTGAAGCGCGAAATCTTTCTCGGCGGCCACCTGGCCGAGAGCTTCCGCGCCGACGTCAAACGCCTGATTGAAAGCGAGCCATCCGTGGAGGAAGTCGACGACTTTCTCGGCAAGTTCGACAATGTGATGACGCACTCGCTGGTGATGCACTGAGCGGCTTTGCCTGGAACGATCACGCCCGCTTCGGCGGGCGTTTTTGCTGGTTGCCGGCGACGCTGGGGGCCGTGCTCAATACTGTTCCCACGGCAGTCCGTCATGGCGCCAGCCATTGAGCGTATTGCGGTGGCGCTGCGCATCGAGGTCGCCCTCGAAGCCGTGCAGCACAAACTGGACATTGGTAAATCCCGCGCCTTCCAGCGCCCGTGCCGCCGCCGACGAGCGGTTGCCGCTGCGGCAGATCAGCAGCACCGGCCGCGCCGACGCCTGCCCGGCCAGTTTCTTCACCATCTGCACGAAATGCGGGTTGACCTCCCAGTCCGGGCCGTCGTTCCAGGGCACGTTGTGCGCCCCCTTGGGATGGCCGACGAACAGGTACTCCATCTCGCTGCGGCAGTCGATGAAGAGGGTTTCGGGCGATTGCGCCAGCAGGTCCTGGGCGGCGGCAGGGGCGAGGTGTTCCATGGTCGGGTATAAGCAGGGCGTCAGGGCGCTTGTTATCAATGGCGCTGTCGGTGACGCCGTTGGTGATGGTTACGTCTCTCAGTGTAGGCGCCAGACCGTCCGCCAGGCAACCGAAGGCGACCGCAAGGCCTTGATACACCTGATAAAATCGCACTTCTTTGGCCGCCATCGGCCACCGCGGCCTACCGTCGAAGCTCCGCCGGCCCCGCCTTTCCAGAGTTCCCCGCCATGAGTGCCCCTAAATCCACCGCGGCCGTGCCGCGCTCCTACACCCGGGCTGCCGAGTTGCCCCGGCTGCTGCAAGAACGCATCCTGATCCTGGATGGCGCCATGGGCACCATGATCCAGCGCTACAAGCTGTCCGAGGCGGACTACCGCGGCGAGCGCTTCACGGAACACAAGGTGGACGTCAAGGGCAACAACGAACTGCTGCTGCTGACGCGCCCGCAGGTCATCAGCGAGATCCACGAGCAATACCTGGCCGCCGGCGCCGACCTGATCGAGACCAACACCTTCGGCGCCACCCGCGTGGCGCAGGAAGACTACAAGATGGCCGACCTGGCGTACGAGATGAACGTCGAGGCCGCGCGCCTGGCGCGCGCCGCCTGCGACAAGTACAGCACGCCCGACAAGCCGCGCTTTGTCGCCGGCGCCTTCGGCCCGACGCCCAAGACCGCCAGCATCTCGCCCGACGTGAACGATCCGGGCGCGCGCAACGTGACTTTCGAAGAGCTGCGCGCGTCGTACTACGAACAGGGCAAGGCCTTGCTGGAGGGCGGTGCCGACGTGTTCCTGGTCGAGACCATCTTCGACACGCTCAACGCCAAGGCGGCGCTGTTCGCCATCGACCAGCTGTTCGAGGACACCGGCGAACGCGTGCCGGTGATGATCTCCGGCACCGTGACCGATGCCTCGGGCCGGATCCTCTCGGGCCAGACCGTTGAGGCGTTCTGGAACAGCCTGCGCCACGCCCGGCCGGTCACCTTCGGCCTGAACTGCGCGCTCGGCGCGACGCTGATGCGCCCGTATATCGCCGAGCTGGCCAAGATCTGCGACGCCGCGGTGTCGTGCTACCCGAACGCGGGTTTGCCCAACCCGATGAGCGACACGGGCTTCGACGAAACGCCCGAAGTCACCTCCTCGCTGGTGGAAGAATTTGCGGCTTCCGGGCTGGTGAACCTGGTGGGCGGCTGCTGCGGCACCACGCCCGAGCATATTGCCGCGATCGCCCAGCGCGTGGCCAACAAGACCCCCCGCACCTGGCCGGGCCAGTATCGCGACGCCGCCTGAGCCCGGAGCCAAAGACCATGAGCGACAACAAACTGCCCCCGCGCCCGATGCGCCTGTCCGGCCTCGAGCCCTTCACCATCGACGACGACACGCTGTTCGTCAACGTCGGCGAGCGCACCAACGTGACCGGCTCCAAGGCCTTCGCGCGCATGATCCTGAACGGCCAGTTCGACGAGGCGCTGGCGGTGGCCCGCCAGCAGGTCGAGAACGGCGCGCAGATCATCGACATCAACATGGACGAGGCCATGCTGGACTCGAAGGCCGCCATGGTTCGCTTCCTGAACCTGATCGCCTCCGAGCCCGACATCGCGCGCGTGCCGATCATGCTGGACTCGTCCAAGTGGGAAGTGATCGAGGCCGGCCTGCAGTGCGTGCAGGGCAAGCCCGTGGTGAACTCGATCTCGCTCAAGGAAGGCGAGGAGCAGTTCCGCCACCACGCCGAGCTGATCCGCCGCTATGGCGCGGCAAGCGTGGTGATGGCCTTCGACGAGAAGGGCCAGGCCGACACCTTCGCGCGCAAGACCGAGATCTGCAAGCGCAGCTACGACATCCTGGTCAATGAAGTGGGCTTCCCGCCCGAAGACATTATCTTTGACCCGAACATCTTCGCGGTCGCGACCGGCATCGAAGAGCACAACAACTACGCGGTCGACTTCATCGACGCCACGCGCTGGATCAAACAGAACCTGCCGTATGCCAAGGTCAGCGGCGGCGTGTCCAACGTGTCGTTCTCGTTCCGCGGCAACGACGTGGTGCGCGAGGCGATCCACACCGTGTTCCTGTACCACGCCATCGGCGCGGGCATGGACATGGGCATCGTCAACGCCGGCCAGCTCGGCGTGTATGACCAGCTCGACCCCGAACTGCGCGAGCGCGTGGAAGACGTGGTGCTGAACCGCCGCGAGGATTCCACCGACCGCCTGCTGGAGATCGCCGACCGTTTCAAGGGCGGCGGCGCGAAGCGGGAAGAAAACCTCGCCTGGCGCGGCACGCCCGAGCAGCCGGTGCCGGTGGGCGATCGCCTGGCGCACGCGCTGGTGCATGGCATCACCACCTTTATCGTCGAAGACACCGAAGAGGTTCGCCAGCAGGTCGAGGCGCGCGGCGGCCGTCCGATCGAGGTGATCGAGGGCCCGCTGATGGACGGCATGAACATCGTCGGCGACCTGTTCGGCGCCGGCAAGATGTTCCTGCCGCAGGTGGTCAAGAGCGCGCGCGTGATGAAGCAGGCCGTGGCCCACCTGCTGCCCTACATCGAGGAAGAGAAGCGCCTGCTGGCCGAGGCCGGCGGCGATGTCAAGGCGCGCGGCAAGATCGTCATCGCCACGGTGAAGGGCGACGTGCACGATATCGGCAAGAACATTGTGTCGGTGGTGCTCCAGTGCAATAACTTTGAAGTGGTCAACATGGGCGTGATGGTCCCGTGCAACGAGATCCTGGCCCGCGCCAAGGTCGAGGGCGCGGATATCGTCGGCCTGTCGGGCCTGATCACGCCGTCGCTCGAAGAGATGGCGTATGTCGCTTCGGAAATGCAGCGCGACGACTACTTCCGCGTGAAGAAGATCCCGCTGCTGATCGGCGGCGCCACCACCTCGCGCGTGCACACCGCCGTCAAGATTGCGCCCAACTACGAGGGCCCGGTGGTCTACGTGCCGGACGCCTCGCGCTCGGTGAGCGTGGCCTCGAGCCTGCTGTCCGACGACGGCGCGGCAAAGTACCTCGACGATCTGAAGTCCGATTACGACCGCATCCGCACCCAGCACGCCAACAAGAAGGCCACGCCGATGGTGACGCTGGCGCAGGCGCGCGCCAACAAGACCCCGATCGACTGGAGCACCTACGTGCCGCCGAAGCCCAAGTTCATCGGCCGGCGCGTATTCCGCAACTACGACCTGGCGGAGCTGGCCAACTACATCGACTGGGGCCCGTTCTTCCAGACCTGGGACCTGGCCGGCAAATTCCCCGACATCCTCAACGACGAGATCGTCGGCGAATCCGCGCGGCGCGTGTTCTCGGACGGCAAGGCCATGCTGTCGCGCCTGATCCAGGGCCGCTGGCTGACCGCCAACGGGGTGATGGCGCTGCTGCCGGCCAACACGGTGAACGACGACGACATCGAGGTCTACACCGACGAGACCCGCAGCAAGGTCGCGCTGACCTGGCACAACCTGCGCCAGCAGAGCGAGCGTCCGGTGGTGGACGGCGTGCGCCGCCCCAATCGCTGCCTGGCTGACTTTGTCGCGCCCAGGGACAGCGGCATTGCCGACTACATCGGCCTGTTTGCGGTCACCGCGGGCCTGGGCGTGGAGAAGAAGGAGGCCCAGTTCGAAGCCGACCATGACGACTACAGCGCGATCATGCTCAAGGCGCTCGCCGACCGCTTCGCCGAAGGCTTTGCCGAATGCCTGCACGAACGCGTGCGCAAGGATCTGTGGGGCTACGATGCCGCCGAGCAACTCAGCAATGAGCAGCTGATCGCCGAGTCGTACCGCGGCATCCGCCCGGCGCCCGGCTACCCGGCCTGCCCGGAGCACACCGTCAAGGGCCCGATGTTCGAATTCCTCGACGCGGCCGAGATCGGCATGGGCATCACCGAGTCGCTGGCGATGACGCCGGCCGCGTCGGTGAGCGGCTTCTACCTGGCGCATCCCGCGTCGACCTACTTCAGCATCGGCAAGATCGGCCAGGACCAGCTCGACGACATGGCGGCGCGCCGCCATGAAGACCGCGCGACGCTGGCGCGCGCGCTCGCGCCCAACCTGTAACCGGGTGCGACGCAACGGCGGCCGGGGCGATGCCATCGCCCCGTCTCCAGCCCGTTGATGCAGCAGGGAAAAGCACCGCTGGCGCCCTGTGTGGCGGGGCCAGGGCGACGTGTCAGGCGCCTCACAACTCCTTACAGAGCCTTTCAACTGCTCACAGACCGGCGCGGTCCGGCTCCCTAGACTGGGGGCTCGATACACGCAATCACCGGCGTGATCACCGCGGCGAATGTTTCGCCGTGGGGCATCCTGAAAGGAGTCTGTCCATGAAGAAACTGCTGCTCTCCCTGTCCGTCCTGTCGATCGCCGCCGCTTCCTCGCTGGCCATGGCCCAAGGCACCGGCGTCTCGGTTGGCACGAAGGCCGATGTCGGTGCATCGGTGACTACGCCCTCGCCAGCCGCTGCGGCGCACGGTGGCCTGAATACCGCCGGCAGCGCCGCGACGGGTGCCGCAGGCGCGGCCGACAAGGGCCTGTCCACCGCCGGCTCGGCCATCGACAAGGGTGTCGGCACCGCCGCTGACACCGCCGACGCCGCCAAGGCAGACGCAGGCAGCGCGGCCAAGCATGGCAAGCACGCGGCCAAGTCGGCCAAGAAGGCGAAGGGCGACGTGGGTGTCAGCGCTGGTGCAGAAGCTGGCGCCAAGGCGCAGTAACCCCGCCAGTCAGCGCACCGCAGTAAGCGCCAATAGTCTCTTGCAGTACTAGCCTCAACCGGTGCCGGCCGCGCCGGGCCCCCTCCAGGGATGTTCACGGGCCTGACGCGCCGCAGCAAAGCGGGACGGATCTTATCCGTCCCGCTTTGCATTGGAGCGCGGACAATCCGCGCCGCCGGGTGCGCTGCCGCCGCCTCGCATTGTCAGCCTGACACCGACATCCTGCACGCGCGTGCGGCACTACAATGACATCATCGCAAGCGGTTCCGCCTGCACCCGACGTGCACCGGGCAGATGTGCCGGGTCGTTCAACCCCGTGGAGCGCTACATGATCCGTGTCCTGATCGCCGACGACCACGAGATTGTGCGTGCCGGGCTGCGCCAGTTCATTGCCGAAGAGCCCGATATCCAGGTGACGGGCGAGGCCGGCAGCGGCGACCAGGTCATGGCGAAGCTGCGCGATGCCGAGTTCGACGTGCTGGTGCTGGACATCTCCATGCCCGACCGCAACGGCATCGATGTGCTCAAGCTGATTCGCCAGCGCAAGCCCGAGTTGCCGGTCCTGATCCTGTCCACCTACCCGGAAGACCAGTACGCGATCAACCTGATCCGTGCCGGCGCCTCGGGCTACCTGACCAAGGAAAGCGCCCCAGACGACCTGGTCAAGGCGATCCGTACGGTGGCCCAGGGCCGCCGCTACGTGAGCGCCACCGTGGCCGACCTGCTGATTGGCGGCCTCGACAAGGCGACCGAGCAGCCGGTGCACCAGATGCTGTCCGAACGCGAATTCCAGATCTTCTGCAAACTGTCGCGCGGGCAGTCGGTGTCGGTGATTGCCGACGAACTGTTTCTCAGCGTCAAGACCGTCAGTACCTATCGATCCCGGATCCTGGAGAAAATGGGCATGAAGACCAACGCTGACCTGACCTACTACGCGATCAAGAACGGCCTGGTCGAATAAGGGGCCGCAAACTGACTGCATGGCGAACTGCATAACGGACCACGTTGGCCCGCACCGGACGAGAACCAGCAATACTGAATATGTCGGAGCAGGCTTCGAACACTTCCTACCGGGCGCTGAGCATACTGCTGATTGAAGACTCGGCGGTCCTGCGAGGCATGTTGCTCGAATACCTGAAGGATTTCCCGTTCATCGAGAACGTGGACTGGGCCGACACCGAAGCCATGGCCCTGCGGCTGCTCGCCGCCGGCAAGTACGATGTGGTGATCGTTGACATCCAGCTGCGCCAGGGCAACGGCATCAATGTGCTGCGCGCGATGCAACGCAACAATACCGGCGCCGTGCGCATCGTCTACACCAACCACGCCCAGGTCAGCATATACCGCAACCAGTGCACCGAGGCCGGGGCGGACTACTTCTTCGACAAGTCGCTCGAGCTCGAGCAGGTGTTCCGCGTGATCGAGGAGCACGCGGCGCCGGCGCCCTGAGCCGGCCGGCACGCCCACACGATTCCCTGCCCGCCGGTGCGCGTCAGGCGCGCGCCGGCTCCTGGTTTTCCGGCGCCTCTGCCGGCGCCAGCACCGCGTCCGTCAGCGGCACCTCGATGCGGATGCGCACGCCCGCCTGCGCCGACGAATCGATCCGCATGCTGCCGCCCAGCGCGGTGACGCGCTGCTCCATGCCCAGCAGCCCGTGGTGGCCGGCGGTGCTGCCTGCGTCAAAGTCGGGCGGCAGGCCCTTGCCGTTGTCGCGCACGGTCAGCGTCAGCAGGTTGTCCTGGCAGGCCAGGCTGACATCGATGTGCTTGGCTTCAGAGTATTTGCTGGCATTGGTCAGCGATTCCTGCACGATCCGGTACAGCGCGATCGCGGCCTCGTCGCGCAGCGGCGGCAGGTCTTCCGGCACGCTGACTTCGGTCTCCCAGTCATTGCGCGCGCCCACTTCCTCGACCAGCTGGCAGACCGCCGCGCGCAGGCCCAGGTTCAGCAGCACGGTGGGGCGCAGGTCTTCGATCAGCCGGCGTTTGATCTGGATGCCCTGGTCCACGTGCAGCATCACGCGTGTCAGGCGCTCGGCCGCCACCGGATGGTCTTCCTGCACCTTGCGGCGCACCCAGTGCAGGTCCAGCTTGATCGCGGTGAGGATGGCGCCCAGTTCATCGTGCAGCTCGCGCGCCAGGCGTGTCTTTTCGTCCTCGGTCACGCGCTGCAGGTGGGCCGCCAGCGCCGACAGCTGGCGCGTGCGCGCGCGCACCTTGCGATCCAGCCGCACGCCTTCCTCTTCCAGCTGGGTGCGCACCGCCTCGGCCATCGACAGGCGCTTGGCATGGCCGAATCCCACCGCCATCATCAGGATGATGTTGATGGCGGTGAGCAGGGCGATGCCATAACGCGACAGCTGCACATCGTTGTCGGCGCCCTCCAGCCGGTGCGAGACCGCGCCGGCCTCGCGCGCCTGCAGCTGGTCCAGCCCGCGGCGCGCGTTGTCCATGGTCTCCTTGCCGTAGTCGGTGCGGATCAGGTCCAGCGCCACTTCCAGGTCGCGCTTGCCATAGACCAGCGTCAGCGCCATCTCGTTGAGCTTGCTGTTGACCAGCTTGGAGGTGTCGCCGAACTGCTTCAGGCCCTCGGGGTCATTGGCATAGCCCGCGCGGATCTGCGCCATCAGTTCGGCGATGCGGGGCAGTGCCTTGTAGTACGGCTCCAGGTAGTTTTCCTTGCCGGTCAGCAGGAAGCCGCGCTGGCCGGCCTCGGCGTTGACCAGCTCGCCGTTGAGCGCGGCCAGCTCGGTCTGCAGGCGCTGCGAGCGGATCACATCGGTATAGCTTTCACGCAGGCGGATATTGCCGGTTTCCGACGCCATCAGCACCGCCAGCGTCAGCAAGATGCCGCCCGCCAGCAGCAGTGTGTGGGGAAGAAAGGACTGCTTGAACATGGGGCAATTCCTGTAGTGAAGGCGCGCCGCTCGCCCGCCGCAGCGCCAGGGAGCGCCCATGGAATCACATCGATCGCCATGGGTCAACCTGGAAACGGCGCCCGCGTGGGGCGTTGTCCGGGCGTTTGTAGGACTCGGCTGACAGCGGAATCGGCTCGCTGTCAGTATTGGTGCGCGGCCTGGCTTTCTACGATGAGGCTATGAGCTTGCACCCTTCGGCGCAAGCCCTCACATGGGCCCCGCCAGTGCGCCTGGCCTGGTCCGAAGTCTTCGGGAGCCTTGCCATGCTGCAATATGCACTCGTATTTTTCGTCATCGCCCTGATCGCCGCGATCTTTGGCTTCGGTGGCATTGCCGCCGGCGCCGTGGAAATCGCCAAGATCCTGTTCTTTATCTTCCTGGTCGTGGCGCTGGTCGCCGCGGTCATGGGCCTGGTGCGCAGGGGACGATAGCCGGCGCAAGCCGGCATTGCCCCGCACCGACCGAACCTGAGGAGACCGTATGCTGACGCAGAACCCGAAAGTCCGGAAGGAACTGAACCACCTGTCCGACAGTGCAGACAGTGCCATCCGTCATATCAGGCATGCCGCGCGCGACACGCGCGCTGCGGCAGCGCCGGTATCCAGCGAGGTCAAGGCACTGATAGCCCAGCTCGAGCACACCATCCAGGTGCTGGCACGCGAGGGCTCCGCCGAGAGCCTGCAAGCGGGCCAGCGCCTGCGCGATCGCGCCGGCGAGATGGCGCAGCGCCTGCGCGCCCAGACCACCGATAGCATGATGCGCGCCCGCGAGCGCATGGATGGTGCGGTAGAGCACGCCCAGCACCGTGTGGCGGAGTCGCCGCTGAAGGCGGTGGCGCTCGCCGCGGCCGTGGGTGCGCTGATCGGGCTGCTGCTGGCCAATGGCCGGAGCCGCTCAGAGGAGGAGTAGCCCGCCTGGCTAAAAGACGTTAAGACGTTACTGGGATCCGCCTGGCATGCCGGGCGGGTTCCGCAGGCATTTCCCCCTTTCCGGAATCCTCGTCCGGAAGCCCGGCAGCCTACTGCGGTGCCGGGCGTTTTTTTGGCGCGGCACGCATAGGAAAGGTGGCGTCAGTGCGGGTCAGACACCCCAGAGGATGTTGGCACCTTCGCGCTGCGAGGCACGCAGCATGTCCAGGAACGGGTAGGCGCGCTGGCCCAGGTGCAGCGGTTCCTCTTCTTCCTCGTCGGCGGGCTTTGTTTCGACAGCGGTGTCGGCGGGAGGGGCGCGGCGCGCATCGGCGACGGCCGCTTCCAGCTTGTGGATCGCGTGCGGCAGTTCTTCGACCGTGATCACCCCTCGTTCCCCGAGACGCTTGCCGATGATGCCCAGCAGCGTCACAGCCAGATCCCTCATCATGATCAGGTCCTGCGCAGCGTGGGATTTGAAGGTGATCAGCATGATGTTTTTCCTTTCACGGACGGCCGGTCTGGCCAGGATTTGTGGCCCGGATTGTGGTCCGCAGCCATCCTCGCGCATGATGTCAGCATAGCACCTGATAAAATTCGGCGTTCCCGATTCCCATGCCTGTCACGCGGCGCGGCGTTGATTTGCCGTCACTTGCCGTATTCCGGGCGCCGGCGCTGCCCCATGGGCTGCGCCTGAACTCCTTGCCCACAGGGCTTCCGACATCCATGCTGCCTGTTCAGACCTCCAATCTTGCCGCCGCGTTCACTGATGCGGTGCGCGCGCTCGCCCCGGCCGATGCCACCCTGCCCGCCGTCACCTTCGAGCGGCCCAAGGTGGCCGCCCACGGCGACCTTGCCTGCAATGTCGCCATGCAGGTCGCGCGTGCGCTCAAGAGCAATCCGCGCGAGCTGGCCCAGCGCATCGTCGATGCCGTGCAGACCGACGCCCGTGCGCAGGGCCTGGTCCAGGCCATGGAGATCGCCGGCCCCGGCTTCATCAACCTGCGCCTGACCCCGGCCGCCAAGGCCGACGTGCTGCGCGCGGTGCTGGCCGAGGGCGACCACTACGGCGCGCGCGAGCGCGGCGTGCATGGCCAGGTGCTGGTGGAGTTCGTCTCGGCCAACCCGACCGGCCCGCTGCACGTCGGCCACGGCCGCCAGGCGGCGCTGGGCGATGCGCTGGCCAACCTGCTGTCGTGGCAAGGCTGGCACGTGCACCGCGAGTTCTACTACAACGACGCCGGCGTGCAGATCCAGACCCTGGCGCTGTCGGTACAGGCGCGCGCGCGCGGCCTGAAGCCGGGCGACGCCAGCTGGCCCGAGGCCGCCTACAACGGCGACTACATCGCCGACATCGCCGCCGACTTCCTGGCCGGCAAGACCGTCAGCGCCTCGGACGGCGAGCCCGTGACCGCGTCGGGCAATGTCGAGGACATCGACTCGATCCGCAAGTTTGCCGTCACCTACCTGCGCAACGAGCAGGACATCGACCTGCAGGCCTTCGGTGTCAAGTTCGACCGCTACTATCTGGAATCGTCGCTGTACAGCGACGGCCGCGTCGAAGCCGCGGTGCAGTCGCTGATCGGCAAGGGCAAGACCTACGAGAGCGAGGGCGCGCTGTGGCTGCGCACCACCGACGACGGCGACGACAAGGACCGCGTGATGAAGAAGAGCGACGGCACCTATACGTACTTCGTGCCGGACGTGGCCTACCACACCACCAAGTGGGAGCGCGGCTTCACCAAGGTCATCAACGTGCAGGGCAGCGACCACCACGGCACCATCGCCCGCGTGCGCGCCGGCCTGCAGGGCCTGGACATGGGCATCCCGCAGGGCTACCCCGACTACGTGCTGCACAAGATGGTCACCGTGATGAAGAACGGCGAGGAGGTCAAGATCTCCAAGCGCGCCGGCTCCTATGTCACCGTGCGCGACCTGATCGAATGGTCCAATGGCGGCGATGAGACCATCCGCGGCTGCCTGGACGCCGGCGTGGCCGACTGGCCCGGGCACTTCACCCGCGGCCGCGACGCGGTGCGCTTCTTCCTGCTGTCGCGCAAGGCCGATACCGAGTTTGTGTTCGACGTCGACCTGGCGCTCAAGCAGAACGACGAGAACCCGGTGTATTACGTGCAGTACGCCCATGCCCGCATCTGCTCGATCTTCGAGTCGTGGGGCGGCGCGGACTGGGAAGCGCGCCTGGCCGAACTGGCCGGCGCCGACCTGTCCGCCGTGACCGGCCCCGAAGCCAGCGCCCAGGCGCAGGCGCTGGGACAGCGCCTGGCCGAGTTCCCGGACATGCTGTCTGCCGCCGCGACCGAACTGGCCCCGCACGCGGTGGCCTTCTACCTGCGCGACCTGGCCGGCGACTTCCACGCCTTCTACAACGCCGACCGCGTGCTGGTCGACGACGAGGCCGTCAAGCGCGCCCGGCTGGCGTTGCTGGCCGCCACGCGCCAGGTGCTGTGCAACGGCCTGGCGGTGATCGGCGTGTCCGCCCCGCGCCGCATGTAAGCAGGCGTGCGGTGTCCCCGCGCGGGACGCACGGGGCCATCCGGCCCCGGGGACGATGCCAGTGCGGCCGTTGGCGGCACTGGCCCTATAATCCCGGCATCACCGAAGAGGACTTCATGCAACAGCAACGCAAGCGCGAGTCGCGCAAGGTCCGCCGCAACCAGCAACGCGGCGGTACGTTCCTGGGCCTGGTGCTAGGGCTGATCGTCGGGCTGGCCATCGCCGTGGTGGTCGCCCTGTACATCACCAAGTCGCCGACCCCGTTCCATCAGAAGAACGCCCCGCGCCCGAGCGAGCCGGGCAACGTCGCCAGCCAGCTGCCGCCGCCGGCCCAGCGCGCCGAGGAGGGCCCGAGCGACCCCAACAAGCCGCTGTGGAGCAAGACCCCGGCCAAGCCGGTGGGCCAGCCGCCGGAGCCGGAACCGAAGCAGAACGGCCAGCCCCAGCCCCCGGTGGCGGTGGCCCGTCCGGCCGAGAAGCCGGCCGAGAAGCCTGTGGAAAAGCCCGTGGAGAAGCCGGCTGACAAGCCTGTCGCCAGCAAGCCGGCCGAGAAGCCGGCCGAAAAGCCGGTGGTCGACCCGATCGCCGAGATCGCCCAGGCCGACGCCCACAAGGTGGGCTACCTGCTGCAGGTGGGGGCGTTCCGCTCGTCGGACGACGCCGACCGCCAGAAGGCCAACCTGGCGATGCAGGGCTTCGAGGCCAAGATCACCGAGCGTGACGTGAACGGCGTCAAGATGTACCGGGTGCGCCTGGGGCCGTACAACCGCATCGACGACATGAACAAGGCGCGCGACCGGCTGCAGTCGTCGGGCTTCGAGTCCTCGGTGATCCGCTTTACCAAGCAGTAAGCCGGACCGCAGGGTCGGGCGTTATCCGGTTATCCCGGGCGGGCGCGGCGGATTGCCGCGTCGCTTAATACCCGGTAACCGCCGCAACACCGCCGCAACACGTTGTCACCAGACGCGGCCGGCGTTCCGCTGAACCGGACGCCGCCGCCGCTGTCATACGCTCATCGTCCAAACCGCAAGGCCGCACCAAGATGAAAAAACTCGCCGCACTGTTCGCCATGTTCGCCGCCGTGGGCGGCCTGCTGATGTCCGCCCCGTCCCAGGCGGCGCCCGCCGAGGGCAAGGAATACCAGGTGCTGAAGGCGCCCCAGCCGGTCGCCGCGGGCAAGATCGAGGTGACCGAATTCTTCTGGTACGGCTGCCCGCACTGCTTCGATTTCGAGCCGGAGCTGGAAGCCTGGGTCAAGAAGGAGGGTACTAACATCGTGTTCAAGCGCGTGCCGGTCGCGTTCCGTGAAGACCTGCTGCCGCACACCAAGATCTTCTATGCGCTGGAAGCCATCGGCAAGCTCGACGCCATGCACACCAAGGTCTTCAACGCCATCCACGTGGACCGCAAGCGCATGACGGACCCCAACGAGATCGCCGACTTCATGGCCAAGAACGGCGTGGACCGCAAGGCCTTCCTGGATGCCTACAACTCGTTCACGGTGACCACCAACTCGCAGCGTGCCAACAAGATCGCCGACGCCTACAAGATCGACGGCGTGCCGACCGTGGTGGTGCAGGGCAAGTACGTGACCTCGCCGTCGGTTGCCGGCAACAAGCAGGGCGCGATCCAGACCATGGATTACCTGGTTGAGCAGGTGAAGGCCAAGAAGATGTAATGGATGCCGGCGGCTTTGCACGGCCGCCGGTTTTCTCCCCTCTCCCGCTTGCGGGAGAGGGGCAGGGGGAGAGGGCAGGCGCAGGCATACCACCGGGCTGTACTTCGTGGACATTCCGGCCCTCTCCCCAACCCTCTCCCGCACGCGGGAGAGGGAGCCTTCCAGTGGTATTGTCAGGGTATCTGAACACTCTCCCCTCACCCCGACGATGCGTCCCCTCAAAGTCTTCCTCACCGGCGCCTCCAGCGGACTGGGCCAGGCCCTCGCGCGCGAGTACGCGGCGCAGGGCGCCATCCTCGGGCTGGTGGCGCGCCGCGAGGACGCGCTGCGCGAGTTCGTCGCCACGCTGCCCAACCCGGGCGCGGTGCGCGTCTACGGCGCCGATGTGCGCGACGCCGACGCCATGGCGCGCGCCGCGGAGGACTTCCTTGGCCATTTCGGCTGCCCGGACGTGGTGATCGCCAATGCCGGGGTCTCGGTCGGCACCGTTGCCAGCGAGCGCGAGGACCTCGACGCCTTCCGCTAGGTGATGGATACCAACTGGTTCGGCGTGCTGACCACCTTCCAGCCCTTCATGCACGCGATGCAGGCGCGCGAGCCCGGCCACTTCGGGCGCCGCGGCACGCTGGTCGGCCTTGCCAGCGTCGCCGGCGTGCGCGGCCTGCCGGGCGCGGGCGCCTACAGCGCGTCCAAGTCGGCGGTGATCAAGCTGCTGGAAAGCCTGCGGCTGGAGCAGCGGGGGTACGGCATCCGCGTGGTCACGATCGCGCCCGGCTATATCCGCACGCCAATGACCGCCCGCAACCCGTACCGCATGCCGTTCCTGACCGATGCCGACGTGTTCGCGCGCAAAGCCGTGCGCGTGATCGCGGCCGGCCGGCGTTTCCGCGTGATTCCGTGGCCGATGGGCGTGGTGGCGGCGCTGCTGCACGTCATGCCGCGCTGGCTCTACGACGCGCTGGCCGCGGGCGCGCCGCGCAAGCCGCGGCGCGTCGATCCGCCGCAGGGGGACTGAACATGTGGCGCGACGCCATCGGCCAGCAGCACGCCGCCGCCACCGGCGTGGTGCGGATCGCATCGCTGGTGCCGTCGGTGACGGAGTTGCTGTTCGCGCTCGGGCTGGCCCGGCAGATGGTGGCGCGCACCGGCTTCTGCATCCACCCGGAACCGGCCGTGCGCGCGCTGCCCAAGGTGGGCGGCACCAAGGACGTGAACGTGGCGCGGCTGCGCGAACTCGCGCCCACGCACATTGTGGTCAATATCGACGAGAACCGGCGCGAGACCGTGGATGAGATCCGTGCCTTCGTGCCCAATGTGATCGTCACCCATCCGTGCGCGCCGGAAGACAACCTCGGGCTGTACCAGCTGCTGGGCGGCATCTTCGGCTGCCATGCCGAGGCCGAGGCGCTGTGCACCGCGCTGCAGGTGCAGCTGGACGCGATCCGCGTGCGGCCCTGGCCGGTGCGCCGCGTGCTGTATGCGATCTGGCAGGACCCGTGGATGACGGTGTCGCGCGACACCTATATCAGCCGCATGCTGGCGCTGGCCAACTGGCAGACCTGGCCGGACGGCAGCGCTGCGTTGCAGGCCTGCGTCGACGGTGATTGCAGCCGCCCGAACGCGGCCGGCGAGCGCTATCCCACCTTCCGCTGGAGCGATGCGCTGGTGCGCGAGCTCGACCTGGTGCTGCTGTCGACCGAGCCCTACCGCTTCACCGAGGACCACGCCGACGCGCTCGAGCGCCAGCTCGGCAAGCCGGTGCTGCTGGTCGATGGCGAGATGCTGTCCTGGTACGGCAGCCGCGCCATCGACGGCGTGCGCTACCTGGCGGCGCTGGCGGCCGCCAACTAGCCAACCGGATCAGGCCGCGCGGAAGCGGACCACGCCGTCGTCGCCGGTTTCCCGCACTAGCTCGCCGCGGTGCCACAGGCAGTGCAGGTGGGCCAGCGACTCGCCCATGGCGAAGGTCATCTGATGGATGTCGAACTGGCGCTTGAAGATCACGCTGACAATGTCGTGCGCGCTGCAGGCCTTCTCGCGGCAGGCGTCGACCGTTTCGGCTAGGCGGTCGGCATGGTGCTCGCGCAGCTGCATGATGCGGGTATGCAGGTTGCGGAAGGGGCGGCCGTGCGAAGGCAGGATCAGCACGTCCTGCGGCAGCGGCTCATACTTGCCGAGCGAATCCAGGTAGAGCTGCAGCGAATTGCCCTCGGGCTCCATGTCGAACACGCTGACATTGGTCGAGATCCGCGGCAGCACCATGTCGCCGGAGATCAGCACATTGGTGGCTTCGTTATACAGCGCCACGTGCTCGGGCGAATGGCCGAAGCCGGTGATCACGCGCCAGGCCGAGGTGGCCGCATCGGTGCCGATCCGCACCGTGTCGCCCTCCATCATGCGGCGGTACTGCGCCGGCAGGTCCGGCACCAGCGAGGGGTAGTAGGTCTTGCGCGCGCGCAGCTTTTCCTGGCTGTCGGCATCGGTCAGGCCGTGCAGCGCGAAGTGCGCGGCGGCGGCGTCGCCGCCAGCGCTGGAGCCGGCACCGGTGCCGCTGCCCATCACGCGCGCGCTCATGTAGTCGCCCAGGCTCATCCACAGCCGCACGCCGAAGCGCTTGCACAGCCAGTGCGCCAGGCCGACGTGGTCGGGATGGCTGTGCGTGACCAGCACGCGCACCACCGGCAGGCCTTCCAGCTCATTGGCGAAGATGGTTTCCCAATGGCCCTTGATGATGTCGTTGGTGATGCCGCAATCGATGATGGTCCAGCCGTCGCGGCCGTCAAGGCGGTCGCGCAGCAGCCACAGGTTGATATGGTCGAGCGCGAACGGCAGCGGCATGCGCAGCCAATAGACGCCGGGGGCGACTTCCTGCTTGGAGCCGGGCTCGGGCATGGTGTCGCCGAACGGGTATTGGAGCTGGTGTTCGAGTGCGTTCATGAGGAGTCTCGTGGTCGAAGCCTGGCGCCAGGGCGCGGGCTTTCTCGTTCTGCCGCCACGCCGGTCTGCATGAGCAGGGGCGTGAAAGCACCGGTTGCCAGCCGTCCTGGTTGACGCTAACGTAAACGTCAATCATACGGCTCGTTTCCATCTTAAGCGAAAACTTGACTTCACAACGAACGACCGTTCACTTTCTTTGGGCAGGCTATGTCAGCGACGCCAGCGGCGGCTTCCGCCACTTACACCATCACCGACCTCGCGCGTGAATTCGACGTCACGCCGCGGGCCATCCGCTTCTATGAGGACCAGGGCCTGCTGGCGCCGGAACGCGAAGGGCCGGGCGGGCGCAAGCGCGTCTACAACGGCCGCGAGCGGACCCGCCTGAAGCTGACGCTGCGCGGCAAGAGGTTGGGGCTCACTCTCAATGAGATCCGCGAAATTCTTGACCTCTATGAGTCGCCGCGCGACACCGCCCCGCAACTGGAGCGCTTCCTGCACTCGCTGGCCGCGCACCGGAGCGCGCTGGAACGGCAAATGGAGGACCTGCAGGCGCAACTGGCCGAGATCGACCAGCATGAGCGCCAGTGCAAGGCCTTGCTGGCGGCGCAGACCGGCAAGCAGCCAGCGGACTCGGAAGGCGGCGATGCGCCGGCCCGGGCCACCGCCGCCTGAAGCGCCACTTCCGCTGGCATCCGTGCCGCTCGGGATTGACGTTTACGTAAACGTAAATAGAATAGCCGGACATCGCGCCAGGCTTGTGCGCTGCCCGGCAATCCAAGCTCTTCATCCGGAACCCTGCCATGACCCCATCCAACGCCAGTGCCGTACCCGCAGAACCGGAATCATTGTCCGCCGCGCGCGCCGACGCCATCGCCACCAGTTTTTCGCGCCAGGGGCTGATGACCACCTTTGGCGCCACCCTGCAGCGGGGGGACCGCGGTGAGGTTGAACTGGCGATGCCGTGGTCCGAGGGCGTGACCCAGCAGCACGGCTTCTTCCACGGCGGCGTGGTGGGCGCGCTGGCCGACAGCGCCTGCGGCTATGCCGCGCTGACGCTGGTGGGCGAGGATGAGGCGGGTCTGACCGCCGAGTACAAGATCAACCTGCTGTCCCCCGCCCAGGGCGAACGCCTGGTGGCGGTGGGGCGGGTCCTCAAGCCCGGGCGCACGCTGATCGTGGCGCAGGGCGATGTCTATGTCGAGCAGGACGGCCGCCGCAAGCAGGTGGCCACGATGCTGATGACGCTGTGCGTGGTCAAGACTCTGGGCCACGTCTGAACCGATTGATCCGGCAACCATCCGGAAAACCCGACACACACACCGATTCCTACAGGAGACCATCATGACCGAACTGCCAGGCCTGAGATTCGATCTGGGCGAAGACATTGAGATGCTGCGCAGCGCCGTGCGCGACTGGGCCCAGGCCGAACTGGCCCCGCGCGCCGCCGAGATCGACCGCACCGACCAGTTCCCGATGGACGCCTGGAAGAAGATGGGCGACCTGGGCGTGCTGGGCATCACCGTGGCCGAGGAATACGGCGGCGCCAACATGGGCTACCTCGCGCATATGATCGCGATGGAGGAAATCAGCCGCGCTTCGGCGTCGGTGGGCCTGTCCTATGGCGCCCACTCCAACCTGTGCGTGAACCAGATCCACCGCAACGGCACCGCCGCGCAGAAGGCCAAATACCTGCCCAAGCTGGTCTCGGGAGAATGGATCGGCGCGCTGGCGATGAGCGAGCCCAATGCCGGCTCCGACGTGGTCAGCATGAAGCTGCGCGCTGAATTCAAGGGCGACCGCTACGTGCTCAACGGCACCAAGATGTGGATCACCAACGGCCCGGACTGCGACGTGCTGGTGGTCTACGCCAAGACCGAGCCGGACCTGGGCGCGCGCGGCATGACCGCCTTTATCGTCGAAAAGGGCATGAAGGGCTTCTCGGTGGCGCAGAAGCTGGACAAGCTGGGCATGCGCGGCTCGCACACCGGCGAGCTGGTGTTCCAGGACGTGGAAGTGCCGGTGGAGAACATCCTGGGGGCCGAGAACGGCGGCGCCAGGGTGCTGATGAGCGGGCTGGACTATGAGCGCGCGGTGCTGTCGGGCGGCCCGGTCGGCATCATGCAGGCGTGCATGGATGTGGTCACCCCGTATATCCACGACCGCAAGCAGTTCGGCCAGAGCATCGGCGAATTCCAGCTGATCCAGGGCAAGGTGGCCGACATGTACACCACGCTGCAGGCGGCGCGCAGTTACCTGTACACGGTCGGCAAGAACCTGGACGCGCTCGGCACCGACCACGTGCGCCAGGTGCGCAAGGACTGCGCCGCGGTGATCCTGTACACCGCAGAGAAGGCCACCTGGATGGCGGGCGAGACCGTGCAGATCCTGGGCGGCAACGGCTATATCAACGAATACCCGGCCGGCCGCCTGTGGCGCGACGCCAAGCTGTACGAGATCGGCGCCGGCACCTCGGAGATCCGCCGCATGCTGATCGGCCGCGAGCTGTTCGCGGAAACCATGTAACGGCACCGCGGGGGCGCCGAAATCACCCGGAGCCCCCGCCCGAACCCCATTACAATCTCAGTACCCGTCGCAAGACCACTCGTTGTACTGCTCCCGGCTCCCGTCGACCCATGTCCCACTTCCCCAAACTGCTCTCCTCGCAGATTGCCTTCGATGTGGCGAGAACGATGCTCGACGGGTTCGACAAGCACTACCGCCTGTTCCGCGAGGTCAGCCACCAGGCCAAGCTGAAGTTCGAGGCCGGCGACTGGCACGGGCTGCAGCAGATCCAGCGCGACCGCATTGCGTTCTACAACGAGCGCGTGCGCGAATCCAGCGTGATCCTGGAAGACGAGTACGACGCCAAGAATATCGAGGACGAGATCTGGCAGCAGATCAAGCTGCACTACATCGGCCTCCTGACCAACCACCACCAGCCCGAGCTGGCCGAGACCTTCTTCAACTCGGTCTGCACGCGCATCCTGCACCGTTCGTACTTCAACAACGATTTCATCTTCGTGCGCCCGGCGATCTCGACCGAATACATCGAGAACGAGGAATCGCCCACGCGCCCGACCTTCCGCGCCTACTACCCGGGCAGCCGCGAGGGCATGGCCGCGTGCTTCGAGCGCGTCGTGCACAACTTCCAGCTGGAGCGCCCGTTCGAAGACCTGCAGCGCGATATCGGCTACGTGGTGCGCGCGGTCAGCGAGCATTTCGGCGACCTGCGCATCGCGCCGAATTTCCAGGTCCATACGCTGTCGTCGCTGTTCTTCCGCAACAAGTCGGCCTATATCATCGGCCGCATCCTGAACGGCGACCGCACCTTCCCGCTGGCGATCCCGATCCTGCATGGCCCCGGTGGCAAGCTGACGCTGGACACGGTGCTGCTGGAGAAGGAACAGCTGCTGATCCTGTTCTCGTTCACGCACTCCTACTTCATGGTCGACATGGAGATCCCGTCGGCCTACGTCACCTTCCTGCGCGACATCATGCCGCGCAAGCCGCGCGCGGAGATCTATACCTCGCTGGGTTTGCAGAAGCAGGGCAAGAACCTGTTCTACCGCGATTTCCTGCACCACCTGCAGCATTCGTCGGACAAGTTCATTGTCGCGCCCGGCATCCGCGGGCTGGTGATGCTGGTGTTCACGCTGCCGTCGTACCCGTACGTGTTCAAGGTCATCCGAGATTTTTTCCCGGCGCCCAAGGAAACCACCCGCGAGCTGGTCAAGTCCAAGTACCAGCTGGTCAAGCAGCACGACCGCGTGGGTCGCATGGCCGATACGCTGGAATATTCCGACGTGGCCTTCCCGCTGTCGCGCTTCGACGATGCGCTGGTGCGCGAGTTCGAGCAGCACGCGCCGTCGATGATCGAATACCAGCGCGGCAAGCAAGGCGGCGAAGAGATCGTGGTGCGCCATGTCTATATCGAGCGCCGCATGACGCCGCTGAACATCTACCTGACGGAGGGCTCCGACGCGCAGGTCGAGCATGGCGTGATGGAATACGGCAACACCGTCAAGGAACTGATTGCCGCGAACATCTTCCCGGGCGACATGCTGTACAAGAACTTCGGCGTCACGCGCCACGGGCGCGTGGTGTTCTACGACTACGACGAGATCGAATACCTGACCGACTGCAACATCCGCCACGTGCCGCAGCCTCGCAACGAGGAAGAGGAGATGTCGGGCGAGGTCTGGTACACGGTGCGTCCGCACGACATCTTTCCCGAAACCTACCGCACCTTCCTGCTGGGCGATCCGCGCGTGCGCGCGGCGTTCCTGCGCCACCATGCGGATTTTTTCGACCCTGCCATGTGGCAGAGTCACAAGGACCGGCTACTGGCCGGACACGTCCATGACTTCTTTGCCTATCACAGTTCACAGCGATTCATTCACCGCTACGGCGAACACGGCGCCGAGCCCACTGCTGTTTCCAAGCCTGGTCCTGAAAGGAGGGTCGCATGACTGACGCCATCGCCCAGCTGTTCCGCAACAACCGCGAGTGGGTCGACCGCGTCAATGCCGAAGACCCGACCTTCTTCATGCGCCTGGCCAACCAGCAGGCGCCCGAGTACCTGTGGATCGGCTGCTCCGATTCGCGCGTGCCGGCCAACCAGATCCTGGGCCTGGCCCCCGGCGAGGTGTTCGTCCATCGCAATATCGCCAACGTGATCGCGCACAGCGACCTGAACGCGCTGTCGGTGATCCAGTTCGCGGTGGAGGTGCTCAAGGTGCGCCATATCACCGTGGTGGGCCACTACGGCTGCGGCGGCGTCAAGGTCGCGCTCAAGCGCGAGCGCATCGGCCTGGCCGACAACTGGCTGCGCCATGTGCGCGACGTGGCCGACAAGCATGAGGCTTATCTGGGCACGCTGCTGCGCGAGGACGACGCCCATACCCGGCTGTGCGAGCTCAACGTGATCGAGCAAGTTAACAACGTCTGCCAGACCACCGTGATCCAGGACGCCTGGGACCGCGGCCAGGCCGTGACCGTGCATGGCTGGGTCTACGGCGTGTCCGACGGCCTGCTGCGCGACCTGGGCATGGCCGCCAGCAACAACAACGAGCTGCATGAACAGCTGGCCGCGGCCTACCGCCAGTACGGCGACCCGCCGCAAGCGTCGATCCGCTGACCGGCGCAGCACCGAACACCGCTTCCTCATACACCGATCCAGGAGACCCGACATGGAAGAGATCGTCATCGTTTCAGCCGCCCGCACGCCAATGGCTGCGTTCCAGGGCGAATTCGCCAGCGTCACCGCGCCGCAGCTCGGCGCCGTGGCCATCCGCGCCGCCGTCGAGCGCGCCGGCCTGAAGCCCGAGCAGGTGGAAGAAGTCGTGTTCGGCTGCGTGCTGCCCGCCGGCCAGGGCCAGGCCCCGGCGCGCCAGGCCGCGCTGGGCGCGGGCCTGCCGCTGGGCGTGGGCTGCACCACCGTCAATAAGATGTGCGGCTCGGGCATGCGCGCGGCCATGACCGTCTACGACGGCCTGATCGCGGGCTCGTTCGATATCGCGATCGCCGGCGGCATGGAGAGCATGACCAACGCGCCGTACCTGATCCCGAAGGGCCGCGGCGGCTACCGCATCGGCCACGGCATGATCTACGACCACATGATGCTGGACGGCCTGGAAGACGCCTATGACAAGGGCCGCGCCATGGGCACCTTCGGCGAGGACTGCGCCGCCAAGTACGGCTTCACGCGCGAGCAGCAGGACGAATTCGCGATGGACAGCGTGCGCCGCGCCCAGCAGGCTACGGAGAACGGCGACTTCCGCTGGGAAATCGCGCCGGTGACCGTGTCCGGCAGGGGGGGCGACACCGTGATCGACACCGATGAAGGCCCGCGCCGCATCAAGCTCGACAAGATCCCGTCGCTCAAGCCCGCGTTTGCAAAGGACGGCACCATCACCGCCGCCTCGTCGTCGTCGATCAACGACGGCGCCTCCGCGCTGGTGATGATGCGCGCCTCCACCGCGAAGCAACTGGGCCTGCAGCCGATCGCGCGCATGCTGGGCCACACCACCCACGCGCAGGCGCCGGGCTGGTTTACCACCGCGCCGGTCGAGGCCATCGCCAAGCTGTATCGCAAGCTGGACTGGACCACCGACAGCGTCGACCTGTTCGAGATCAACGAGGCCTTCGCCGTGGTGCCGATGGCGGCCATGCACGACCTCAAGATCCCGCGCGACAAGGTCAATATCCACGGCGGCGCCTGCGCGCTGGGCCACCCGATCGGCGCCTCGGGCGCGCGCATCATGACCACGCTGATCGGCGCGCTGCGCAAGACCGGCGGCAAGCGTGGCGTGGCCAGCCTGTGCATTGGCGGTGGTGAAGCCACGGCGGTGGGGATCGAGATCCTCTGACCTATCTCGTCCTACTTGTTTTCTCCCCTCTCCCGCCTGCGGGAGAGGGGCCGGGGGAGAGGGCAGGCACCGGCATACCGAACGCCTTACCTCGAGCCAGCGCCCGCCCTCTCCCCAACCCTCTCCCGCAAGCGGGAGAGGGAGCAAGACAGAGGCACTTTGCTTAACCCGCGGAGCACCACGTTCCGCCCGACAAAGGAGCACAGCCTTGCCAACCGTCCTGATCCTCGGTGCCTCGCGCGGCATCGGCCTTGAATTCGTGCGCCAGTACCGTGCCGACGGCTGGCGCGTCATCGCGGCGGCGCGCACGCCCGAAGGCGTCGGCGCGCTGCAGGCGCTGGGCGCCGAAACCCACCAGGCCGACCTGTCCGATGCCGGCGCGGTCGCTGGCCTGGGCTGGAAGCTCGATGGCGAGGCGCTCGACGTGGCGATCTACAACGCCGGCGTGCTGGGCCCCCGCACCGAAGGCGCACAGCCGGTCACGCCGCAGGAGTTCGACCAGGTCATGCATGTCAACGTGCTGGGCCCGATGATGGCGCTGCCGCTGCTGCTGCCCTATGTCGAAGCCGGCCAGTCCGGCCACGGCGGCGTGCTGGCGGTGCTGTCTTCGCGCATGGGCAGCATCACCGCGATGGAGCACAACGCCAGCTGGCTGTACCGCGTCAGCAAGGCCGGCGCCAACGCCGCGCTGCGCGCGGTCTCGCTCGATGCGCGTCACGCCACCTGCGTTGCGCTGCACCCGGGCTGGGTCAAGACCGACATGGGCGGACAGGAGGCCGACCTGACCGTGCAGCAGAGCGTCAAGGGCATGCGCCAGGTGCTGGCCAGCGTCAAGCGGCGCGACAACGGCACCTTCCACAATTACGACGGCACGCCCATCCCCTGGTAAGCGCGCCCGCACACCTCATCACCGAACCGACATGCTGCTGACCCCCGAACAGGAAATGATCCGCGACGCCGTGCGCCAGTTCGCGCAGGAAGTGATCGCGCCGCAGGCCGCGCAGTGGGACCGCGACAAGACCTTCCCCAAGGACGTGCACCGCGAACTGGCCGCGCTGGGCGCCTATGGCGTCGCGGTGCCGGAGGAATACGGCGGCGCCGGCCTCGACTACCTGTCGCTGGCGCTGATCCTGGAAGAGATCGCGGCTGGCGACGGCGGCACCTCCACCGTCATCAGCGTCAATAACTGCCCGGTATGCAGCATGCTGATGTCGTTCGCCAGCGAAGCGCAGAAGCAGCAGTGGCTGGTGCCGCTGGCGCGCGGCGAGATGCTGGGCGCATTCTGCCTGACCGAGCCGCACGTCGGTTCGGACGCGTCGGCGCTGCGCACCAGCGCGGTCCGCGACGGCGACCACTACGTGCTCAACGGCGTCAAGCAGTTCATCACCAGCGGCCAGAACGCCGACGTGGCGATCGTGCTGGCCGTGACCGACAAGGCCGCCGGCAAGCGCGGCATCAGCGCCTTCATCGTGCCGACCTCCACCCCGGGCTATGTGGTGGCGCGGCTGGAAGACAAGCTTGGCCAGCATTCGTCGGACACCGCGCAGATCCTGTTCGAGGACTGCCGCGTGCCGGCGGCCAACCTGCTGGGCGAGGAGGGCGGCGGCTACAAGATGGCACTGTCGGGCCTGGAAGGCGGGCGCATCGGCATCGCCTCGCAGAGCATCGGCATGGCGCGCGCCGCGTTCGAGGCGGCGCTGGCCTATGCCAAGGAACGCGAGAGTTTCGGCCAGCCGCTGTTCCAGCACCAGGCGGTGCAGTTCCGCCTGGCCGAGATGGCCACCCGCATCGACGTGGCGCGCCAGATGGTCTGGCACGCCGCCGCGCTGCGCGACGCCGGCCGCCCGTGCCTGAAGGAAGCGGCGATGGCCAAGCTCTTTGCCAGCGAGATGGCCGAGCGCGTGTGCTCGGATGCGATCCAGGTGTTCGGCGGCTACGGCTACGTCAGCGACTTCCCGGTGGAGCGCATCTACCGCGACGTGCGCGTTTGCCAGATCTACGAGGGCACCAGCGATATCCAGAAGATCCTGATCGCGCGCGCGCTGGCCTAGGCCAGGCCACTGGCATACAGCGAGCATTCACGCGTACGATGAGGGGGCGTGCCGCGTAAGCGTCACCCCTTCCCGAACCCGGACCTGCAACCACAAGAATAGGGCCCCGACATGACCGCAGCGATCGACTTCTACTTTGATTTCTCTTCGCCGTACGGCTACTTTGCCAGTACCCGCATCGACGACCTGGCGCAGAAGTACGGGCGCATCGTCGCCTGGCATCCCATCCTGCTGGGCGTGGTGTTCAAGACCACCGGCGCCTCGCCGCTGCCGCAGCTGCCGCTCAAGGGTGACTACTCGTGGCGCGACTTCGAGCGCACCGCGCGCTTCCACGGCATCGAATACAAGCGCCCCACGCACTTCCCGCTGCCCACCACGCACGCCGCGCGCGCCATGCTGTGGCTGCAGAACCACCATGGCGACGACATCGCCGCGGCCTTTGCCAGGTCGGTGTACCGCGCGCTGTTTGTCGACGACATCAATATCGCCGAGCCGGCCGAGATCATGAAGCTGGCCGAGCCGCTGGGCGTGGACGTGCAGGCGCTGGATGCCGGCGCCACCAGCTACCAGATCAAGGACCAGCTCAAGGCCGAGATCGACGTGGCGATGGCCAAGGGCGTATTCGGCTCGCCTTTTGTCATCGTCGACGGCGAGCCGTTCTGGGGCTTCGACCGTTTCGACCAGATCGAGGCCCACCTGAAGAGCCGTCGCCAGACCGAACTCCGGGCTGTGCCGAACCTGGTCACCAAGGAAAAGAAACCCGCATGACTGCAGTAACCCGTGGCCATTCCGGCCGATTCGATTGCGTGATCTTCGACTGCGACGGCGTGCTCGTCGACAGCGAGCCCATCGTCAACCGCGTGCTCAACCAGATGCTGAACGAGCTCGGCATCGAGATCTCGCTGGAAGACTCGACGCGCCTGTTCCTCGGCCGCGCCGTGCGCGAGGAGCTGGACATGATCGCGCGCATGCGCGGCGCGCCGCTGCCCGATAACTGGCTGTCGACCTGGCTGGCACGCCGCAACGCGGTGCTGGAAGAGGAAGTCGCGGCGGTGACGCATGTGCGCGAGGCAATCCGCGCGGTGGCCGCCACCGGCATGCCGGTGTGCGTGGCTTCCGGCGCGGACCGCGTCAAGGTCAAGCTGCAGCTGACCAAGACCGGGCTGGTGGAACTGTTCCAGCAGGATGAGCGCGAGCATATCTTCTCGGCCACCGAAGTGGCGCGCAGCAAGCCCGCGCCGGACGTGTACCTGCTGGCCGCGCGCACCATGGGCGTTGAGCCCGCACGCTGCGCCGTGGTGGAAGACAGCCCGACCGGCGTGACCGCCGGCGTGGCCGCCGGCATGACGGTGTTCGGCTACGCCGAGCGCAACGATGCCGCGCTGCTGCGCGAGGCCGGTGCGCGCATCATCTTCACCGATATGCGCGACCTGCCGGAGCTGGTGGGATGACGGCGAAGGCGGCACGCCGCCTGCCCAAGGCCGGTCCCGTGCCGTGCCCGTGCGGCAATGCGGACTATGCCGCCTGCTGCGGCCGCTTTCATCGCGGCGAGGCGCTGCCGCCCAATGCCGAGGCGCTGATGCGCTCGCGCTACAGCGCCTATGTGCTGAACGACATGGACTGGCTGCGGCAGACCTGGCATGCCTCCACCTGCCCGGCCGACCTGTTGCCCGATACGGCCACGCGCTGGCTGGGGCTGACGGTCAAGGCGCATGCGCAGCAGGACGGCACGCATGCCGAAGTGGAATTCGTGGCGCGCTACAAGGTAGGCGGGCGCGCCTGGCGGCTGCATGAGCGCAGCCGCTTTGTCTGCGAAGCGCGCGTGCCCGGCGAGGCGCCGCGCTGGCTTTATGTGGATGGTGACATGATCGGGGAGGCACCATGAGCGTCGAGAAGCGGAAAGAGCCTGAGTACCTGCTGTATTGCTTTGCCCAGTCCGGCAATGCCTACAAGGTGGCGCTGTTGCTGGAAACCGTCGGCGTGCAGCGCGGCCAGCAGCTGTGGCAGCCGCGCTTTGTCGATTTCTTCAACGGCGAAACCCGCACGCCCGAGTACCGCGCCATCAATGTGATGGGCGAGGTGCCAGTGCTGGAATTCGCCGGCCAGCGCCTGACGCAGTCCGGCGCCATCCTGGAAACGCTGGCCACGCGCCTCGATATCTACGGCCCGCGTGACGAGGCCGAGCGTGCCGAGGCGTTGCGCTGGCTGCTGTTCGACAACCACAAGTTCACCTCGTACACCGCCACCTATCGCTTCATGCGCAACTTCGCCAAGGCGCCGGACCCGGCCGTGCTGGAGTTCTTCCGCGCGCGCTGCGAAGGCGCGTGGAACGTACTCAACGCGCACCTGGCCGGGCGCGCGTTCCTGCTGGGCGAGCGCACCACCATCGCGGACTTCTCGCTGGCGGGCTACGTCTTCTTCGATGACGAGATTGGTGTGCACTGGCGCAAGGAGTATCCGCATATCCACGCCTGGACCGAGCGTATGCGTGCATTGCCGGGATGGAAGCATCCCTACGACCTGATGCCCGGGCATCCGTTGCCGAAGGCAGCAGGCTGAGTCCCGCCGCAGGCAGGACGGCATAAAGCGGCACAAACCAAATCTAGCAGGAAGACCGAGATGCCTACGCTGGAAACCAAACTCAACGCCCGCTCGGAATCCTTCAAGGCCAACGCCGAGGCGATGCAGGCCCTGGTGGCCGACCTCAAGGCCAGGATCGCTAAGCTGGCCGAAGGCGGCGGCGAAGACGCGCGTAACAAGCACCTGTCGCGCGGCAAGCTGCTGCCGCGCGAGCGCGTGCAGCAACTGCTCGATCCGGGCACGCCGTTCCTGGAGCTGTCGCAGCTGGCCGCGTACGACATGTACGACAATGCCGCGCCCGGCGCGGGCATCATCACCGGCATCGGCCGTGTGGCCGGGCAGGAATGCGTGATCGTCTGCAACGACGCCACCGTCAAGGGCGGCACCTACTACCCGATGACGGTCAAGAAGCATGTGCGCGCGCAGGAGATCGCCGAGGAGAACAACCTGCCGTGCATCTACCTGGTGGATTCCGGCGGCGCCAACCTGCCCAACCAGGACGACGTATTCCCCGACCGCGACCACTTCGGCCGCATCTTCTACAACCAGGCCAACCTGTCCAAGCAGGGCATCCCGCAGATCGCGGTGGTGATGGGCTCTTGCACCGCGGGCGGCGCCTATGTGCCGGCGATGAGCGATGAGTCCATCATCGTCAAGAACCAGGGCACCATCTTCCTGGGCGGCCCGCCGCTGGTGAAGGCAGCCACCGGCGAGGAAGTCAGCGCCGAGGACCTGGGCGGCGCCGACGTGCATACGCGCTTGTCGGGCGTGGCCGACTACTTCGCGCAGAACGACCACCATGCGCTGAGCCTGGCGCGCAATATCGTGCAGCACCTGAACCGCCGCAAGCCGGACCAGATCCGCCTGCACGAGCCGGTGGAGCCGCTGTACCCGGTGCAGGAGCTGTACGGCGTGATCCCCACCGACACGCGCAAGCCCTACGACGTGCGCGAGGTGATCGCGCGCCTGGTCGACGGCTCCGAGTTCGACGAGTTCAAGGCGCGTTACGGCACCACGCTGGTCTGCGGTTTCGCGCGCATCTGGGGCTACCCGGTCGGCATCGTCGCCAACAACGGCATTCTGTTCTCTGAATCGGCACTGAAGGGAGCGCACTTCATCGAGCTGTGCTGCCAGCGCAAGATCCCGCTGGTGTTCCTGCAGAACATCACCGGCTTCATGGTGGGCCGCAAGTACGAGAACGAAGGCATTGCCCGCAACGGCGCCAAGATGGTGACCGCGGTGGCCACCGCGCAGGTGCCCAAGTTCACGGTGATCATCGGCGGCTCGTTCGGCGCGGGCAACTACGGCATGTGCGGGCGCGCGTATTCGCCGCGCTTCCTGTGGATGTGGCCGAACGCGCGCATCTCGGTGATGGGCGGCGAGCAGGCGGCCAGTGTGCTGGCCACGGTGCGCCGCGATGGCATCGAGGGCAAGGGCGGCAAGTGGAGCGCAGAAGAGGAAGACGCCTTCAAGCAGCCGATCCGCGACCAGTATGAGCACCAGGGCCACCCGTACTACGCCAGCGCGCGCTTGTGGGACGACGGCGTGATTGACCCGGCGCAGACCCGCACGGTGCTGGGGCTAAGTCTTTCGGCCAGCCTCAATGCGCCGATCGACGACATGAAGTTCGGCGTGTTCCGCATGTAATTGCGGCCACGCCATTACTGCCTTCCACCCCATGCGCAGCGCCGCCCGCCTGCTTCGCAGCCTCGCCCTGGTCACGGCGCTCACCATGCTGGCGCCGCTGTGCGGGCATGCGCAGACGGCGAACGGCAATGGCCACGCGGCGCCGCGCATGCGCTTCCAGGAGCAGGTGGTGATGCTGCCCAAGGCGGCGATCCCGTCGCGCATCGACCTGGAGGCCACCGTGTTCAAGCCGGCCGGCGAAGGGCCGTTTCCGCTGGTGGTGATCAACCACGGCAAGGCCCCGGGCCGGCCCGGGGTGCAGGGGCGCGCGCGCTTTCCGGCGCAGAGCGTGGAATTCCTGCGCCGCGGCTACGTCGTGGTGCTGCCGATGCGGCAGGGCTTTGCGCGCTCGGGCGGCGCCTATGTGGGCGGCAGCTGCGACATCGAGAGCAACGGCATGATGCAGGCCGACGACGTCGTCGCCACGCTCGACTTCATGGCCACGCAGCCCTACGTGGACATGGAGCGCATTGTCGTGATCGGCCAGTCGCATGGCGGCCTGACCACGATGGCCTTCAGCACCATCGGCTATCCGGGGGTGCGGGGCGTGGTCAACTTTGCCGGCGGGCTGCGCAACCTGAACTGCCCGGACTGGGAAGAGCGCCTGGTCGATGCCTTTGCCGCCTACGGCAGCCTGGCGCGCTACCCGTCGCTGTGGGTCTACGGCGACAACGACAGTTACTGGCCGGTGCCATTGCCGAGCCGCATGTTCAACGCCTTCAAGGCGCGCGCCACGGGCCCCGCGGCCAGGGCCCGGCTCATCGACGTGGGCGAGTTCGGCGCCGACTCGCACCGGCTGTTCAGCGCGCGCGAAGGCATCCCGGTGTGGTTGCCGGAGGTCGGTAACTTCTTCCGCGCGCTGGGGATGCCGTTCGATACTGGCACCTGAGCGGCACCTGAGCGGGACCTGAACCGCACCACACAACTATCTGCCAACGGAGCGAACCATGGATTTCACTGCCCTGACCGTCAATATCGCCAGCCACGTTGCCACCGTCACGCTGAACCGGCCCGATGTGCGCAACGCCTTCAACGAGACCGTGATCGCCGAGCTGACTGGCGCCTTCCGTGCGCTGGGCGACATGGACGAGGTGCGCGCCATCGTCCTGGCGGGCAACGGCCCGGCCTTCTGCGCCGGCGCCGACCTGAACTGGATGAAGAAGATGGCCGGCTACTCCGACGACCAGAACCGCGCCGACGCGCTGACGCTGGCGCAGATGCTGCACACCATCTGGTCGTGCCCGCGCCCGGTGATCGCGCGCATCCAGGGCGACACCTACGCCGGCGGCGTGGGCCTGGTGGCCGCCTGCGATATCGCGGTGGCGGCCGAGCACGCGCACTTCTGCCTGTCGGAAGCGCGCCTGGGCCTGCTGCCCGCCACCATCAGCCCGTATGTGATCCGCGCGATGGGCGAGCAGGCCGCGCGCCGCTACTTCATTACTGCCGAACGCTTCGACGCGGCCGAGGCGCTGCGGCTGGGCTTTGTGCACACGGTGGTGCCGGCCGAGGCCCTGGACGCCAAGGTCGCCGAACTCGCGACCGCGCTGGTGACCAACAGCCCGAATGCCGTGCGCGAGAGCAAGCGGCTGGTGCAGGACATCGCGGGCCGTGTGATCGACAACGATTTGCTGGCCGATACCGCGGACCGGATTGCGAAGATCCGGGCGTCGGAAGAGGGGCGTGAAGGGGTGAAGTCGTTCCTGGAGAAGCGTACGCCGTCGTGGCGGCCGGCTTGATGTCTCTGGCTCGCCGCTGGTTTTCCCCCCTCTCCCGCAAGCGGGAGAGGGGGGGCTCCGCAGCAGCATGGGACAGCACACCGCACGGAAAAAAAGACTTTGCGTGGAGATCGCAGCACGCTAGCGACAAAAACAAAGCTTCATCCCGGTAACGTCAGTCAAGTTACGCTAAAGCGCCGCTAACCTGAAAATCCCGCCGTCATTGCCAACCTGGAAGATACCTTCCTAACATGACCCTCCCCAACCTGTCCGCCACCGTCGCACTGCCTGGCCTCGCCGGCAGTGGCGCCCGCGCGGACGGTCAACAAAGGAGGGCTATCTTGGATCACCTGTCCCTTTCCCAAGGCAGCGGCGCGCCGGCACTTGGCCAGCGCAGCCGCGACGCCGTCTGGCATCCGTGCACGCGCCTGCGCCCCGACGACGACGCCGTGCCACTGGCAATCGTGCGGGGCGTTGGCCCGTGGCTGCACGATGCCGACGGTCGCCGCTATTTCGACGCCACCAGCTCGTGGTGGGTCAACCTGTTCGGCCACGCCAACCCGCGCATCAACGCCGCGCTGGCAAACCAGCTGGAGACGCTGGAGCACGTGATGCTCGCCGGCTGCACCCACGCTCCGGCAGTGGAGCTGGCCGAGCGCCTGTCGGCGCTGACCGGCGGTGCGCTCGGCAATGTCTTCTATGCGTCGGACGGCGCCTCGGCGGTCGAGATCGCGCTGAAGATGAGCTTCCACTACTGGCGCAATACCGGCCTGCCGGCCAAGCGCGAGTTCGTCTGCCTGCGCCACGGCTATCACGGCGAAACCGTGGGCGCGCTGGCGGTGACCGATGTAGAAGTCTTCCGCGATGCCTACGATCCGCTGATCCGCCGCGCACATGTGGTGATGTCGCCGGATGCCCGCCAGGCGGCGCCCGGCGAGAGCGCCGCGGACGTAGCCGCGCGCGCGCTGGCCGAGCTGGAAACGCTGCTGCGCGAGCGCGCCGGCCAGATCGCCGCGCTGATCGTCGAGCCACTGGTGCAGGGCGCCGCCGGCATGGCGATGTATGACCCGTCGTATCTCGATGGCGCGCGCGCATTGTGCGACCGCTACCGCGTCCACCTGATCGCCGACGAGATCGCGGTCGGCTGCGGGCGCACCGGCACCTTCTTCGCGTGGGAGCAGTCGCGCGGCGAGGAAGCACCGCTGCCCGCGCACCTGTGGCCCGACTTCCTGTGCCTGTCCAAGGGCATCAGCGGCGGCTACCTGCCGTTGTCGCTGGTGCTGTCGCGCCCCGAGATCCAGCGCGCCTTCGTTGCCGACGACCTGGCGCGCAGCTTCCTGCATTCGCATTCGTACACCGGCAATCCGCTGGCCTGCCGCGCCGCGCTGGCCACGCTGGACCTGTTCGCGCAGGACGACGTGCTCGCGCGCAACCGCGAGCGCGCGCACTGGCTGGCCGACGGCATGGCCGCGCTGGCCGCCGACGCGCGGCTGCGGCACGTGCGCCAGCGGGGGCTGATCTGGGCCGCGGATGTGCGCGATGACATCGCCGGCGCTGACTTCGCCTCGCGCTTCCACCACGCCGCGCGCGCGCGCGAGCTGCTGGTGCGGCCGATCGGCAATACGCTGTATGTGATGCCGCCCTACATCTTCGATGCCGCGCAGGCGCGCTGGCTGGGCGAGCAACTGCTGGCCACGCTCGACGATGTGACCACCGATGTGACCACGAGCGGGGAGGTGCGCCATGCTGCTTGAACAACTGAAACAGGCCGCCGAACAGCGCCACGCGCTGGCCCTGACGCGCCGCCGCCGCATTGCGCACACCGCCTGCGCGCCGCACCAGGCCGTGGGCGAGGACGGGGCCGAGCCGGAATCGCTGCTGACCTTCTGCAGCAACGACTACATGGGGCTGGCCAACCACCCGGACGTGATCGCCGCGCTGGTGGAAGGCGCGCAGCGCTACGGCGCGGGCAGCGGTGCCTCGCACCTGGTCAGCGGCCATTCGCTCGCGCACGCGCAGCTGGAGACCGAGCTGGCGCGCTGGCTCGCGCCGCATATCCCGCACGCGCGCACGCTGTATTTCTGCACCGGCTACATGGCCAACATGGCGGTGCTGACCGCGCTGGGCACGGCGGGTGCGACGCTGTTCTGCGAATCGCTCAACCATGCCTCGCTGATCGATGGCGCAAGGCTGGCGCGCGCCGACGTGCAGCGCTACCCGCATTGCGACACCGCCGCGCTGGACGCGCTGCTGGCGGCCAGCACCAGCGAGCGCAAGCTGATCGTCACCGACAGCGTGTTCAGCATGGACGGCGACGTCGCGCCGCTGCGCAAGCTGCTGGAACTGGCCGAGCGCCATGACGCGTGGATCATCGTCGACGATGCCCACGGCTTCGGCGTGCTGGGCGAGCAGGGCCACGGCGTGCTGGAAGGGCTGGGGCTGTCGTCCGAACGCTTCATCTACATCGGCACGCTTGGCAAGGCCGCCGGCGTGGCGGGCGCCTTCGTTGCCGCGCACGAGACCATTATCGAACACCTGGTCAATACCGCGCGGCCCTATATCTACACCACGGCCGCGCCGCCGGCGGTCGCGCATGCGCTGCTGGCCAGCCTGGCCATCATCGAAGGAGCAGAGGGCAGGCAGCGCCGTGCACAACTGACGCGCTGCATCGCCAAGCTGCGCGAGGGGCTGGCCCAGCTCGCCGCGATTGCCGGCTGGACGCTGGGTGAGAGCCAGACCGCGATCCAGCCGCTGATCGTCGGCGACAACGGCGCGTCGCTGGCGTTGTCGGCCACGCTGGAGGCGGATGGCATCCGCGTCGGCGCGATCCGGCCGCCGACCGTGCCCGAGGGCACCGCGCGGCTGCGCATCACGCTGTCGGCGTCGCACACCGAAGCCGACGTGCGGCGCCTGCTGGATGCCCTGGGCGCCGCGGTGGCGCAGCGGGAGGCCGCATGAGCACGCGCGCGCCTTTCGCCTGCTTTGTCACCGGCACCGATACCGGCATCGGCAAGACCCACGCCAGCGCCACCCTGCTGCACGCGCTCTATGCCGCCGGCTACCGCACCGCGGGCATGAAGCCCGTGGCCAGCGGCAGTGATTGGCGCGACGGCCACTGGCACAACGACGACGTGGCACAGCTGCGCGCCGCCAGCTCGGTGGCGGTGCCGCTGGGGCAGACCTGCCCGTTCCTGCTGCGCACCCCGTGCTCGCCCCACCTGGCCGCCGCGCACGAGGGCGTGCGCATCACGCGCGCGCCGATCCGCATGGCCTTCGACGCGCTGCGCCGCCAGGCCGATGCCGTGGTGGTCGAGGGCGTGGGCGGTTTCAACGTGCCGCTCGACGCCGGCGCCGTGCGCTGGAACACCGCCGACCTGGCGGTGATGCTCGCGGTACCGGTGGTGATGGTGGTCGGTATCCGGCTCGGCTGCCTGAACCACGCCGTGCTGACCGCCGAGGCCATCCGCGCGCGCAGCCTGCCGCTGGCCGGCTGGATCGCCAACCGGGTCGACCCGGACATGCTGCTGGCCGACGAGAACATCGCCACGCTGCACGCGTCGCTGGACGCGCCTTGCCTGGGTGAACTGCCCTGGCAACTGGCGCCCGCCGCCGCCGCGGGCCGGCTCGACCTGGCGCCGCTGTTTGCCGCCGCCACCCAATACCAAGCCGAGGCCGCCGGCCTTGCAGCCTGAACCAGAATTCAATTGATCATGACCCAAGCTCACACCGTTACCACCATCTCCGCCGAATCGCTGCGCCAGACCGCGCGCCCGCATGCCCTGCCCGAAGACGCCGCATGGCGCGTCGACGACGTCGCCGCGCTGTTCGCGTTGCCATTCAACGACCTGCTGTTCCGCGCCCAGCAGGTGCACCGCGAGAACTTCGACGCCAACACTGTGCAGCTGTCCACGCTGCTGTCGATCAAGACCGGCGGCTGCGAAGAGGATTGCGGCTACTGCCCGCAGAGCGCGCACCATGACGCCGGCGTGAAGGCCGAGAAGCTGATGGCGCTGGACGAAGTGCTGGACGCCGCGCGCGCGGCCAAGGCCAACGGCGCCACGCGCTTCTGCATGGGCGCCGCCTGGCGCAGCCCCAAGGACCGTCACCTGGAGCCGGTGATGGACATGGTGCGGGAGGTCAAGGCCATGGGCCTGGAGACCTGCGTGACGCTGGGCATGCTCAAGGCCGAGCAGGCGCAGCAGCTGAAGGATGCCGGGCTGGACTACTACAACCACAACCTGGATACCTCGCCCGAGTTCTACGGCAAGATCATCACCACGCGCACCTACCAGGACCGGCTGGACACCATCGGCCATGTGCGCGACGCCGGCATCAACGTCTGCTGCGGCGGCATCGTGGGCATGGGCGAGTCGCGCGAGGCGCGTGCCGGCCTGATCGCGCAGCTCGCCAATATGGACCCGTATCCGGAGTCGGTGCCCATCAACAACCTGGTGCAGGTCGAGGGCACGCCGCTGGCGGGCACCGAGGCGCTGGACCCGTTCGAGTTCGTCCGCACCATCGCCGTGGCACGCATCACCATGCCGCGCGCCATGGTGCGCCTGTCCGCCGGCCGCGAGGCCATGGACGAAGCGTTGCAGGCGCTGTGCTTCATGGCGGGCGCCAATTCCATTTTCTACGGTGAAAAGCTGCTGACCACCGGCAACCCGCAGGCCGACCGCGATCGCGCCCTGCTGGCCCGCCTCGACATCCGCGCGGAGGGTTACGCCGGATGACGAAGTAGGAGATCGCCCGCTGGACAGCTCGCCGCCGTAAGATCCCGATAACAGGGATAACAAGGAGGGAGCTATGTTCAACAAGATCCTGATTGCCAACCGTGGCGAGATCGCCTGCCGCGTGGCCGCCACCTGCCGCCGGCTCGGCATCCGTACCGTCGGGGTGTACTCGGATGCCGACGCGGAAGCGCGCCACGTCGCCTTCTGCGACGAGGCCGTGCATATCGGCGGCGCGGCCGCGCGCGACAGCTACCTGCGCGCGGACCACATCATCGAGATGGCGAAGGAGGCCGGCGCCCAGGCCATCCACCCGGGCTACGGCTTCCTGTCCGAGAACGAAGCCTTTGCCGAGGCCTGCGCCGCGGCGGGGCTGGTCTTCATCGGCCCGCCCGCGTCGGCCATCCACGCGATGGGCAGCAAGAGCGCGGCCAAGCAGTTGATGGAAAAAGCCGTGGTGCCGCTGGTGCCGGGCTACCACGGCGAGGACCAGGATCCGGTGCTGCTGCGCCGCGAGGCCGACCGCATCGGCTACCCGGTGCTGCTCAAGGCCAGCGCGGGCGGCGGCGGCAAGGGCATGCGCGTGGTCGAGTCGGGCGACGGCTTCGAGGCCGCGCTGGCCGCGGTCAAGCGCGAGGCGTCGGCCAGCTTCGGCGACGACAAGGTGCTGGTGGAGAAGTACCTGACGCGCCCGCGCCACATCGAGATCCAGGTGTTTGCCGATACCCACGGCAACTGCGTCTACCTGTTCGAGCGCGACTGCTCGGTGCAGCGCCGCCACCAGAAGGTGCTGGAAGAAGCCCCGGCACCGGGCATGACCGAGGAGCGCCGCCGCGCCATGGGCGAAGCGGCCGTTGCCGCGGCCAAGGCGGTCGGCTATGTCGGCGCCGGCACGGTCGAGTTCATCGCCAACCAGGACGGTTCGTTCTATTTCATGGAGATGAACACGCGCCTGCAGGTGGAGCACCCGGTCACCGAGATGATCACCGGGCAGGACCTCGTCGAATGGCAGTTGCGCGTGGCCGCAGGCGAAGCGCTGCCGCTCACGCAGGAGCAGCTGCGCATCGACGGCCATGCGCTGGAAGCGCGCATCTACGCCGAGAATCCCGACAAGCAGTTCCTGCCGTCCACCGGCACGCTGCGCTTCCTGCGCACGCCGCCGGCGGTGCAGTTCATGCGCGGTGAGGATGCACACGGCCCGGCCGGGATCCGCATCGATGCCGGCGTGCGCGAGGGCGACACCATCAGCCCGTTCTACGACCCGATGATCGCCAAGCTGATCGTGTGGGGCAAGGACCGCGACGAGGCGCTGGCGCGCATGCGCCAGGCGCTGGCGGCCTACCACGTGGTGGGGCTGTCGACCAATGTGGCCTTCCTGCAGCGGCTGGTGTCGTCACAAGCCTTCCGCACCGCCGATCTCGACACCGGACTGATCGAGCGCAACGAGAAGGTCCTGTTCCCGCCGCCGGCGCCGGTCGGCATGGAGATCATTGCGCTGGCGGTGGCGGCGCTGATGGATCGCGAGACGCGCGAGCGCCGCATCGATGCCGCCGACCAGCATTCGCCGTGGACACATGGCGGGACGTGGCGGCTGAATGGTGGCGTGTCGCGTACGCTGCGGTTCGGCTATGGCGATCACGTGCTCGACGTGACGTTGAACACCAACGAACGCGGCAGCACACTGATCTATGCGGACCAGGCCACGCCTTTTGCCTGTACCTGCCAGGCCGACGATATCCGCATCAACCTTGGCACGCGGCGGGCGCATGGGCAAGTGCATGCGGATGGGGAGAACTTTCACGTCTTCTATGCCGGGCGGCATGTGAGCCTGGCTTGGCTCGATCCGCTGGCGCATGCCGGCGAGGCTGAAAGCGAGGGGGGCAAGCTGACTGCGCCGATGCCTGGGAAGGTGATTGCCGTGATGGTCGAGGCTGGCAGCGCGGTCACGCGCGGGACGCCGTTGCTGGTGATGGAGGCGATGAAGATGGAGCACACCATCAGTGCGCCGGTGGATGGGGTGGTTAGCGAGGTGTTGTTTGGGGTGGGGGAGCAGGTGGCTGAAGGGGCGCAGTTGTTGGCGTTTGAGGGGAAATAGGGGGTTGGGCTTCTTGCGCGTTAGCTTGGTTATGTAGGTCGGGTTCGATGTTGTCGTAGGTTTAAGCGCCTGGTTCCGCCCTGCTGGGCGGGTCACTTTTTGTCCGAGCGACAAAAAGTAACCAAAAAGCGCATCGCCTCTGGCGGCTGGCCACCAATTTGGCGGTGGGGGTGGTTCGGGCGGTGGTGATTTCAGTTCGATGGGGTTGGTGGTTCGGGCCTGCTACGCACCCTGTCTGTGCCCACATCGACGGACTATTGGACGAACCCGACTTTAGGCCGTTGGCAGCCTGCTAACCACCGCATCGGTCGGACGCCTTCGGCTGCGCTTCGCGCGGGCCCTAACGTGGCAGACGGACGGCCACGTTCAAATTTGTGCCTTTGGCCAGACATAACGACGGCGCCGTGCGAGCGCAGCGACGCACTCCGTGCCCGGGCACCCAACCTACGATACTGAGTGCGCGCAGCGCAGCCGAAGGCGTCCTACCGATGACCTGCTTAGCAGGCTGCCAATAGCCTAAAGTCGGGTTCGTCCAATAGTCCGTCGACGCAGGCACCGGACAGGGAGCGTAGCTGGGTCGAACGGCCAACCACGCAAAACGGAAATCACCGCCGTTTGAACCACCGACGCCGTGGAATGAATGGCCAGCCGCCAGAGGCGACGCGTTTTTTGGTTACTTTTTGTCGCTCGGACAAAAAGTGACCCGCCCAGCAGGGCGGAACCGGGCCGTCAAACCTACGACAACATCGAACCCGACCTACATAACCAAGCCAACGAGCAAGAAGCCCCGCCGGCTACGCCGGCGAAACCGCCCACACCCCCCAACCCCAACACCCATATCAACAAACGAATCCCCCATTCCTCTGCCAAAATACCCCTTTAACCCCCACCAGAAATCCCCCTGGAGACAAAATGAAGTTGCAGTTGTACGTCCCCGACGGCCGCTACGACCCTTGGATCGTAGGCTTCGCCGAGGCACTGCCCGAAGCCCAATGCGTGACCTGGGAGGACAGCCGTGGCGAACCGGCCGATTACGCCGTGGTCTGGCGCCCGCCGGTGGAGATGCTGCGTGGCCGGTCCGACCTCAAGGCGGTCTTCAACCTGGGCGCCGGGGTCGACGGCATCCTGCGCCTGCGCGATGAGGCCCCGGATGCCTTGCCCGCGGGCGTGCCGATCGTACGGCTGGATGATGCCGGCATGGCCGCGCAGATGGCGGAATACGTCTCCCATGCGGTGCTGCGCTATTTCCGCAAGCTCGATGCCTACGAGGGTCAGCAGCGCGCGGGCAACTGGAAGTTCCTCAAGCCGCATCGCCGCGCCGACTTCACCATCGGCGTGATGGGGGTGGGCACGCTCGGCACGCATATCGCCCGCACGCTGGCGGGCTTCGGCTTCCCGGTGCGCGGCTGGAGCCGTACCGCGCGGGCGATCGAAGGCGTGAGCGGCTTTTATGGCGATGCCGGGCAGGCGCCGTTCCTCGACGGCCTGCGCGTGCTGGTCAATGTGCTGCCGCTGACGCCGCAGACCGAGAACGTCCTCAATGCCGGGCTGTTCGCGCGGCTGGCAAAGGGTGCCTATGTGATCAACGTCGCGCGCGGGCAGCACCTGGTCGAGGAAGACCTGCTGGCCGCGGTGCAGTCGGGGCAGATCGGTGGCGCCACGCTCGACGTGTTCCGCACCGAGCCGCTGCCGGCCGAACACCCGTTCTGGCAGGAGCCGCGCATCACCATCACGCCGCATATCTCGGCGCTCACGCTGCGCGAGGACAGCATCACGCAGATCGCCGGCAAGATCCGCGCGCTGCGCGCGGGCCAGCCGATCGCGGGCGTGGTCGATGTGCAGCGGGGGTACTGAGCGCCCCGGCCAGAACGAACCAACACAGGAGACAACCATGACCATGCCGAACTACGTGAAGATCGTTGAAGTCGGCCCGCGCGACGGCCTGCAGAACGAGAAGGCGATGGTGCCGACCGAGGTCAAGGTCGAACTGATCAACCAGCTCACCGATGCCGGTTTCGTCAATATCGAGGCCGCATCGTTCGTGTCGCCCAAGTGGGTGCCGCAGATGGCCGACGGCGCCGAGGTGATGGCGCGCATCCAGCGCCGCGCGGGTACGCTGTATTCGGCGCTGACGCCGAACATGAAGGGATTCGAAGGCGCGATCGAGGCCGGTGCCGACGAGGTGGTGATCTTTGGCGCGGCCAGCGAGGCGTTTTCGCAGAAGAACATCAATTGCTCGATCGCCGAATCGATCGCGCGCTTTGCGCCGGTGGCCGCCGCCGCCAAGGAAAAGGGCGTGCGCCTGCGCGGCAGCATCTCGTGCGCGATGGGCTGCCCGTACCAGGGCGAGGTGCCGGTGCACGCGGTGGTCGACGTGGTGCGGCGCATGCGCGAGCTGGGCTGCGACGAGATCGATATCGCCGACACCATCGGCGTGGGCACCCCGGTGCGCGTGCAGGAAGTGATGCGCGCCGCGGCGGCGGAATTTGCAATGGACCGCCTGTCGGGCCATTTCCACGATACCTACGGGCAGGCGCTGTCCAATATCCTGGCCAGCCTGGAAGTGGGCATCTCGATCTTCCATGCGTCGGTGGCGGGGCTGGGCGGCTGCCCGTACGCCAAGGGCGCGACCGGCAACGTGGCGACCGAAGACGTGCTGTACATGCTGCACGGCATGGGCATCCACACCGGAATCGACCTGGAAGCGGTAGTGCGCACCGGCGACTATATCTCGCAGGCGATTGGCCGCGCCAACAGTTCGCGCGTGGGCAAGGCCCTGCTGACCAAATGGGCCGCCGCCGGCGATGCGGCGCCTGCCTGCGCGTGAGTGCGGATCAAGCGCGGGCCACACGACAAGGAGAAGCACGCATGGCGGTGAATGACGAAGCGCTGCCCGAGTCCGCGCAGCGCGTGGCGGACCTGCTGGCCGAACTCGGCCACGACCGGCCCGTGGTGATGCTGCCGGCCACCGGCAAGACCTCGGCCGAGGCCGCGGCGGGGCTGGGCTGCAGCGTGGCGGAGATCGCCAAGTCCATTATCTTCCGGCGCGTGGCCGATGATGCGCCGGTGCTGGTGATCGCCAGCGGCAGCAACCGTGTGGACGAAGCCAAGGTGGCCGCGCGCGTGGGCGCGCTGGGCAAGGCCGATGCGCGCTTCGTGCGCGAGAAGACCGGCTATGCCATCGGCGGCGTGTGCCCGATCGGCCATGCGGTGGCGCCGGTGATGCTGCTGGACCAGGACCTGTTCCGCTATGACAGCCTGTGGGCCGCGGCGGGGCATCCCCATGCCGTGTTCAACCTGACGCCGCACCAGCTGCAGCAGATGACGGGCGCTGAAGTGGCCGACGTCGCGGCAGGATCTGCGGCATGAGTCCCGACCTGCGCCCGGGCCTGACCTTCAGCTGGCAATACACGGTGCCGCCCAAGGCCACGGTGCCGCGCCTGTACGACGATATCCCGGGCTGCCCCGAGATGCCCGACGTGCTGGCCACCGGCTATCTGGTCGGCATCATGGAATGCGCCTGCCTGCAGATGCTGCGCGAGCACCTGGACTGGCCGCGCGAGCAGTCGCTCGGCACGCTGGTCAGCTTCTCGCACCTGGCGCCGACGCCGCCAGGCATGACGGTGACGGTCAGGGGCGAGCTGGTCGCGGTGGACGGGCGCCGGCTGCGCTTCCAGCTGAGCGCCTGGGACGGCGAGGACAAGATCTCCGAGGGCGTGCATGAGCGCCACCTGATCGACGCCGGCCGCTTCAACGAGAAAGTGGCCGCCAAGGCCGCGCGCGCGGCGGGCTGAATGGCAAGCGAGCGCAACGCCATGGCCCCGGCGCCCCCCACACCCATCACGCCTGCCTTGCTGGCTGCGGAACTGGCCGCGCAGGCTGAAACCGCGCTGCAGGCCTCGCCAGTGCCGTCGCCGTGCCGCAACGTCTGCCGCATGGACCCCGCCAGCGGCTATTGCGAGGGCTGCCTGCGCACCATCGAAGAGATTGCCGGCTGGTCGTCAGCCGGTGACGAAGACAAGCGCCGCATCTGGGCGCAACTGCCGCAGCGCGCCGCATGGCTGGCAGGCGAGGAGGCATCTCCTTGAGCGAACACCCGGTCCCGACGTTGCCGCCCGCCATGCGCGTATTCGAGCGCGGCTGGCTGTCGGCCAACAATATCCTGTTCGTGGAGGGCGACGATACGGTGCTGGTCGACACCGGCTACGTCACTCACGCGCCGCAGACCGTGGCGCTGGTGGCGGCGGCGCTGCAGAGGCGGCCGCTCGCGCGCATCGTCAATACCCACCTGCATTCCGACCACTGCGGCGGCAACGCCGCGCTGCAGGCGCGCTGGCAGCCGCGCACCGCGATCCCCGCGGCCGAGGCCGCAGCCGTTGCCGCGTGGGATACGGAAGCGCTCAGTTACAAGGCCACCGGCCAGCAGTGCGACCGCTTTACCTTTGACAGCGTGCTGAATGACGGCGACACGCTGCGCCTGGGTGGCATGGACTGGCAGGTGGTGGCCGCACCCGGCCATGACCCGCACGCGGTGATGCTGTTCGCGCCGGCCAAGTGCATCCTGATTTCCGGCGATGCGCTGTGGGAGAACGGTTTCGGCGTGATCTTCCCCGAGCTGGAGGGCGAGAGCGGCTTTGCCGAGCAGGCGGCGGTGCTGGAACGCATCGCGCAACTGGACGCGCGGCTGGTGATCCCCGGCCACGGCCGGATGTTCACCGATGTGGCGGCGGCGGTCGGGCGCGCGCAAGGGCGCCTGGGCTACCTGAGCGCCGATCCCGCGCGTAATGCCAGCCATGCGGTCAAGGTGCTGGTGAAGTTCAAGCTGCTGGAGCAGCAGCGCATGGCGCACGACGCGCTGGTGGCATGGATGGAGGCCGCGCCGCTGATGGTGCGCATGCGGCAGCGGTTCATGCCGGGGCTGGAGATGGCCGAGATCTGCGCGCAGACACTGCGCGCGCTGGCGGGGGTGAAGGCGCTGGCGGTGGAGGGGGAGTGGGTGGTGAATCGGGATTGATTCACCACGCCTGCCCTGCCTTCCTCCTTCCCTCAGAACGACGTCCTGAACCCCACCTTCACGCTGCGCCCCGCCAGCGGCGCGATATCCCGCAGGATCGACGCCGAATTGCGCGCATCCTGGTTGGTCAGGTTATCGCCGCGCAGGTACACCAGGGTCTGCGTGCCCGCCACCTTGAACTTGTAGGTCAGCGCCAGGCTCAGCAGCGTATAGGCGTCGGTCGGAGTGTCGTTGCTTGGCACGCGGGTTTGCTTGGCCGCGTAAGTCACGTCCACGCGCGCCCCCCACGGGCCCGCGCCATACACCAGGGCACCGCCCAGGCGCAGCGGCGCGAGGCGCGGCAGCGGTTCGCCGGTATTGCGGTTCTCGCCGCGCACGTAGTCGGCGCGCGCCTCGAAGTCGAGCGTGTCGCTGGTGGTCAGCATTTTCTGCAGCAGCCGGGTCTTGCCTTCCGCCTCGAAGCCATACAGCGTGGCCGGCACGCCCAGGTACTGGAATTCCGGCAGCGCACCCGGGCTGCCGGCGGCGACCACGTCGCCCGCGTCGTCGCGCGCGCGGCCGGTCGCGCTCAGCGCCAGGTAGTTGGCAAAGCGGCTGTAGTAGCCTGATACACCGGCGCTGTGCGCGCCGGACTTGAAGCGCACGCCCAGGTCGATCGAGGTGGCCCGTTCCTTGTTGGCGTTGGGGTCGCCCAGCTCCCAGGCGCCGGTGGCCACGTGGGGGCCGTTGGCATACAGCTCGTAGAAGGTCGGCGCGCGCTCGGTGTACGACAGGTTGCTGGTCAGCGACCACAGCGGGTTGACCTTGTAGAGCAGGCCCGCCGAGGCGCTGGTCGCGTTGAAGCTGCGGTTGGCGTCGGTAAAGCGGTCGTTGCCGTTGGCGCTGGCCTTGACGCTGCTGTGGTCCAGGCGCCCGCCCAGGTTCAGCTTGAAGTCGCCCGAGGCCGTCAGCGGCAGTTCCTCGAACACGAACAGCGCGGCGTTGTCGGTGTTGGTGCTGGGCACGAAGGCCTCGTCGCCCAGCGCCGAGAAGTCGGTATGGCCGAACTGCGTGCCGATCACACCGGTCATGTTGCCGATCTTCGCGTGCCTGGCCTCGAAGCGGGCATCCCAGCCCCGGTTCTTGAAGATCGTGCCGGTCTCGCCGTCCGTGATCTCCCTGTGCTCGTAATCGGTGTAGCTGAACTTGCCCTTGACCGATTCAAGCCAGCCGCCGGTGGTGCCGGCCAGGTTGCGCGCCTCGCCTTCCAGCGCAAAGCGGTCCTGGCGCATCTTCAGCCGCACGTCGTCCTCGGCGGGCGTGCCGTACTCATTGCGGTAGGTGCTGTAGTTGGCGCCGACAAAGCCGTCGGCCCAGGTGTAGGAGCCGCCCATCGAGCCCCCTTCCTGCTGCGCGCTGGTGTTGGGCAGGCGGCCGTAGGCCTCGGTCTCGCCAGCGGGCAGCGGCTCGGCCGCGCGCAGGCGGTCGCTGCGCGCAAAGCCGGGGATGCGCAGGTCGCTGGTCTTGCGCGCGAAGGCGTCGGCGTGCACGGCAAACTTGCCGTTGCCGGCCTCGATCAGCGCGCTGGCGTTGCGCGCCTGGTCGCCGCCCGCGGTGGCGCTGGCATCGACCGCGCCGCCGATGCCTTCGATCTGATCCTTCGGAATGCGGTTGTCGATCACGTTGACCACCCCGCCAATGGCGTTGCCGCCGTACATCAGCGCGGCCGGGCCGCGCACCACCTCGATGCGCTCGGCTACCAGCGGGTCCACCGGCACGGCGTGGTCATAGGACAGCGTGGAGGCGTCGACCGTGGTGCCGCCGTTCTGCAGCACCTTGATGCGGTCGCCGTCGAGGCCGCGGATCACCGGCCGGTTGGCATTGGGGCCGAAATAGCTGGACGAGACCCCGGGCAGCTTGTCGAGCGTGTCGCCCAGCGTGCTGCCCTGGCGCACGGCCAGCGCGTCGCCGCCCAGCGTCGATACCGGCGCCACCATGTCATTGAGTTCGCTGCCCAGCGGGTTGGCGGTGACGATGACTTCGCGCAGCGTGGCGGGAGCAGTGGCCGTGGCGGGTGCGGTATCGGCGGCCGGCGCCGTGACGGTCTGTGCCAGCGCGGCGGGTGCCACCAGGGCAGTGGCCATGGTGGCGGTGAGGGAGGCGGCAAGGGCCGCCAGCGGGGTCAGGCGCGGTGCCCTGGTTTGCGGGGTGTAACGGTTTTTCGACATGGCGCGCGGAGCGAGGCAATGGCAATCGGCCCGGCTGGCACGGCACTGCCTGGCAATGCGCCGGCCACCCGCGATGGGCGTGGCCGCGCTGCCGGAATGGGCAGGCGTTCAGCTCGGAATCGGTAAGACCGGGGGGCGGCGACGGCCGCGTCCCGGATCAGGCGAGGGCGATGGCCGGCGCCGGCGGCGCGCGCGATTGGAAGGGGTGGGCGGATGGCAGGTCGGGCCAGCGCCAGGCCAGGTTGGCCGGCTTGACCGGTTTGCCGAAGGCAAGCTGCGGCAGCGGCAGCTTGCCGCACAGGGTGTCGGCAATGGTGGCGCCATCGAACAGCACGCACGAGTGGCCGCTGAACTTCTGCGCCAGCGGGTGCAGGTCGGCGTCGGCGACTGCCTTGCCGTCGGCCGTTGCCGCGATGGCAGCCGTCGCGGCCGCCGGCGTGAGCAAGCCCCCATGCACGATGCGGTGGGTCAGCCCGGCATGCTGCGCCAGCAGCAGGCACAGCGCCAGCCACAGCGCGGAGCAGAGGCCCGGGCCGTGCGCGCGCAGGCGGACGAACCAGTCAGTGCGCATGCGGATGGTCGCCATGGTGGTGGTCGGGATCGCCGCAGCCGCAGTCGTTGCCATGGTCATGGTCGTGACCATGGGCATGATCGTGGTCGTCGTCGAATTCATCGACCCAGCCGGGGAAGGGGTCCGCGTAGGTGGCCCAGGCTTCTGCGCCCGCGGCCATCTCGGCATCGGTCAGCAGGCAGGCGTCGAGCCGGGCCTGCAGCGCTGCCTGGTTCATGTCCAGGCCGATCAGCACCAGTTCCTGGCGGCGGTCGCCGAAGGGCGCCGGGGCGCCGCCGATCTGCATATCGGCTTCCACTTCGGCGCGTTCGGCGGTGTCGGCCGGCCATTCGGCCGGATCCAGCGCCGCCCACCACGCGCCGGCGCCGCCATGGCGGCACACGCCGCCGGACTGGTTCCAGTCGCCCGCGGTGTCCATGCGGCTGGCCAGCCAGAACAGGCCCCTGGAGCGCAGCACGCTGCCGTGCTCGCGCAGCCATTCGGTATGGATCAGGTCGGCGAAGCGCTGGGGGTGGAACGGGCGGCGGCGGCGGTAGACCAGCGTGGAGACGCCGCTGGCGTTGTTGGTGGGCACCTCGCCGCGCAGCGCGGCAAGCCATCCCGGGGCATCCGCGGCGGCTTCAAAGTCGAAACGGCCGGTGCCCTGCACGCGCTCGGGCGGCACCTTGCCGAAGCTGGCTTGGACGATGTCGGCGCGCGGGTTCAGCGCCTGCAGCACGGCGTGCAGTTGCGCCAGGTCAGCGGCGCCGGCGAGGTCGGCCTTGTTCAGCACGATCACGTCGCAGCATTCGACCTGCGCCACCAGCAGTTCGGCCACGGTGCGGTCATCGTCCAGGCCCTCTGCCAGGCCGCGGTCGGCCAGGAACTCGGCCTCGTTGAGGTCGCGCAGGAAGGTGGCGGCATCGATCACCGTCACCAGGGTGTCGGGCTGCACTGCCGCCTCGGGCCCGGCGCCGTGCTCGGCCTCGAACAGGAAGCCTTCGGCAATGGCCAGGGGCTCGTCCAGGCCGTCGGCTTCCACCAGCAGGGCGTCGAAACGGCCTTCGGCGGCAAGCCGGGCGGTTTCGGCGAGCAGCGCCTCGGCCGACGGCAGCACGGTGGCCTCGCAGCCGGGCGGCAGCGGCGCCAGTGTCTGTCCACCCTGCGCGCCGCAGACCAGCACGCCGACACGGCCGCCGGCGCCATGCGCGAGCAGGTGGTTCAGCAGCGAGGTCTTGCCGGCGCCGGGGAAGCCGGACAACACGGTGACGGGCAGGCGATCAGCCATGGCAGGAAAGCAGGAAGGTTACGACGCTAAGGGGGCACAGCACGGCGCGCCTTGGCGGCGACGGCCCGTTGTTGCAACAAAGTTGCGAATTTACCAGAAAGGCCGGGTCGGCAACAGCCGGACGCGTCTCAATGGTAGGCCGTGGCAACGGCACGACAAAGCGTGCGCAGCCAGCCGAGGCGCGCGCGCCCACAAAAGCAAACGGCCCGGGTACCCGGGCCGTCACGTCACGCCTGCCACGCCGGCGGTGCCGGCGCGCGGCGCTTCAGTCGCCAAACAGCTTCTGGCGCAGTTCGCGGCGTTGCTGCGCTTCCAGCGACAGCGTGGCCGTGGGACGGGCCAGCAGGCGCGGCACGCCGATCGGCTCGCCGGTTTCCTCGCACCAGCCGTAGTCGCCGGACTCGATGCGCTGCAGCGACTGCTCCACCTTCTTCAGCAGCTTGCGCTCGCGGTCGCGCGTGCGCAGTTCCAGCGCATGCTCTTCCTCGATGGTGGCACGGTCGGCCGGATCCGGCACGATGACCGTTTCGCGCAGGTGTTCCGTGGTCTGGTCAGCGTTCTTCAGGATGTCGTCGCGCAGCTGCTCAAGGCGGTGCTTGAAGAAGGCGAGCTGCGCTTCGTTCATGTAATCCTTGTCGCTCATCTTCAGGATTTCAGCTTCAGTCAGAAGTTTGTTGCTGCTCATGGTTGCTGCTGATTCTCTTGTTGATGCGGCCGGCGGCGTCTGGGTCCGCTCGGGTGCGCTGTCCGCGCGCTTGCGCGCCTCGGTTGTTTCACTCTGGCTGGCTGCAGTCTTGCTGCTTCGCGGGCCTCCCTTCGTTGCGCCCGCTTCGGCGTTCGCCGTACTGCCGCGGGGAGCGGGCGCGGCCTTCACAGGCTGCGCCTTGAGCGTCTCTGCCGCGGCACTACCAGTCTTGCTGCGGCTTTCTTTCGTCTTCGTTGCGGCTGTCATGGGGACACCTCTCTCTCGCGTCAGTCAGTGACGGCGCGCGTCGGGGCACCCCAGGCGGAACAGGCAGTCTCCGCACGAAGCACTGCGACCGCACCTGCCGGCGGCCTGCCTCATGCTGACGACAACCGCCGCCTTGCAAGTCCACCTGCATTCGGTGGACCAGAATACCGGCGGCGGGAAAAAGGTGCGCCACCGGTATCAAATCCGGCCTATTGTACTTGAACAAATTTTTCCGAGATACGGGGAAAACCGGCTGACGCTTCGGTATTTCCCCGGTACCCCGAACGGGGGGCGGCCGCGGAGCGGTGTCTGGAGGGGTGCCGCCCATGGGGCGGCTGGTGCACTCAGGCCAGGCAGTTCTCCAGGCCCTTGAGGATGGCGTCGCGGGGCAGGTCCACGCCGATGAACACCATGCGCGTGCCCGGGGTCTCGTCTTCCCACTTGGCGCCGATATCGCTGCCCATCAGCTGGTGGACACCCTGGAACACCACTTTGCGGTCCACACCCTCCATATATAGTACGCCCTTGTAGCGCAACAGTTTTTCCCCGTACACGGCCAGGATGCCGGACAGGAATTCCTCCAGCTTGCCGTAGTGGAAGGGCTTGTCGCTGCGGAAGACGAACGACGCGATGCGGTCGGTATGGTTGTGGTGATGGTGGTGGTCGTGCGCGTGGCCATGGCCGTGGTCATGATCGTGACCGCAGTCGTCGCCGCAGTGCTCGCCGTGCTCGTGGTCATGATCGTGCTCATGCTCGTCGGCGCGCAGGAATTCCGGGTCGATCTCCAGCTTGGCGTTCAGGTTGAAGCCGCGCAGGTCGAAGATGGTGTCGATCGGCGCCTCGCCAAAGTTGACCAGGCGGATCGGCGCGCGCGGGTTCATGTGCAGCAGGCGGTGGCGCAGCTCGGCCACGTCGGCTTCGGTCACCAGGTCTGACTTGGTGATGAAGATGGCGTCGGCAAAGCCCACCTGGCGCTGCGCCTCTTCCTGCTGGTCCAGCTGCAGGTGGGCGTGCTTGGCATCGACCAGCGTGATCACCGCGTCGAGCAGGTAGCGCGAGGCGATTTCCTCGTCCATGAAGAAGGTCTGCGCGACCGGGCCCGGGTTGGCCACGCCGGTGGTCTCGATCACCACGCGGTCGAAACCGATCTCGCCGGCGTCGCGGCGCGTCAGCAGCGTTGACAGGGCCTGCACCAGGTCGCCGCGGATGGTGCAGCAGATGCAGCCGTTGCTCATCTGCACGATCTGCTCGCGGCCGTCCTGCACCAGGATTTCGTTGTCGATGTTCTCTTCGCCGAACTCGTTCTCGATGACGGCGATCTTCATGCCGTGCTGCTCGTTCAGGATGCGCTTGAGCAGGGTGGTCTTGCCGCTGCCGAGGAAGCCGGTCAGGATCGTGACCGGAATCAGTTTGGACATTGTTGTTCTCCGGGTATGTGAGAAAGCTGTTCTGTAAGCCGCTCAGTGCGCCGTTCAGTGCGAGGCACCGCCAGGCGCGGCGGGCGCACGCTTGCCGCACTCGGCGCAGACGCCGTTCACGGTCAGTTCGACATGTTCGATGGCAAAGCCGCTGGGCACGCGCGGCGCGGCCGGCTGCAGCGGGGCGCTGGCATCGTCCAGGCAGAAGGTGCGGTCGCAGCGCGTGCAGTGGAAATGGCTGTGCTGGCGGTGCTCCTGCGCGCGCGCGGCCTCATGCTCGACCAGGCTGAAGCGGAACACCCGGTCGTTGCCGGCGCGCTTCTGCGCCATGCCCTGGTCCACCAGCCAGTCCAGCACGCGATAGACGGTGACGCGGTCGATGGTCTCGCCCGCTTCGGGCAGGCGGTCGATCACGGCCTGGTGGGTCAGCGCCTCGTCGCTGCCGATCAGGCAGGCCAGGATGCACAGCCGCGGCTGGGTCACGCGCGCGCCCAGCTGGCGCAGGCGTTCACGGGCGGCCTCCAGGGCCGCCGGGGTCGGGATTGCCGGTTCCGGCGCCATGGCCGGCCGGTCCGGACTGGGACGGGTCATGGCCGGATTTAACCATAGGCCTCCGGTTGATGCAATTCAGTTGCGTCAGCCGGGGCGGCAGTTTGCGCCTATGATCGGCACAGGACCACCCCAAAAGCGGAGACCACCCATGCTGAACGACGCCAGCGCGCTGCTGTTCCCGAATTTCGAACCCTTCCGTCAGCATGTCGGCGAGGTCGAGATCGCCGGCGTGCGCGGCGGTTCGGGGCCGCCGCTGCTACTGTTGCACGGACACCCGCAGAGCCACCTGATCTGGCACCGGGTGGCGCCGGCGCTAGCCGACCACTTCACTGTGATCGCCACCGACCTGCGCGGCTACGGCAGCAGTTCGGCCCCGCCGGGCAACGCCGGCCATGAGCACTACAGCAAGCGCACCATGGCGCAGGACCAGGTGGCGCTGATGGCGGCCTTCGGCTTCGAGCGCTTTGCGCTGTGCGGCCACGACCGCGGTGCCCGCGTCTCGCACCGGCTGTGCATGGACCATCCGGAGGCGGTCAGCCGCGCCATGCTGCTGGACATCGCGCCCACCCTGGCGATGTACGAGCGCACCAGCATGGCCTTTGCCGCCGCCTACTGGCACTGGTTCTTCCTGATCCAGCCGGCGCCGTTCCCCGAGACGCTGATCAATGCCGAGCCGGACTTCTACATCCAGAAGCTGATGGGCCTGCGTCACGCCGGCCTGGCGGCCTTTGCCCCCGACGCGATGGCTGCCTACACCGCGGCGATGCGCGACCCGGCCCGCGTGCACGCCATGTGCGAGGACTACCGCGCCGCCGCCACCATCGACCTGGAGCACGACCGCGCCGACCGCGAGGCCGGGCGCAGGTTGGCGCTGCCGCTGCGCGTGCTGTGGGGCGAGCACGGCGTGGTGGCGCGCTGCTTCGAGCCGCTGGTGCTGTGGCAAGAGGTGTCCGCCGAAGTCAGCGGCCGCGCGCTGCCCTGCGGGCATTACATCCCGGAAGAGGCCCCTGAACCGCTGCTCGAGGAAATGCTCGGTTTCTTCCGTTAGGCAGTGGGGCTGGTGTCACAAACGCAGCCCTTTGTAGCCGATCTCTGCCATATCTTCCCTCTTTCCCGCCATATGCGGCTGATTGCAGGCGGGTTAGCCCCTATACCTGCCTATTGTCTGCTGTTGCTAACATCAACCCCCTCCCTTGCCGTTTACGGCAGGGGCAGCGGAGCCGGCCGGCATGGTCCGGGAGCGCGGCCAGAAAGACCGCGCCAGAAGCGCCCCCGCACCAGCGGGGGGCGGGCCGGCGGCAACGCATTGCAGACGGGTATGACAGGGAACCAGGAGAAGAAAGCATGAAACGAGTGGCAAAGATGGTCGCGGCCGCGCTGGCAGTCAGCGCGATGGGCGTGGCGGCGGGCGCGCATGCCCAGGAATATCCGGGCGGCAAGCCGGTCTCGGCCGTAGTGCCGTTCGCGGCGGGCGGCCCCACCGACAAGGTCGCGCGCGAGCTGACCGCGATCATGTCCAAGCATCTGGGCACGACCATCGTGATCGAAAACCTGGGCGGCGCCGGCGGCACCATCGGTGCCAAGAAGGTGGCCCAGTCCAAGAATGACGGCCACACCGTGCTGATCCACCATATCGGCATGGCCACGGCCCCGGCGCTGTACCGCAACCTGGGCTTCGATCCGCTCAAGGACTTCGAGATGGTCGGCGAAATCGCTGACGTGCCGATGATCCTGGTCGGCAGCAAGCAGCTGCCGCCGAACAACTTCAAGGACCTGGTGCCGTATATCAAGGCCAATGCCAGCAAGCTGTCGCTGGCCAATGCCGGCATCGGCTCGGCCTCGCACCTGTGCGGCCTGCTGTTCCAGAGCGCGATCCAGACCGAGCTGACCACCGTGCCGTACAAAGGGGCTGCGCCGGCACTGACCGATATTCTGGGTGGCCAGGTCAACCTGCTGTGCGACCAGACCACCAACCTCGCCGGCCATCTCAAGGCCAGCTCGGTCAAGCCGTACGCGGCCATGCAGGCACGCCGCGTGGAAGCGTTCAAGGATGTCCCGACCGCGGCCGAGCAGGGCATGCCGGGCGTGGAAGTGAAGGTCTGGCACGCCATGTACGCGCCCAAGGGCACGCCCAAGCCGGTGATCGACAAGCTGTCGGCCGCGCTGCAGAAGGCCGTGGCCGACCCGACCTTCCGCGCCAAGATGGCTGAGCTGGGCGCCGAGGCCGTGCCGGCACAGCGCGCGACGCCGGATTCGCTGCGCACCTACCTGAGCGCCGAGATCAACAAGTGGACCCCGGTGATCAAGAAGGCCGGCGTGTACGCCGACTGATCAGGTGGAGTGATGCGTGAGGCGCGCTGGCCACAGGCCCGCGCGTTGCGGACAAGGGCCATGCGGCAGCGCATGGCCCTTTTTGCTTTCTGATGGGGCGCCCGGCAGCCTGCCGGCGGGCGTCCTATATTTGGTCAGACCGGGCGGCGCTTCGCGGCGCGCGCGAAAGGCCTTGAAACCGGCCGGGGGCGTCGCCAACTACGGTCCTGACATATTCACGGAAGCCACCATGGAACAGTATCACGGCACTACCATCGTCAGCGTCCGCCGCGGCAATCAGGTCGCGCTTGGCGGTGATGGCCAGGTCACGCTCGGCAATATCGTGATGAAGGGCACCGCGCGCAAGGTACGCCGCATCTACAACGGCAAGGTGCTGGTCGGGTTTGCCGGCAGCACCGCCGATGCATTCTCGCTGCTGGACCGCTTCGAGGCCAAGCTGGAAAAGCACCAGGGCAATCTCACCCGCGCCGCGGTGGACCTCGCCAAGGACTGGCGTTCGGACCGTGCGCTGCGCCGGCTGGAGGCCATGCTGATCATTGCCGACCGCGACACCACGCTGGTCCTCACCGGCAACGGCGACGTGCTGGACCCCGAAGGCGGCATCGCCGCGATCGGCTCTGGTGGCGCGTATGCCCAGTCGGCCGCCAAGGCGCTGATCGAGAACACGGACCTGGCGCCCAGGGACGTGGTCGAGAAGTCGCTGGGCATCGCCGGCGAGCTCTGCATCTACACCAATACCAACTTCGTCATCGAGACGCTGGAATGAGCGATGGCCGGCCGCCGCGCAGGCAGCCGGCACGCCCCACTGAACGGATACCATGTCGCACACCATGACCCCGTCGGAAATCGTTTCCGAACTCGACAAGCACATCATCGGCCAGAACAAGGCCAAGAAGGCCGTGGCGGTGGCGCTGCGCAACCGCTGGCGCCGCCAGCAGGTGACCGAGCCGCTGCGCCAGGAAATCACCCCCAAGAACATCCTGATGATCGGCCCGACCGGCGTCGGCAAGACCGAGATCGCGCGCCGCCTGGCCAAGCTGGCCGACGCGCCCTTCATCAAGATCGAAGCCACCAAGTTCACCGAGGTGGGCTACGTCGGCCGCGACGTCGACACCATCGTGCGCGACCTGGCCGAGATGGCGATCAAGCAGACGCGCGAATCCGAGATGAAGAAGGTGCGCACCAAGGCCGAGGACGCGGCCGAGGACCGCCTGCTCGACGTGCTGCTGCCGCCGCCGCGCGACATCGGCTTCTCGCAGCCGGAAGAGAAGGATTCCAACACCCGCCAGGTGTTCCGCAAGAAGTTGCGCGAAGGCCTGCTCGACGACAAGGACATCGAGCTGGAAGTCTCCGCCGGCATGCCGAGCATGGACATCATGGGCCCGCCGGGCATGGAAGACATGACCGAGCAGATCCGCACCATGTTTGCCGGGCTGGGCCAGGGCAAGAAGGCGCGCCGCAAGATGAAGGTCAGGGAAGCCTTCAAGCTGCTGATCGACGAAGAGGCCGCCAAGCTCGTCAACGACGAGGAGCTCAAGCACAAGGCCATCGCCAATGTCGAGCAGAACGGCATCGTGTTCCTGGACGAGATCGACAAGATCGCCAGCCGCAGCGAAATCGGCGGCGGCGAGGTCTCGCGCCAGGGCGTGCAGCGCGACCTGCTGCCGCTGGTCGAAGGCACCACGGTGAGCACCAAGTACGGCATGATCAAGACCGACCACATCCTGTTCATTGCCTCGGGCGCGTTCCACCTGTCCAAGCCGAGCGACCTGATCCCCGAGCTGCAGGGCCGCTTCCCGATCCGGGTCGAACTGGATTCGCTGTCCGTGCAGGACTTCGAGGCCATCCTGACGCAGACCGATGCCAGCCTGACCAAGCAGTACCAGGCGCTGCTGAGCACCGAAGCGGTCAACCTGGTGTTCGCGCCGGACGGCATCCGCCGGCTGGCCGAGATCGCCTTCTCGGTCAACGAGAAGGTCGAGAACATCGGCGCGCGGCGCCTGTACACGGTGATGGAGCGGCTGCTGGAGGACCTGTCCTTCCACGCTACCCGGTCGTCGGGCGAGACCGTGACGATCGATGCGGCGTATGTCGACGAGCGTCTCGGCGACCTCGCTGGCAATGAGGATCTGTCGCGCTACGTGCTGTAAATCCAGCGCGGTCATGGCATGAGGGGCGCACCACGGTGCGCCCTTTTTGCTGGCTTCCTCGCCAAGGCCACGTGCCCCGCGCAGGGTTCACACGGCCGAGTCACCTGCACGGACGGGATTTTGATGTCAGTGCGTTTCCACCTGCCACACCCCGGTAACCATCGTAAGCATTGGTAAGCCCGCTGGCGCGCCCCTGCCGGGCGATGCGACCCTTGCGCACCTTGACGGTCGATTGACCGGTGCGGGAGCCACCGCATCCCCATCAACTCACTGGCAGGAGAAATCAGATGGTCATCTACAAGACCCGCCGGGTTGTACTCGCCACGGGCGGCCTGCTGGCCGCGCTGGCCGCGGCAACCGCGTTCCTGTGCATCCGCCCGGCCATCCCGGCCGCCGAAGCAGCGCAATCGGGCACCATCGGCGCGGCCGCTGCCGCGGCGGCGACGCTGGCGCTGGATTCGGGCGCGTTGGTCACGCTGGCGGACCGCCATGCCGGCGATGCCATGCGCATCGCCGAAGACAGCACGGTACCGGACGGTGCCGAGGGCCTGGACTGGGACTACGTGCAGCTGCGCCTGTAATCCGGCGCCGTCGGCGCCAACCAGCAGCAAAAGGCCGCGCTGATGCGCGGCCTTTTGCTTTCCTGCGGAAGGTTCAGCGCGATACCGGCCGCTTGCCCAGCTTGCGCTGCAAGGTGCGCCGGTGCATGTTCAGCGCCCGCGCGGTGGCCGAGATATTGCCGCCATGCTCGGCCAGCACGCGCTGGATATGCTCCCATTCCAGCCGCGCCACCGACAGCGGCATCGGCTCTTCCAGCGCGGCCTGCGCCGCATCTTCAGACACGCCCGCCATCAGCGCGGTCAGGATCGAATCGACATTGGCCGGCTTGGCCAGGTATTCGTCCGCGCCTTGCTTGACCGCCGCCACCGCGGTGGCAATGCTGGCGTAGCCGGTCAGGATCAGGATGCGCGCGTCGGGCAAAGCCTGGCGCAGCGGCGACACCAGTTGCAGCCCCGATTCGGCGGGCGCGGTGCTGCCGGCTTCCGGCGGCGGTTCCAGGTGCAGGTCCAGCGTGACGTAGGCAAATTCGGTGCGCGCTGCCAGCGCGAGCGCGGTGCGGCTGTCGTGCGCCACCTCCACGGCATAGCCGCGGCGCGTGAGCGCGCGCGCCAGCGTGCCGGCAAAGACTTCGTCGTCGTCGATGACCAGGAAGGGCGTGCCAGCCGGTGCGGTGGCTTCGGGTACCGGGGTGAAGGTGTCGGTCATGGGGTGGGTTGCGCGGTGGCGGCGGTGGCCGCGGATGCGGGAAAGGTGGAGAGCGCGGGCAGGCGCAGCTCGGCGACGGTGCCGCCGCCGGGGCGGTCATGCCAGGCCAGTTCGCCGCCCATCTGCCGGGCGGCGCTTTGCGCCAGGTACAGGCCGATGCCCTGGCCGCCGTGCTGGCTGGCCACCGGGGTTTCGCCCAGCTGGCCGCGCAGCGCTTCGGGAATGCCGTCGCCGTGGTCGGCGACGCGGAATGACAGCCACGGCGCGGTATTGCCCGGCGCCATGGCGATCTGCAGCTGCAGCGGCTGCGTGCCGCGGCCGGCGGCCTGCTGGCTGCGCGCGGCGTTGTCCAGCAGGATGGTCAGGATCTGGCCCACGCGCGCGGTTTCCACCGCCTGCGCGGCGGCGCCGGGTGTGGCGATGGCCTGCAGGCTGGCGTTGGGGTGGCGCAGCTGCCAGCGCTCGGCAAACGCCGGCAGCCAGCCGTCGATGCGCTGCGGCGCCAGCGTGGCCGGGTCTTCGCGCAGCCGCGCCAGCGTCGAGCGGCACAGCGCCAGCTGCTGTTCCATGGTCTGCAGGTCGGGCAGGTAGGCGTGGATCGCGGTGGCGCCGCGGCCCGGCTCGGACGCATCGGCACGCAGCTCGCCGGCGATCACCGCCAGCGTGGCCAGCGGCGTGCCGATCTCATGCGCGACCGCGGCAGCCTGGCCGTTCAGGTCCTCCACGCGCGCTTCGCGCAGCAACTGCTCGCGCGCCAGGTTCAGCTGCGCCTCGCGCTGGCGCAGCACGCCGGACAGGCGCGCCACGAACAGTGCGATCATCACCGCGCTGGCGACAAAGTTCAGCCACATGCCGGCCAGGTGGTAGTTCACCGCGTTGTCCGGGTTGTGCAGGTCCAGCGGCACATATTCGATCAGCAGCACCGTGTAGCAGGCCAGCGCATACAGCGCCAGGACAATCACCTGGCGCCACGGCAGGATGGCTGCGGCAATGGCGAGCCCCGGCAGGTAGAACGAGACGAACGGGTTGGTTGCGCCGCCGGTGTAGAACAGGATGGCGGACAGGGCCGTCAGGTCCACCAGCAGCTGCCCCATCAGTTCGGCCTCGCCGGGAGCGCTGTTGCGCCGCGTGTGCTGGCGCAGGCGCAGGCCGGTCAGCAGGTTGAACAGTGCCTGCAGCCCGAACACCACCATGAGCGGCCCGTAAGGCAGGCGGATGCCGGCGATGGGTTCGCAGCTCAGCACCGTCAGCGCCTGGCCAGCCAGCAGCGCCCAGCGCAGCCAGAACAGCCGGCGCAGCGTCACCTGGCCATGGCGGGCGGAGGTGGCGGCCGGCAATGGCGACAGGAAGGGGAGGTCGGGCAAGCGGGTCACGGCTGCGGCAGTGGTCATGGCGCGAGTGTATCAATGCGGCCGCGGGGCACCCGTGCGTGCGACACCTTGCCGCATTGGCGCGGCGCCGCGCGGGCTGCCAGACTAGCCTGTTGTGTAGCCGATTACGTGCCGCACGGCAGCCATGCCAGGCGCATGCACGGGCGGGCCTTGCCATGGTCTAATGTCTGCTTTCAGGAGAGCCTTTCATGCAAGCCAAATTCCGCTCGGCCACGCTGGCCGCATCGATCGCCCTCGCAGCCGCGCTGGCATCCGGCGCCGCCCTGGCCCAGGTCGATGTCAGCAATGCCTGGGTGCGTGGCACGGTGCCGACCCAGACCGCTTCCGGCGCCTTCATGGTGCTGCACGCCCACGACAACGCCAAGCTGGTCGGCGTGTCGTCGCCGGTGGCCGTGGCCGAACTGCACGAGATGAAGATGGAAGGCAACGTGATGCGCATGCGCCAGGTCAAGTCGCTGGACCTGCCCAAGATGCAGGACGTCGAACTGAAGCCGCGCGGCTACCACGTGATGCTGATGGGCCTGAAGTCGCAGCTCAAGGCAGGCGACACCGTGCCGATCACGCTGACGATCGAGCAGGGCGGCAAGGTGGTCGAGCAGAAGGTCACGGCCGAAGTGCGCGACATGGTGCCGGCTGCCGCCAGCGGCGGCCACGGCGACCACAAGCACTGAGCGGCCCGGCCGCCAGCGCCGGGCTGATCCCATCCGACATCATGGCCAACAAGCAGCACGGTACCCGGCAGAAGCTGGTCTTTCGCGGCCAGTCGGGGACCGGCAAGCCACCTGCCAGCCCCGCGCCGCGCCGTGAGTCACGGCCGCCGGCGCGGGCCCAGCCAACGGTGCGCCGTCAGCCGCGCAAGCTGATCGGTTCTTCCGATTCCTGACTGGCCGCCGCGGCCAGCACGCGCTCGCGCAGCCACGTGTGGGCGGGATCGGCCTCGGTGCGCTCGTGCCAGATCATGCTGAAGGTGAAGTCTTCCAGCGCGAACGGCGGGGCGAACACGGCGTAGCGCGGGTCGTCTTCGAGGGCGGCCAGGCTGCGCCGCGCCGTGGTCAGCACCAGGTTGGTCCCGGCGATCAGCGCCGGCGCCACGCTCCAGTGCGGCACCACGCAGGCGATCTTGCGCCGTCCTCCCAGCTTGGCCACGGCGGTGTCGATCGCGTCCATGCGTTCGCTGTGCGTGGCGACCAGCACGTGCGAGCGCGCCAGGTAGGCCACCTGGTCGAGGCGGCCGGTGTCGCGCACGGTGGCGGCGTCCACGGCGCACGCATAGCTCTCGCGGAACAGTTCGGCCGACTTCACGTCTTCGGGCTGGTGGGTGAACACCCCCAGCGCCATGTCGATCTCGCCGTCGGCCACCTGCGCGGTCATGCCTTCGCGGCTGGCCTGCGACACCACCAGGTCAATATTGGGCGCGGCCTTGCGCACCGCGCGCAGCAGCCGCGGCAGCACCACCAGCGCGCCGTAGTCGGACATCGCCAGCCGGAAGCTGCGCCGCGCGGTGGACGGCTGGAAGCCGCTGGGCCCCAGCAGGATGCGCACCTGCGCCAGCGCCTCGGCCAGCGGGCCGGACAGCTCATGCGCGCGCGCGCTCAGCACCAGGCCGCCCTTGCCGCGCACCAGGATGGGATCGTCGAGCAGCTGCCGCAGGCGCCCGAGCGCGTGGCTCACCGCCGGCTGGCTCAGGTGCAGCCGCAGCGCGGCGCGGGAGATATGGCGCTCGGCCAGCAGTGCTTCCAGCACCACCAGCAGGTTGAGGTCGATTCCGCGTAGGCTATTCATTCGGCGAATAATAAACGTACGAAAGCAGAATTGGAAATTCGCATTGCGATATTTCAAACTGCTGGCATCGCATCTTGCCCTATGGAGCGCGCTATGTCAGGCACCCAGCTGCCCTTTTCGATCCCTGTTTCAATCTGGCTGCCGCTTGGCACCGCCGTGCTGGCCGGCGCGGCGATCCCGTTCCAGGCGGGCGCCAACGCCACCCTCGGGCGCACGCTCGGGCATCCGCTGTCGGCCACGCTGGTCTCGTTGCTGGTCAGCCTGGCGGCGCTGCTGCCCGTGCTGTGGCTGATGCGCGTGCCGCTGCCCGCGCCGGCGGCACTGGCGCGCGCGCCGGGCTGGCTCTGGAGCGGCGGGGTGCTGGGGGTCTTTTATATCTCGGCCGCGCTGATGATGGCGCCGAAGCTGGGCGCCGCCGGCTTTATCGCCGCGGTGGTGGCAGGGCAGGTGCTGGCCGCGTTGCTGGTGGACCAGTTCGGGCTGGCCGGCTTTGCGGTGCGCATGCTGACGCCGGCGCGGCTGGCGGGCGCGGCCTTGATCGTGGTGGGCATGGTGGTGATGCAGTGGGGCGGTGCGGCGGCGCCGGCGGCACCTCAGCCAGTGGCGGGATCGGGCTCCTGAGCTGCCTGGCGGCGCGCCGCCAGGCAGGTGGGGCACAGGCAGTGCTGGCCCGGCACGATCCGCCGCGCCGGCAGCAATGGCTGTCTGGCGCACCAGCACTCGGGCAGCCCTGCCGCGTAGCCGCAGACAAAGCCCGCGCCGCAGCGGCTGCAATGCTCGACCGGGCGCAGCTGGCCGGTCAGCACGGCCGAGGCGTCGCTCATGGACGGCTCCCGGGCGCTTGCGGGAATGCGGGGATTCGGGCCGGCGGCATGCGGTTGGCTTCGGGCATGATGGTCAGGACTGGGGAACGCTGTGCCAGGACGTTGGCCAAACGGTTCAGGCGACAGCGTTGTTGCGCGGACGGAACGCCGGCACGCTGCCTGGTGCCCCGTGGGGCGCTTGCAGGCCGCTTGCAGGCCATTCACGGGGCCGTGTTCAGCCGGTGGACTCGCGCCCCGCGCGGTTTCTTGTAAAATCGGCGCCTGCCGTGGCCGGATGGCGCACTTTCGGGCGATCCCCGTTGGTTATCCCCGGGTACGCGGCCGATTAGCCATCATACCTGTTGATTCTCACGGATGTCCCCCATGAACGCCGACAACCCCGGGCCTGCCGCAACCACGGTGGCCGCCATTGCTCCCGCGCTGAAAGCCGAGATCCTCGCCGAGGCCCTGCCGTATATCCGCAAGTTCCACGGCAAGACCATTGTGGTCAAGTACGGTGGCAATGCCATGACCGAAGAGAAGCTCAAGCACGGCTTCGCGCGCGATGTGATCCTGCTGAAGCTGGTCGGCATGAATCCGGTGGTGGTGCACGGCGGCGGCCCGCAGATCGACGAGGCGCTGAAGAAGGTCGGCAAGGTCGGCACCTTCGTGCAGGGCATGCGCGTCACCGACGAAGAGACCATGGAAGTGGTCGAGTGGGTGCTGGGCGGTGAAGTCCAGCAGGACATCGTGATGCTGATCAACCAGTACGGCGGCCAGGCCGTGGGCCTGACCGGCAAGGACGGCGGCCTGATCCGCGCCAAGCGCCTGCAGATGCCGGACCGCGAGAACCCGGGCGCCTTCATCGATATCGGCTACGTCGGCGACATCGAGGCGATCAACCCGGCGGTGGTCAAGGCGCTGCAGGACGACGCCTTCATCCCGGTGATCTCGCCGATCGGCTTCTCCGACGACGGCCAGGCCTACAACATCAACGCCGACGTGGTCGCCGGCAAGATGGCCGAGATCCTGAAGGCCGAGAAGCTGGTGATGATGACCAACATCCCGGGCGTGATGGACAAGAAGGGCAACCTGCTGACCGACCTGTCCGCGCGCGAGATCGAAGAACTGTTCGCCGACGGCACCATCTCGGGCGGCATGCTGCCGAAGATCTCGTCGGCACTGGACGCGGCCAAGAGCGGCGTGCACTCGGTGCACATTATCGACGGCCGCATCGAGCATTCGCTGCTGCTGGAAATCCTGACCGAGCAGGCCTTCGGCACCATGATCCGCTCGCACTGAGCGGAGCCCCGGGGCGGCGCTGGCCACGGCCAGCCGCCCCGGAATATCCCATCATCCTCCGAGTTGCCCGGCGTGCCTTCCAGTCTTCCTCATCCGCGCCGTGTCCGCGCTCGCCTCTGCCGCCGCCCCGCTGGCAATACCTCTGGCGATACGGTCTGGCTGTTCGATCTCGACAACACCCTGCACGACGCCTCGCACGCGATCTTCCCGGCGATCAACCGGCTGATGACCGCCTACGTGGCGCGCGTGCTCGGCTGCGACGAGGCCACCGCCAGCCGCGTGCGCGTGGACTACTGGCAGCGCTATGGCGCCACGCTGCTCGGCATGATCCGGCACCACGGCGTGGACCCGGCTGACTTCCTGCGTGCCGCGCATGAATTCCCGGAGCTGGCCGACATGGTGCGGGTGCGGCGCGGGCTGGCCGCGCACCTGCGGCGCCTGCCCGGGCGCAAGATCCTGGTCACCAACGCCCCGCAGGACTACGCGCGCGCGGTGCTGGAGATCGCCGGCATCACGCATTGCTTCGAGCGCGTGGTGGCGATCGAGCAGATGTGGGTCCATGGCCACCTGCGGCCCAAGCCGGACCGCCGCATGCTGCGCCGGCTGCTGGTGCAGGCGCGCATCGCGCCGCATCGCGCGGTGCTGGTGGAAGACACGGTGTCGCACCTCAAGCGCTACGCCGGCACCGGCATCCGTACCGCGTGGGTGACGGGCTACCTGCGCACGATCGCGCCATCGCGCCCGCACGATGTGCCTGCCGGATCCACCGCGCTACGCGACGACGGCAGCCGGCGCGATGCCGCGGTACGCTCGACGCTGGACGCGGAGGACCGCCGCCATGTCGGCCACGCCGCGCAGGAGCAGTCGGTTACGCTGGTGGCCGCCGAGTCCCAGGCGCCGCAGGCGCAGCCCGACAATGTGCCGCGCGTGCGCGCCCGCGTGCCGAACCGGCCAGCCTATGTGGACATAAAAGTACAATCGATGCATCAACTCCAACGACGAATGCGGAGAATCGGGTCATGACGCAAAGCAACGGGCGCGAACCAGAGGCGGTCATTACAGGCAGTGCACAGGACGCGCAAGACGGCGGCCAGCCGGCACGCAAGCGCCCGCGCCCGGGCGAGCGCCGCGTCCAGATCCTGCAGACGCTGGCCACCATGCTGGAGCACCCGCGCCGGGAGAAGATCACCACCGCCGCGCTGGCCGCGCGCCTGAGCGTGTCCGAGGCGGCGCTGTACCGGCACTTCGCCAGCAAGGCGCAGATGTATGAGGGCCTGATCGGCTTTATCGAGCAGACCGTATTCGGCCTGATCAACCAGATCACCGACAAGGAAGAACACGGCCTGCGCCAGGCCCACGCGATCGTGCGCATGCTGCTGTCGTTTGCCGAGAAAAACCCGGGCATGACGCGCGTGCTGACCGGCGAGGCGCTGGTGGGCGAGCATGAGCGACTGCAGGAGCGCATCAACCAGGTGGTGGACCGCATCGAGGCGTCGCTGCGCCAGTGCCTGAAGATGGCGGTGACGCAAGCCGCGTTCCCGGCGGATGCCGATATCCCCGCGCGCGCCGCGCTGATCATGGCGGCGGTGCAGGGCCAGTGGCACCGCTATGCCAAGAGCGGCTTCCGCAAGTCGCCTTCGGACCATGCCGAGGCGCACCTGCGGGTCTTGCTGGGCTAAGAACCCATTTGGGTTCTAATTCAACACGCCGGGCCGATTGCTCTATAATTGCCCGGTCGCGCCGATTTGATGACTGGCTTGCGGGCGCGCGGCAGCCACGGGACCAAGGACCGGAGGCTTGCCACTATAAATGCGGCTAAAGAGGTTGGGTCGGCGCCCCATGCCACCACGGTAGTGGATGGCGCCGGCACGCGGAATCCCGCAAGGAATCCAGCGAATCCCGACTTGGCTGCGACGCTTGATACGCAAATGCCGGTCGGCTTTTTTTATGCCCGTTCGCCACGGGCCGGATTCCATGACTGATGTCGCACTGCCGACCGCCGCGCCTGCCGCGTTCGACCTGCCGCCCGATTCGGTCGGCGTGGTCGCGCCGCAGCGCATGCACTTTGCCGAGCCGCTGAAGCTGCGCAACGGCTCGTCCATTGCCGGCTACGACCTGATGGTCGAGACCTATGGCACGCTCAATGCGGCCCGCTCCAACGCGGTGCTGGTGTGCCACGCGCTCAATGCCTCGCACCATGTGGCGGGCGTCTATGCCGAGGATCCGCGCGACGTGGGCTGGTGGGACAACATGGTCGGTCCCGGCAAACCGCTCGATACCAACCGCTTCTTCGTCATCGGCGTGAACAACCTCGGTTCGTGCTTCGGCTCGACCGGGCCGATGAGCACCAACCCGGCTACCGGCGCGCCCTACGGCGCGGCGTTCCCGGTGGTGACGGTGGAAGACTGGGTCAATGCGCAGGCGCGTGTGGCCGATGCGTTCGGCATCACGCAGTTCGCCGCGGTGATGGGCGGCAGCCTCGGCGGCATGCAGGCGGTGGCCTGGAGCCTGATGTATCCGGAGCGCCTGCGCCATTGCATCGTGGTCGCGTCCACGCCCAAGCTGTCGGCGCAGAACATCGCCTTCAACGAGGTGGCGCGCAGCGCCATCCTGTCCGACCCCGACTTCCACGGCGGCAACTATTACGCGCATGGCGTCAAGCCCAAGCGCGGCCTGCGCGTGGCGCGCATGATCGGCCATATCACCTACCTGTCGGACGAGGACATGGCGGAGAAATTCGGCCGCGAACTCAAGAGCGAGGACATCCGCTTCTCGTTCGATGTCGAATTCCAGGTCGAGAGCTACCTGCGCTACCAGGGCGACAAGTTCGCCGAATATTTCGACGCCAACACCTACCTGCTGATCACGCGCGCGCTCGACTACTTTGACCCGGCGCTGGCCTACGGCGGCGACCTGACGCGCGCGATGGCGCAGACCCAGGCCAGCTTCCTGGTGGCCAGCTTCGGCACCGACTGGCGCTTTGCGCCCAGCCGCAGCCGCGAGCTGGTCAAGGCGCTGCTGGACAACAAGCGCCCGGTCTCGTACGCCGAGATCGACGCGCCGCACGGCCACGATGCCTTCCTGCTCGACGACCCGCGCTATCACAACCTGATGCGCGCCTACTACGACCGCATCGCAGAGGAGATCGGCGCATGAACGCCCCGGCCAATCCCAATATCCTGGCGCTGCGCCCCGACTTCCGCGCGATCGCGCGCTGGATCGAACCCAATTCGACCGTGCTCGACCTGGGCTGCGGCGACGGCAGCCTGCTGCGCGTGCTGCAGGACGAGCTGGACGTGCAGGCCTACGGCATCGAGATCCGCGACGAAGGCGTGCTGGCGTGCGCGCAGAAGGGCGTCCATGTCATCCAGCAGAACCTGGAAGGCGGCCTGGCGCTGTTCGAGGACAAGAGCTTCGACACCGTGATCCTGTCGCAGACGCTGCAGACCATCCACAACACCGCGCAGGTGCTGCGCGACACGCTGCGGGTGGGGCGCGAGTGCATCGTGTCGTTTCCCAACTTCGGCTACTGGCCGCACCGGCTGTCGGTGTTCCGCGGCCGCATGCCGGTGTCGGAGGCGTTGCCCTACCAGTGGTACAACACGCCCAACGTGCGCGTGCTGACCATCAGCGACTTCGAAGCACTGGCGCCCAAGGTCGGGCTGCGCGTGATCGACCGCGTGGTGATGCACGAAGGCGTGACCGTCAACTGGGGCGGCAACTGGCGCGGCAGCCTGGCGGTGTACCGGGTCTGCGCGGCCTGATCAGGGGGACGCATCGCCCCCGGTCGCGGCCAGGTGGTCGACAAACGCCCGCACCTTGGGCGGCACGTGCCGCGTAGGCGTGTAGACCGCGTAGGCCGTGCCGATGTAGGGCTCGAGGATGTCCCAGTCGGCCAGCACGGTGACGACGCGGCCATGGTCCAGGGCATCGCCCAATGAGAAATCCGGCACCAGCCCGATGCCGGCATCGCGCTCCACCATGCTCATGATCGCCAGGCTGTTGTTCAGCGTCAGACGCGGCGGGATGCGCACCTCCACTTTCTCGCCGCCGGCCTGGTGACGCATGGTCCAGCGCTCGCCGAAGTTGCCATAGCCCAGGTACAGGCAGCGTGCGGCCGGCAGGTCGCCGGGCGTGGCCGGCGTGCCGTGGCGGGCCAGGTAGCCGGGCGAGGCCACCAGCCGGTAGCGCACCTCGCGCAGCGGCCGTGCCGCCAGCCCTGGCGCCAGCTCGCGCGCGATGCGCACGGCCACGTCCAGGCCTTCTTCGACCAGGTCGACCATGCGGTCGGCCAGCGTCAGCTGCAGATCCAGTCCCGGGTACTTCGCCAGCAGCGCTGGCAGCCGCGGTGCCAGCCAGGCCTGGCCGAACGAGACCGGCGCACTGACGCGCAGCACGCCGTGCGGCGTGCCGCCGTGCTCGCCGGCCAGCGCGGTGACCTCGCGCGCGGCGGCGGTCATGCGGGCGCAGGCGGCGTAGACCGACTGGCCCAGTTCGGTCAGCGCAAAGGCGCGCGTGGTCCGCTGCAGCAGGCTCGCGCCGAGCGTGGTTTCCAGCCGGGAGACGTGCCGGCTGACTGCCGAAGGCGTCATGCCCAGGTCCTGCGCGGCGGCCGAGAAGCTGCCGCACTCGACCACGCGCGCAAACACGGCCATCGCATTAAGTGGCATATCCGGCATTGCACATCCCCAATCTTTGACTCCAGATCAAATACTAATTGAGTGGGGATGGGATTGTTGAGCAGATCGCATGGTGGAACAATGCGCCCATTGTCTGACCGGAGTCCTTCATGTCCTCCCAACAACCGTTGCCAGGCGGCGCCTGGCGCATGGTCGCGGCCATGCTGCTGTCTGGCACTATCGGCTGGTTCGTGGTCACCAGCGGCCAGCCGCCGCTCGATGTGGTCTTCTTCCGCTGCCTGTTCGGCGGCGCGGCGCTGCTGGGCGCGCTGACGCTGCAGCGCGGCTGGGTGCGGATGACCCGTGCGCAGCTTGGCTGGCTGGCGCTGGGCGGCGTCACGCTGGTGCTCAACTGGCTGGCCCTGTTCTCGGCCTACGCATACAGCGGCATTGCCATTGCTACCGTGGTCTATCACACCCAGCCGTTCTACCTGCTGCTGCTGACCTCGGTGATCCAGCGCGAGCCGTTCCCGTTCGCGCGGCTGCCATGGCTGGTGCTGGCCTTTGCCGGGGTGATGCTGATCACGGGGCTTGAACACGGCCCCACCGGGACGGCGATGCTGGCCGGGATCGGCCTGGGCTTGCTGGCGGCACTGCTGTATGCGGTGACGACCCTGGCCACGCGCCGGCTGCAGGGGATCCCGCCGGGCCAGATCGCCGGGCTGCAGATGGTGCTGGGGGTGCTGATGCTGGCACCGCTGGCCCATCCCGCCGCCGGCAGCTATGGCACCGGCACCTGGGCCACGCTGCTGGCGCTCGGGCTGGTGCATACCGGTGTGATGTACACGCTGCTGTATGGCGCATTCCAGCGGCTCAACGTGGTGTCGATCGCCACGCTGTCCTTTATCTACCCGCTGGTGGCGATCGTGATCGACGTGATGGTGTTCGGCGTGGTGCTGGGGCCGCTGCAGATCGCCGGCATGGCGCTGGTGCTGCTGGGCGTGGTGGCGAACCAGCTGGGCTGGAGCCTGCCGCTGCGGCGGCGGGCGCAGGGCTGATGCTGCACCGGGCTGGCAGCTTCGCATTCTGGTGTATTGACCCGAACGCTGACTACGGTTAGTGTAGGCAGAAGATCGAACGATCGTGCTATTCCCTGCGTGCCAACCACCCACACCAGCCATGTCCACTGCGCCCCAGATCCAGGCGGCCACTGCCGCCAGCTTGCTCCATCCCTTTGACGACGCGCTGGCGCTGGAGCCGGCCGGCGAACACCACTTCCTGGGCCGCACCACCCCGGCGTACTGGAACATGATCGGCCCCTTCGGCGGCATCACCGCCGCCACGCTGCTGCAGGCCGCGCTGGACCATCCGCAGCGCCTGGGCGACCCGGTTTCGCTGACGGTCAACTTTGCCGGGCCGATCGCGGAAGGGCCGTTCGAGATCGAGGCGCGCCCGGTGCGCACCAACCGCTCGACCCAGCACTGGACGCTGGAACTGCGCCAGGGCGATGCCGTGGCCACCACCGCCACCGCCATGTTTGCCGTGCGGCGCGAGACCTGGGCCTGTGGCGAAGCGGTGATGCCGGAGGTGCCGGCCGCCGACACCCTGCCGGCCATGGGCGGGTTTGCGCCGGTGCGCTGGCTCAAATCCTACGACATGCGTCCGGTGCGCGGCGCCAAGCCGACCGCCGAGGCCGGCACCCATCACCCGGACAGCCTGACGCAGTTCTGGCTGCGCGACGCGCCGGCGCGCACGCCGGACTTTGCCGCGGTGGCAGCCTGGGCCGACAGCTTCTACCCGCGCATCTTTCTCAAGCGCGCGGGCTTCGTGCCGGCCGGCACGGTGTCGATGACTACGTATTTCCATGCCGACGCGGACACGCTGGCCGCGCTGGGCGACAGCCACGTGCTGGCCAGCGCGCAGGCGCAGGTGTTCAGGCAGGGCTTCTTCGACCAGCGCGCGCAGCTGTGGAGCGCGGCTGGCGAGCTGATCGCCAGTTCGCACCAGATCGTCTACTACAAGGAATAAGTCCGGCCGGAACAAGTCCGGCCCGGCTCAGGCGACGGCTTCACGCGCCTGGGCCTCGTAGCGGTGCACGGTGTGACGCATCGCCCAGAGCAGCAGCACGCCAGGCAGCGCCACCACCACGGTGCCCAGGTAGAACGGCGCCCAGCCCCAGGCCTCGACCATATAGCCCGAGGTGGGCCCCACATAGACCCGGCCCACCGACGCCAGCGCCGACAGCAGCGCGTACTGCGTGGCCGAGAACGAGCGGTTGCACAGTGTCATCAGCAGTGCGACAAAGGCCGCCGTGCCCATGCCGCCGCACAGGTTCTCGATCGCGATGGCCGTCCCCATGGTCCACAGGTGCGGCGGCGTCACCGCCAGGATCCAGTAACCCAGGTTCGACACCGCCTGCAGCACGCCGAACAGCATCAATGAACGGTACAGGCCCAGGCGCACCATCAGCGTGCCGCCGAACAGCGCGCCGACGATGGTCGCGGCCAGGCCCAGGGTCTTGTTGACGATGCCCACCTCGCCCGCCGAGAAGCCTACGCCGCGGATCAGGAAGGTGGTCGACAGGCTGCCAGCAAAGGCGTCGCCAAGCTTGTACAGCACGATCAGCAGCAGCAGCCACCATGCGCCCGGGCGTGCAAAGAAGTCGCGCAGCGGGCCCACCACCGCCTCTTCGAGCGAGCGTGGCACGCGGGCCGGCACGTCAGGCTCAGGCGCCCACAGCAGCGTGACGATGCCTACGCCCATCAGCCCAGCCATCAGCAGGTAGGTCTGCTGCCAGCCCAGCACGCGGTCGGCCAGCCACAGCGCCAGGCCGCCCGAGACCAGCATCGCCAGCCGGTAGCCCAGCACCTTGACCGCGGCGCCGGCGCCGCGCTCGGGCGGGCGCAGCACGTCGGTACTGTAGGCGTCGAAGACGATGTCCTGCGAGGCCGACAGGAAGGCCACCAGCGTGGCCAGCGCCGCCAGTGTCCACAGCGCCTCTCGCGGCGGGCAGAAGGCCATGCCGGCGATGCCCAGCACCAGCCCGATCTGCGTCACCAGCAGCCAGCCGCGCCGGCGCCCCATCAGCGGCGGCGTGTAGCGGTCCATCAGCGGCGCCCACAGGAACTTGAAGATATAGGCCTGGCCGACCAGCGAGAAGAAGCCGATGGTCTTGATATCCAGACCCTCGACCGTCATCCATGCCTGCAAGGTGCCCGACGTCAGCGCCAGCGGCAGCCCGGAGGCGAAGCCCAGCGCCAGCATGGCGCCGATGCGGCGGTTGCGGAAGATGTCTAGATAGGTCTGGAAATTCATGAATGGGGCAGCCGAATGCCGCCGCGCGGCTGCGCGGGTGCCGTGTATTATTGCATCACCTGTTTGCCCACTCCCCGATTGCGTCCAAGGAATCGCACATGCTCCGCCGCCCGCAAGGTGTTCAGCGTCCCACCCGGCTCCGGCTGGCCCGCGCGCTGGCGCTGGCCGCGGCAGCGTTGCCGCTCGGCTGGGGCTTGCCGGCGCAGGCACAGGACAGCGATGCCGACGGTATACGGCTGAATCCCGGCGGTTCGGCGGTGCGCACCATCGTGCCGGTCGAGGCCATCGAGCAGCAGGCCGCGCAGGAATATGAGCAGCTCAAGCAGGAGGCCATCGCCAAGCGCGCCCTGGCCGCCGACAACAACCCGCAGCTGATCCGCCTGCGCGCCATCGGCAAGCGGCTGCTGCCGCAGACCGCGCGCTGGAACGAGCGCGCGCGGCAGTGGCAGTGGGAAATCAACCTGATTGGCTCCAAACAGGTCAATGCCTTCTGCATGCCCGGCGGCAAGATCGCCTTCTACACCGGGTTGCTCGACCAGCTCAATCTGACCGACGACGAGACCGCCATGGCGATGGGCCACGAGATCGCCCACGCGCTGCGGGAGCATGCGCGCGAGCGCGCCGCCAAGTCCGAGATCACCAACCTGGGCGCCAACGTGATCTCGCAGCTGTTCGGCTTCGGCAACCTCGGCAACATGGCGCTGGGCACCGGCGCTCACCTGCTGACGCTGCGCTTCTCGCGCGCGGATGAGTCCGAGGCGGACCTGATCGGCATGGATATCGCCGCGCGCGCCGGCTACGATCCGCGCGCCGCGGTGTCGCTGTGGCAGAAGATGGGCAAGGTCACGCAGTCCGGCGCCGAGTTCCTGTCGACGCACCCTTCCGGGCGCAGCCGCATCGCCGACCTGGAAAAGCACCTGCCCGAGGTGCTGCCGCTGTACGCGCGCGCGACCAACACCACGGTGGACAAGCTGCCGCCATACCGCGCCAATGTGGCGGGGCTGGGCGGCGCGCCGGTGGACAGCGGCGACGACGACAGGCAGAAGCCGCTGCAGCGCTGAGCGGCCTGCAGGCGCAAAAGAAAGAAGCCGGCAGCGCCGGCTTCTTTGCGTTCAGGAACGGGCGCTGTCAGGCACGCAGCCCCGTGGCCTCGTCGGCGCCCACATGCACGTTCATGCATTGCACCGCCGCGCCGGCCGCGCCCTTGCCAAGGTTGTCCAGGCGCGCCACCAGGTTCAGGCGCTCAGCATTGCCGAACACGAACAGGTCGACACGGTTGGTGTCGTTGTTGGCCTGCACGTCGAAGAAACCGCCGTCGAGATTGTCGGCGCTGTTGTACGGCATCACGCGCACGAACTGCTCGCCTTCATAGTGCTTGCGGTAGATCTCGACGATCTGCTCGGGGCTGACCTTGCGCGCCAGCCGGTCGGCGAACACGGGCACCGTCACCGCCAGGCCCTTCAGGAAGTTGCCGACGATGGGGTTGAAGACCGGCGCCTGCGCCAGGCCGGCCTGCACGCGCATTTCCGGCAGGTGCTTGTGTTCCAGGCCCAGCGCGTACGGCCGCGGGCTGTCCAGCTTCGGGTTACCGCCGGCTTCGAACTCGGCAATCATCGACTTGCCGCCGCCGCTGTAGCCGGTCAGGGAGAACGCCGAAACCGGGTAGTCGGCCGCCAGCACGCCGGCGTCCACCAGCGGGCGCACCGCCAGCACGAAGGCGCTGGCGTGGCAGCCCGGCACCGCGATGCGCTTGCTGGCGCGGATCTTCTCGCGCTGGCCGTGCACCAGCTCGGGCAGGCCGTAGGCCCAGCTATCGGTGGTGCGGAACGCCGTGCTGGCGTCGATCACGCAGGTATTCGGGTTGGTCACCAGCGATACCGCCTCGCGCGAGGCCACATCGGGCAGGCACAGGAAGGCGACGTCGGCGGCGTTCAGGAATCGTGCTCGTTCTGCCGGGTCCTTGCGCTTGTCATCGGCAATGCGCAGCAGTTCCACGTCGGAACGACCGGAAAGATAGTCAAGCAGCCGGAGACCGGTGGTGCCTTCCTGACCATCGACGAACACTTTGAAAACCATGGCTGACTCACTCAATGGGGTGCGGGAAATGCGAAATGTCCCCTGCCGCATGGGGTAGGGAACCTGCATTGTAACGGGGATGGGGGCGGGTCGCAGGGGTTTGTACCGATGGGCTTATTGCGATCTCGCACAGTTCCGGGCTTGCCGGATATAACCAAGTAGGTTAATTTTCGTGGAAAAGGGGACGGCGCATTACCCGCTCTGGCGGGTCAGGGAGCTGATTGGAGCAAAGCGGGTGCGCGTCACCCGATGCGCGCGCGATGGCGCCACGGCACTCGGCTTCGACATGGCCGGGCTGGCGCAGGTGGTCGCGGGCCTGACCAGTGCCGACTTCTACAAGAGCATGACCGCCTACGCCGACCACACCGTCTGGCAGGACGTCTACCGCCCGGTGACACCGTACGGTGGGGTGTACCTGAAGCCGACCGTAACTGAAGGCCTGCTGGTCGTGTCGTTCAAGGCACGATGAAAGGAGCTGAGCAAAATGAAATGCCCTGTGTGCGGCGCGGCTGAACTGGTGGCCGACGTGCGCGATGTCCCCTATACCTACCGTGGCGAATCCACGGTCCTGGAATCCGTGCGCGGCGAGTTCTGCCCGGAATGTGGCGAATCCGTGACCGACTGGCAGGAGAGCGATCGCGTGATGAAACTGATGAACGCGTTCAATCGGCAGGTCAACGCCGCGTTTATCGAGCCTGCCTACATCACAGGCGTGCGCAAGAAACTCCACCTCGACCAGCGCGAGGCCGCCGAGATCTTCGGCGGCGGGGTCAATGCGTTCTCACGCTACGAGACCGGGCGGACCAAGCCCCCGCTGGCGCTGGTCAAGCTGCTCAAGCTGCTGGACCGCCACCCGGAACTGCTCGAAGAGGTCCGGGCGGCGTAGGCACCTGATTCAGAGCGGGAAGTCGTAGTCGATCGACAGCGGCGCGTGGTCGCTGAACTTCTCGTCCTTGTAGATCGAGCACAGGTGCGCGGTGTCGGCGATCTTCGGCGTGGCCAGGTGGTAGTCGATGCGCCAGCCGACGTTCTTGGCGTAGGCCTGGCCGCGGTTGCTCCACCAGGTGTACTGCTCGGGGCGCGGGTCCAGCTTGCGGAACACGTCGACATAGCCGTGGGTGTCGAACAGCTCGCCGATCCAGGCGCGCTCTTCCGGCAGGAAGCCTGAGTTCTTCAGGTTGCCCTTCCAGTTCTTGATGTCGATTTCCTTGTGCGCGATGTTGACGTCGCCGCACAGCACGATCTCGCGCCCGCTTGCCTTCAGTTGCAGCAGGTGCGGCAGGAAGGCCTCCATGAAGCGGAATTTGGCCTGCTGGCGTTCCTCGCCGCTGGAGCCGGATGGCACGTACACCGAGATCACCGCCAGGTGCGGGTACTGCACTTCCACATAGCGGCCTTCGTTGTCGAACTCGGGGATGCCGAAGCCGGTGACCACGCGCTCGGGCTTATGGCGAGTGTAGAGGCCTACCCCGCTGTAGCCCTTCTTCTCGGCGTAATGGAAATAGCCGTGGTAGCCATGTGGCGCAAGGAACGCTTCCGTCATGTCGGCGGCCTGCGCCTTCAGTTCCTGCACGCAGACCATGTCTGCGTCCTGCTTGCCCATCCAGTCGAAAAAGCCCTTTTTCGACGCGGAGCGGATGCCGTTGAGGTTGGCGCTGATAATCCGTAACATTCGGGGAAATTTTGAATTCAGAGAGAAATGATGACGCAGCAGAATCCGCCCGCGGGTACCGATCTCAGCCAGACCTTTATCCGCTTTGCGCTCGATGCGGGCGTGCTGTCGTTTGGCGAGTTCGTCACCAAGGCCGGCCGCAAATCGCCCTACTTCTTCAACGCCGGCCTGTTCAACCAGGGCGCGATGCTGGGTCAGGTGGCGCAATTCTATGCCAAAACCCTGCTGGCCTCGGGCGTGCAGTTCGACGTGCTGTTCGGGCCGGCCTACAAGGGCATCACGCTGGCGTCGGCCACCGCGGTGGCGCTGGCTGGCATGGGACGTGACGTCGGCTTCGCCTACAACCGCAAGGAAGCCAAGGATCACGGCGAAGGCGGCACCCTGGTCGGGGCAAAGCTGCAGGGCAAGGTCGTCATCATCGACGACGTGATTTCCGCCGGCACCTCGGTACGCGAATCGGTGAACATGATCCGCGCGGCCGGCGCCGAGCCGGCCGCGGTGCTGATCGCCCTGGACCGCATGGAAAAGAGCGGCACCGCCGAGCAGGTCGGCACGCATTCCGCCGTGCAGGACGTGCAGCGCGAATTCGGCATCCCCGTGATCGCGATCGCCAGCCTGAAGGACCTGCTGGCGTATCTCGATGCCTCGCAGGACCCGGCGCTGGGGGCTTCGCGCGAGGCCGTGGCGGCCTATCGTCAGCGCTACGGCGTCTGAAACCGTTGATGACGGTGGGCGCTGCCAGCCAGCGCCCCAACTCCGCACATTCCGCGTGCAGCGGACAGGCGGCTGACTTTCAGACCGGGAGGGAGCGCGGCGTGGCGGCAAAAGAGCGGCAGGAGCAGGCAGGGCGGCAGGCAGCACAGGCTGCGCCGGCGGATTCACTGGCAGAGCGCGGCGCCCAGATCAAGCCATGCGAGCCAGTACGCAAGGCCGCGAAAGGGCCCGACCGCCCGCCGCATGAGGCCTACGCCGTGCGGGCGCTGGTGCTGCAGGGCGGAGGCGCCCTGGGCGCATACCAGGCGGGCGTCTACCAGGGCCTGGCCGAGGGCGGCGTCTATCCGAACTGGGTTGCCGGCATATCAATTGGTGCGCTCAACGCGGCAGTGATCGCCGGCAATCCGCCCGAGCGCCGCGTCGAGCAGTTGCGCGCGTTCTGGGAGTACATCTGCGCGCAACCCTGGCTGCCCAGCCTGTCGCATTCGTGGCTGACCGACAGCGCCGAAAGCTGGCCGGAACCGCTGCGCGTCTGGTTCGATGGCCTGCAAGCCGCGCGGGCGATGTTCGAGGGCCAGCGCGGCTTCTTCCAGCCGCGCAGCTGGCTGGAGCTGGTCTCGCGCTACACCGACCCGAGCCGGGCCAGCTACTACGACACCACGCCGCTCAGGGCCACGCTCGAGCGCTTTGCCGACTTCGACCTGATCAACCATCGGCCGCAGGAAATGCGGGTGTCGGTTGGCGCGGTCAACGTGCGCACCGGCAACTTTGCCTATTTCGACAACACCCGCGAGACGCTCAGGCCCGAGCACTTCATGGCCTCGGGCGCATTGCCGCCAGGCTTTCCGGCCGTGGAGATCGACGGCGAGTACTACTGGGATGGCGGCCTGGTCTCGAACACGCCGCTGGCCGAAGTGCTGACGGCACAGCCGCGGCGCGATGCGCTGATCTTCCAGGTAGACCTGTGGAGCGCGCGCGGCAAGCTGCCGCACGACCTGATCGACGTGGCCGAGCGCCAGAAGGACATCCAGTACTCCAGCCGCACCCGTGCCATTACCGACTACATGCGCGAGCAGCAGAATTTCCGCCGCATGCTCAATGAAGTGATGGCGCTGGTGCCGCAGTCAAAGCGCGACAACAACTGGTATCGCCGCGCCGCCGAGCACGCCTGCGACGCGCGGCGCAACGTGATCCAGCTGATCTACCGCGACAAGGCGTTCGAGAACCTCGCCAAGGACTACCAGTTCGGCTCGCTGACCATGCACGAGCACTGGACCAGCGGGCTGGACGATATCCGCCAGACGCTGAAGCATCCGCACTGGCTGGCCATGCCCGGGCCCGAGCATCCCTTCGTGACGCACGACGTGCACCGCGGCAACGGCGAATAACTAATCGACCTTCAGCTTTTCCAGTTCCGGGCGCGGCGGTGGATAGGCGGGTTTGAGCCTGGCGAACACGTGCGCCATGATCTCCGCCACCATCAGGTTGCGATGTGTTTTGGAGTCGGCCGGTACGATGTACCACGGGCATTCCTGCGTGCTGGTGGCTGTGATGGCAGCCTCGTAGGCGTCCATGTACGCTTTCCAGTGCTTGCGCTCGGCCAGGTCGGTGGCATCGAACTTCCAGTGCTTCTGCGGATCGGCAAGGCGGGCCTCGAGCCGTGCCTTTTGCTCATCTTTCGAAATGTGCAGGAAGCACTTGACGATGGTGGTGCCGGTCTCGGTCAGCATCGACTCGAAGTCCCGGATCTGGCGGAAGCGCCGCTCGCATTCGGCGGCGTCGATCCAGTCGTGCACGCGCGTGATCAGGACGTCTTCATAGTGGCTGCGGTTGAAGACCACGATCTCGCCTGACTTCGGCACCTGCAGGTGGACGCGCCACAAGTAGTCGCGCGCCAGCTCCTCCGGTGACGGCGACTTGAAGCCCACCACGCGGATGCCCAGCGGGTCGAAGCTGCGGAACACCGATCGCACCGTGCCGTCCTTGCCGCTGGTATCCATGCCCTGCAGCACGACCAGCAGCTTGCGGCGGTGCTCGGCGTAGAAGATGTCCTGCTCGGCGTCGAGCTCGGTGCTCAGTTGCGTAATGCGCGCGAGGTCGGCCTGCTTGTTTTCGCCCGACATCGGTTTGCTGCCGGGGTCAAAGTTGGCAAGCTGAAAATCCTTGCCTGAAGTGATGCGGAAATCGTCCAGCGGCATGTGCACTCCATCGGTCTGACCTGCATGATCAACTTGGGGCGGCCCCGCCGCTGTGGGAGAAGAAGCCGGGGCAAAGCGGGGCGCGCAGCCCCTATGGTCAGGCCGGCAGGGCCGAGAGGTCAATGCTGCCCTCGAACACCGTGGTGGCCGGGCCGGTCATGCGCACCGGTTCCGCGCCGCCGTCCCAGGCAATGTTCAGCTCGCCGCCGTGGGTGTGGACCCGCACCGGCGAGTCCAGCAGGCCGCGCCGGATGCCGGCCACCACGGCCGCGCAGGCGCCGGTGCCGCAGGCCAGGGTCTCGCCGGCGCCGCGCTCGTAGACGCGCAGGCGGATGGCGTGGCGGTCTGCCACCTGCATGAAACCGGCGTTGACGCGGTTCGGGAAGGCGGGGTGGTATTCCACCACCGGGCCGTCCTGCAGGACCGGGAAATTCTCCACGTCGTCCACCACCTGCACCGCGTGCGGGTTGCCCATCGACACCGCCGAGATCCATTCGGTGCGGCCGTTCACCTCCAGGCCGTACAGCGTGTCGGCGCCTTCGGTGCGGGTCGGCAGGCCCTGCGCGCGGAACGGCACGCGCGCCGGTTCCAGCTCGGGCGCGCCCATGTCCACCGTGACCTGGCCATCGTCCTGCAGCGTCAGCGTGATCACGCCGTTCATCACCTCCACGCGCACCGAGCGCTTGTCGGTCATGCCCTTGTCCGTGACAAAGCGCACGAAGCAGCGCGCGCCGTTGCCGCAGTGCTCCACCTCGCTGCCGTCGGCATTGACGATGCGGTAGCGGAAGTCGACGTCCGGGCGGGTCGGCTTCTCGACGATCAGGATCTGGTCCGCGCCCACGCCGAAATGCCGGCTGGCAAGGGCACGCCACTGCGCCGGGGTCAGGTCGATCTGCTGGTGGATGCCGTCGAGCACGACAAAGTCGTTGCCCGCGCCGTGCATCTTGGTGAACTGGAGTTTCATGGTGGGGATTGTAGCTGCGGGGCGCCGGACGCGTTGGACGTGCCGGCCACGCTCAGTAGATCGCGGGCTCGCCCGGCATGCGGTTCTTGAAGCGCTTGTGCACCCAGTAGTACTCGGGCACGCGCGGGCGGATGCAGTCCTCGAAAAAGGCATTCATGCGGCGCGTGTCTTCGGTCACGCTCGCGCCCGGGTAGTGCTGCCAGGCGGGCAGTACGCGCAGCACATAGCCCTGGTAGTCGGGCAGCATCTCGGTATAGATCGGCACCACCTTGGCCCCGGTCAGCCGCGCCAGCCGCGATACCGAAGTCAGGGTCAGCGCCTGCACGCCGAAGAACGGCACGAACTCCGAATCGCGCTCGCCGAAGTCCATGTCGGCGATCAGCTGCATCGCCTCGCCCTTTTTCAGGCCGCGCAGGATGTCGCGCGCGCTGTCGTTGCGCGAGATCATGTTGGCGCCAAAACGCCCGCGGGCCCGCTTCAGGAAGCTGTCGAACAGGGCGTTCTTCTGTGTCGTGTAGAGCGAGGCGCCGGAGCGGCCGACATGCTCGCGCAGGTGGATGGTGAGCCGGATCGCGCCGGCCTCCACGCCCGACAGGTGCAGCGTCACCAGGATATGCGGGGTGCCGTCCAGTGCCACCAGGTCGGCCTGGTCGTCGATCTGCACCCAGCGGCGCATCTGTGCCTCGCTGCCGGTCCAGAAGATGCCGCGCTCGGAAAAGCTGCGGAACAGGATGCGGAAGCTCTGGTGCGAGAGCGCGTCGATCTCGGCCTCGGTGCGCTCCGGGAAGCACAGGCGTAGGTTGGCCTGCACCACGCGGCGCCGCTCGCTGGGCAAACGGTACAGCAGGCTGCCAAGCGCCTCGCCGAAGCGCGCGACGAACGGATATGGCAGTTTGCCTAGCACCGTCAGCAGGCCGATGCCGAGCCAGGTGAACACACGGCTCATGAAATCGATTGATCAGTGACCGGCTCGGTGTCGTTGCCCGGGGTGCCCGGCGCATCCGGGCTGCCCGCTCCGGCGGGTTGCTTGTAGCGGTTGTAGCCCCACAGATACTGGGTGGGGGACAGGCGCACCAGTTCTTCGATGGTCCGGTTGATGGCCGCGGCGGCGGTGGCAGGATCGTCCGGCAGCATGCCGCCGTCGTTGATCACGCGCAGATGGCCGCGATAGCCGGCGCCGCGCGGCAGGCGCTCGGCAAAGACCGCCACTACCGGCGCGCCGGTCAGTTGCTGCAGCCGGTGCACCAGCGCCATCGTATAGGCGGGCTTGCCGAAGAACGGCGCCCAGTTGCCTTCGCCGCCGCTGGGCACCTGGTCGGGCAGGATGCCTACGGCCTGGCCACGCTTGAGCGCCTTCACCAGCATGCGCACGCCGCGCGGCGTGGCCGGCGCCATATGCATGTTGGGGCGGGTGCGCATTTTCTCGATCCACTCGCGCAGCCAGGGTTGGTGCGGCGGCTTGAACAGCGCGGTGACCGGACGATGCAGTGCGTGGGACTGCGGCAGCACTTCAAAGCAGCCCAGGTGCGGGGTCAGGATGATAATGCCCTTGCCGCGCGCCTGCAGCTTCCCGAGCTCGGGCCACAGGTAGTCGTCAAAGCCGTGCAGCTTTGCGCCGATCCTGCTGCGGCTCCAGAAGTAAGGCATCTCGATGATCATGCGCCCGGTCGAGCGGGCGGCTTCGTCGATCATCGCCTCGGTGGCATCAGGGAACGCCAGGCGGAAGTTTTCCCGCAGGCGCTGGCCATAGCGGCCGGGCAGGCGTGCGATCAGCAGGCCGAGGGCGCCGCCCACGGCTTGCAGCAGCCGCAGGGGGAGTCGGGAGATCAGCCAGAATAAAAAGGTCATCAGGCGCGAAAAACAGATCTGTCGCGGGTCCGTGCCGGGAACAGACGGGCGAGCAGGCGTTTTTTTCGATGCGGTGTTCAGTTCCGCACGCCGCGTGCCGTCAACAGGGACCAGCACGGGCACAGCGCCCCGGCGTGCCGGCAAGGTGTTGTACCGCACCATTGGCGCGCTGCAACGAAGCCGGCAGGCGCGTATAATAGCGTGTATCGCCGAGTTAACTGACAACTTGCGGGGCGATGCGGCTCTAAACGGGCTGCCTGAAATACCGCTAAAGCGTCGCCGCCATGAACCGAACAGGCTGGCACGCAATAGCCAACCTGGAGAATAAGTTCGTGGCAAACGACTTCCTTTTTACTTCGGAATCCGTCTCCGAAGGCCATCCCGACAAGGTCGCTGACCAGATTTCCGACGCCGTCCTGGACGCCATCCTGGCCCAGGACAAGTATGCGCGTGTGGCAGCTGAGACGCTTTGCAACACCGGTCTGGTGGTGCTGGCCGGGGAAATCACCACGACCGCCAATGTCGACTATATCCAGATCGCGCGCGACACCATCAAGCGCATCGGGTACGACAACACCGAATACGGCATCGACTACAAGGGCTGCGCCGTGCTGGTGGCCTATGACAAGCAGTCGCCCGACATCGCCCAGGGCGTCGACCGCGCCTCCGACGACTACCTGAACCAGGGTGCCGGCGACCAGGGCCTGATGTTCGGCTACGCCTGCGACGAGACCCCGGAACTGATGCCGTTCCCGATCTACTACGCCCACCGCCTGGTCGAGCGCCAGTCGCAGCTGCGCCGCGACGGCCGCCTGCCCTGGCTGCGCCCGGACGCCAAGTCGCAGGTCACGGTGCGTTATGTCGACGGCAAGCCGCACAGCGTGGACACCGTGGTGCTGTCGACCCAGCACGCGCCGGACATCGCCCAGGCCCAGATCCGCGAAGCCGTGATCGAGGACATCATCAAGGCGGTGCTGCCGGCCGAGATGCTCAAGGAAACCAAGTACCTGGTCAACCCGACCGGGCGCTTCGTGATCGGCGGCCCGCAGGGCGACTGCGGCCTGACCGGGCGCAAGATCATCGTCGACACCTACGGCGGTGCTTCGCCCCATGGTGGCGGCGCGTTCTCGGGCAAGGACCCGTCCAAGGTCGACCGCTCGGCCGCCTACGCCGCGCGCTACGTGGCCAAGAACGTGGTGGCCTCGGGCCTGGCGCGCCAGTGCCAGGTGCAGGTCAGCTATGCCATCGGCGTGGCCCGCCCGATCAACGTGACGGTCTACACCGAAGGCACCGGCAAGATCCCCGACGCCAAGATCGCCGAACTGGTGCAGGAGCATTTCGACCTGCGTCCGAAGGGCATCGTGCAGATGCTGGACCTGCTGCGCCCGATTTACGAGAAGACTGCCGCCTATGGCCATTTCGGCCGTGAAGAGCCGGAATTCTCGTGGGAAGCTACTGACAAGGCGGCTGCCTTGCGTGCTGCTGCGGGGCTGTAAGCATCTGGCTGGAGTCGGCAGTTGCTATGGGATGCCCTGTGGGCTCGGAAGGGTCTGCGGGGTTTTTTTTATGGTTCTTTGGCTATGTGGTGTCGTGGCGTGCTTTGCGTGGCTGATTCGCCGGCTACGCCGGCGAAACAGCCCACGCCCGCCAAGCACGACAACCAACCGCATACCATCACAACCAATCCAACGAAAGCCCCCCTCCGACTCCCCGCGTGACCCCAGCGCCACCACTGACGACAGGGAGTAAAATCCCCCATCCCCAGCCGCCACGCCTGCGGCCGACCGTTTTCCAGAGGATGCCATGTCCGAAGCGCCTGTCCTTGCCCCGTCGACCTCAACCCAGCCGCCCGCCGCCGGCCAGCTCAACCTGATCCGCCCGCAGCCGTATACGGACTGGGCCCCCCAGGTCACGGCCGAAGAACGCGCCACGCTGCGCCGCGAGCTGGAGCAGGGCGCCGTGCTGTACTTCCCGAACCTGAATTTCCGGTTCCAGCCAGGTGAAGAGCGCTTCCTGGACAGCCGCTATTCCGACGGCAAGTCCAAGAACATCAACCTGCGCGCCGATGACACCGCGGTGCGCGGCGCCCAGGGCAGCCCGCAGGACCTGGCAGGCCTGTACGCGCTGATCCGCCGCTATGCCGACAACAGCGAGACGCTGGTGCGCACGCTGTTCCCGGAATACATCCCGCACATGATGCGCGCCGGCACGTCGCTGCGGCCCAGCGAGATCGCCGGGCGCCCGGTCAGCTGGCGCAAGGACGACACCCGCCTGCATGTCGACTCGTTCCCGTCCAACCCGATGCTGGGCAAGCGCCTGTTGCGCGTGTTCCACAATATCGACCCGGCCGCGCCGCGCGTGTGGCGCGTGGGCGAGCCGTTCGGTGATTTTGCGCGGAAGTTCGTGCCCAAGACCCATGGCATGTGGCCGGGGCAGGCGTCGTTGATGAAGCTGCTGCATATCACCAAGCGCAAGCGCTCGGAATACGACCACCGCATGCTGCAGCTGCATGACCTGGCCAAGGCCGACCTGGATTACCAGGCCAACGTGCCGCAGCAGGAATTCCAGTTCCCGCCGGGCTCGACCTGGATCGTCTTCAGCGACCAGCTGCTGCACGCCGCCATGCGCGGGCGCGCGATGATGGAGCAGACCATCTACCTGGCACCGCAGGCGATTTCCGACCACACCCACTCGCCCGAGGCAGTGCTGTCGCGCATGCTCGGGCGCCCGATGCTGGTCTCCTGATCAACGCAGGAGCAGCTGCAGCATCGTTTCGAAGGTTTTGCCGTAAGGCGGCTTGAGCAGGCCGGCGCCGTTCAGGCTGGCCTGGTGGAACACCGGCTTCACCTTGGAGAAGGTGTCGAAGCCCGCCTGGCCGTGATACGCGCCCATGCCGCTGGCACCGACGCCGCCAAACGGCAGGCCGTCCTGGGCAATATGGAACAGGGTGTCGTTGACGGTGACGCCGCCGGCGACGGTCTGCTTCATCACATGGCCGATGGCGCCGCGGTCGCGCTCGAACACGTACAGCGCCAGCGGACGCGGGCGCGCGTTGATGTAGTCCACCGCCTCATCCAGCGTGCGGTACGTCACCACCGGCAGCACCGGCCCGAAGATTTCCTCGCGCATGGCCGCGACGCCTTCGGGCACATCCAGCAGCAGCACCGGCGGCAGGCGCCGCGCCTGCGCATCTGGCTGCGCATCGGACAGCGGCACCACCGTCGCGCCCTGCGCGGCGGCCTCGTCGACCAGCCCTGCCAGCCGCGCGAAATGCCGCGGGCTGATGATGCTGGTGTAGTCCCCGTTGCGCGCCAGGTCGGGATAGAGCCGCCCCACGCACTGGCGCGCCGCTGCCACCAGCTGCCCGCGCAGGTCTTCCGGCACCAGCACGTAGTCCGGCGCGATGCATGTCTGCCCGGCATTCATCAGCTTGCCGACCAGGATGCGCTCCACCGCACGCGGCAGGTCGGCCCCGGCGCCGATGATGGCCGGCGACTTGCCGCCCAGTTCCAGCGTCACCGGGGTCAGGTTGGCGGCCGCCGCGCGCATCACATGGTGGCCGACCGCGGTCGAGCCGGTGAACAGCAGGTGGTCGAACGGCAGCGCGGTAAAGGCGCTGGCCACGTCGGCATCGCCATTGATCACCACGATCTCGTCTGGCGCAAAGTGCCGCGGCACCAGTTGCGCGAACAAGGCCGCAAAGCGCGGCGTGTATTCCGACAGCTTCACCATGGCGCGGTTGCCCGCCGCCAGCGCACCGGCCAGCGGCCCCACCGTCAGGTATAGCGGGTAGTTCCAGGGCACCACGATGCCCACCACGCCCAGTGGCTGCGGCACCAGCCGCGAGCGCCCGGGGCGGAACCAGAGGCCGGTGGGGGCGCGGCGCACGCGCATCCAGCGCTTGCCATGGCGCAGGGCATCGTCGATGCCGGCCAGGCTCGGGAACACCTCCAGCAGCGCGGTTTCCTGGCGCGGGCGGTTGGTGAAGTCAGCGTGGATGGCGGCGGCAATTTCGGACTGGTTTTCGGTCACCAGCTGGCGCAGGCGTTGCAGGCGGTCGGCGCGCACGGTCCAGGCGGGCAACTGATCGCGCCGTGACGCGGCATGCATCGCACCGAAGACGGACGACAGGTCGGGGACATCTCGCATTGCTGCGCTCCTGGGACAAAGGGCGTGCGGGGAAAAATGGGAAGCGGATCGCGTCGGGTGACGAGGCAGCGGCCCGCGTGTTCCCGCGCACGATAAGTTAGCGCGCCGGCCATGGCAATGGAAGTTTCCTACCAGAAGGGCAATTCAAACGCCCGTCCGGCGCGCTCGCGCACGTCCCTTGCCGCCATCCTTCTCCACCCATCGGCTCAGCGCCTACACTGAATCTCACGGCTTGCCATCCGCTGGACGGACAGGGGCGTGCGCACCGGCGCAGCCCGGCTCACGCATGCGCGCCGCCTGCGGACTCGCGGGGAGACAGATGGAAACCACCTATGACTACGTCATCGTCGGCGCGGGCTCGGCTGGCTGTGCGCTGGCGGGGCGGCTTGCCGACAGCGGCGACGACACCATCGCGCTGGTCGAGGCCGGGCACCACGATCACCATGTGCTGGTACGCACACCCGCCGGGCTGGCCGCGATGCTGCCGCGTACCGGGGCACGCAACTATGGCTTCCAGACGGTGCCGCAGCCGGGCCTGAACGGCCGCCGCGGCTACCAGCCGCGCGGGCGCGGGCTGGGCGGCAGCTCTTCGATCAACGCCATGATCTACACCCGCGGCCGGCCCGCCGACTACGACGCCTGGGCCGACGCCGGCTGCGACGGCTGGTCATGGGACGACGTGCTGCCTTACTTCCGCCGTGCGGAATGCAATGAACGCCTGGCGGGCAGCGACGAGGATCCGCTGCACGGCGGCAACGGTCCGCTCCATGTCAGCGACCTGCGCACCCCCAACCCCTTTGCCGAACGCTTTATCGAGGCCGCGCAGCAGGCCGGCTATCCGCGCAACGACGATTTCAACGGCGAAGAGCAGGAGGGCGTGGGCTGGTACCAGGTCACGCAGCATGCGGGCGAGCGCTGGAATGCCGCGCGTGCCTACCTGCACGGCGGCAACGTGCGCGATCGCGCCTGCAATGGCGGCCGTGCGCGGCTGCACGTGCTGACCGATACGCAGGCGCTGCGCATCGTCTTCGAAGGCCGCCACGCCGCCGGTGTGCTGGTGATGCGTGACGGCCGCCAGCAGCTGCTGCGCGCGCGCCGCGACGTGATCGTGTGCGCGGGCACGTTCGGCTCGCCGCAGCTGCTGATGGTCTCGGGGGTCGGCCCTGGCGCGCAGTTGCGCGAGCACGGCATCGGCGTGGTGCACGACCTGCCCGGCGTGGGCGCGAACTTGCAGGATCATCTCGACATCGTGCTGCACAAGCGCACCGCCGTGCCCGAGCTGTACGGGGTGTCGTTCGGCGGCCTCGCGCGGCTGGTGTCCGAAATGCTGCGCTACCGGCGCGAGCGCACCGGCATGCTGTCGAGCAACTTTGCCGAGGCGGGCGGCTTCCTGCGCAGCCGGCCGGAACTGCCCGAACCCGACCTGCAGCTGCATTTCGTGGTCGGCATGGCAGACGACCACATGCGCCGGCTGAACTTCGGCCATGGTTATGGATGCCATGTCTGCGTGCTGCGCCCGCGCAGCCGCGGCGAGGTGCGGCTGGCCTCGGCCGATGTCCGGCGCGCGCCGCTGATCGATCCGAAATACCTGAGCGATATGCGCGACCTGGACGATCTGGTCGCCGGCGTGCGCATCGTGCGCAGCATCCTTGTGCAGCCGCAGCTGGCGTGCTTTGGCGGGCGCGAGCTCTATTCGGCTGGCCTGCGCGCCGACGGCAGCGACGATGCCGCCGTGCGCGAGCTGATCCGCGAGCACGCCGACACCATCTACCACCCGGTCGGCACCTGCCGCATGGGCATGGATGCGATGGCGGTGGTGGACCCGCAACTGCGCGTGCGTGGCGTGGAGGGCTTGCGCGTGGTCGACGCGTCAGTGATGCCGACCCTGATCGGCGGCAACACCAATGCGCCCGCGATCATGATCGGCGAGCGCGCGCACGACCTGATCCGCTATGCGCCGCGCGTGATGCTACGGGTGCTGGAATCGATGGAGGCCTGATTCGTTAGCCTTCGAAGCCGCGCGAAAACACGCGCTTGAGCACGTCGGCATCCGCATCCAGCGTGCCGAACACACGCCCGTGCTGCCGTCCCAGCCGGCTGGCGACGAACAGTTCCGCACTCTCGGTATCGGCGTGCGCCAGCATCAGCGCGGCCTGCGCGGTCAGCACCAGTCCCTGCGCAAAGCGGCGCGCGTTGGCTTCCAGCAGTTCGGCGGGCTCGCGCAGCAATGCCTGCAGCGAGGCCAGTTCCGCGCGCACCGCGGGATGGCCACCGGCGCGGCGCGACAGGTCCTGCAGCAAGCGCGCGGCATCGTCGGGATTGCGCTGGATCGCGCGCAACACGTCCAGGCACATGATGTTGCCCGAGCCTTCCCAGATCGAGTTGACCGGCGCCTCGCGATACAGCCGCGCCATCGGGCTTTCTTCGACGTAGCCGTTGCCGCCCCAGACTTCCATCGCTTCGCCGGTGGCTTCCAGCGTGCGCTTGCAGACCCAGAACTTGGCCGCGGGCGTGACCACGCGCTTCCAGGCCGCCGCGAGCGGATCGTCCTCGGCATGCTCGAAGGCATGGCCCAGTTCCATCATCAGCAGCGTGGCCGCTTCGGATTCCAGCGCCAGGTCGGCCAGCACGTTGCGCATCAGCGGCTGGTCGGCCAGCAGGCGTCCGAAGGCGCTGCGGTGGCGTGTATGGTGCAGCGCCTGGACGAAGGCCGCGCGCAGGATCGCGGCGCTGCCGATCACGCAGTCCAGCCGCGTGCTGGTGGCCATCTCGATGATGGTGGGGATGCCGCGGCCTTCCTCGCCGATCAGGATGCCGGTGGCATCGCGGAACTCCACCTCGCTGCTGGCGTTGGAGCGGTTGCCGAGCTTGTCCTTCAGGCGCTGGATCTGCACCGCGTTCTTGCTGCCGTCGTCGCGAAAGCGCGGCACGAAGAAGCACGACAGCGGGCCGTCTTCGGCGCCCATGCGCGCGACCACCAGGTGCGCATCGCACATCGGCGCGGAGTAGAACCACTTGTGGCCGGTCAGCGCATATTCCGCGCCGCGGCCTTCGCCGCGCAGCGCGCGCGCCACGGTGGTGTTGGCGCGCACGTCCGAGCCGCCCTGCTTCTCGGTCATGCCCATGCCGATCATGATCGCGGTCTTGCTGCGCCAGGGCAGGTCGCGCGCATCGTGCCCGGTCGCGTACAGGCGCGGCTCCAGTTCGGCAAACAGCGCAGTTTCCTTGCGCAACACGGGGATGCTGGCAAAGGTCATGGTCGGCGGGCACAGCGAGCCGGACTCCACTTGTGCCTGCAGGAAATACCCGGCCGTGCGCGCCGCCCACGCACCCGCGCGCGGCTGCGCGAAGGGCAGGGCCTGCAGTTGCTGGCTGCGCAACAGGCCCAGCAGCGCGTGCCAGCCCGGGTGAAAGTCCACCACGTCGATGCGCTCGCCGGTGCGGCTGTGGGTGTGCAACTCTGGTGTATGGCGGTTGGCGTCGGCCGCCCATTGCTGCACTTCAGGCTCGCCTAGCCGCGCGCCGAACTGCCCGAGCGCGTCGGCATGCCAGCCGCCGCCAAGGCGTTCCAGCGCGCCGCGCACGGCGCGGTCGCAGCCAAACAGGTTGTAGTGCGCGAGATCCGGCACCTGGTTGAAGACGCGGTGCGTGGCGGCGTCGGTCATGATGTCTCCTGGATCGGTGCTTGCCGTTTGCTTGCATGGTAGATCACGTACACGGTGTTTGAGTGCACCGTTGTCCCCTTGCCGGTGATTTTGCGGCGCAGCATGCGCGATTCGATACCTTTTTGCACAGGTGTGGCACCACAATCGGCAGGGAACTGGCACTGGCGCCCACCGGCACCTTGTGCTTAAATTCACCCCGTTGGATGAAACAGGGGTGCCGTACGGATGGGCCGTGCGGCTGAGAGAGTCCCTTCGAACCCGATCCGGCTAGTACCGGCGTGGGAAGTTTCACAAGACCGAGTCTCCAGTCCCTCCGGGACTCGCCGCCTCAGGCCTCAGGCCCCAGGCAGCGCTCACAAGGCTCCTGGTTTCGTCCACCCCCGCAAGAGAGAGGACGACACCCATGGCCCGTACTGCCCCCGCTGCATCCTTCGAATCGCTCGAAAGCGACCTCGACCAGAAATTCGCCTATCCGGCTTCCAGCAAGACCTACCTGACGGGCAGCCGCCCCGACATCCGAGTGCCGCTGCGCACGATCCTGCAGACCTCGACCCGCACCGACAAGGGCGAGATGTCCAATCCGCCGATCCCCGTTTACGACACTTCGGGCCCGTACAGCGACCCGGACGTGCATATCGACCTGAAGGCCGGCCTGCCGGCCCTGCGCGCCAAGTGGATCGACGAGCGCGGCGATACCGAACTGCTGAAGGGCCTGTCGTCGGAATACGGCCGCGACCGTGCCAACGACCCCGCCACCGCACACCTGCGCTTTGCCCAGCTGACCAATCCACGCCGCGCCAAGGCCGGCGCCAACGTGTCGCAGATGCACTATGCGCGCAAGGGCATCATCACGCCGGAAATGGAATACGTGGCGCTGCGCGAGTCGCTGAACCTGCAGGCGCTGTACGACAAGCCCGAATACAAGGCGCTGCTGCGCCAGCACCCCGGCAACGCGCTGGGCGCCGGCCTGCCGCTGCGTCCGGAAGACATCACGCCGGAATTCGTGCGCCAGGAGATCGCCTCGGGCCGCGCCATCATCCCCGCCAACATCAACCACACCGAACTGGAGCCGATGGCGATCGGGCGCAATTTCCGCGTCAAGATCAATGGCAACCTGGGCAACTCGGCGGTGACCTCGTCGCTGGCCGAGGAAGTGGAAAAGATGGTGTGGTCGATCCGCTGGGGCGCCGACACCATCATGGACCTGTCCACCGGCAAGCACATCCATGAAACCCGCGAATGGATCCTGCGCAATTCGCCGGTGCCCATCGGCACGGTGCCGATCTACCAGGCGCTGGACAAGACCGGCGGCATCGCCGAGGACCTGACCTGGGAGATGTTCCGCGACACGCTGATCGAGCAGGCCGAGCAGGGCGTCGACTACTTCACCATCCACGCCGGCGTGCTGCTGCGCTATGTGCCGCTGACCGCCGACCGCGTCACGGGCATCGTTTCGCGCGGCGGTTCGATCATGGCCAAGTGGTGCCTGGCGCACCACAAGGAAAACTTCCTGTACACGCACTTCGACGAGATCTGCGAAATCATGAAGGCCTATGACGTGTCGTTCAGCCTCGGCGACGGCCTGCGTCCGGGCTGCATCGCGGACTCGAACGACGACGCCCAGTTCGGCGAACTGCGCACGCTGGGCGAGCTGACCGCCAAGGCGTGGCAGCACGACGTGCAGGTGATGATCGAAGGCCCGGGCCACGTGCCGCTGCAGCGCATCCAGGCCAATATGGATGAAGAGCTGAAGCACTGCTACGAAGCGCCGTTCTACACGCTCGGACCGCTGGTGACGGATATCGCCCCCGGCTACGACCACATCACCAGCGGTATCGGCGCGGCCAATATTGGCTGGATGGGCACCGCCATGCTGTGCTACGTCACGCCCAAGGAGCACCTGGGCCTGCCGGACAAGGAAGACGTGCGCGAAGGCATCATCACCTACAAGATCGCCGCGCACGCCGCCGATCTTGCCAAGGGCTGGCCGGGCGCGCAGCTGCGCGACAACGCGCTGTCCAAGGCGCGCTTCGAATTCCGCTGGGAAGACCAGTTCAACCTGGGCCTGGACCCGGAACGCGCGCGTTCGTACCACGATGCCACGCTGCCTGCCGAAGGCGCCAAGATCGCCCACTTCTGCTCGATGTGCGGACCGAAGTTCTGCTCGATGAAGATCACGCAGGAAGTGCGCGACTACGCGGCATCGCTGCCCAAGGAAGCGCAGCAGGGCATGGAAGAAAAGTCGATCGAGTTCCTGAAGAAGGGCAGCAAGATCTACTCGTAAGGCAGTGACAGGTAGTACGGGCATGGCCTCGCAACCCATGCCCGCGCATGATCCGCCGCCGCGCAGCGCCCCGCGCGGCGGCACCGATAACAGGAGGCCGGACGCGGCCACAGTCGCGTCCGGCACAACACCCCTCATGACAGCAGCGCAGTCGTTTGACGTCGCCATCCTCGGGGCCGGTCTTGCCGGCCGCCTGGCCGCCTGGCAACTGGTCCGCAGCGGCGCCCGCGTGGCGCTGGTGGAGCGGGCCGGCCCGGACGGCGCGGGCTCGGCCGCCTACGTGGCCGCCGCCATGCTGGCGCCGCTGGCCGAATCGGCCATTGCCGAGCGCCGCATCGTCGACCTGGGCATCGCCAGCGTTGACCTGTGGCGCGCCTGGCTGGCCGAATTGCCGGAGCCGGTCTTCTTCCAGGAAGACGGCACGCTGGTGGTCTGGCATGCGCGCGACCGCGCCGAGATGTCGCTGTTCACCAGCCGCGTGCGTGCGGTGGCGCCGCCGGAGCTGGTGGCGCAGCGGCTGCGCACGCTCGACGCCAACGGCGTGGGCGAGGTCGAGCCCGCGCTCTCGGGCCGCTTCCCGCAAGGCCTGCTGCTGGCCGGCGAAGGCCAGCTCGACAACCGTGGCGCGCTGCGCGCGCTGCTGTCGTGCGCGGTCAGCGAAGGCGTGCATTGCGTCTGGGAGGCCGGCGAAGTCGATGCCGGCTCGCTGCCGGCGCTGGGCATCCGCGCCGACGTGGTGCTGGACTGCCGCGGCCTGGGTGCGCGCAGCGCATGGCCGGCGCAACCGGGTGGTACCCAGCCGGGGCTGCGTGGCCTGCGCGGCGAAGTGGTGCGCGTGCATGCCCCCGACGTCAAGCTGCACCGGCCGGTACGGCTGCTGCATCCGCGCTATCCGATCTATATCGCGCCCAAGCCCAACGACCTGTACGTAATCGGCGCCACCGAGCTGGAAAGCGAGGATGATTCGCCGATGAGCGTGCGTTCCGCGCTGGAGCTGCTGTCGGCGGCGCATTCGCTGCATCCCGCCTTCGGCGAGGCGCGCGTACTAGAACTGAACGTGCAGCGCCGCCCGACACGCCCCGACCATCTACCCGCGATCCGCGTGGACCAGCGCGCGCGCGTGGTGCGCGTCAACGGGCTGTACCGGCATGGCTTCCTGATCGCGCCGGCGGTGACCGAGGCCGCATGCGCGGTGGTGGGCGCGCTGCTCAAGGGCGATCCCGCGGCTCATGCGGTGCCGGCCGCGTTGCGCTGGCCTGGCATGATCGAGGCCGTGACCGAAGCGCCCGCCGCCACCATGGTCGCCCCTGGCGGGCTGCTGCACTAACGCATGAACGACATGGAAATCCTGCTCAACGGCCGACCGCTCGCCCTTGCCGAATCCGCCACGCTGGCGGACGCGGTGAGCGCGGCGCAGATCGCGCCCCCCTTTGCCGCGGCGGTCAACGGTCAGTTCGTGCCGCGCGGCGCCCACGCCAACACCCCCCTTGCGGCCGGCGACCGCATCGACCTCGTGCAACCCGTGACGGGAGGCTGACCCATGACCTTCGAACCCTCCGAAACCTTGCGCGACCCGTTCGTGCTGTATGGCGAGTCGTTTGACTCGCGCCTGCTGCTGGGCACCGCGCGCTACCCGTCGCCGGCCACGCTGGAGGCGGCCGTGCAGGCCTCGAAGCCCGCCATGATCACCGTCGCGCTGCGCCGCCAGGGCGCGGTCGGCGACGGCGAGGGCGGCCAGGCCTTCTGGCAGATGCTCAGGGCCATGGGCGTGCCAGTGCTGCCCAATACCGCCGGCTGCTTCACCGCGCAGGAAGTGATCACCACCGCGATGATGGCGCGCGAGGTCTTCGAAACGCCCTGGATCAAGCTTGAGCTGATCGGCGACGACTACACGCTGCAGCCCGATACGCTGAACCTGCCGGCCGTGGCCGAGACCCTGATCAAGGAAGGTTTCAAGGTGCTGCCCTACTGCACCGAAGACCTGGTGCTGTGCCGCCGCCTGCTCGACGTGGGCTGCCAGGCGCTGATGCCGTGGGCCGCCCCGATCGGCACCGGCCGCGGTGCGGTCAACCCGCATGCCATGCGCGTGCTGCGCGAGCGCCTGCCCGACACGCCGCTGATCGTCGATGCCGGCCTGGGCCTGCCGTCGCACGCGGCGCAGGTGCTGGAGTGGGGCTACGACGGCGTGCTGCTCAATACCGCGGTGGCGCAGGCTGCCTACCCGGTCAATATGGCACGCGCCTTTGCGCAGGCCGTCGAGGCCGGCCGCACCGCCTACCTGGCCGGGCCGATGCCCGAGCGCGAGGTGGCGCAGGCCAGCACGCCTGTCGTCGGCATGCCGTTCTGGCACGCCGACAACACGGAGCAGCGCGCATGACCCGCCGCGCCGTGCATGCCGCCAGCGACGGCCCCCTGCGCCTGGCTGTGCTGGAACACTATGGCGAGACCTTCGGCGTCGATGACAAGCCGTGGCAGGCCTGGCGCCTGGCCGACGCGCCGGCGCAACCCGGCACCCACGATGTGCTGATGTCCGACGGCGAAGCCGACGAAGCCGTGATCGCGCGTGTTGCCGCCGCGGGCGCCACGCTGATCGAGACCGACCGCGAGGGCGGCCAGTGGATCGACACCGTGCGCTCGCCGATGGGCACGTGGGTATTCTCCGTGGCCGCCGACACCGACCAGCCGCATTCACCCGCCTTCGTCGCGGTGCTGCTGGCCTGCATGTCGCTGCATTTCCCCGCGCACGACGCGCTGTGCCTGGCACGTGCCTGGGAACCCGCCTCGGCCGACTGGCCGTCCGACTTCGCGCGCTTCCCGCACGTGCGGCACGCCGCGCTGGTGGCGCCCGAGCAGGGCGCGGCGCCGTTCGCGCCGTGCCCCGCGCTGGGCCTGTACGTGGTGGTGCCGAGCGCCGATTGGATCGAGCGCCTGGCGCCGCTGAACGTGCCGACGGTGCAACTGCGCTTCAAGTCCGACGACCCGGCCGCGGTGCGCGCCGAGATCGCACGCGCGGCGAAGGCCATGCAGGGCTCGTCTTCGCGCCTGTTCATCAACGACCACTGGCAGGCCGCGATCGACTACCGCGCCGCCAACGGGGGCGAGCAGAGCGGCATCTACGGCATCCACCTCGGCCAGGAAGACCTGGACGACGCCGACCTCGATGCGATCCGCGCGTCGGGGCTGCGCCTGGGTGTCTCCACCCACGGCTATGCCGAAATGCTGCGGGTGGCCGCGATCCGCCCCAGCTATCTGGCGCTGGGCGCGATCTTCCCGACGACCACCAAGGCGATGCCGACCCAGCCGCAAGGCATGGGCCGCTTCCGCGCCTATGTGAAGCTGATGCAGCCGGTGATCCCGTCGCTGGTGGGCATCGGCGGCGTCAACGCCGCCAATATGCGCGAGGTGCTGGCCGTCGGCGTCGGCAGTGCCGCCGTGGTGCGCGCGGTGACCGAGGCAGGCGACGTGCCGGCCGCGGTGGCCCACCTGGTCAGCCTGTTCCCCACCGCCTGAGCGTGGCCCCGGCCATGGCATCGTCCGCCGCCGCGCGCATCCGCCTGGCAGCGGCGGACGAGGTGCCGCGGCTGGCCGATATCGAACTGGCCGCCGCGGCGCTGTTCCCTGACGCCGACCTGCCGGCGCTGCTGCGCCTGGTCAGCACGCCCGTGCCGGTGCTGGCCACCGCGCAGCGCGAAGCGCGCCTGTGGGTGGCCGAGCGCAACGGCGAACTGGCCGGCTTTGCGCTGGCCAGCCGCAACGGCGAGTACGCCTATCTCGATGAAATGGATGTGCATCCCGACCACGGGCGCCGCGGCATCGGGCGGGCGCTGGTCGGGGCGGTGCAGGGCTGGGCGCGGGCGGGGGGCTCGCACTCGCTCAACCTGACCACCTTCGCGCATCTGCCCTGGAACGCGCCGTTCTATGCGTCGCTCGGGTTTCGCGAGTTGCGTGACGACGAACTATGTCCGTTGCTGGCCGATGCGCTGGCGGCGCAGCGTGCTGCCGGGCTGCGGCAGCGGGTGGCGATGCGGCAGGTGCTCTGAAGGGCGCGCGCGGTGCCAAGATTTGTGCGACATTCGCCCAGCCTCGGGAACCGAACGGGACCCCGCCGCTATGATGTTGGGCAGCATTCCCCGCCAACCTTCCGCATCCCCCATCATGTCCAGCCAGACTGCCCCCGAAATCGTCCCCGCCGCACCCGGCACGCCCGACAAGCCCTACTTCGGCATCGACATTCCGCTGATGCGTTATTTCGGCCTGCAGCCGGTGCATATCGAGGAAGGCCTGTGCCGCACCCGGCTGCCCGCGCATCCGTCGCTGGTCAACAGCCGCGGCGATGTGCATGGCGGCACGCTGATGGCGACGCTGGATTTCACCCTGAGCGGCGCCGCGCGCTCGCATGCGCCGCTGGAAACGGGCGTGATCACCATCGACATGTCCACGCATTTCCTGGCGGCGGCGCGCGGCGAGCTGACGCTGGAGGCGCGCTGCCTGCGCCGCGGCGCGCGCATTGCGTTTTGCGAGGGCGAGGTCAGGGATGCGGCCGGCACCGTGGTGTGCGTGGCACGGGCCGCGTTCAAGCTGGTGCCGCTGTCGAGCGGCGGCAACTGAAGACCCGAGGCCGCTCAGTCCTGCAGCGGCCGGTACACCTGTTCGAAGCGTGCGCGCTCGGTGATGCCATAGTCGCCGGGCGCGTATTGCATCAGCCAGTCGCCCGGCTTGCCGTGCAGGACGTCGCCGCCGGCGGTGCGCGCAACGCTGAAGGGCTCGTGCATTTCCCTGGCCAGCACCGGGATCGGCTTGTTCCGGTAGGCGCCGTCCTGGCCATGTGCGAGCGGCGGCACCGCTTCGTACTTGGGGTCGAAGCGGTCGCGCGAGACGCACCAGCGGTCGCCGCCGCGGCTGGTGATCAGCGCATCGCCAGGCTGGTAGCGGTTGGGCCCCTCGCGGCTGATCAGCTCGCCGGGCCCGGTGGCGAACACCACGTCGACGACTTCATGCTTGAGGTAGAACGTGGCAGCCGGGTCGCTGCGCAGGTCGATATCGGTCAGCATCGTCATGTTCGTCAACCCAGCGCGCGCGGCGCGAAAAAGTGGTTCAGCGGCCCGTTGCCGGCGCCCAGCCGCAGCCCCGCGCCCGCCGCGATGGCCTGCGCCACATAGTCCAGCGCCGTGCCCACGGCCACCTCCAGCGCATCGCCGCGCGCCAGTTGCGCGGCGATCGCGGCGGCCAGCGTGCAGCCGGTGCCGTGCAGGTTGCGGGTATCGACACGCGGATGCGTAAACACGCGCACGCTGCCGTCGGCCAGCATCAGCAGGTCGTCCAGGCCGCCGGCGCCGGCGTCGTCTTCGAGGTGGCCGCCCTTGAGCAGCACGGCGGGGCAGCCCATGGCGATCAGGTCGGCCGCGGCCCGCTCCATCTCGGCGCGATGCGCAATCTTGCGTCCCAGCAGGTACGAGGCTTCGGGCAGGTTGGGGGTGACCAGCAGCGCGCGCGGGAACAGCAGCCGCACCATGGCCTGCGTGGTGGCGTCGTCGGACAGCGTCGCGCCCGAGGTCGAGATCATCACCGGGTCCACCACTAGGTTGCGGATGCCGTGCCGGTCGGCCGCGGCGGCCACGGCCTCGACGATGGCGGCGGTGCCCAGCATGCCGGTCTTGGCCGCGTCCACGCCGATATCGCCGGCCACGGCGTCGATCTGCGCAGTCACCATGTCGGCCGGAATGGCGTGCACGCCGGTTACGCCCAGCGTGTTCTGGGCGGTGATCGCGGTGATGGCGCTCATGCCGAAGCAGCCCAGCGCGGAAAAGGTCTTCAGGTCGGCCTGGATGCCGGCGCCGCCGCCGGAGTCGGAGCCGGCGATGGTCAGGGTGCGGGGTGGCGTTGGAATCATCTGTGCAGGAATCGGAGGGATCCGGTGCGCAAGGCGCCCGGGCACGCTACAATACCGCCACTCGTGCGACACGCACTCTCGTGTCCGGGTAGCTCCAACGTAAGGAGCATCGACCTTTGTTGGGACAAGGTGGCGGCCTCGGCTGGCACCGTCCAATCCCAACCATTTTTTGCTTAGACAAGCCGAGCCGAAAGGTGAGGTAAGTCGATACTGGTGCAATGCCTGCCGGATTTTCGGTAGGGATTGTAGCTTGCTTTTGCTGGTCAACAGCCAGCCATCGCCCAAGGCGGGGACACTCGCCTTTGGGCGAATTCGCCTTGATACCTTCCCCAGTGGGAAGGCGTCTGCGCTCGTCTCTGTTGCATAACTGCCACACGATTTAAACCGATCTATTGGGTCGGCATCGCGTCTTGGACCGACTGCAGCCACTGCGCTCGCACGTCGGTAAGCGCTTGCCTTTGCGGGAGCACATAAGTAAGGACTGAGGCCCGGAGCGTAAAGCTCTACGCGTTATGGTTCGGTCGACCACGTCCGCGAGGGCGCCTTGATAGAGAACCCGCTATGCGACTAGCGGTAGCCTAGGGGGACATGCGTCACTGGTAACGGTGGGGTGTGAAGCTTCCCTGACAATGTAGCCCCCGTAAGGGTGTCAATGGATCGTGAGGTCCGTGGGCAGCAAACCGAAGCAGCATCGGTTGAGGAGCTAGGCTGGCTGGTATGGGCAACACATGTGAACTGCTGATAAACGTCGTGAGTATTACGGTGCCAAAGCTGATGATAGGCACTAACCAAAAGGTACGTGGCTGGATACTCCGTTGAGTGGTCGGAGTACGTCGTCGTTAAGCCATCGGCGAAGAGGCAGGCCCTAACCCAGTCGTGTAACGCGTGGGGGACGTGGTAAGCCCGTATGGCTGCCCGAGTGCAGTTTGGCTCAGGCAGGCGAACCGCAAGGAACGCTGTTGGCTGTGCGGGTATGGGAGGTTGGAAAAAGCGAATGCGGACGTGTCAGGAATTTTGTGTGCTGAGGTCGGTTAAAGTTAAACGGATCTCAGCGTAGGGCGTTGGTGAAGCGGTCGCCAAAGAGGATGGCGAACTGGTTGGCCGCTTGCTTCCAGGTGAT
>NZ_QKWJ01000130.1 GCF_003353055.1 Cupriavidus lacunae
ACGGTCTTTCATGCCGGCGAGAGGCTCTTCCATACCGGTTGGTTCATTGAGTCCATGGCCACGCAGGTGCTGGTTATCTTCATCATCCGCACCCGTAGGAATCCTTTCAGGAGCTACCCGAATCCGTGGCTCATCGCCTGTTCACTGGCGGTGGTGGCGGTGGCCGTGCTGCTGCCGTTCACCTCTGCTGGCGTGCATCTCGGTTTCGTCGCGCCGCCGGCATTCTTCTTTCTCATCCTCGTTGCCATGCTGTTCTTCTATCTGTTGGCGGTGGAAGGCATGAAACAATGGTTCTTCCGTCGCTTTGCAGCAGAGTGACGCAGAAGGGTGAATTCTTATCCCAGCTACGCCGTCCCTCATCGCAACAAAGCCATCTGAACGGCACTCCCGGCAGCAACCGTTTGAACTCCACCCCAGGGATCTCGTCCCAAGGAAGACTGCAGGCAATGTGGCAGGAGAATCTGTTCCTCCAGCTTCATGCGCATCGACTGGATATGCCTGTTTCCAGGTGACTATCCAATCGGGCAGGTAGTCCTATTTCGCCCGCCGCGCCAATAGCACGCAGGATCTCATTCTGAATTATCGAAGATGCCGGCTTCGAGATCTTTCCTGAAATGCTGAACCCAATCGGTTTCATAGCCGATGGGGTATTCCCTTGTAGCTCGTGTAGATAGTCTGGTTACCGTGACGTAGCCCTGTAAACCGAAGTTCTCGTCGCCCTTTGGGTCAGTCGTATCGGTTTCCAGGAGTTCGAAATCATCTGCTGCCAGACCATGACGCTGCAAGGTTGCACGAAAGTCCTGTTGCTCATCCGGTTCGATCAGTCGCATCGTCGGCCCCTCACTGTTCAAAGGGGCGAAGACCGGAACTCTCTTTGAACGATTCCAGTTTCATGTCAGCCCTCCTACGTGTGTGTAGCCATGGGTGATGCCCACGACCCGCTCGGCTTACATCACGCCACCTTGACATCAATGCGGCCAGGTTGCGCGTATTCGGCTTTCGGGATGCGCAGCTTGAGCACGCCGTGGTTGAACTCGGCAACGACCTTTTCGGCATCTAGTTCCTTGGATAGCGTGAACACGCGCCGGTAACGAGGCAGGGAAACCTCCACGTAACTGGCTTCCATGCCTTCCGGCAGATCCAGGACGACTTCGCCCTTGATGGTCAGGATATCGCCTTGCACCTGCACGACCAGCTGGTCCTTGGGCACACCCGGCAGATCGGCGTACAAGGTGATGCCTGCAGCGTTCTCATACACGTTCACCGGCGGCATCAGGGCCGCTTCAGTGCTGCCAGTGTCGGCTTGCTTGGTGACAGCAGTAGTTTCGCTCATGGCCAGATCCTCCTCGCTCACTGGATGCTGATTTGGCGCGGCTGCGCGGCTTCGAGGCGCTGGATGCTGATGTGCAGCACGCCGTCGCGGTACTTGGCCTCCACCGCATTGGGATTCACGTCGTTTGGTAGGCTCACCACACGGCGGAAGCGGCCGGCGAAGCGTTCATCGATATGCACGGAGGTTTGCTCGTCCTTGTCGGGGAGATCGGACTTGCGCTCGCCGACAATGGTCAGCACGCTCTTCACCAGCTNAGCGTAGATTTCCACCGAGTGGGGTGTGCCGCCTACATTCATGGCCGGAAAACTGACCCGACCGCGAATGCTGGGAGACAGCTCGAATGGCTGCTGCAACTCGCGCTGCAGGCGTTCCAGTTCTGAGAATACGTCACGGGGAAACAACGATCGATACATCATGTTTGCCTCCATTCGCTTTCGCGCGGGCGCCATATTCTGACGCCCCCGGTTGCAATGGTAAGGCTTCGCTTGGGGATTTCAAGTTCTTGATTTGACTGAGCTTCGGCATCATTCTTCCGAGGAGAAGGTCAGCCCTCGAGGCCGGAAAAGGGGAACATGCATGGAGTTCCAGGACTACTACAAGACGCTGGGGGTGGCACGCGATGCCACGGCGGAGGACATCAAGAAGGCGTTCCGCAAGCTCGCGCGCAAGTTCCATCCGGACGTTTCCAAGGAGTTGGATGCCGAACTGCGCATGAGGCAGCTCAACGAGGCCTACGCCGTGCTCTCCGACCCGGAAAAGCGCGCCGCGTACGCTCAATTGGAGCGAGGCTATCAGCCCGGCCAAGCGTTCCGTCCGCCGCCGGACTGGGACACCGGCTTCGAGTTCTCCAGTCGGGGCTTCTCGCCCCAGGAAGAGGCCGATTTCAGCGACTTCTTCGCCGAGCTGTTTGGCCATGTGGGGGGCAGCAGGCACCGCGGCTTCCATACACACGGCGGCAACTTCCAGTCACGCGGTATGGATCACCACGCGAAGGTGCTGCTGGACCTGGAGGACGCCTTTAGCGGCGCCACCCGTCAACTTTCGCTGCGGGTGCCAAGCATGGACGCCCAGGGCGGAGTGCAGCTGAGGAGCCGGATCCTCAGCGTGAAAATTCCCAAAGGCGTGCGCGAAGGTCAGCTCATCCGTCTGGCCGGGCAGGGGGCGCCGGGGATCGGCGGTGCGCCGGCGGGGGATCTTTTTCTGGAGGTGCATTTCAAACCGCACGACCAACTGAAAGTGAAGGGGCGAAATCTACACCTCACGCTACCGGTGGCGCCATGGGAGGCGGCGCTGGGGGCGGTGGTGCCCATCGATTTACCTGGGGGCGGACTGAAGGTGCGCCTTCCCCCTGGCGCCCAGAGCGGCAGCGAGCTACGTGTGCGCGGCAAGGGCATTCCCGCTAATCCACCGGGCGATCTGCTGCTGGACATCCAGGTGGTGTTGCCGCCGGCAAACACCCCCAAGGCGCGGGAGCTTTATGAAACCATGGCACGGGAATTGACCTTTAATCCGCGCCCGGATAGGAGAGCCTGACCCATGTCTGATGATGACGTTCTCATCGGCTGCCTGATGGAAGACGCTTGGCTGACTCTGGAGCAAGTGGCGGCAGCCTGCATGGTAGAACCAGAGTGGCTAACGCGGCATGTAGATGAGGGCTTGTTCCCCCATGCCGTAAGTGTCGCTGGCGTCTGGCGGTTTCCCAGCGCCAGTTCTCGACGGGCGCGGCGCATGCGGCAGTTGGAGCGTGACTTTGACGCCATACCGGAACTGGCCGCTCTGGTGGCCGACCTGCTGGAAGAAATGGATGATCTGCAAGCGCGGCTGCGTTGATGATGCTCGCGTCAACAGCAAAGCCCTCGCCTTGAACTAGCTCACGCCGGATGATCTAGCGGCTACCGCGGGGGATGTGTTGCTGCCTGACCCTGACGATCGACATGTGGTTGCGGCCGCAATTCATAGCGGCTCTGAGGCAATCATCACGTTTAATATGAAGGACTTCCCGGAAGCCGCACTCAAGGAGTTCAACGTCGAGGCGATCCATCAGGCGGCAATGTAGCAGATCAGGCTTATGTTGTCGGATCGGCCAATGACGAGGCGAACGACAGGTTGCTCCCACAAGATCGCGAGATGCTCACGCTTGCCTCGACCAGCGCTTTGATTGCCTTTGTCTTAATGCGCCGGACATCAGGGCTTGCGCCGATTAGCGTCAGACACGCGACTGCCTCGTTCTGAACATCGAGGATCGGCGCGCTCATGGCTGACAGTCCTGGGATGAGAACCGATTCCGCTTCGTCGTATCCGACTCGCCGGATAGTCGAAAGACGCTCAAGCAACTTCACTGGCGGCTGTTCATGGTTCTTCGAAACGGCCAACTCGATCAGGTCATCTCTGACCTGATCGGGGGTGAAGGCGAGCAGCACGCGACCCGTTGCCGAATTTGTCAATTGGAAGGTCGAGCCCACCGACAACGTAGTAATGAACGGCACATAGCTGCGTTCCCATCGCACGATAGTGGGGCCGCGATCGCCGAGCACACACAGGAGGGCGGGCAATCCCGTGCTAGAAACTAGCTGTGGCATCGCTTCACTGGCGAGGCGCAGATGATCAACACGCGCGAGGGCGGAAGCGCCGATGCGTACCGCCGTCGGCCCAAGATCGTAGAGACCGGTGACTTCATTCTGTACCGCGAGACCGCTTGCCATTAGGCTCGCGAGGTAGCGATGCGCGAGGCTGTTTGGCATGCCGATGGCGCGCGCCAGGTCTCGGAGGGGTGTCGCCTTACCCGCCTCGACAAGCGCAAGAAGAACCTCCGTTGCCTTGTCGGCCGACTGAATCCGGCGTCGTCCTCCGCCATTGCCGGCAGCAGTCGGTGGCGGGTCGTCCGCCGACACTGCCGATGGTTCTGCGATGGTTTTTTTTGCTTCTGTCAAAGCCGTCGATACTCCTCTCGGAAGGGGGGCGAACCTCGGATTCAGGGTGCGCGAACGACTTTTGAGTTTATCACGGGCAATGACACGGGAATTCAGCCAGCTCCAGGCAAGCAGATGACGCGCGCATCGGCATTGCGGAGGCGGAGCGGCAAAATGCGCTGATAGTCTGTGGAGGTGTACCAGGCCGTGGCGTCCTCGGGGCTCTCGAACTCCAGAACCACGAACGTCCCGGTTTTGGCGTTGCCCTCGAGCACGTGGGGCGTGCCTCCCCGAATCAGGAACACGCCGCCATATGAATCCAGCGTGGGCTGGACCTTGCTGGCGTACTCATCCCACTCCGCGCCGGGGGAATGGATGTCTACTTCGGCAAAAATGTAACCTTTCGTCATGTCGTCTCGCGTCAGAAGGATGAGGTGAAGTTCGTTGGAGGGTCGCAGGCCACCGTTCCCATCTTTGCCGGAATCGAGACTTCGAGAAGCTCGAGGTCTGGTGAGATCGCCAGCTCGTTGTGCCTGAGTCCGCCAGGGATCAGGAGAGATTCTCCCGCGCTGACGCGAATATGGCGGCCGTCCTCGAAGACCAGGTCGACCCAGCCGCGCAGCGTATAAATGAACTGCGAATCGCAGAGGTGATAGTGCCACCCGGTTTGCTGCATTTCGCCCGTTGCAAGAGTTATCTGCGCGCGCATGCGGCCATCCGTGGCAGTCGTCACGCCCAGGTCCCGATACTTGAAGAATGAGCGGCGTCCCGGCACCAGTGGCGCCGTTTCGGGCGTGGCATAGGAAAGCCTTTGCGCAAGCGCTTCGGCGTCGGCAATCGACGTGGCGGAATGAACGTGTTCGGTGGATGAGTCCATGGTCTGCTCCGTGGGTGTTGTCGTTGTTAAATTTACTGATTGGCGGGTTGTCGCCGTGGTGCCCCGCGTACCAGCACGTTGGCGCGTTCTTCCACGCTCTTGATGATTGAAGTGAAATCGTCCTGGCTGCGTCCTTCTTCCATTGCCGTTTGCCAGACGCCCCGGGCCTGCTCTAGAACGCGCGCCGGTACGCCCAGATTGCGGGCCTCTGTGATGGCGAGCTCCACATCCTTTGCGAGAATCGACATGTGTGCCCCGAAGTCGAACGATCCGGGGAGGGCGAAGCGAGCAAGTATGTCTGCTGCCGCGCTCTGGCCGGTGCTGGATCGGATGACGTCAGCCATGGCGTCGGCGTTCAGGCCTGCTTTGGCGCCCATCGCCAACGCCTCCGATGCAACGACCATGTTGGCGGCCAGCATGATGTTGTTCACCAGCTTCATCGCCTGTGCCTGGCCGGGCTGATCGCCCAGGTTGTGAATCGTATTCGCGATGCGATCCAGCGAGGGCATGGCGCGTGCAATGTCATGGCTCGCGCCGGCAAGCATGATGGACAGCGTGCCCGCACGCGCGGCGGACGGCCCACCACTGACTGGCGCGTCCACCGTGGCGATATGCTGACGCTGAAGTCTCTGTGCGATGGAGGACACCGCAGTCGGACCGATCGTCGACATCTCGACGTACATCTGCAGCGCCTTGCCGGCCTCAACGCCGTCCTGGCCGAAAATCGCCGCTTCGCATACCGCCTGGCTTGGCAGGCAGGCCATGACGATGGCGGCGGCATCCGCCACCGAACGCGGATTGGCATGCGCCACCGCGCCAGCGTCCACAAGTCGCGACACGGCTTCCGCGTTAGGGTCGTAGACGTGCAGTCGGCACCCGGGATGAATAAGCCGCATTGCCATCGCGGCACCCATGTTGCCAAGGCCTAAAAAGCCGACGTGGGTAATCTCGCTCACGTTCGTATGTCTCCGTATCTGGGTAGATTTCCGCGCACCGCGTCTACCAGTTGGTGCCGCGCGCGGCGTGCTTCGGGTAACTTTGCCGTGCCGGCCTTCACTCAGATCAACAGTTCGATCAGGAAGGGGCCGTCCTGGCGGAAGCTCTGCTTCATGAGGTCGGCGCACTGCTCGAGCGTCGTTGCGTGTGCGGCCTCCACCCCCATGCCGTTGGCGAGCCTGACCCAGTCGAGATCGGGATTCGAAAGGTCCAGCATGCTCATGGCCGTGGGCCCCGGTAATGCCCCGACGTTCTCGTATTCGCCGATCAGGATGTTGTACTTGCGGTTGGCCAACAGAATCGTCGTGCAGGGGAGTCGTTCACGTGCCTGCGTCCAAAGCGACTGAAGCGAATACATCGCCGAGCCGTCAGCCTGCAGGCTGATGACCCGTCTCGAGCCCCCACAGGCCACCGCCGCGCCGGTTGCAACCGGGAGTCCGTCGCCAATGGCACCGCCGGTCAGTGAGAGCCAGTCATGTGGTGCTGCAGCGTGGGTGAATCGGTAGAAGCTGCGGCCATACGAAATGCTTTCGTCCGATACGATCGCGTTCTCCGGCATCACGGCGGCTATCGTCTGGGCCAGCCCTTCAGGCGTGGGAGTACCCGTAACGATTTGCGGGCAGGGCTCTGAGGGCGGCATATCGACCGCTGGCGCGTTCAGCGCCTCCGCCAGCGCGAGCAGGGCCACTTCTGGATGCTGGTCGATGCGCGATAAATGATGAATCTGGGCTTCGCGCGGATACTGGAGGGACGGCTTGCCGGGATAGGCGAAGAATCCGACCGGTGGCCTGGCGTTGACCAGGATGATGTGCCGGAACGATGCCATCATCGTGATGGCTTGATCGGTGTTGTAGGGCACCCGCTCGATCGGCAGACGGCCTCGTCCACGCGAGACCCGCCCCATCACATACTCGTACTTCAGGGTCGCGCCCGTCGCGGTGGCAATGCGCCAGGCGAGCGCCTGCGCTTCGGGCAGCGCGCATTCGCCGCCAAGCAGGATCAGCACGTCATTGCTGTTCTGGCGCAGAATGCGCGCCGCGTTATCGACGGCAAACGTATCGATCGATGGCGCTGACGGTACGGGCAATGCGCGCGCGGCAACGCCGCCCGCATCCCACGACGTATCGGAAGGAAGGATCAGTGTGGCGATCTGTCCGGGCGCGGTGCGCGCAGCGGCTGCCGCGGCGGCCGCATCACGACCGACGTCGGCTGCGGACTGGCTCGTGCGGACCCATGCCGATACGGCGCCCGCGAGCGCGGCCGTATCGGCAGTGAGTGGCGCATCATACGGACGGTGATAGGTCGCCTGATCTCCCACGATGTTGACGACCGCGCTATTGGCACGGCGAGCGTTGTGAAGGTTCGCCCAGCCGTTGGCAAGTCCCGGGCCGCAATGCAATAGCGTGCTCGCGGGCTTCCGGGCCATGCGGAAATAGCCGTCGGCCATGCCGGTAACGACGTTCTCCTGCAGTCCCAGCACACACCGCATACCTGGAATCTGATCCAGGGCCGCGACGAAATGCATTTCGCTGGTGCCGGGATTGGCGAAGCAGGTATCGATGCCCGACTCGAGCAGCGTGGTGACCAGACTTTCGGCGCCATTCATGTTGTGTGTTCTCTCCGGTTCGATGAAGGTGAGTCGCGTGGGGTCAGCGCGAGCGGGCAGGATCCGTCCAGCCGGAAACCGCCTTGGCTTCAAGAAACTCCTCGATGCCCCAGATCCCGCCTTCGCGGGCACGTCCGGACGCCTTGATGCCACCGAAAGGAGATCCCGGTGCGCGCGGCCTGCCATTCATCTCCACCATGCCCGAACGCAGCCGGCCCGCGACGCGGCGGCATCGTTCGTCATCAGTCGATTGCACGTAATTGGCCAGCCCATACGGCGTATCGTTCGCGATGGCGATCGCCTCTTCCTCGGTGTCGAAAGGAATGATCGAGAGCACAGGGCCGAAGATCTCCTCGCGGGCGATGGTCATCTGGTTGGTCACGTCGGCGAAAACGGTTGGCCGCACGAAGTAGCCACATTCGTGCGCTTCGGGACGCCCGGGGCCGCCTGCAACAAGTCGCGCGCCCTCCGCCATGCCTGTCTCGATCATCTCCTGGACTTTCCTGAATTGCGCCGCCGAGGTCAGCGGGCCGAAGAACTTCCCCGGCGCGTGCGCCGCCTCGGCCGCGAAGTTCTCGGCGATTTCCCGGGCCTCGTCGACTACGCGCGCATAGACTGAGCGCTCGACCAGCATGCGGGTAGGGGCGTTGCAGCTTTGGCCGGTGTTCTTGAAGCAATGGAGCACTCCGCGTCTGACCGCATCCGCATCCGCGTCGGCAAAGACGAGGTTGGCCCCTTTTCCGCCGAGCTCAAGCACCACCCGCTTGAGCGTTTCGGCTGCGGCCTTTGATATGGCGATGCCAGCACGGGTCGAGCCCGTGAAGCTGATCATGTCGATATCGGGATGGGACGACAGGCGCGCGCCGACTCCCGTGCCGTCCCCGTTCACGAGATTAAACACACCGTTCGGAAAGCCGGCTTCCTCGATGAATTCGGCAAAGAGCATCGAGGAGAGCGGCGCGATCTCGGATGGCTTCAGCACGACAGTGCATCCGGCCAGCAATGCGGGCACGACTTTCAGCGTGACCTGATTCATGGGCCAGTTCCACGGGGTGATGAGACCGGCGACGCCGATCGGCTCCATCAGGATCCGATCGCTGGGTGCATGCGTGCCGAGGGAACGTTCGAACGAGAACGTGCGAAACGCGGTAATGAAGTTCCTCATGTGATACGCGCCGGCACCGACATGTTCGGCCCGCGCCATGTCGACGGGCGCCCCCATCTCAAGGCTGATCATCCGCGCCATTTCCGCGGCGCGTCGTTCGTAGATGTCCAGCAGGCACTCGACCAGCCGAAGCCGCTTGCCCGGGTCAGTGCGACACCAGCCCGAGAAGGCTTGCCTTGCCGCCTGCACCGCCCGGTCGGCATCGATGGCTTCACCGATGGATATCACCGCGCAGGGTTGCTCGGTGGATGGGTCGATCACCGCCAGGTCTTGGCGACGTGCGGGCATTACCCACTCCCCATCGATATGGAATTGTCTCTTTTCAAGCACGTTGTCTCTCGTAGTTTTTGCGTTGCGGCGTACCGATCGCGGTCGGGATGCTGCCGATGAATCGAACGGTAGAGCATCGAATGCTTCTTGTAAATAGGGTCACTGCGTTATCCATAGGATAATTTTCGATGAAGGTGTCCGCAGCGCACTTTTTCCTTTTGTTGTCCTATGGATAACGTGTAATCCCTATTTACAACCGATGGCGGTCCGTCTATGGTTCGACCGACGGCGCTTCCGACCGCAATCACAATCCAGGAGACATTCACCATGACCCACCGCTTCAGCCTTTCTCATTTCCGTTCACGCCGCGCCGTATTGGCGCTGGCGGCCGCCATGCTGGCTGGTGCGGCGTTTCCGGCCGCGAGCCAGAGTCCCGCGTGGCCGGCACGGCCCATCCGCCTAGTGGTCGGCTTCGCTCCCGGCGGCGGAACGGACGTGATGGCGCGTGCGATTGCACAGTTGCTGAATGAAGCACTGGGGCAGACAGTGATCGTCGACAACAAGCCAGGGGCGAGCGGCAACCTGGCGGTCGGCGAAGTCGTGAGGGCGGCGCCGGACGGGTACACGTTTCTGATTGCGCCCACCTCGGTTGAGACGGCCAACCCATATCTGTTCAAGTCGAATCTCGTCCCGTCCCGGGATCTGACGCCCGTCATGGCGATCGGACGCGCCCAGATGTATCTGGTCGCCCGTCCAACGCTTGAGGCCAGGGACGCCAAGCAGTTCATCGCTTTGGCGAAGTCGCAGCCGGGCAAGATCACCATGGCGTCGGCCGGTACCGGTACGGCACCGCATCTCGCCGCCGAGCTATTGAACCAGAGCATCGGCACGTCGATCACGCATGTGCCATACAAAGGCTCCGCCCCTGCGCTGCAGGATGTGATGGCCGGTCAGACGGACGTCGTATTCGACCCGGGGATTGGTTTCCCCCACATCCGAAGTGGCAAGGTCAAGCTGCTGGCAGTGGCGAGCGAGAGCAGGTCGCCGTTCTTTCCGGACGCGCCGTCATACGCGGACCTGGGCATCCGCAATGCGAGTCTTGATATCTGGTTCGGGGTCTGGTCACCGAATAAGGTCCCGGCCGACATCAGCGAGCGCTTCTCTGCGGCGTTAAAGAAGGTGTTGGCCTCGCCAGTGCTCAGGCAACGGTTCGGGCAACTCGGCGCCGAACCGGTGGCACTTGACAAGCCAGCTTTCCGAAACCTGCTGACTGACGAGAGCAGGCGGCTGTCAACGCTGATCAGGGAGCGCGGGATCGTCGTCGAGTAAGCACCCCAGCGGCCTCCCGCCTCTGATTGTCCCGGACCCCTGCGGTCCGATTCCATATCAGCCTCCAGCAACCGGTCATCCGTGGCCGGAAGGGGAAGTGTTGGTGGCCACACCGCTGGCGCTGGGCGGCTTGCGCAGTCGATGCACAAACCAGTGTGACGCATTATGGCGTGCTCGATAGCAACGCGAAGTACGTCACCAACATGTCGAAGGTCACACCCAGCACAGCGAACGGTCTGGCGCTGGGTCTTGGCAAGGGCTTAGCGCGAATGACGTCGGGCGGACTGTCCGGCTCGCGCTGGGGCCTACGTGGAACCGAGGACCACGGACCCGGACTCAAGGCACTGTTAGTGCTGGAGAGCGGCTTCGGTGTCGACGACGGGAGGTCGCAGCAGGGCGGGCGCCTGTTCGGACGCCAGGCTTATGTCGGGCTCGAGCATGCGGTCGCTGGAAAACTGACGTTCGGTCGGCAATACACATCTCTCTTTGAAGCTTCGGCTGTACATCGTCCGCACGCGACCTAACCTCAAACAGGTCCGCATCCGGCACGCGCACACGGTCAATCACGGCGGTGCCCGAGCCGGTGAGCTTCTGGCCGAAGCCTTCCCAGTCGTCATCGAGCTTCACGCCCGGCGCCGACGCCGCGAAGAACGGACGAATCTTGCCCTGCTCCGGCTCGACCGCGCTGGAGAACAGGTAGTCGGCGTAGAGATTGCCGGTCGAATAAATATACTGGCGCTGCCTTTCCCGCGCCGTCTGCGGAGCGTCGGCGGTTTCCCGCAGCGAATCGAGATAATCTCCCACCAGTGCGACACACTCGTCGAAGCTCCTGTTGAAACTAATCCGCTGGATCCTGCCGAACTGCTCGCGCATGCTCGGCGGCCCGGCCTCGACCTGCTCCACACACTTGCACAGGTTGTGACGCCGCGTCACGAAGCGGCCCCAGCGACTTGCGGGTCGCCATCGCAGCGAGCGCATCCTGGGTCGACCAAATCTTGGCGAGGGTTCCACGGTCGGCAGCAGCCAGGCTGCATTGCACCACGGTAAGCGGGCGATCGACATCATTCAGGATCTGGGCTGACGTCACTGACCACCTCAGGGGACCCCTCGTATTCCACCCCATCGAGCAGGGTGACCGGGCCGGGGATTGCACGATTACACAGGGGGGCGGGGCGCCGAAGCGGCCGGCCTCGTGCCACAGCCACGGGATACTTCGCTCTGGAGGGTGTGGTGCGCCGGCTCAATTGCGCTATTCCCTGGAAGATCGGGCTGGAGAAATTGGTGTCGCCCCCTCCATCGGAATGCTGGCCGACGTGCTCAGCAGAGCCGACCAGCGAGTAGGAATCCTGGCCGAATAGGCTGACGCCGCCGCGTCGCCGGACAGGTCAGCGAACGCGCCTCTGCCTCGTTGACGGTGCCGGCTCAGCCTCCGCAGTCGGATGTGGTGCGCCTGCACAGCTTGGCCGCCGCCATCAAGCATGGCCGGCATATTGTTTGCTATAAGGAAGGCAAGCCCGCGCCTTGCCAATGGTGGGAGGGCAATTTTCTTACTCTGGGTAGCGTAGGTGGGCACATGAAGCCGATAGTTCACCATTTTCATGCGCAGGCGCCCCATCATGGGGCGAGATATTACTTCACACTTGCAGCCTGCTTAGTGGCCTCGGGCGTAGCCTATGTTGTCTGGGCACTTCTGCGGTAGACGGTGAACACGCCAAAGGCATGGGACCAAAGGCGCGGGCGAAGCAGGCAAACAAACACAGGATGCGAACATGCTGAGTCCCCATGAAATCGCCACACTGATCTTGGTCAAGGATTGTTCTGACCCTTTTTGCTTGGACCCCACGGCAATTGATGCGCTGGTAGGGCACCAACTCGTCACGATAGAAAAAGGCTCCTCAGGCCAAGCAAGCCCTCGTCTCACCCATCGCGGACAGTCCATCCTCAAAGCAGTCGGGCGAGGCTAAGGCGCACCTCCTATGCGACATAGGGCGGACCAGCTCGTGCGTATTGCCGACCACCGACTGTATGAAGCAAAAGCTGCTGGTCGAAACACCGTAATCCCTCAGCAAGCGCTTGTTCCTCCTCCTATGGGGACGGGCTCGCGCTAGCGGACTCGAAGACCGAAAAAGTCCTGGCCCGGCGTGTTCCTCGATTACGATTTCATACCCATTTCGAAGACTGGACGGCCTCAATCTCAGCCGTCCGCGACCGTTGGTGTTGTATTGTGGCGGCGCTATTCAGTCCAGACCGCATCGACGTCCCGCTGCAGATGCCCGGCAAGTATGTAGTCCCCCAACTTCGCCGCCTTTGCTTCCAAGCTCTCCAACACATCTGCCGGCAAGTCGTTGAGCTCAAACTGGCAGTAAAGATTCCGCTGCCGAAACGTCGTCTTTGGCCGCAACAGGCCGGCGACCAATGCAGCCGGCGAGTTGACGGCAATATTTTCGTGCCCGCGATACTCAACGCGTATTCCGCGCTTGTTGCCAAGCCGGCCGAGCTCGATTGCGTCTTGCCAGGCAGACTCGTAGTCCAAATTCACTACCGTGACTCCCTCTGTTTCCAGGAGCCTCAGTGCCTCCCCTTTGGTGCCAGCTCGAGCTGTCGCCATTCTCTCCTCCACTGCACGCCGGGCGTGTGGCTATTCGTTCGCTTCTTGCGCCCTGGTCCTATATTGCACGGCAACATTGTAAGTGTGGGCAGCCTCCCGTGCCGGATGCGGTGCCGCGAGCGTGCATAATGCCGGGGAACTCTGATCTTGGCGGGCTCCGCCCGCGCCATGTGAATGGACATGCAGCCTAAGCAAGCTCTTCCTCAAAATGACTTCCTGAATGCAGCACGCAAAGAGCGAAAGCGTGTGGAGGTATACCTGGTCAACGGTGTCCGGCTCATTGGTGCAATTGAGTCGTTCGACCAGTTCGTGGTGATGCTGAGTTCGCCCGGCGGCGGCATGCAGACCATTTACAAGAGCGCGATATCGACCATTCAAGTGCAATCGGGAGTACGTCTGTCTGGCGCCCGTACGGCGAATGACAGTGAGTCCACGACGCCTTCTGTGGTCGAGCGGAAGCGTCGGCCGATTACAACTGCCGGCGGAGGCAAATAACGCGTCCCTGCAACACGCAACCTACGATAAGGCTGCTGCTCAACACCTGCAGAAAACAATCAGGCGCGTTTAAAGGAGGGCGGCTATGCGTATCAGCTTGCAAGTCGTAGCGCGGGCGCACGCGCGTCACCATCGAGCATCCGGACTTGCCCGGCGCACTGAAGCAGGTCGCCGCGGCAGCTGGCGGAGCTGCGTACCCAATTCTCGACCGAGCTCGAGCGCGCCCGCGAGCAGGTGACCCTCGCGCAGGAACGGGCCGAGGCCAGCGAGCGGCGCGCGTTGCGCGAACTGGACCAGGAGCGCACCGCGCGCCAGAAGAGCGAGCGCGCCGCCGAAGAGTTGCGATCGGAACTGGCGGCGGCGCGCAGCGAGTCCCGGGATGCGGCCGTGGCGCAGGCCGAAGCCCGCGTCCGGCTCGAAGCTCAGGCCGCGGCACAGGCCGATCGGCTCGCGGCCGCCGAGCGGGCGCAGCGAACCGGCAGCGAGCTGGAAGCGGTGCAGGCGGAGCTCGCCGCCGCGCAGCGCCGGGCCGAACGCGCCCAAGCCGAAGCGGCGCTCGCGCGTCAGCTGCTGGCAGAATTGCGTGTGGCGCCTCGCGAGCGGGAGGGTGGTGGTGGGCGGCGGCGCAAGGCCGGCCCGGCGCCGTCGAAAAGCAAGCGCTGGAGGCGGGCGCATAGTTGAAATGGGCGGCGGCATACGCGGCATTGCACACCCATACTTCTTCCCCGTCCTTATAGAAGGTGACCCATTTGCCGTCGCTGACGCAGTGGGCGCCAGGGAAGATTTCGTCATGGCCGTTCGGGCCGTCCAGCGGAAAGGGCGCGTGAGGCGTGGCCCAGTAATGGCCGCTCGGTAGTCCGGCGCTCGAGTCGTTGAGAAGGGTGGCCTCGAGCAACGCCATGATCGGTAGCGCGTGGCCCAGCGGGCGGGCGACCAGCTCGATGCTCATCCAGGTCGTGGGTCGATGCATAAGTGCCAAAAAAGTCTCTTTCACATTCTTTTCAAAAATGCTTGCAAGGCAGGCATCCAGGTATTAAGATTCGCCCCCTCGTTCGCAAGGCACCGCGCAACGAGGTGTGGGAAAAGACCTGCAAGGATTAACTCGACTCGAAAGAGCG
>NZ_QKWJ01000131.1 GCF_003353055.1 Cupriavidus lacunae
ACGAGTTGCATACCGTCGCCCGCAACAAGCTCAAAAGCGCTCAACACCGGCCTTCGATCATCGCCGCGTGCTGGGTTCAGGCAACGTTGTGGTGATGTCATGATTTACGGAAAGATCAATAGTGGAACAAGCTGATTGTGTCATCGAGGAGCTGGAAGACTGGGTGATGATGCTCGACCGGATGATCGTCGCGCTGCGTCCCCTGCAGGATTTGCGATCCAAAACAGACGATGATTACGACGATTCAATATGAAGCCAGCCGGACACAAGTGGCAATTTACTCAGCGCTTTCGTCGCCATGCGTTCGGCTGGCGCTCGGATGCGCCCATACAGCGTATCAAGGAAGCGATCGCTGAAATCAAGCAAGTTGCGAGAACCGATGCGGTGCTCGCGGCCGAGGGCGCTGTGAAATTCCTGGAGAGGCTTTGGCCCGCGCTGGAACACGTCGATAGCTCTTCCGGGGCGCTCGGCACGGCAGTGAACCGGGCGATTGAGGTACTGGTCCCGATCCTTGCCGACGCGCCAGTCGATACCAAAACCCGTGAGCGATGGCTCGAGCGTCTCTGGGAAGCGATCCAGGATCAAGGCGTTCCCTATATCGAGGCATTGGGCGACGACTGGGACCGGCTTTGCGTAACTCCAGAGATCGCGAGCACATGGGCGGACAGGTTCTTGCCTCTGGTTGAACATATATGGGGCGAGCGTGCCGGCGGATTTTTCGCGGGAATCCCGATCTGCCTGGCTTCGCTTTACGCGGCAGGACGGCATGCGCAGTTGATCGCGCTGCTGGACCTTGCCCCCTTCAAGTGGTGGCATGATCGACAGTGGGCCGTCAAGGCACTGGTCGCGATGGGCAGGAAAGCCGAAGCCCTCGCCTACGCAGAAGCATCGCGCGGTCTGAACAGCCCGGACGGGCTCGTTGCGCAGGCTTGTGAAGAAATCCTGCTGTCATCGGGCCTCGCCGACGAGGCCTACCAACGCTATGCGCATGAAGCCAACCGCGGCACAACCTACCTGGCGACCTTTCGGGCGATCGCCAAGAAATATCCGCACAAGGGGCAAGAAACAATCCTGCGTGATCTGATCTCCCAATCGCCTGAGGCGCCGGGCAAGTGGTTTGCCGCAGCCAAGGACGCTGGCTTGTTGGACCTTGCCATCGAGTTGGCCAACGCCAGCCCGACCGATCCACGCACGCTGACGCGCGCGGCCAGGGATTTTGCGCAGAAGCGGCCAGCGTTCGCCATGGCCGCCGGGATGGCGGCGTTGCACTGGATCTCGCAGGGCTATGGCTACGAGATCACGGGGATCGATGTCCTCGATGCAAGCCGGGCCACGATGCAGGCCGCCGGCCATGCCGGGGCCGATCTCGAAGCCGTTCGGGCACAGATCCGCCAGTTGGCTACCGGGATTTCTCCGCAGGCCGACTTCGTGGGCAAGGTTTTGCAGGCCATCTGACCGTGGATGACACCAAGACGGTTGGTGGGTGCCAATGTCCGCGAGCGGCCAAGTACGGCCACTCGCCGACTATACGGCGGACGGCCGTACTGTGCTACACAGCGGTCAGAAAGGGCAGCTTCATTGCCGGAAGCACCGAAACCCTGCCCACCCGCCTTTTTGACCCGCCCCGCGTTTCCTGCCGTCACCGCCGGATTCCACTGATCATAGGTGAGCGTCATGCCAAAAGGACCCGACGCATACGTCAGTCCAGCGCCATATCCGCTGTTGTCGCGAAAATGGCCGGCCGATTCTCCCGCCCCTGAGCCTGCGAGCGGCACCACGCCTATCGACCCTGCGCCGGTGCCAAACGTCCAGTGCGCCACCGCCGTCACCGGTCCAAACATGGCGTTGTCTGAGCGAAATGCCGGGCCGAGCAGGTACACCGAAGCTTGCGTACGCGTCGAACATTGAGGTGTACTGCCGGCCGAACGTCAGCGCACTGAACTTGTCCGATTGGAGACCGACAAACGCCTGCCGACCAAACAGGCGACCGCCTTGCGACGACGATTATTTAAGAAGTCAATCCACCGAGATTGCGACAGTTGGTATTGGCACAATAGCGAACAGATCTACATTTAGTTTGCTGGGCAGCCCGCCGAACCGCGGACACTCATGGGCAATACGCCATCAGGCGATGGTCATCCCATAGTCCAAAGGGAGCAGCCACGTCGAGAGCACGAGGTCGAATTCGTCAGATTACGATTGCTCTAGCTGGGTGCCGGCCTTGGTACAACAACGTATTAACCGTGACGCGAGACGGCTATATCGATCGCTGAGATGCGCTCTGCCGAGAATTCCCGTTCAAGCCCAGCTACTCTGACCTCGACCCTGCGTGCGCCTTCTTCCCCAGTCCAAGCGCACATGCCGCTTCTCGACCATGCGGTCCCTGACGACTAGTTCACCGGGGATCTGGGGTCCTGCTGATATCGAAAGGCCCTTGCGGCGAGGAGCGGAGTAGTCGCCATACGTGTGCAGGTCGCTCCTAGGTATCCAATGACAGTGTTCGACACGCACCGTAGCGAGAACGCGATACCGGCGGAGCTCGGCGCCGTTCCCCTGGGTCTCCCTCCGCTATCGCGCTGCCTGTTCTGCTTACTCCGGCTGTATGCCCGCCTCCCTCACCTTCTCGCCCCACACTGCCTTCTGGCGTGCCACGAAGACGCCGAACTCGTGAGCCGGGGCAGGCGTTGGCTCGGCCCCGAGACGCCGCAGCTTTTCGTCTACTTCGTGCGACGCGGCAATCTTATAGAGTTCGTCGCCCAGTCGCTTTGCAATCACCGCTGGCATCCGGGCGGGTCCAAAAATGCCGACCCACGCCACCAGGTCAAAGCCCGGCTTACCCAGAGACTCGGAAACCGTCGGCAAGTCGGGCACGAGCGCGCTGCGCTTTTCCGATGAGACAGCAAGTGCTTTCAAGTTTCCCGACTGGATCTGCGAGGCTGCCGAGGCGAGGTCGACGAACATGAAGCTAACCTGTCCGCCGATGACATCCGTCATGGCCTGTGGTGTGCTCTTGTACGGCACCCCGGCGGCACCCATGCCGGTGATTTTATTGAACGAGGCGGCGGCGATCTGCCCGGTACTGTTGCCATAGGCGTAGTTGACCGAGCCGCGATTGGCATTGCCATACTTCAACAAGTCACCGACGTTCTTGACCGGTAGCTTGCCGCCGACGACGAGCAGGAAGGGAAAATTGCACACCTGTACGAGGGGTGTGAAATCCGAGATAGGATCGTAGCGCAGCTTACGGAATAGATATGGGTTGGACGAATGCGTGGTGTTGGTCGCCAACAGCAGCGTGTATCCGTCCGATTTGGCATGCGCGACATAGTCGGTTGCAATCTGGCCCGACGCGCCGGGCTTGTTCTCCACAATGACGGGCTGCCCCAGCGCGCTGCGCAGCTTGTCTGCAAACATGCGGGCGACGATGTCACTGGCGCTCCCTGCGGCAAACGCCGTCACTAGCCGCACCGGCTGTGAGGGGTAATTCGACTGCGCTTGGGCTGCTGTCGCGCAGGCCACGAATGCCCCGGCGACGGCGCATAGCGTTTTGAACAAAAAAGCCATCTCTGTCTCCTGTTATGCACGCCGCCCGGCGCGCTATGTCGTCATTGTTGAGCAGGAAGGCTCGCCAGTAGGCGCTGGGCCTGCTTCAGATGCGGGCGGTCCAGCATTTCCCCGTCGAGCTGCAGCGTCCCTGCACCCTCAGCCTGCTCGAAGGCTTCGACGATGCGGCGCGCGCGCGTCACCTCGCTAGCGTCGGGCGTGAAGGCTTCGTTGATCAGCGGCACTTGGTCCGGATGAATAGCGATCTTCCCGGAAAACCCCGCACGGCGCGCACTGGCCGCGTCCCGCTGAAGACCCGCCGCATCGCGGAAGTTTCCCCAGATGGTATCGATAGCCGTCACACCCGCCGCATGCGCGCCCAGTAAGCACAACGAGCGCGCCATCCGATATGTGAACTCGTACTCACCGTTCTCGACGCGGTTGCCGCTCGCGCCGACGGCGGCCGCGAGGTCTTCCGCTCCCCAAGTCAAAGCGCGCAGACGCGCGCTGGATCCAGCATAGCTGCCCAGCGTGAACATCGCCTGAGGGGTTTCGGTAGCCACCGGCAAGATGCCAATCGAACCCACAGGAATACCCTCGCGCGCTTCAAGCGCGCGAAGGTATTGGTCCAGCAGCACGATATCGGGCGCTCCACTGCCCTTGGGTAAAAAGATCCCAGCGGGGCCGCCTTGCACCACCGCTGCCAGATCGTCGAGGGCCAACCCCGAATCAAGCGGATTGATGCGCACCCACAAGTCCGGACCGGTCCGGTCGCGACTCGCGAGATACTCGCGCACCATCCCCCGGGCCAGCGGGAGGCGCGAGACGTCCACCGAATCCTCCAGGTCGAGCACGAGAGCGTCTGCGCCCACGCTTTCCCCCTTGGCGAGCTTGCGCTCGCTGTCGCCTGGCACGAACAACAAAGACCTTAACGCCATTTCAACCCCCTCTCACCATGGTAGTCGTGATCAATTCAATGCCCCTCAAAGCGTGGCACCCGCCGCTCGGCGAATGCGTGCGTACCTTCCCGGACATCGTCTGACTCCTGCAAAATCCGCAGGAATACCTGCTCCATACGTAGGCCGGTGGCTAGATCGCTGTCGCGGCTGCGCAGCGCCAGTTCCTTCGCCATCTGTACAGCCAGCGGCGCGTTAGCCGCCAGCCGGCTCGCATATTCGCGCGCAGCCTCCATCAACGCGGAGGCAGGTACTACCCGGTTGACCAGCCCCCACCGCTGCGCGGTCGCGGCATCGAAGCGGTCGCCGATCAGCAGCATCTCCATGGCAATCGCGTGCGGTAGTTGCTGGACCACGCGCTGGGTGCCGCCGTTGGCGGGAAAGACGCCGCGCTGTACCTCGCTCAACGCGAAAGTGGCCGCATCCGTACAGACACGCAAATCGGTTGCCAGCAGCAGCGTCATGCCTCCCCCGAGGCAGTAGCCGTTGACGGCCGCCACCACGGGCTTCCAAACTTCGAGACCGCGATTGAGCAGTTGCTGGCTCTGCGTCCGCATCAACGCGCTGAGTTGCGGCTTAGCGCCCACGAAGGATTTCAGATCGGCGCCGGCACAGAATGCTTGGTCGCCCGCGCCAGTGATTATGGCGACACGGATGCCGTCATCATCACGCACGGTCTGCCATGCCCGGGACAGCAATTCATAGTGTTCGATGTCCAGAGCATTGCGTCGCTCCGGCCGGTTGATCGTGATGGTGGCAATGCCTCCATCGACGTGAAAATCAATTGGCACTCTTTAGCTCCTAGATTCAGACGCTGCTACACCCGTTGAGTTTGATACCGGCATGGCGAAAAGCCCAATCTGCTCCTCGGTATATCCCAAAGTCTGTAGCACCTGGCGTGTGTGTGCACCCAATTCGGGCGGGGCTGCGCTGGGCTCCGAACGCTCGCCATCGAATCGCAGCGGCTGGGAGACAACGTTCACGCCCTCTTTGGCAGCGCCGCCGACGAGGTGCCTGATCATGCCGCTCGCCTCGGTGTGAGGATGCGTGACGACTTCGCCCACACTTAGGATAGGTGCGCAGGGTATGCCAGCGCGCGAGAAGCGGGTCACCCACTCGTCGCAGGTGCCACCAGAGAGTCGGGCTGCGACTTCGCGCAGCACCTGGCCGCGGCTCTTGACTCTATCGGCATTGGTAAGGTAGCGAGGATCCGACGCAAGATCCGGCGCATCAACTTCCTTGCAAAAGGCCTGCCACAGTGCGTCATTGGCGACGCCGAGCAACATCGGCTGGTCGCGTGTGTCAAACACCTGGTACGGGCACAAGGACTCGTGCGCGGAGCCCCACCGGATCGGCTCAGTGCCGCGCTCCCAGTAGCTTTGCATGACGTAGGCCATGAACGCCAGCGAAGTATCGAATAGCGCCGCCTCCACGCGCATGCCCGCACCGGTCTGCAGGCGCCTGACCACTGCGGCGAGGATGCCGATGGCCGCATGCATGCCAGTGGCTTGGTCAATCGGAGAGATGGGGCTGCGGATGGCCGGCCCGCCCTCCTCGCCTGTCACCGACATCATGCCACTGAACGCCTGCAGGATAACGTCATACCCCTTGCCGTTGCACAGAGGCCCCGCGCTGCCGAAGCCTGAGATGCTGCAGTAGATGAGGCCCGGCTTTCTTGCCGACAGCGTTTCGTAGTCAATGCCAAGCCGCTTCGCTACGCCAGGGCCATAGCTCTCCACCACGATGTCGGCGGTGTCGATCAGGCGCTGGGCGGCTTCATTGCCGAGCGGCGACTTCAAATCCAGTACTACGCTTTGCTTGCTGCGGTTCGCGCTCAGGAACACCGTGCCGGTGCCATCATGGAAAGGCGGCCAGTGGCGGGTATCGTCGCCTCGCGGCGGCTCCACCTTGATGACCTCGCTCCCCATATCGCCCAGATACTGTGTGCAAAGCGGGCCCGCCAGAACCTTGGAGAAGTCGACGACCCGCAGTCCTTTCAATGCATCCATATTTGCTGTCTTCCTATCAATCGCACTGGTGGGCGGATAACTTGCTCAGAACGCAACGTTGTCGGCGCCCTTGGTTTGCAGCATCCGGCGAGCTTCCTCCGGCGTAGCGATCTCCAGCGAAAGCTCTTCAAGGATGCGGCGGATTTTCGATACCTGTTCCGCGTTCGAGGTCGCCAGTTGTCCTCTGCCAGCGTATAGGCTGTCTTCGAGACCGACCCGGACGTTGCCGCCAAGCAGCGCGCTCATGGTGACGAACGGCATCTGGTGCTTGCCGGCCGCCAGTACCGACAGGTAGTAGTCTTCGCCGAAAAGCCTATCGGCGATCATGCGCATATGCATCAGGTTGTCGTGGTCCGCGCCGATACCTCCGAGGATGCCGAAAATGCATTGCACGAAGAACGGCGGCTTGACCATGCCACGGTCGACGAAGTGGGCAAGGTTGTACAAGTGGCCGACGTCATAGCATTCGAACTCGAAGCGCGTGCCCTGTGCGGAGAGCAGAAGCATGCCCCGCTCGATCTGACTGAAGGTATTGGAAAGGATGAAGTCGCGGGTCTTCTCCAGGTACGGCTTTTCCCATTCGTGCTTAAATTTTTTGATGCGCTCGCCCGCCGCTGCGATATTGAAGTTGAGCGAACCCATATTCATTGAGGCCACCTCCGGCTGAGCCCATCTGGCCGGCGCGAGGCGCTCGTCCAGGGTCATGCCCAGCCCGCCGCCGGTCGTGATGTTAAGGATCGCGTTGGACCGCTCCCGGATCCGCGGGAGGAATGCCGCGAAGCGCTCCACGCTCTGATCGGGCGCGCCGGTCTCCGGGTTCCGCGCATGCAGGTGCAGCATGGCTGCGCCCGCTTCGGCCGCGGCGACCGCGTCCTCCGTGATCTGCTCAGCCGTAATCGGCAGATAGGGTGACATGGAAGGCGTATGGATGGACCCCGTGACCGCGCACGTGATGATGACTTTGCTGGGTTTCTTCATGATGTCTCCTTGAGCTTCGGAAAGTCGAAGCCTCGTCCGGAATATGGGCGATGCGCCGTACCAGGGCGCTAGGCACACGATCCTTACCGCGCCTCTGCCGGGAGTCGATACATCAGGCCGCTACGTTTGCACGAGGCCACTACCTCGTCGCGTTGGTTAAAGGCAGTGTGCTGAAACACCACGATGCCGTTCTCTGGCCGAGACTTGCTGTGCCGCTTTTCCAGCACTGTCGTTTCGACGCGCAGCGTGTCGCCAGCGAAAACCGGCCGGGGAAAGCGGACTTCGTCCCAGCCAAGATTGCCGACCGTCGTTCCCAGCGTGGTATCCGCCACGGAGATGCCGACCATCAGACCCAAAGTGAATGCACTGTTCATCAGCGGCTTGCCGAACTCCGTGCCCTTCGAGTATTCGGCATCGATGTGAATCGCGGCGGGATTGTGGGTCATGGTGCTGAACAGCACGTTGTCCGTTTCAGTCACCGTCCGACGAACATCGTGCCGGAACATCTGACCTATCTCGAACTGCTCAAAGTACAAACCAGCCATCATGTCTCCTCAGATCGAAACGTCGTATGCATGCATACTAAATCCTTAGATTTTCGATGGCAAGTGAAAAGAAAAGAAAGTTGCAAGGAACTCAGAACGCGGCGCTAAAGGCGCTTTTGTTGCCCACAATTTGCAAGGATTAATGGTTTTCCCTTGGTTTCCAAAAGTAGGTATGGCATTAGTATGCTGGCATACCTAATCGGATGGATACATACTACATTTTGATGGCTTGGCCGAGTTGCACGGCAGAGCGATCGTCTGTTTCGCCGACCGCGGTAGACATCACACGCAACCCTTCTTTCGTGTCAACTGGAGCAGCTCGTCATGTTGGATAACCTCGTGAGCCGGCAAGTGCGGCTCAAGTCCAGGCCGCACGGCATTCCGCAGGCGGATCACTTCGAGATCGTCGAATCTGCCGTTCCGGACTTGTTGGAAGGTGAAATCTTGGTGCGTAACGCGTTTTTGTCGGTCGAGCCAGCGATGCGTGGGTGGGTCAATGCTGCGCAGAACTATGCCGATGCGGTGGCGATTGGCGACGTCATGCGCGCCTTCGCCGCGGGCGAGGTAGTGGCTTCCCGGAATCCAGACTTCGCCGTCGGAGACAAGATCATGGGCATGCTGGGGTGGCAGGAGTACAGCGTGTCCACGCCACGTGCGATCCGCCGCAAGGTGATCGAAAACGACTTGCCGCTGTCGCTTTCGCTCGGTGTGCTCGGCATCAATGGCGTCACCGCCTATTTTGCGCTGACGGAAGTTGGCATGCCGCGCCCCGGCGACACCGTCGTAGTTTCCACCGCCGCTGGCTCGGTCGGCTCGGCGGTAGGGCAGATTGCGAAGCTGATGGGATGCAGGACCGTTGGCATCGCCGGCGGCGCGGCGAAGGTTGCCGCTTGTCTGGAAGAATTCGGCTTCGAGGCAGCGGTGGACTACAAGGCGCTTGATTTCGAGGAGCGGCTAGCATCAGCCTGTCCGGACGGAGTCGATGTCTATCACGACAATGCCGGCGGCTGGATCACCGACGCCGTGCTCAGGCGTATCAACAAGGGCGCGCGAATCGTCGTCTGTGGCACCGCTTCGGTGGCAAGCTGGGAGCCCTGGCCCACCGGGCCAAGGCCTGAACGGCATCTACTGAACAAGGCCGCCCGCATGGAGGGCTTCCTGGTGTGGGATTACGAACACCGTTATGAGGAAGCCGTGGCGCGGCTCGCAAGCTGGGTGCGCGACGGTAGCCTGCGCTACCGCGAGGAGATCGTGGACGGCATTGGAGAGGCGCCTGGTTCTATCGCGGCTTTATACCGCGGTGAAAACTTTGGCAAGCGTCTAATCCGTCTGTTCCCCGCATAGCCTGTCTCGCCGGCAGTCACTCTCTGACCGCTCCGCGCGCCGCCCTCGCACAATCTCTCGTTCATATCGAAACCACAAGGCAGACCATGATTTTTTCCCTTACCGATGACCAGCTTGCCATCCGCTCCGCGGTGGAGGAAATTTGCAAGCCTTTTGATGATGAATACTGGCTCAGGAAGGACAGGGAAGGTGGCTTTCCCGACGACTTCTACACAGCCATGGCCAAGGCCGGCTGGCTCGGTGTGGCCATGCCCGCCGATTATGGCGGCGCGGGACTTGGCATCAGCGAGGCCGCGTTGATGATGGAGACGGTTGCGGCCTCCGGCGCCGGGCTCTCCGGCGCATCCGCCATTCATATGAATGTCTTTGGCCTGCATCCCGTAGTGGTGCACGGCAGCGACGAGCAGCGCAAACGCTGGCTACCGCCCATTATCGACGGGCAGACCAAAGCGTGCTTCGGAGTGACGGAACCCAACACCGGCCTGAACACGTTGAAGCTCAAGACGAGAGCCATCCGCAAGGGCGACCGCTATGTCGTCAACGGGCAAAAAGTTTGGATCTCCACGGCCCAGGTAGCCCAAAAGATCATGCTGCTTGCCCGGACCACGCCGATTGAGGAGGTCACCTCCCCGGCGCAGGGCCTCAGTCTATTCTATACAGACCTTGACCGCAGCAAGATCGAAGTGCGCGAAATCGAGAAGTTGGGTCGAAAGGCGGTGGACTCAAACCAGTTGTTCATCGATGGCCTGGAGATTCCCGTCGAGGATCGCATTGGCGAAGAAGGGCGCGGGTTCGAGTACATCTTGCATGGACTCAATCCTGAACGGGTACTGCTGGCAGCCGAGGCGACCGGTCTGGGACGGGCTGCGTTGAAGCGCGCCGCCACTTATGCGGGCGAACGCATAGTATTCGACCGGCCCATCGGACAGAACCAGGGCGTGCAGCATCCCCTCGCCGAACGATGGATCGACCTGGAAGCGGGCACCCTGCTTTATCAGCGCGCCGCATGGCGCTATGACCAGGGCCAACCGGCGGGCGCGGAGGCAAACGCGGCCAAGTACTTCTGCGCCGAAGCCGGATTCCGCGCATGCGAGACCGCTGTGCTGACGCATGGCGGCATGGGCTATGCCAAGGAGTATCACGTCGAGCGGTATTTCCGCGAAGCAATGCTTCCGCGTATCGCGCCAATTTCACCGCAGTTGATCTTGTGCTATATCGCAGAAAAGGTGCTTGGCCTGCCCAAGTCGTATTGACGACGCTCGAACAGTCGGCCTTTTTGGGGTTATCAACCCGAAGAATTGTAAAATCGTGGTCCGGTTCGCTTTCGAGCCGGTCATGCCGGACGAGGCTTCGATCAGGTGATCCCGTGAAAGCACTACAAGGTAGATCAGCGCCCGCGCGGGCCACCGAATCCAAGGCTACGCGAGGGGCGAAGCGTGGCCAACCACAATTGCCGCCGGCGGAGGTAGACAAGCCAGACGCAGCGCCCGCCGGCGAAGCCCAGATCACCAGGACAACCAGAATGCGCAAAATCAAGGATGAGAATTGGGATCAGCGGCTGGGCTTTCTCATGCACGATGTTTCGCGGTTGCGCCGTAAGGTCTTCGATGAGTTCATGAAGCCACTGGGAGTCACACGATCGCAGTGGTGGATTTTGGCACATCTGTCGCGTCACGACGGCATGATTCAAAGCGATCTGGCGACCGTGCTCGATATCGGCAAGGCGGCCCTTGGCGGGCTGATCGAACGGCTGGAAAGCGCGGAGATGGTCGAGCGACGCCCTGACGCGGTCGATCGGCGCGCCAAGCGCGTCTATCTGTCGCCCAAGGGTACGCGCCTAATTTCGGAAATGCGCGCCAAGAGCAACGAGATGAGTGAGCGCATGCTAAGTGGACTCAGCGTGAAAGACCGCCTTGCGCTGGCAGACATGCTGACCCAGGTCAAGCACAACCTCCTGTCGGCTGCGAAAGAGCAAGAATTGGACACGGAGGAAACGGACGAAGTCGTGGACGACACCCACGACACTGGACGAATTTGACCCAACGAGCGATGGCATTTCAGCGGCACCGGGTCTACTCACCGGCGACACCTTTACGGACCATGCACGAAAGCGCCTGCAGTCCTCACAACCGGGCAACCTCCGCGACGAACCTTATCACCGAGATCCGTCGCATGCGCATTGACGCCGAGCGGATCGCACAAGCCATCGCCTTGCCTGGCAGCGAGGCTTACCAAGAAAAGCTGGCAAGCGTGCTGGACGAGTGGATTCGGCGAGGCAGCACTCGGCAGCAGTTAATATGCCTGGCCTGCGCGGCCGAGCAAGGTACTCTAGATCTGCACGCGCTAATAATTGGCCGACAGGCCTTGCTGAATACGCAAGATGCCGCGCTTCACAGGCTTTACTGGGCCTGTGTTCGACGTTGGCGGCACGCGCGGTCGACACTGTAACGGAGGCGCGACATATCTCCAGCGTCGAGATGCGGCGACAGAACTTCCGTTCAAAATAGCGACCGAACCTGCGTCCTCAGTTCCTTCGTCAGCCCTGCTCATCTGTCGCTCCTTGGCCATGCGGGAGTTGACGACATCGTGATACTGGCGTGCGGAGCAGAAGCCGTTTCCGCAAAATAGCAAAGCAGCGCCGCAGAGGTCGACCGCGTTTTGTCGCTTAGTCGGCAACCAGCGCAATGGCCGCTTTGACTGTGAAAGCTGCCATAACCGCAAGTCAAGCGAGACGTCCGCGTTGGGTCGAAAGGTACCTGTCACGCTGTTCGTAAGCGGTCCGGCGTACACGTGGGTAGGCTGTTCAGGGGGGCAATCCAGACCGGAGGTGATGATGGCCTTGTGACAACGCGACGGAAGTTCGTTTGCGTGATTGCTACAGAGATAAGGGTTATTATCCTTATACTATCATTTTGGTACCAAACTCTCTTCCGCCGAAATGCCCCGACACCTGCCCACCCCCGACGGCTTCCCGGACATCGCGGCACTGGCCGCGCTGCGCGCCTGGTATGAGGGGGCATCCTCTCGACAGGCTGCCGCGCGCTTTCTTGCCGATCGTCTCGAGCCCGGCCAGTCTGCCCGTGGCCTCATCGGACAGATCCGGCGGCAACTCGCCCAGTACGCCCGCCAACGCCAGCGGCCCGATCTGGCGACGCTGTTCGAATGCCCGACTGCTCAACGTCAGCGCCATGCCAAGGCCACGACGCAGGCGGTCGAGCAACTGCGCACTCTGCCCCGTCCCACGCCGCAGATCAGCGACGAGCTCACTCGCTGGCTGCCGGCACGCGCGGTCGATGCCTTGCACGCTGCAGGGATCCATACCCTAGCCGATCTTACTGTGCGGATACCGCGCCGGCGGCAGTGGTGGACCGCGATCCCGGGGCTCGGCCCAGCCAGCGCCCGGAGCATCGAGGCTTTCTTCGCCGCGCACCCGGCACTCACGGAACGGGCCCGCGCGCTGGTCGTTGCCGGGCAGCGGTCGGATGTCGCCCCGTGGGAGATCCTGCGCGTGCCGCAGGACGTTGATGGTTCCGCCGGGGCGTTCCGCGCGCCCGCTTCCAGTTGCATCCTGGGCGCGGACAACGACTACGATGCCATCCAGGCCTGGCTCGCCCTGCACGAAACCCCGGCTACCCAGCGCGCCTACCGCAAGGAGGCGGAACGGCTGATCCTGTGGGCCATTGTCGCGCGAGGCAAGGCACTGTCCTCGCTGACCACCAAGGATGCGACGGACTACCGCGCCTTCCTGCGCAAGCCGTCGCCGCGTGAGCGCTGGGTCGGGCCGCCGCGGCCGCGCACGGCGCCGGACTGGCGGCCGTTTGCGGGTAATCTGTCGGCCCGTTCGGTGGCGCAGGCGCTCGCCGTGCTCAGCGCCATGTTCCGCTGGCTCGTCGAGCAGCACTATGTCATGGCCAATCCCTTTGCCGGCATCAAAGTGCGAGGCAGCCAGCACGCAAAGGCAGTGGCCACGACCCACGCCTTCACCGAAGGGGAATGGCTGCTGGTGCGGGCCATCGCGAACGGGCTCGAATGGTCGTACGGATGGGAAGCATCGGCGGCGCAACGGTTGCGCTTCCTGCTGGACTTCGGCTATGCCACAGGACTGCGGATCAGCGAACTGACCCAGGCGATGTTGCGCAATGTCGAGGTGGATGCCGCTGGCGATCCCTGGCTGCATGTCGTTGGCAAGGGCGGCAAGCCAGCCAAGGTTACCCTGACGCCGCTGGCGCGCGTCGCGCTCGATCGCTATCTGCAGGAGCGCGGCTTACCGATCAGCCGCGCCCGCTGGGAGCCGGCCACGCCACTGGTCGGTAGCTTGGACGGAAGCGAGACCGGCATCACGGCGCTACGGCTTTGGGAGGTCATGCGCCGATTTTTCCGGTTGGCCGCAGACAGCTTGGCCAGCGACCACCCACCGCTGACCGAGAAGCTCCGCCGTGCCACGCCGCATTGGATGCGGCATACCCATGCCACGCACGCGCTGGCCAAGGGCGTCGAGCTGAGCGCCGTGCGCGATAACCTGCGCCATGCGTCGATTTCGACCACGTCGATCTATTACCGGCCGAAAGGTTTTATGCGCAGTCTCAAATCCCACTCGCGATAGGCAAAGGTTCTCGGTCGTAGGAACTGTACATAAAAGTTTGGACAGGATGTGGAGGCCCGCAACCAACAAACGGCGTGCGTAACCTCCTCGGCCCTACAGCGAATGGAGCCATTCGAGCAGCGTTTTGTTCTGCTGCCACGATGGGAACTTTGGAAGCGGCGCACCGTCACTGACTTTC
>NZ_QKWJ01000132.1 GCF_003353055.1 Cupriavidus lacunae
GGCGAATCGCCTCCAGCGTCTGATGGTCAAATGTACGTCCGTCTCGTTTCATACACGATCCGACCGGCACGGGCATCGCAAAGTTCCCCAATTTGTCGACTTACTTATCGACTGGTGAGTAAGATGGCATGCGGTGCACGACGAATGCGGCAGGCATTGAGGGGAGTGCTGAGGATACGGAGAAGGCGAGGCTTGCCCGCTGGTCGCAGAGGATTGCCCGATGTGATCGCGCTAGTCGTCGACCCCGAGCGGCGGTGCAATGTCCTCCAGCGGGCGGCGTTCGGCATCGATGCCGAAGCGCAGGGCCAGCAGTCCGGCGACGATCACCAGTGCCGCGCCGAAGCCGTAGCCTGCTGCGACGGCTTCGCGGCTGCCGCTTTCGATCAGCGCGCCCAGCAGCAGTGGTGCGACAAAGCCACCGGTGCCGGTGCCCACGGCGTAGAACACGGAGATCGCCAGCGCGCGCATTTCCAGCGGAAACACCTCGCTCGCGGTCAGGTAGGCCGAGCTGGCCGCGGCGGAGGCCAGGAAGAACACCGCTGACCAGCACAACGCCTGGGTGCGTGCATCGAGCCAGCCTGCAACGAAGGCCCAGCCGGTCAGTGCCAGGCCGATGCCAGACAGGACGTAGGTGGCGGCAATCATGCGCCGGCGCCCGATGTGGTCGAACAGCGGGCCGAGCAGCAGCGGCCCGAGGGCGTTGCCCAGCGCGAACGGAAAGATATACAGCGCCACGCGCGCTTCCGGCACGGCATAGAAGCGAGACAGCACCAGTGCATAGGTGAAGAAGATCGCGTTATAGAAGAAGGCCTGCGCCACCATCAGTGCCAGTGTGATGATGCTGCGCTGGCGATAGCGCCGCAGCAGCAGGCGCATGACTTCGCCCACGCCCGGCGCGGCGCGCCGGCGCATGGTCACCGCGACACAATCGGGCGCCACCGGCGGCAGCGGACCGTGGTGGCGGCGTACCTCGGCCTCGATCGCGGCGATGACGCGCTCGGCCTCTTCCAGGCGACCGTGGGTGGCCAGCCAGCGCGGGCTCTCGGGCACGTGCTTGCGCACCAGGATGATCGCCACCGCCAGCACCGCGCCCAGCGCAAAACAGGCGCGCCAGCCCCATACCGGGCCGAGCACGCGCGCATCGAGCAGCACCAGGCTCAGCCCCGCGCCGAGGGCCGCGCCCAGCCAGAAGCTGCCGTTGATGGCCAGGTTGACGCGCCCGCGCACGCGCGCGGGAATCAGTTCGTCGATGGCGGAATTGATGGCCGCATACTCGCCGCCGATGCCCAGGCCGGTGAAGAAGCGGCACGCGGCAAAGAAGGCAAAGCCGGGCGCGAACGCGGTCGCCAGCGTTGCCGCCATGTAGACCGCGAGCGTGGCCAGGAACAGCCGCTTGCGCCCGAGCCGGTCGGCCATGCGCCCGAACACCAGCGCCCCCAGCACCGCGCCGGCGATATAGAGCGACCCCGACCAGCCCACCTGCGTCGCCGTCAGCCCCAGCGTATCGGGCCGCTCCAGCACGGCGCCGACGGAGCCGACCAGCGTGACTTCCAGGCCATCGAGCACCCAGGCGATGCCCAGCGCAATCGCCACGCGCCAGTGCCAGCGCGACCACGGCAGGCGGTCCAGTCGCCCGGGAATGTCAGTGCGGAATGCGGTGTCGACGGGAAGGCTGGCGAGGGAGGTATCGGTTGGCATTGCCAACCAGTATAGGAAACAGCGGCAAGCGGGTGACGCCGCGCTCGGCCGTGTCTGCAGGAACGGCTCAGGCGCGAGCGATGCCGACCGTGAACTCGGCCTCCAGCAGCCCCGCTGCATCGGCGGCCTGGTGCACGCGCATCAGGTTCGGGCGCGACCCTGCGATCGGATCCTGCGCAGTGGCGCGCGACGGCACGCCGTGCGCGCGATAAGCCGGATGCGTGCCCAGCACCTCGCGGTTCAGCGCATCGCTGAAGTACAGCTGGCTGGTCAGGGCCGCCGTGTGTCCGAGCAGCACCTTGAAGTGGATATGGATGGCGCGCGGCGCGTACCAGCCGGGATAGATCGACGTGAACGTCGCCACGCCATCCTGGCCCGTGGGCTGGACGCCGCGCAGGAAGCGCGCCTGGCGGTTGCCGGGGCTTTCGCCGCTGTAGTTGCCGTCGGCATCGCAATGCCAGATGCTGACCAGCGCGCCCGGCACCGGCGCGCAGCCGCGCTGCGCGTCCACCACGCGGATGCGCAGCCGCAAGGGCTGGCCGGGGCGGTCGTCGCGGATGTCGGCGCGTACCAGGGCGTCGTCCAGATAGAAGGGGCCTTCGGTGGCGGAGGGAGTCAGCAGGCACGCGGCGGGGGTGGCCGCTGCCGCGCCGGGCGCGATGCCGGCAGCGGCAAGCAGGCCCAGGTCATACAGGAAGCGGCGGCGCGCCGCATCGGCGTTTGCCGCCGTGCCGTCGGCGCCAATGGCCGGACGCACCGTCATCGTGGGCTCCGTGGTGTTGCGGGTGTGCCTTGCGGCGCGTGCTGCAGCGTCGGGCCGGGACTTCAGCGCCCCATCGCCTTGAGCATCGAGTAGCCGTGGCTGGTGATGCGCGGCTCCTGTCGGGAGCCGTGCAGGATTTCAAGTTTTACGAGTTGCTTTTCGACCAGTGCCTTCAGGTCGATGGGGTCGATCTGGCGGGAATCGCTGGAATCGAGTGAATCCGGGCCGTCGCTCAGCAATAGCAGCGTGGCAAGTTCATGCGGGCTCAGCACGTTCGTCTCCTTGGCTAAAGGGGGGCGTTTGCTGGGATTCTGCGCAGCGCAACAGCGCCAGGCGCGGGAAGACGAAAAAACGGTCGGGGAGACGATGCGGCACATGCCGGCTGCGCGTGCTGCACTGCGGTGAAATGCTGCAATGCGGCGCCTGTCTCCGGCAATCAGTTGGTTTGACGAGGCAGGCAGCGCGCGGTTCCGTTCAACGGCAGAACGTTACATGTGATCGGGCGTCGCAGCGCCGTCATCGCCAATATTAACTACCTACGGTGACAATGTAATGGCCATGCCGGCGCTGTGGAATTGGGGCGGCAGCCTACCGCCCCGTACCGGCTTGCCCCGCTTACTGGCCCTGCCGCTCGCGCCAGGCCTCATACAGGTCGATGCCCTCGTCGCGCGCCGGCACGTAGGCCAGCTTCATTTCCCGTTGCTCCAGTGGCCGGGCCAGCTCGATGTAGCCGCGCTCCGCGGACAGGTCGTAGGGCGCGCCGTCCTCGTTTGAGTAGGCGTAGTAGACCGCTTCGACGCCGGCGAGGTGCATCGCCGACAGGCACATCGAACAGGGGTAGCCGCTGGCATACACGGTGCAGCCGCTCAGGTCAGGTTTGCCCAGCGCGCGGCTGGCGGCGCGCACGGCCTGCATTTCGGCGTGCGCGCTCGGGTCGCAGTTGGCCTCCACCTCGTTTACCGCGCGCGCCAGCACCTTGCCGTCCCTGACGACCACGGCGCCGAAGGGCCAGGTACTGCGCTCGCGCACGTTCTCCATGGCGAGGCGGATGGAATCCAGCAGATAGGCTTCTGTCGTCGACACGCGTTGTCTCCAATTGAGGCCTGGCCCGTGCAGGCGGATGGTGGTGCGGGCCTCGGGAATATAGGCCAGCGTGCGCGCGCATGGTGGCGTGGGTTGTTATAGGGCGTATTTGGGCCGTGCGCGCGCTGAGCGGCAGCAGGCGGCGCGCAGCCGCCTCCCTTTTCGTGTCAGCCCGGATGCACTACAACCAGTAGTGCGGTGGCAGTGGTCTTGCCGCCATTGGAGATCGCATGTGCGACATCGGCCGCATAGCGCGCGGTCTCGCCGTGCCGCAGCTTCTTTTCATCGGCGCCCGCGCGCACCGTCATCGATCCGCTCAGTACCGACAGGTGTTCCTGGGTGCCGGCCTCGTGCGGCTCGGAGGACAGCACGCCGCCGGCCTGGATCGTCAGTTCATACCACTCGAAGCGCCCGGCCAGGTCGATCGGGCCCAGGATGCGCAGGTCGCAGCGGGTATCGGGGCTTTTCAGCGACGGGATCGCGTGTGGCTGGACCACGGTGATGCCGCCGCCGGGGCGCTCGGCCGCGCCGCCCGCGAGGAAATCCGCCAGGTTCACGCCGAGTGCATTGGCCAGGCGCCACAGCACCGCCACGGTGGGGTTGGCCAGGTTGCGTTCGATCTGCGACAGCATCGACTTGGAAACCCCGGCACGGCGCGACAGTTCGTCAAGCGACAGCCGCTGCTGCTGGCGCAGCGCCTGCAGCGCCATGCCGACGGCGGGCGGCCCGTCGGTCTGCGCGGCCTGGGGGTTCTGGGCGAGGGCTTGCGTCATGGATGGATGTTCGTTATATTGCTCAAAACGTTCGATATACAGAACGTGTTCGATTTATCGATCAGATCGTAGCACACCCCTCGCACACCAACGGGAGCCAAGCCATGTCGAATGCCGAGGCATTCTATGCATCCATCCGCACCGAACTCGAAGGCATCCGCGAGGCGGGGCTGTTCAAGAACGAGCGCGTCATCGCCACGCCGCAGGGCGCACGGGTGCGCACCACCGACGGCCGCGAGGTCATCAACCTGTGTGCCAACAACTACCTGGGCCTGTCGTCGCACCCGCAGGTGATCGAGGCCGCGCACGAAGCGCTGCGCACACATGGCTTCGGGCTGAGCTCGGTGCGCTTTATCTGCGGCACGCAGGACCTGCACAAGACACTGGAGGCGCGGCTGTCGAATTTCCTCGGCACCGAGGACACCATCCTCTATGGCTCGGCCTTCGATGCCAATGGCGGCTTGTTCGAAACGCTGCTGGGTGCCGAAGACGCGGTCATCAGCGATGCGCTCAACCATGCCTCGATCATCGACGGCATCCGCCTGTCCAAGGCGCGCCGCTACCGCTACGAGCACAACGACATGAACGACCTGCGCGTGCAGCTGGAGCAGGCACGGGCCGACGGCGTGCGCTATACGCTGGTGTTTTCCGATGGCGTGTTCTCGATGGACGGCACCGTGGCGCGGCTGGATGAAATGCGCGCGATCTGCGACGAGTACGGCGCGCTGCTGGGCATCGACGAATGCCACGCCACCGGCTTCATGGGCCAGCGCGGGCGCGGCACGCATGAGGCGCGCGGCGTGTTCGGCAAGATCGACATCATCACCGGCACGCTGGGCAAGGCGCTGGGCGGCGCCTCGGGCGGCTTCACCAGCGCGCGCAAGGAAGTCGTGGCGCTGCTGCGCCAGCGCTCGCGGCCGTATCTGTTTTCCAACACGGTGGCACCGGCGATCGTGGGGGCATCGATTGCGGTGCTCGATATCCTGGAAGCCAGCACCGAGCTGCGCGACCGGCTGGAGCGCAACACCAAACTCTTCCGCGCGGGGCTGGACAAGCTCGGCTTTGACGTCAAGGCGGGCGACCACCCCATCATCCCGATCATGGTCTACGACGCCGACAAGGCGCAGCAGCTTGCGCAGCGTCTGCTGGAACTGGGCGTGTACGTGGTGGGCTTCTTCTACCCGGTGGTGCCCAAGGGCCAGGCGCGCATCCGCGTGCAGATGAGCGCGCTGCATGACGAGGCCGCGCTGCAGTCGGCGCTGGACGCCTTCGGCCAGGCCGGCCGCGAACTGGAGCTGATCTGATGGAAGAGGGCAAACCAAAGATCCTGATCGTTGGAGCCAACGGCCAGATCGGGTCTGAACTGGCACTGGCGCTGGCCGAGCGCTATGGGCGCACCAATGTGATCACCTCCGACGTGGTGCCCACCGGCCGCCATGTGCACCTGACGCACGAGATGCTCAACGCCACCGATCGCGGCGAACTGGCGACCGTGGTCGAGCGCCATGGCATCACCCAGGTCTACCTGCTGGCCGCGGCGCTGTCGGCCACCGGCGAGAAGGCGCCGCAGTGGGCCTGGAACCTCAATATGACCAGCCTGCTCAACGTGCTGGAGCTGGCGCGGCAGACCGGGCTGGAGCGGGTGTTCTGGCCGAGCTCGATCGCGGCCTTCGGGCCCACCACGCCGTCGGACAACACGCCGCAGAAGACCGTGATGGAGCCCACCACTGTCTACGGCATCTCCAAACAGGCGGGCGAGGGCTGGTGTCGCTGGTATCACGCCAACCACGGCGTGGATGTGCGCAGCGTGCGCTATCCCGGCCTGATCTCGCACAAGACCCCGCCCGGCGGCGGCACCACCGACTATGCGGTCGATATCTTCCATGCGGCGGTGAAGGGCGAGCCTTATCCCTGCTTCCTGAAGGAAGACGAGGCCCTGCCGATGATGTATATGCCCGACGCCATTCGCGCCACCATCGAGCTGATGGAAGCGCCGGCGGACAAGCTCGGCGAGCGCGGCAGCTACAACATCGCCGGCATGAGCTTCACGCCCGCGCAGATCGCCGCGGCCATCCGCGAACAGGTGCCGGGCTTCCAGATCCGCTTTGAACCGGACTATCGCCAGGCGATTGCGCAGGGCTGGCCGGATTCGATCGACGATTCGGTGGCGCGCGCGGACTGGGGGTGGCAGGCGGAGTACGGGTTGAAGGAGATGGTGGCGGACATGCTGACCAACCTGAGGGCGACGCTGGCCGCCTGAGCCGCTACCGGGCAACTGCGCCGCCACGGCTCACGGGATCAGTCCGCGCGCCCGGCCCAGTGCCACCGCATCCGTGCGGCTTTGCGCGCCGAGCTTGGCATGGATGCGGCGCAGGTGCGACTTGACGGTCAGCTCCGACAGGAACAGCTTCTGCGCGATCACCCGATTGCGGTAGCCGGCCGACAGCATGTGCAGCACTTCCAGTTCGCGTCCGGTGAGCGGGTCCGGCTGGTTCGACGCTATGGATACCGGCGACGGCCCCGAGGCGGCAGGCAGCCGCTCAAGCAGGCCGGCAACGAAAGGCGCGGCCACGCCGAGCGCCGCGGCCTGTGCCAGGTTTGCCTCCGCCCAGGCGTGCAGCAGTACGGCAACCGGCTCGCCTTCTTCAAGGAAGGTGCGGTAGAAGCCTTCATGGCTGGCCAGGCGCAGGGCTTCGGTCAGTTCTTGCAGCGCGGCTTCGCGCTGCTGCAGCCGGTCGAGCGCGGTGGCGCGCAGGATGCGCAGCCGCAGCACGCGCCAGTAGCGCTGGCGCGCCTGTGCGGCGCCGACAGCGGCGTCCAGGTCGGACAGCGCCTGCGCCGCGTTGCCGCGTGCGATGTCGAGCCGGCAGCGCGCGAGCAAAGGCCGGTCGATATCGTTGGCATGGCCAGTGGCGTCAAGCGCCTCCCAGCCGCCGTACAGCTCGGCTGCCTGCAGCGCCTGTGCCGCCGATTCCAGCTTGCCTTCCAGCGTGGCCACGCGCGCGCGTTCCAGCCAGGCCGAGCACACGATGCGCGCAGTGCCGGACTGCTGTCCCAGCTGCTCCAGTTCGGCCAGGCGCTGCAGCCACTGGCCGCGGTCCCCGCGCGCCAGCGCCAGCCGCGCGCCAGCGCCAGCCGCGCGCTCAGCACGTGGCAGGCAATGACGGTGTCGGGCGGGCCGTTGCCCTTGCTGTAGGGCAGGGCGTTGGCCAGCAGCCGTCCCGCCTCGTCCCGCGCATCGTGCTCATACAGCGCCAGGGCCCAGAACACATCGCCACCGGGCCGGTTGCCGGCGACCACTTCGGGCGCGGCGTTCCAGCTGCCCGGGTGGTTGCCGGAGGCCGCGCGCAGGCGCGCCAGCGCATTGCCCAAGCGGCCCTGTACCAGGTCGATCACGCCTTCCAGCGTGTCGCTGAGGCTGCCGGGTGACTGCGCCGACTGCGGCTGCTGCGCGCGCAGCGTCGCCCGCGACAGCACGCTGCGCGCTTCGTCATAGCGGTGAGTGCAGATCAGGGCGTAGGCCAGCGAATTGGCGAGGATGCGGTACTGGAAGGGCTCGTCCGGTGCCAGCCGGTGCAAGTGTGCGCCGGCGGCGTCGCGGCAGGCCTCGACCTGGTCGGTCATGGCCAGCAGCACGCAGCGGATGGTCTGCGCTTCGACCGCCAGGCGGGCGCGCTCGCCGTCGTTGCCGGCGTGTTCCGGCTCCGGCAGGAAGGCTACCAGCGCGGCCATGGCCTCGGCGTGGCGCCGGTTGAGCAGCAGCGCCCACGCGCGCGTCAGCGCCAGTGCCGGCTGCCGTGCCAGCGCCGCGGGCCGGACCTGGTCGAACCAGCGCAGCAGCAGCCGCACCCGGCCGGAGCCAAGCAGTGCACCGGACTGGCTGGCCATGGCATCGAGCGCTTCGTCGTGGTGGCCGGCCAGCAGGTGGTCCACGGCCGGGATCGGGTAGCCGTGCTCCAGGTACCAGTGTGCCGCGGCCAGGTGCAGCGGCGCGACCCGCTCGGGCGCCTGCGCCGCCAGCCGATGCTGCAGGAAGCTGGCAAAGAGCCGGTGGTAGCGGTACCAGGTGCGCTCGGCATCGAGTGGAAACAACAGCAGATTGGCGCGCTCGAGATGGTCCAGCATCTCGCGCGCGTCGCCGCGGCCGGTAGATGGCGGTGGCCCAGCCTTCGGTGCAGCGGTACAGCGTGGCGATATCGCCGTCGCGCAGCGGCAGGCCGCAGCGCCCGCGCAGCAGCTCGGTGGTTTCGTCGATGGAGAAGCGCAGGGCGGCCGGAGGGATCTCCAGCAACCGCCCGCGTGCGCGCAGCCGGCCCAGGCCGATTTCGGGGGCCGTGCGCGAGCCGATCACCAGCATGCCGCAGGGCGGCATGACCTCGATCAGCTGCTGCACAAAGTCCAGCGCGGGCGGGCTCTGCAGCGTCTCCAGGTCATCCAGCACGAGCGCGAACGGTTGCGCCGCGCCGCCCACCTGCTCCAGGATGCGCTTCGCCAGCCGTGGCCCGGCGGCCGGCGCAGCCGCCCCGCGCCGCCTGGCGCCGCGCGGTGTGGCCAGGCCGGCCAGGGCGGCATCGAGGTGGACCAGCAGCCGTTCCAGGTCGTTGTTCCCCGCATCCAGGCGCAGCCACGCCGTAGCTTGCTGGTGCGCTGCGCAATGCGCCACGTACTGCTGCATCAGCGTGGTCTTGCCGAAGCCGGCCGCGGCACGCAGCAGGATCACGCGGGCCGCGCGGTCCTGCGCCATGCGCGCGACCAGGTGCGGCCGCCCGATGGTGGCGGGGTGGGGCACGGGCGGCGCCAGCTTGGACGCGAGCACCGTCGGCTTCGGCGGTGGTCCGCCAGTCTCGGTGAGGTTGGCAAAGGGGTGCAATGCGCTCTCCTTGAAGGCGATGCCGGGTCGCGCGGGGCAGAGGCTGGACAGCAGCATATGTGCTGTATCAGTAATATTTAGGCGCGGTGGCATGCAGTGCGGGCCATTGTTTCATCGGCACCCGGGTTGCGTCCTAGTTCGTTTGGACGATTCTGCGGGCGTGCCGAATTTCCTCCCTTCGATGGACGACACCGGCACCCGAGCCTCCTACAGTGGCCCGCACGCGCTTCCGGCAGCGGCCCGCAGAGGCTGGCCGGGCATGACGTGGCAGGGCACCGGCCCGGTACGTGCCGGCTGCCGCAGACGAGATACAGGAGACAAGACATGCAGCAAGGCAGGCGCAGGGTATTGCAGCAAATGGGTCTTTGCGTCGCGGGCGCAAGGCGGTGGGTTTCCGACGCGCACCGTGCGCATCGTGATGCCGTATGTGGCGGGGGGAGCCGGCGACGTGGTCGCGCGCGTGATCGCGGACGGCCTCGCCAAGGCCTGGGGCAAGGCAGTGGTGGTGGACAACCGTCCGGGCGCCGGCGGCATGATCGGCGCGGACATGGTGGCCAAGGCCGAGCCGGACGGCTATACGCTGTTCGCGCTGACCGGCCTGGTGCAGGCTCCGCTGCTGTACAGCAAGGCAAATTACAACGCGGTGCGCGACTTCGCGCCGATCTCGGAACTGGCGACGTCCAACCTGGCGCTGGTGGTCCAGCCCGGCGTACCGGCGGCCAACGTAAAGCAACTGATCGACTATATCCGCAAGCTGGGCAAGCCGCTGCCGTACGGCACCTACGGGCTGGGTTCCAGCGGGCACCTGCAGATGGAGATCTTCGGCCGCAACGCCAAGGTCGATCTGATCCACGTGCCTTACAAGGGTGAGGGCCCACTGGTCAATGACCTGCTGGGCGGGCAACTGCCGGCCGGCATCGTGGCGGCGGTGACGGCTCGCAACCATGCGCAAACAGGCAAGCTGAAGGTGCTGGCCGTCGCCGGGCAGGCGCGTTCGCCGTTGCTGTCCGATGTGCCAACCTTCCAGGAGGCGGGGGTGCCCGGCCTGGAGCGGCAGGGTTGGCTGGGGTTGTTCGCGCCGGCGGCGACGCCGCGCGCCGTGGTCGACAAGGTGTCTGCCGACGTCAACCGCGTGCTGGCCAACCCCGAGCTGCATGCGCGCCTGGTCGAGCTTGGCATGGTGGTCAAGGGAAGCTCGCCGAAGGCCTTTGCCGAGGTGGTGAAAGTGGAGCAGACCTACTGGGCGGAAGCCATCCGTGCTTCCAGTATCCGGCTGGACTGACACCGGCGCAGGCCTGCCTGCCGTGTCGTTTACTGATAGGTCACCACCACCAGGTACGCGTCCGGTGCACGGGCCGGCTCGACCTCCAGCCTGGCCGCGCCGATACGCGTCTGCCCGAGCAGCCGCGCAGGCGGCACGGCGAATGGTGCCGAGACGATCTGTCCCGATGGCTGCTGGCAACTCGCCTGCACCAGTCCTGCAGACGGACTGAAGCCGCATGACGGGTACGAGATGGCCCCCAGGAAGGTGATGGTGCCGGTTTGCGCGGCAGCGGTGCCCACCCCCGCCGCGGCCAGCAGACTTGCTGCGACCAGCCGGCCGGCAACGCCGGCGGCTTTCCTGCTCCGTTCATGCGACATGTCTACCCTCATTATTGTTAGCGTGGCGCTGACACAAGCCGCCAACCAGATCGCGCACAGTGCAGACCCACGGATCCACGTGGGGCCACAATGATCATAGCGGCGCGGTCAGAACATTCTTAAGGATTGAGACACTTCTGTGACAATTGCCTTGGTGGCCGCTTCAGGGCCGGGTCAGTGGCCGTGAGACTACGCGGCCCCGCGCAGGATCAGCCGTGAGCGCGCAAAGCCCGCGTGGGTCTGCAGCCCCTGCATCAGCTGCCCGGACGGCACGCGGTCCAGGTCGGTGACCACGTAGCCGGTGTGGCCGCGCGTCTGCAGGTGCTGGCCGGTGATGTTCACGCCTTCCTGCGCCAGCAGCGTGTTCAGTGCCGCAAGGGCGCCCGGCGCGTTGCCGTGCACGTTGAGCAGGCGCGCCGGCGCGTGCAGCGGGCCCGGGTCGACCTCGGGGAAGTTGACCGCGCCGATGGTGCCGCCGGTGGCCAGGAAGTGCGCCAGCTTGGCCGCCACTTCGGTGCCGATATTCTCCTGCGCTTCCTCGGTGCTGCCGCCGACGTGCGGGGTCAGCAGGACGTTGGGCAGGTTCTGCAGTTCGCTGACGAAGGGGTCGTTGTTGGTCTTCGGCTCTTCCGGGAACACGTCGATGGCTGCGCCGGCCAGGCGCTTTTCACGCAGCGCCATGGCCAGCGCGGCGATATCCACCACGCTGCCGCGCGAGGCATTGATCAGGATCGCGCCCGGCTTGCAGGCGGCGAGGACGCGCGCATCGATCATATTGCGCGTGCGCGGCGTGGCTGGCACGTGCAGGGTCACCACTTCGGCCTGGGACACCGCTTCTTCCAGCGAGCCGGCGGCGCGCGCGGAGCCGTGTGAGAGCCGCGCGAGCACATCGTAGTAGATCACGTGCATGCCCATCGATTCAGCCAGCACGCCTACCTGCGAACCGATATTGCCGTAGCCGACGATGGCGATGGTCTTGCCGCGCGCCTCGAACGCGCCAGCGGCGCCCTTGGCCCATTTGCCGGCGTGTGCCAGCGCGTTCTTCTCCGGGATCCGGCGCAGCAGCATCACCGCCTCGGACACCACCAGCTCGGCCACCGAGCGGGTATTGGAGAACGGCGCATTGAATACGGGAATGCCGGCGGCCGTGGCGGCGTCCAGGTCGACCTGTGAGGTGCCAATGCAGAAGCAGCCGATCGAGAGCAGTCCCGGGGCGCTGCGGATATCGTCCGCGCGCAGGTGGGTAGCGGAGCGGATGCCGACCACGTCATGGCTGGCCAGCACCTGGCGCAGTTCGGCGCCGGCCAGCGCGCCGGTGCGGCGCTCGACGTTCAGGCCGGCTTCAGTCAGTCGGGCGTTGGCGCTCTGGTGGATGTTCTCGAGCAGGATCGCAGTGGTCACGTTCGTTTTCCGCATGGAGGGGTTGGCGGCGCTTGCCGCATCCCTGCCATTCTGCGCGCAAAACGGTGCCAGGGCCGGGGAGCCCCTGCTGCCGGCAATGGCACCGGCCACCTCTGGTGGCGCCGCGTCAGCGCGCGCGGCGCGCGTCGCCGCCGAGCGGATCGACCATGATCATGGTCTGGCGCAGCACGCCGGCATCATCGAAGTAGCAGCTGAAATGCGCGCTCTGCAGGCCGTCCTTGTACATCCGCCATGACCAGGCTTCACGCTTCATCAGCGGATAGTACTGGACGGGTTCGCGCGGCAGGCCGAAGCGTTCCTGCACGTCCTGCTTGGTCCAGACCCCGACCTGGGCGCGATAGATCTCCGGCTCGGTCAGCATCTGGCGATAGCCGGTGAGCTTGCCGCCGGCATCGAAATCGGCGGCGTAGACCTCGTGGCCGAAGGGCTGGCGCGACCAGAGCCAGCGGGTGGTGCCGTCGGCCAGGCGGAAGGTCTCGGTGGGCGGCCCGAACGTATTGCGTACGTCACTTTCCGGGCTTCCGATCATTTGTCTGCCGGTCTGTACGGGCTGCAAGCTCGCACAGGCGCCAAGCGAGCCGAGCACGACAGCGGCAACGCACATTTTGCCGACAAATCTGATGGGCATGGACCGGGGTGGCATGGTGCTCTCCTGCGGACGGGGTGCCCGCATCCGCTATTGTCCGGCCGACGGGCCGGCCCGTGCAACACCGGCAGACGCCGCCTTAGCAGCGGCCCTTCTTGGCCTGGCCAGGCGGGCAGAAGGACTCGTTGCCGTACGCGTCGACGCGGCAGTTGCCCTTCTTGGCCTGCCCCGGCGGGCAGCCCTGGGGGCCGCCGCCGTAGTCGTCATAGGGGGCTACCACGCAGCCGCCAAGCAGCGCGCTGCAGGCAACCAGAAGGGCCAGGGCGGATTTCATTGCATTCTCCTTGTTGTGGGGATTTCGTTTGCCACAGGAGAATAGAGGGAGCCAGCGCGGTTGTCTGTAAGGAATCGTGAAGACGGCCGCGCCGGGGTTGCCCGCCCGGGCCGGGGCGGCTTCCCTTCAGTCGTTGCCGTCGTGCCGGGGCCGGCGCACGGCGCGCAGCTTGCCGCTGTTGCCGCCACCGCAGAAGAAGCGGTCGCCGCCATCGGACTCCAGCCCGGACACCCCTGCGCCCGGCGGCATGGCGATGGCTTCCAGCACCGCGCCCGACTGCGGATCGATGCGCCGCAGCTCGCTCTGGTCGCCTTCCCAGGTGCCGTGCCAGAGCTCGGCATCGACCCAGGTGACGCCGGTGACGAAACGGTCGGAGGTGATGGTGCGCAGGACCGCGCCCGTCTGCGGATCGACCTGGTGGATCTTCCGCTCCCGGTACTGCCCGACCCACAGGGTGCCCTCGGCCCAGGCCAGGCCTGAGTCGCCGCCGCCGCCCGGCGCGGGGATGGTGGCCAGCACGCGTCCGCTCTGCGGATCGATCTTCTGGATGCGGTCCTCGGCGATCTGGAACAGGTGCTGGCCGTCGAAGGCCGTGCCGGCATGGGCCGGGACCTCCAGCGAGCGCAGCGTCTTGCCGCTGGCCGGGTCCAGCGCATTGAGCTTGTCACCGCTGGCAAACCAGACCTGCCGTCCGTCAAAGGTGACGCCATGCACATGGTCGATGCCCGGGAAGGGGCCGTATTCGCGAAGCACTTCGGCGCTTGATGTTTCCATGTTTAATCCTCGTCGGTTGATCGTTGCATGACCCATGCTAGGAGATTGTCGGATTTTCGGGGATCTCCAGTCGTCCGGCGGGACGGGTTGAGCGTTGATAAATTCACTGTTCGCTGAGTGAGCCCATAGATGAGTCGTTTCGTGCCCGTTGATCGTCA
>NZ_QKWJ01000133.1 GCF_003353055.1 Cupriavidus lacunae
ACAACGTGTCGATCACCGTCAAGCTGATCGCCCCGATCGCCATGGAAGAAGGCCTGCGCTTCGCTATCCGCGAAGGTGGCCGTACCGTCGGCGCCGGCGTCGTGGCAAAGATCCTCGACTAAGTTGTTTGATGGCGAACGCGGCACCAACCGGCCGCGTTCGTTGCCAGAAGGGGTTGGCGCAAGCGCCGGCCCCACAGTTGTTTTAGGGGTATAGCTCAACTGGCAGAGCGTCGGTCTCCAAAACCGAAGGTTGGGGGTTCGATTCCCTCTGCCCCTGCCAAATCAATCAGCCGCGTCGCGAGGAGCAATCGTGACGCGGCTTAGTCTCGTTTGCGAAACATGGCCAATCCCAATGTTGAAACCGTGAACGCCAGCAGCGGCAAGTGGATGCTTGGTGTCGCGGTGCTGCTGGTGGTTGCGGGCGTCATCGGTTTCTATGCACTGGCACAGCAACCGTCTTATGTACGTGGCGCCGCACTGTTCGGTGGTATTGCACTGGGTATCGTCGTTGCGCTGGTGTCGGCACCTGGCAAGGACTTTATCGGGTTCGCCAAGGAATCGTATCGGGAAGTTCGCAAGGTCGTCTGGCCGACGCGCAAGGAAGCCGGGCAGATGACGGGGCTGGTCTTCGTCTTTGTCGTCATCATGGCGCTATTCCTGTGGTCGGCGGACAAGCTCATCGAGTGGGTCGTCTTCTCGCTCGTGCTGGGCTGGAAATAAGAGGTAGCACATGACGGATAACGCTCAGCAGGAAATCACCGCGCCGGAATCGCCTTCGTCGAAGAAGCGCTGGTATGTCGTGCATGCCTACTCCGGCATGGAGAAGAGCGTGCAGCGCGCGCTGCAGGAGCGCATCGAGCGCGCCGAGATGCAGGACAAGTTTGGCCGCATCCTGGTGCCGTCCGAAGAAGTCGTGGAAATCAAGGGCGGCCACAAGTCGGTCACCGAACGCCGTTTCTTCCCCGGCTACGTGCTGGTGGAAATGGAAATGACCGACGAGACCTGGCACCTGGTGAAGAACACCAGCAAGGTCACCGGGTTCGTGGGCGGCGCCCGCAACCGCCCGAGCCCGATTTCGCAGCGCGAAGTCGACAAGATCATGACCCAGATGCAGGAAGGGGTCGAGAAGCCGCGTCCCAAGACGCTGTTCGAAGTGGGCGAAATGGTGCGCGTCAAGGACGGCCCGTTCACCGACTTCAACGGCAACGTGGAAGAAGTGAACTACGAGAAGTCGCGCCTGCGCGTCTCGGTCACGATCTTCGGGCGCGCAACGCCGGTCGAACTCGAGTTCGGCCAGGTCGAGAAGGTCTAAGGAATTTGCCGGCGGCTGCCCGAAAGGGCGGCGACCGGCGACGGCGACGCCCCGGTGGCGGCGCCAAGAGGAGCGTGAGGCCGTGCCGATGGTGCGGCGACAGCGCGTTACGACTCAACAGGATCGCATCCCGAAAGAGCGATCCGGATTGGAGTAGAGATGGCCAAGAAGATCATTGGCTTTATCAAGCTGCAGATTCCGGCTGGTAAGGCAAATCCCTCCCCGCCCGTTGGTCCCGCACTGGGTCAGCGTGGTCTGAACATCATGGAGTTCTGCAAGGCGTTCAACGCCCAGACCCAGGGTATGGAACCCGGTCTGCCGGTGCCGGTGGTGATTACCGCCTTCGCCGACAAGAGCTTCACGTTCGTGATGAAGTCGCCCCCCGCGACCGTGCTGATCAAGAAGGCAGCCGGCGTGGCCAAGGGTTCGCCGAAGCCCCACACCGACAAGGTTGGCAAGATCACCCGCGCCCAGGCTGAAGAAATCGCCAAGGCCAAGAACGCTGACCTGACCGCCGCCGACCTGGACGCCGCAGTGCGTACCATCGCCGGTTCGGCTCGTTCGATGGGCATCACCGTGGAGGGTCTGTAAATGGCTAAGGTTTCCAAGCGCGTCGCCGCCAACAAGGCGAAGATCGAGCGTACCAAGTTCTACCCGATCGACGAGGCCCTGGGCCTGGTGAAGGGCTGCGCCTCGGCGAAGTTCGACGAATCGATCGACGTGGCCGTGCAACTGGGCATCGATGCCAAGAAGTCGGACCAGGTGGTGCGTGGTTCCGTGGTGCTGCCCGCCGGTACCGGCAAGTCGGTTCGCGTGGCTGTGTTCGCCCAGGGCGAGAAGGCCGAAGCCGCCAAGGCTGCTGGTGCTGACATCGTCGGCATGGAAGACCTGGCTGAGCAAGTCAAGGCCGGTAACCTGAACTTCGACGTCGTGATCGCTTCGCCGGACACGATGCGTATCGTCGGTACGCTGGGCCAGATCCTGGGTCCGCGCGGCCTGATGCCGAACCCGAAGGTCGGTACCGTGACCCCCGACGTGGCCCAGGCCGTGAAGAACGCCAAGGCCGGTCAGGTGCAGTTCCGTGTCGACAAGGCCGGTATCATCCACGCCACCATCGGCCGCCGTTCGTTCGAAGACACCGCGCTGAAGAGCAATCTGTCGGCGCTGCTGGAAGCGCTGGTCAAGTCCAAGCCGGCAACGAGCAAGGGCGTGTACCTGCGCAAGATCGCGGTCTCGTCGACCATGGGCGTGGGCGTGCGTGTCGACCAGGCTACGCTGGCAGCCTGAGCTGACGGCAAATTGCCGACCGTGACCCGATAACACCGGTCGGCAAGCAGAATTGAAGGTCCTCGTCACGGCGGGGATCGTCTCCGGACCGAACAGGGAAGGAGCAAGGCTTTGGGCAGTGGTGCCGCCCGGTTGCGCAAGCAACGGCGGCACTGCTGGTTATCAAAGACCGCTGGTGTCCTGGTCCGTGGCAGTGATACGGAAAGGGCTTAATCGGTCGGAGCATGCGAAGTGGCCATGTGCCAGGTCCCTGCTTCCGGCCTGCCAGCGCAGATGGCGCACCCGAAGGGATTGAAGAAGCCGGGCATTGACCCGGGTGATTCGGGCCAATCGGACGCCGTTCGTTTGTGCTGACGTGAAGGCTCCGGTATTGCCGGAGAGTTAGCGTCATTTTGGAGCTTAACCGTGCCACTCAATATTGAAGATAAGAAGGCCGTCGTTGCTGAGGTCTCGGCGCAAGTCGCCAAGGCCCAGACTATCGTCGTGGCCGAATATCGCGGCATTGCGGTTGGCGATCTGACCAAGCTGCGTGCTGCCGCTCGCCAGCAAGGCGTGTACCTGCGTGTTCTGAAGAACACGCTGGCCCGCCGTGCCGTCGAAGGTACGCCGTTCGCAGGCCTCGCAGAGCAGATGACCGGTCCGCTGATCTACGGTATTTCCGAAGATGCAGTGTCCTCGGCCAAGGTTCTGAACGACTTCGCCAAGACCAACGACAAGCTGGTCCTGCGCGCTGCGTCGTATGACGGCAAGGTTCTCGACGCTGCCGCCGTGAAGGCGCTGGCCTCGATCCCGAGCCGCGACGAACTGATTGCTCAGCTGCTGGGCGTGATGCAGGCACCGGTGTCGGGCTTCGCCCGTCTGCTGGCTGCCCTGGCTGCCAAGAACGCAGAAGGTGCTCCCGCGGAAGCGGAAGCCGCCGGCGCCTAAGGCACCAGGCCGCGCATCGAAAGATCGCATTACCGATACCGAATCAAATCTAGTAGGAGTATTTCAAATGGCAATCACCAAAGACGACATCCTGGAAGCCGTTGGCGCCATGTCCGTGATGGAACTGAACGACCTGGTCAAGGCGTTCGAAGAGAAGTTTGGCGTGTCGGCCGCTGCCATGGCCGTGGCTGCTGCTCCGGGCGCTGGCGGTGCCGCCGCTGCTGAAGAGCAGACGGAGTTCAACGTGATCCTGGCCGAAGTCGGCGCCAACAAGGTTGGCGTGATTAAGGCTGTTCGCGAAATCACCGGCCTGGGCCTGAAGGAAGCCAAGGACCTGGTCGATGGCGCACCGAAGCCCGTCAAGGAAGGCGTGGACAAGGCCGCTGCTGCCGAAGCCAAGAAGAAGCTGGAAGACGCTGGCGCCAAGGTCGACGTCAAGTAATGCTGCGCTCGCGTGCCCTTGTGGCACGCGAATGGGGCTGGCAAAGGGAAATTCCCGGCGCCAGCCTTTTTGCGCTTGTGCGATTGTGTTTTAGTCACCACTCCGCACAGCGAGGAAGCAGAAGAAAGTGATGTTTGCGATTCGCGGCAGGCTTTGATTTGCCGGCGATTCAGCAGAGGCCAAACATCAGTGGCACACTAAGGGGTTGCTGCTGATGTTTGTCTTCTGAACCGACTGCAGAAGACAAGTTTGGTCGGGTGTCCCCCGGGCGAGTACAGGCGTTGCGCTGATGCGACGACCACACCGCCCGCAGCGTGCGGACACCGTCAGCCAGAGGTTGGTAGCGGCCAACCGCCAAATCCCCTCCCAGTCGCTGAACACCTCAGGCGCGGCCAGGTCCAGCCGTCCTGCGATGATTCGGAGATCCCATGGCGTACAGCTTCACCGAAAAGAAGCGCATTCGCAAAAGCTTTGCGAAGCGCGCGACGGTACATCAGGTTCCATTCCTGCTTGCCACTCAGATTGAATCCTACACCCAGTTCTTGCAAGCGGAAACGCCGACCGCGCGTCGCAAGACCGAAGGCCTTCAGGCCGCTTTCAACGCAATTTTCCCGATCTCCTCGCATAACGGGCTTGCCCGTATGGAGTTCGTCTCATATCACCTATCCAACCCGCCGTTCGACGTCAAGGAATGTCAGCAGCGTGGCCTGACCTTCCACTCGGCCCTGCGTGCCAAGGTTCGCCTGATCATTAACGATCGCGAGAACCCGGGCAAGGTCAAGGAAGTGAAGGAGCAGGAAGTCTACATGGGCGAAATCCCGCTGATGACTTCCACGGGTTCGTTCGTGATCAACGGCACCGAGCGTGTCATCGTCTCGCAGCTGCACCGCTCGCCGGGTGTGTTCTTCGAGCACGACAAGGGCAAGACCCACAGCTCGGGCAAGCTGCTGTTCTCGGCACGTATCATCCCCTACCGCGGTTCGTGGCTGGACTTCGAATTCGATCCGAAGGACATCCTGTACTTCCGCGTCGACCGCCGCCGCAAGATGCCGGTGACGATTCTGCTGAAGTCGATCGGCCTGACCCCGGAACAGATCCTCGCGCACTTCTTCGTGTTCGACAACTTCACGCTGCAGGCCGAAGGCGCGCAGCTGGAGTTCGTGCCCGAGCGCCTGCGCGGTGAAGTCGCGCGCTTCGACATCGCCGACAAGAACGGCCGCGTGGTGGTCGAGAAGGACAAGCGGATCAACGCCAAGCATATCCGCGACCTGGACTCGGCCGGCACCAAGCTGATCAGCGTGCCGGAAGACTACCTGCTGGGCCGCGTGCTGGCCAAGAACATCATCGACCCGGATACCGGCGAGGTAATTGCCAACGCCAACGACGAGCTGACCGAAACGCTGCTGGAAAACCTGCGCGAAGCCGGCGTCAAGCAGATCCAGACCCTGTACACCAACGACCTGGACCAGGGCCCGTACATGTCGCAGACCCTGCGCGTGGACGAGACCGCCGACCAGACTGCTGCGCGTATCGCGATCTACCGCATGATGCGCCCGGGCGAGCCGCCGACCGAGGAAGCCGTGGAAGCGCTGTTCCAGCGCCTGTTCTACAGCGAAGAGTCGTACGACCTGTCGCGCGTTGGCCGCATGAAGGTCAACAGCCGCCTGGGCCGCCCGACTGGCGAAGGCGCCATGGTGCTGCAGGACGAGGACATCCTCGAGACCATCAAGATCCTGGTCAACCTGCGCAACGGCAAGGGCGAGGTCGATGACATCGATCACCTGGGCAACCGTCGCGTGCGTTGCGTCGGCGAACTGGCCGAGAACCAGTTCCGCGCCGGCCTGTCGCGCGTGGAGCGCGCCGTCAAGGAACGTCTGGGCCAGGCCGAGACCGAGAACCTGATGCCGCACGACCTGATCAACTCGAAGCCGATCTCGTCGGCGATCCGCGAGTTCTTCGGTTCGTCGCAGCTGTCGCAGTTCATGGACCAGACCAACCCGCTGTCCGAGATCACGCACAAGCGCCGTGTCTCCGCACTGGGCCCGGGCGGTCTGACGCGCGAGCGCGCCGGCTTTGAAGTCCGTGACGTGCACCCGACCCACTATGGCCGCGTGTGCCCGATCGAAACGCCGGAAGGTCCGAACATTGGTCTGATCAACTCGCTGGCACTGTACGCCCGCCTGAACGAATACGGCTTCCTGGAAACGCCGTACCGCAAGGTGGTCGACAGCAAGCTGACCGACCAGGTCGACTACCTGTCCGCGATCGAGGAAGGCAAGTACGTGGTGGCGCAGGCCAACGCGACGGTCGACGCCGACGGCAACCTGACCGACGAACTGGTGTCGTCGCGTGAAGGCTCCGAACGTGAAACCCGTATGGTGACGCCGGACCGCGTGCAGTACATCGACGTGGCGCCGTCGCAGATCGTGTCGGCCGCTGCCTCGCTGGTGCCGTTCCTGGAGCACGATGACGCGAACCGTGCACTGATGGGCGCGAACATGCAGCGTCAGGCCGTGCCTTGCCTGCGTCCGGACAAGCCGCTGGTCGGCACCGGCATCGAGCGTACCGTTGCGGTCGACTCGGGCACCGCGGTGCAGGCCATGCGTGGCGGCGTGGTCGACTACGTCGACGCGATGCGTATCGTGATCCGCGTGAACGACGACGAAGCCGTGGCCGGTGAAGTCGGCGTGGACATCTACAACCTGATCAAGTACACGCGCTCCAACCAGAACACCAACATCAACCAGCGTCCGATGGTGAAGGTTGGCGATATCGTTGCCCGCAACGACGTCATCGCCGACGGCGCCTCGACCGACCTGGGTGAACTGGCTCTGGGCCAGAACATGCTGGTGGCGTTCATGCCGTGGAACGGCTACAACTTCGAGGATTCGATCCTGATCTCGGAGCGTGTGGTGGCCGAAGACCGCTATACCTCGATCCACATCGAGGAACTGTCGGTCGTTGCCCGCGACACCAAGCTGGGACCGGAAGAAATCACGCGCGATATCTCGAACCTCGCCGAAGCCCAGCTGGCTCGCCTGGACGAGTCGGGCATCACCTATATCGGCGCTGAAGTCGAAGCCGGCGACGTGCTGGTGGGCAAGGTCACGCCGAAGGGCGAGACCCAGCTGACCCCGGAAGAAAAGCTGCTGCGCGCGATCTTCGGCGAGAAGGCTTCGGACGTGAAGGACACCTCGCTGCGCGTGCCCTCGGGCATGAGCGGCATCGTGATCGACGTCCAGGTCTTCACCCGCGAAGGCGTGACGCGCGACAAGCGTGCCCAGTCGATCATCGACGATGAACTGAAGCGCTACCGCCTGGACCTGAACGACCAGCTGCGTATCGTGGAAGGCGACGCGTTCCAGCGTCTGGAGCGCCTGCTCGTCGACAAGACCGTCAATGGCGGTCCGAAGAAGCTGGCCAAGGGTGCCAAGATCACCAAGGAGTACCTGGCGGACATCGACAAGTACCACTGGTTCGACATCCGTCCGGCCGACGAGGAACTGGCAGCCCAGCTGGAAGCCGTCAAGGAAGCCATCGAGCAGAAGCGCCACGAGTTCGACCTGGCCTTCGAAGAGAAGCGCAAGAAGCTCACGCAGGGCGACGAACTGCCGCCGGGCGTGATCAAGATGGTCAAGGTGTACCTGGCCGTCAAGCGCCGCCTGCAGCCTGGCGACAAGATGGCCGGCCGTCACGGCAACAAGGGTGTCGTGTCCAAGATCACCCCGATCGAAGACATGCCCTACATGGCCGACGGTACGCCTGCCGACATCGTGCTGAACCCGCTGGGCGTGCCTTCGCGGATGAACGTGGGCCAGATTCTCGAGACCCACCTGGGCTGGGCCGCGCGCGGCCTCGGCGAGCGCATCGGCAACATGCTCAAGGCGCAAGCCAAGGCAGCCGAAATGCGCAAGCTGCTCACGCAGATCTACAACGAGAGCGGCAAGGTCGAAGACCTCGACAGCCTGTCGGATTCGGAAATCCTGGAGCTGGCCGAGAACCTGAAGAAGGGCGTGCCGTTCGCGACGCCGGTGTTCGATGGTGCGCATGAGGACGAAATCCGCCGCATGCTGGACCTCGCCTATCCGGAAGAGATCGCGAAGGAGAAGGGTCTGACCCCTTCCAAGCAGCAGGTCACGCTGTTTGACGGCCGCACCGGCGAAGCGTTCGAGCGTCCGGTCACGCTGGGTGTGATGCACATGCTGAAGCTGCATCACCTGGTCGACGACAAGATGCACGCGCGTTCCACCGGCCCGTACTCGCTGGTGACGCAGCAGCCGCTGGGCGGCAAGGCCCAGTTCGGTGGCCAGCGTTTCGGTGAGATGGAAGTGTGGGCACTGGAAGCCTACGGCGCGTCGTACGTGCTGCAGGAAATGCTGACGGTCAAGTCCGATGACGTGAACGGCCGTACCAAGGTGTACGAGAACATCGTCAAGGGCGAGCACTCGATCGACGCCGGCATGCCGGAATCGTTCAACGTGCTGGTGAAGGAAATCCGCTCGCTGGGTATCGACATCGACCTCGATCGCTACTGATCGGGCAGGTGAGGGGAGCCGGCCGCAACCGGTTCCCTGTCGAGACGCAGCAGCGAAGGATTTCCCACAGGATGAATGCCATCGACCCGGACAAACTCCGGGGCGGTGGCGAAACAAGGAGTTGCAATGAAAGCATTGCTCGATCTCTTTAAGCAGGTACAGCAGGAAGAGCAGTTCGACGCGATCAAGATCGGCCTGGCCTCGCCCGAGAAGATCCGTTCGTGGTCGTACGGCGAAGTAAAGAAGCCGGAAACGATCAACTACCGTACGTTCAAGCCGGAACGCGACGGCCTGTTCTGCGCCAAGATCTTTGGCCCGATCAAGGACTACGAGTGCCTGTGCGGCAAGTACAAGCGCCTGAAGCACCGTGGCGTGATCTGCGAGAAGTGCGGCGTTGAAGTGACGCTGGCCAAGGTGCGCCGCGAGCGCATGGGCCACATCGAACTGGCCGCGCCGACCGCGCACATCTGGTTCCTGAAGTCGCTGCCGTCGCGCCTGGGCATGGTCCTGGACATGACGCTGCGCGACATCGAGCGCGTGCTGTACTTTGAAGCATTCGTGGTGCTCGAACCCGGCATGACCCCGCTCAAGAAGAGCCAGATCATGTCCGAAGACGACTACCTCGCGAAGTGCGACGAGTATGGCGAGGGCGAGTTCGTCGCCATGATGGGTGCCGAGGGCATCCGTGAACTGCTGCGCGGCATCGACATCGAGAAGCAGATCGAACAGATCCGCGCCGAGTTGCAGGCCACCGGTTCCGAAGCCAAGATCAAGAAGTTCGCCAAGCGCCTGAAGGTGCTCGAGGCCTTCCAGCGTTCGGGCATCAAGCCCGAGTGGATGATCCTCGAAGTGCTGCCGGTGCTGCCGCCCGAGCTGCGTCCGCTGGTGCCGCTGGACGGCGGCCGCTTCGCGACCTCGGACCTGAACGACCTGTACCGCCGCGTCATCAACCGTAATAACCGCCTGAAGCGCCTGCTGGAGCTGAAGGCGCCTGAGATCATCGTGCGCAACGAAAAGCGCATGCTGCAGGAAGCGGTTGACTCGCTGCTGGACAACGGCCGTCGCGGCAAGGCGATGACCGGTGCCAACAAGCGTCCGCTGAAGTCCCTGGCCGAAATGATCAAGGGCAAGGGCGGCCGTTTCCGTCAGAACCTGCTGGGCAAGCGCGTCGACTACTCGGGCCGTTCGGTCATCGTGGTGGGCCCGACGCTCAAGCTGCACCAGTGCGGCCTGCCCAAGCTGATGGCGCTCGAGCTGTTCAAGCCGTTCATCTTCCACAAGCTGGAAACGATGGGCATCGCCACCACCATCAAGGCGGCGAAGAAGGAAGTCGAAAGCCAGACCCCGGTGGTGTGGGACATCCTCGAAGAGGTGATCCGCGAGCACCCGGTGATGCTGAACCGTGCGCCGACGCTGCACCGCCTGGGTATTCAGGCGTTCGAGCCGGTGCTGATCGAAGGCAAGGCCATCCAGCTGCACCCGCTGGTCTGCGCGGCGTTCAACGCCGACTTCGACGGTGACCAGATGGCTGTCCACGTCCCGCTGTCGCTGGAAGCGCAGATGGAAGCCCGCACCCTGATGCTGGCCTCCAACAACGTGCTGTTCCCGGCCAACGGCGACCCGTCGATCGTGCCGTCGCAAGACGTGGTGCTGGGTCTGTACTACACGACCCGCGACAAGATCAACGGCCGCGGCGAAGGCATGACCTTTGCCGACATCAGCGAAGTGATCCGCGCCTACGAGAACAAGGAAGTCGAACTGGCTTCGCGCGTGAACGTGCGTATCACCGAGTATGAGCTGGTCGACAAGGACGCCGAAGGCGACGCCCGTTTCGCACCCAAGATCACGCTGCAGGCCACCACGGTCGGCCGCGCGATCCTGTCCGAGATCCTGCCCAAGGGCCTGCCGTTCTCGGTGCTGAACAAGCCGCTGAAGAAGAAGGAAATCTCGCGCCTGATCAACACCGCGTTCCGCAAGTGCGGCCTGCGCGAGACCGTGATCTTCGCCGACAAGCTGCTGCAGTCGGGCTTCCGCCTGGCTACCCGCGCCGGTATCTCGATCGCCATCGACGACATGCTGGTGCCGCCGCAGAAGGAAAAGATCATCGCCGAGGCTTCGGCCAAGGTGAAGGAATACGACAAGCAGTACATGTCGGGTCTGGTGACCGACCAGGAACGCTACAACAACGTCGTGGACATCTGGGGCGCCGCCGGCGACCAGGTGGGCAAGGCGATGATGGAGCAGCTCCAGCACGAAGACGTGGTCGACCGCGAAGGCAAGACCGTGAAGCAAGAGTCGTTCAACTCCATCTACATGATGGCCGACTCGGGCGCACGGGGCTCGGCCGCGCAGATCCGCCAGCTGGCCGGTATGCGTGGCCTGATGGCCAAGCCGGATGGCTCGATCATTGAAACGCCGATTACGGCGAACTTCCGTGAAGGCCTGAACGTTCTGCAGTACTTCATCTCGACCCACGGTGCCCGTAAGGGCCTGGCCGATACGGCACTGAAGACCGCGAACTCGGGTTACCTGACCCGTCGTCTGGTCGACGTGACGCAGGATCTGGTCGTGGTGGAAGACGATTGCGGCACCACCAACGGCGTGGCCATGAAGGCCCTGGTCGAAGGCGGTGAAGTGATCGAAGCGCTGCGTGACCGTATTCTCGGCCGCGTGACCGTGGCCGACGTGGTGAACCCGGAAACCCAGGAAACCGCGATCGAAGCCGGCACGCTGCTGGACGAAGACCTGGTCGAGATGATCGACGCGATCGGCGTGGACGAAGTCAAGGTCCGCACCCCGCTGTCGTGCGACACGCGCTACGGCCTGTGCGGCAAGTGCTACGGCCGCGACCTGGGCCGCGGCGTGCTGGTGAACTCCGGCGAAGCGGTGGGCGTGATTGCCGCGCAGTCGATCGGTGAGCCGGGCACGCAGCTGACCATGCGTACGTTCCACATCGGTGGTGCGGCATCGCGTGCGGCAGTGGCATCGAGCGTGGAGGCCAAGGCAACCGGTACCGTGCGTTTCACGGTGACCATGCGTTACGTTACCAATGCGAAGGGCGAACTGATCGTCATCTCGCGTTCGGGCGAGGCGCTGATCACCGACGACCACGGCCGCGAGCGCGAGCGCCACAAGATCCCGTACGGCGCCACGCTGCTGGTGCAGGACGGCCAGGCCATCAAGGCTGGCACGCAGCTGGCCACGTGGGACGCGCTGACCCGCCCGATCGTTTCGGAATACACCGGTACGACCAAGTTCGAGAACGTCGAAGAAGGCGTGACCGTCGCCAAGCAGATGGACGAAGTGACGGGCCTGTCGACCCTGGTGGTGATCGACGCCAAGCGCCGCACGGCCGCCACCAAGGGCATCCGCCCGCAGGTGAAGCTGCTCGATGCCGCCGGCCAGGAAGTGAAGATCCCGGGCACGGACCACTCCGTGACCATCGGCTTCCAGGTCGGCGCGCTGATCACGGTGAAGGACGGCCAGCAGGTGCACGTGGGTGAAGTGCTCGCGCGTATCCCGACCGAATCGCAGAAGACCCGCGACATTACCGGTGGTCTGCCGCGTGTGGCCGAGCTGTTCGAAGCGCGTTCGCCGAAGGACGCCGCCGTGCTGGCGGAAGTCACCGGCACGACCTCGTTCGGCAAGGACACCAAGGGCAAGCAGCGCCTGGTCATCACCGACCTGGACGGCAATGCCCACGAGTTCCTGATCGCGAAGGAAAAGCAGGTGCTGGTGCACGACGGCCAGGTGGTGAACAAGGGCGAAATGATCGTGGAAGGTCCGGCGGACCCGCACGACATCCTGCGCCTGAAGGGCATCGAAGAGCTGGCGCACTACATCGTGGACGAAGTCCAGGACGTGTACCGTCTGCAAGGCGTGAAGATCAACGACAAGCACATCGAGGTGATCGTTCGCCAGATGCTGCGCCGCGTCCAGATCGCCGACGTGGGCGACACCAAGTTCATCCCGGGTGAACAGGTGGAGCGTTCGGAACTGCTCGACGAGAACGACCGCGTGATCGCCGAAGGCAAGCGTCCGGCCACGTACGAGAACCTGCTGCTCGGTATCACCAAGGCGTCGCTGTCGACCGACAGCTTCATCTCGGCGGCATCGTTCCAGGAAACCACGCGCGTGCTGACCGAAGCCGCGATCATGGGCAAGACCGACGACCTGCGTGGTCTGAAGGAAAACGTGATCGTCGGCCGTCTGATCCCGGCCGGTACCGGCCTGGCCTACCACCGCGCCCGCAAGGCGCGCGAGGCCTCCGAGCGCGAACGCGCCCAGGCGATCGCTGAAGAAGAGCAGTCGCTCTTCATCGAGCCGGCGCCGGTGGTGCAGGCGACCGAGGGTGAAGGCGACAACGTCTGACCGCAGTAGAGATGGATCCCGCCGCAAGGCGGACCAAAGCCCGGCTGATCCAGCCGGGCTTTTTTTTGGTGTGCCGAGCATGCGCAACAGCTTGGGGGTGAAAGTCCCCTGTCCAGCCTGATGGTGGCGAAGGACTAGCGAAACGCAAGGGCGTCGTCGTGAGGCGGGGTCTGAAGGAAGCGTGTAGCAA
>NZ_QKWJ01000134.1 GCF_003353055.1 Cupriavidus lacunae
CCTGCAAATCAAGGAAAATATCGTCAAAAATAGATTATTTACATGGGAACAAATAAAACGATAGAAATGGCGCAAAGGCGCGCCACCTCTGGCTTGGCAGGGTTTCGGGCTCTCAAACTTCGGTTTAGTCGTAGCCAAAAGAAATGGGAGCCTCAGCTCCCATTTCTCGTTCTTGCATGACTACAGGACGACGACGACGCCTCAATCCCAGCTCAACGCCCCACCCGTCTGATACTCAATAACCCGAGTCTCAAAGAAGTTCCGCTCCTTCTTCAAGTCAATCATCTCAGACATCCACGGGAACGGATTCTCCTCATTCGCGAACAGCTGCTCCAACCCAATCTGCTGGCAACGACGATTGCAAATGAAGCGGAGGTAACCCTTAAACATCGGCGCATTCAGCCCCAACACCCCACGCGGCATGGTGTCTTCAGCATAGCGATACTCCAGATCCACCGCCTTCTTGAACAGCTCCGTGATTTCGGCCTTGAACTCCGCCGTCCACAGATGCGGGTTCTCCAGCTTGATCTGATTGATCAGATCAATACCAAAATTGCAGTGCAGCGATTCATCGCGCAGGATGTACTGATACTGCTCGGCAGCCCCAGTCATCTTGTTCTGCCGGCCCATCGCCAGGATCTGCGTAAAGCCCACATAGAAGAACAGGCCTTCCATGATGCAGGCGAACACGATCAGCGACTTCAGCAGCTTCTGGTCGTTCTCCGGCGTGCCGGTCTTGAACGACGGATCAGTCAGCGTGTCGATGAACGGGATCAGGAACTCGTCCTTGTCGCGGATCGACTGCACTTCGTGGTACGCGTTGAAGATCTCGGCTTCGTTCAGGCCGAGGGACTCCACGATGTACTGGTAGGCGTGGGTGTGGATGGCCTCTTCAAAGGCCTGGCGCAGCAGGTACTGGCGGCATTCCGGCGCGGTGATCTGGCGGTAGGTGCCCAGCACGATGTTGTTGGCGGCCAGCGAGTCGGCGGTGACGAAGAAGCCGAGGTTGCGCTTGATGATGCGGCGCTCGTCTTCGGTCAGGCCGTTGGGGTCTTTCCACAGGGCGATGTCGCGGGACATGTTGATTTCCTGCGGCATCCAGTGGTTGGCGCAGCCGGCCAGGTATTTTTCCCACGCCCACTTGTACTTGAACGGCACCAGCTGGTTGACGTCGGTCGAGCCGTTGATCACGCGCTTGTCGGCGGCGTTGACGCGGCGGTTGCTTTGCAGGGCGGCGGCGTTGGGGTTGTCGCCCAGGATGCCGGGCTGCGTGGCGGCCGGCGGCAGTACGCCTTGTTGGTCGGCGGTGGCGGCAACAGCAGGTTGGATGGCAGGCTGCGGTGCGGCCTGCGGGGTGGCTTGAACGTCGTCGTCCCAGCTCAGCATGATGTGGTTCTCCGTGATTCGATTTGGGGGCGGCGGGTGGTCAGGTTTGACTTGTCACTTCGTGGTGGCGCCGGCCCTCTCCCCCGGCCCCTCTCCCGCGGGCGGGAGAGGGGAGCAAACCCCGGGGTAGGTGGTTACTTCGTGATTACTGGCAGGCTTCGCACTCTTCAAAGCCGGGATCGCCCGGGCGCATCGTGCAGACCGCGCCTTCGGCTTCCGGCATGGCCGGGGCCGATGCGGCGGCTGCGTCCAGGCCGGAGCCGCTGTCGCTGCCCGACGACACTGCGTTCAGCGAGCCGCGCGACACGGTGGACTTCTCCACGTGGGTCGCTGCCATGGTGCGCAGGTAGTAGGTGGTCTTCAGGCCGCGCAGCCAGGCCAGCTTGTAGGTGTCGTCCAGCTTCTTGCCCGAGGCGCCGGCCATGTAGATGTTCAGGGACTGGGCCTGGTCGATCCACTTCTGGCGGCGGCTGGCGGCTTCCACCAGCCAGGTCGGCTCCACTTCGAACGCGGTGGCGTAGATGTCGCGCAGGTCTTGCGGAATGCGGTCGATGCGCGACAGCGAGCCGTCGAAGTACTTCAGGTCGGCAACCATCACCTCGTCCCACAGGCCGCGTTCCTTCAGGTCGCGCACCAGGTAGTCGTTGACCACGGTGAACTCGCCCGACAGGTTGGACTTGACGTACAGGTTCTGGAAGGTCGGCTCGATGCAGGCCGACACGCCGATGATGTTCGAAATGGTCGCGGTCGGGGCGATCGCGATGCAGTTCGAGTTGCGCATGCCGTGCTGCTTGATGCGGCCGCGCAGCGCGTCCCAGTCCATCGTCGACGAGTGATCGACTTCCAGGTAGCCGCCGCGCTCTTCAGCCAGCAGCTTGAGCGAGTCCTGCGGCAGGATGCCGCGGTCCCACAGCGAGCCGGCGTAGGTCTCGTAGCGGCCGCGCTCTTCGGCCAGCTCGGTGGAGGCGTGGTAGGCGTAGTAGCACACCGCTTCCATCGAGGTATCGGCAAACTTGACGGCGGCGTCGCTGGAATACGGCGTGCGCAGCACGTGCAGGCAGTCCTGGAAGCCCATGATGCCCATGCCGACCGGACGGTGGCGCAGGTTGGAATTGCGTGCCTTCTCAACCGCGTAGTAGTTGATGTCGATCACGTTGTCGAGCATGCGCATGGCGGTGCGCACGGTCTTCTGCAGCTTGGTGTGATCCAGCGCGAAGGTGCCGTCGGCCTGTTTGGTCATGTGGGCGACCAGGTTGACCGAGCCCAGGTTGCACACGGCAATCTCGCTCTCATTGGTGTTGAGCGTGATTTCCGTGCACAGGTTGGAGCTGTGCACCACGCCCACGTGCTGCTGCGGGCTGCGGATGTTGCACGGATCCTTGAAGGTGATCCACGGGTGGCCGGTCTCGAACAGCATGCCCAGCATCTTGCGCCACAGTTGCAGCGCCGGCAGCTTCTTGAACAGCTTCAGTTCGCCGCTGGCGGCCTTGGCTTCGTAGCCCAGGTAGGCCTTTTCGAATTCCTTGCCGACCTTGTCGTGCAGGTCCGGGCAGGTGGCGGGCGAGAACAGGGTCCACTCACCGCCTTCCATCACGCGCTTCATGAACAGGTCCGGAATCCAGTTGGCCGTGTTCATGTCGTGGGTGCGGCGGCGGTCGTCACCGGTGTTCTTGCGCAGCTCCAGGAATTCTTCGATGTCCAGGTGCCACGTTTCCAGGTAGGCGCAGACCGCGCCCTTGCGCTTGCCGCCCTGGTTCACCGCCACGGCGGTGTCGTTGACCACCTTCAGGAACGGGACCACGCCTTGCGACTTGCCGTTGGTGCCCTTGATGTGCGAGCCCAGTGCGCGCACGTTGGTCCAGTCATTGCCCAGGCCACCGGCAAACTTGGACAGCAGCGCGTTTTCCTTCAGCGCTTCGTAGATGCCTTCCAGGTCGTCCGAGACGGTGGTCAGGTAGCACGACGACAGCTGCGAGCGGCGGGTGCCGGAGTTGAACAGGGTCGGCGTGGACGACATGAAGTCGAACGACGACAGCAGCTGGTAGAACTCGATGGCGCGCGCTTCGCGATCCTTCTCGTTGAGCGCCAGACCCATGGCCACGCGCATGAAGAAGGCCTGCGGCATTTCGATGCGGGTTTCATCGATATGCAGGAAGTAGCGGTCGTACAGGGTCTGCAGGCCCAGGTAGTTGAACTGGAAGTCGCGGCCGGCGTCCAGCGCCGCGCCCAGGCGGGCCAGGTCGTAGGTGGCCAGTTGCTCGTCCAGCAGTTCGGCGGCAATGCCGCGCGCGATGAACTTGGGGAAGTACTCGGCGTAGCGGCTGGACATCTCGGCCTGGGTCACTTCGGTGCCCAGGATTTCCTTGCGGATGGTGTGCAGCAGGATACGGGCGGTGACCTGGCTGTAGTCCGGGTCCTTTTCGATCAGGGTACGCGCGGCCAGGATGGCGGAGTCGTACACCTGCGTCATCGGCACGCCTTCGTACAGGTTCTTCAGGGTTTCCTTCAGGATCGGCTCGGCGCTCACCGCGTTGCCCAGGCCCGAGCAGGCGTTGTCGATCAGGTCGTGCAGCGCGGCGATGTCCAGCACGTGCGTGACGCCGCCATCGGTCACGTTGACCGAGATGCCGCCTTCCTGCACGCGAGCCACGGCCTGCGCGTTGGCTTGCGCGCGCTCGTCCTTGCGCTTCTCGCGGTACAGCACGTAGGCGCGGGCCACTTCATGCTCGCCCGAGCGCATCAGCGCCAGTTCCACGTGGTCCTGCACGTCTTCGATATGGATGGCGCCGCCGTTGGGGCGGCTGCGCACCAGCGCGCGCACCACGTTGTCAGTCAGTTGCTCGACGATCTCGCGCACGCGCGCGGATGCGGCGCCCTGCCCGCCGTTCACGGCGAGGAAGGCCTTGGTCATGGCAACGGCGATCTTGGACGGCTCGAAAGCCACCACGGCGCCGTTGCGACGAATGATCTTGTGATCCGGGTAGTTCGTATTGGCGGCGTTGGCGGGGGTCTGCTGCGCGGTCGGTGCGATACCGGCGGCGGCGCCACCCGTGGTGATTTCGTTCTGGGCCGTTTGCATGAGAACTCCTGTTTTTACCCTGGAAATAAGAGACAAAAGAGTCCCTGGCGAAATGCGGCGAAAAGAACGTCCCGCCCGGCGTGAAGTCGGGTTCGGACAGACTGCCTTTACGTGAACATTTCGCCAGGGACTCTTGTGATTCGCTGGCCTTAGGGGGCGGTTTCGGGACGATGCACGAACTTCGTGATCCCCGACTCACCCGTGGGCCGGCTCCCCGGTTTGACTACTAGATATAGTGTGTGACGCGTGAAACTGGGCTAAGTATAGTGAAACGAATCCGAATGACCAGTCTTGACAAGCGCTTTTTCGGGGGCGGCGGCGCCGATGCGGCAACGCCACATGCCCGCAAGCCTAATACTCGCAAGGGTTTTCGCCAGACCGTTCGCAACTGCACATTTCACAAAAATTTTTTTGATTGTTGCGAGGTTGCGATAGCCCCACCCCGAGGCAGGGCATGTGCGCCGGAACGGGGTGCACGGGGATGGGGAATGACGTTAAGAATTCGTCACCTGCCCGGCGACCCGGGGCATTGGTACGGCAACATGCCGGGCGCCACGCCCGCCTGGCTGGCGAAGCGCGCCCAGTCGAAATGCGGGCCGGGATCGGTCTTGCGCCCCGGGGCGATGTCGCTGTGGCCGGCAATCGCGCGCACCGGGTAGGCGGCTATCAGCGCGGGCACCAGCGCGGCCACGGTGTCGTACTGGGCCAGGGTGAACGGCAGGTCGTCGCAGCCTTCGATCTCGATGCCGATGGAGAAATCGTTGCAGCGGGCGCGGCCGAAGAAGTCCGACTGCCCGGCGTGCCAGGCCCGCTGCGTGCACGGGACAAACTGCACCAGCTCACCCGCGCGGGTGACCAGGAAGTGCGCGGACACCTGCACCTGGTGGATGGTGGCAAAGAACGGGTGCTTGTCGGGATCGAGCCGGTTCTGGAAGAAGGCTTCGATGTCGCCGCTGCCGAACTGGCCGGGCGGAAGGCTGATGTTGTGCAGCACCACCAGGTCCACCGGCATGCCGGCCGGGCGCTCGTCGAAGTTGGGCGAGGGCACGCGGCGCGCGGCGGGAACCCAGCCGTCGGTATCGGGTAGGTAGCGATGCGCGGGCTTGGTCATGGGGTGCCCTCGCCTTCCACGGCACCGCGGTCGGCGGCGTCCATGGCCTCGCGGATGCCCAGTTGCTGGATGCGGTAGCGCAGCTGGCGCAGGTTCAGGCCCAGCAGCGGCGCGGCCGCGGTGCGGTTGAAGTTGGTCTGCGCCAGCGCCTGCAGGATCAGCTCGCGCTCCACGGCTTCAAGCCTGGCCGTCAGGTCGATCGGGAAGACGATGCCGCGGCAGGCACGTTCGGTGGGATCGTCGGCGGGCTCAGGTTCGGGCGCGCTGGCGGCAGGAGTTGCCACGGGTGGCGGCTCTGCCGGCGCGGGCGCGGCGGCCGGCGGCACCGCCCACATGCCTGCGGCACCCCAGGGCGCATAAGTGACAGGCGCCATCGCCGGCGCGGGGGCATGCATCAGCCCGGCGCGCTCGGCGCCGGCATCCAGCGGGCCCAGGTCGGCCAGCTCGATCTCTTCGCTCTCGGCAAAGGCGTAGGCGCGCTCCAGCAGGTTCTCCAGCTCGCGCACATTGCCCGGGAAGGGATAGGCCACCAGCCGTTGCAGCGCCGCCGGCGTCAGCCGCTTGGGGCGCGGGTCGCCGTAGCGCACCGCCAGATGGTCCAGGATGGCGCGCGCCAGCACCGGGATGTCTTCACCGCGCTCACGCAGCGTGGGCATGCGCAGCGCCAGCACGTTCAGGCGGTAATACAAGTCCTGCCGGAATTGCCCGGCCGCGACCATCGCGGCCAGGTCCTTGTGGCTGGCGCACATCACGCGCACGTCAACGGCGTCTTCGCGGCTGGCGCCGATCTTGCGCACGCGGCGCTCCTGCAGCGCGCGCAGCAGCTTGACCTGCATCGGCAACGGCAGGTCGGCTACCTCGTCGAGCAGCAGCGTGCCGCTGTTGGCGGCCTGGAAGAAGCCGCCGCGCTCCGCGTCGGCGCCGGTGAAGGCGCCTTTGACGTGGCCGAAGAACTCGGACTCCATCAGGTTCTCGGGGATGGCGCCGCAGTTGACGGCGACAAAGGGGTGCGCGGCCCGGCCGCTGATCGCATGGATCGCTTGGGCGGCGCGCTCCTTGCCGCTGCCGGATTCTCCGCTGATCACCACCGGTGCCATGCTGCGCGCCAGCCGCGACAGCGAGCGGCGCACCTCTTGTATGGCGGCGGAATGGCCGGGCAGCAGGGCCGCGGCACGGTCGGCGGCCTGCTCCGCCGCGGCGGCGGCGTCGGCATCGGCGCTGTCACGCTGCTGGCGGCCCAGCGCGTTCAGCACCAGGCTGCGCAACTGCTCCAGCGACACCGGCTTGGCGATGTAGTCGAAGGCGCCGGCCTTGAGCGCCTCGACGGCGTTGTCGGCGCTGCCGTAGGCGGTGATGACCGCCACCGGGACGCGCTCGGGCGCGGCGGACAGCTGGCGCACGATCTCGATGCCCAAGCCGTCGCCCAGGCGCATGTCGGTCAGCACCAGGCTGTAGCGGCCCTGCGCCAGCTTCTCGCGCGCCTCGGCCAGCGAGCCGGCCAGCACCACGTCATGGCCCATGCGGCGCATCGAGATGTCCAGCAGCTCGCGCAGGTCGGCCTCGTCGTCGATGACCAGGATGGGATCGGGCGCTCGGGACATTCGGGGTGGCATGGGTGGTGGCTGGGGTGGGACAGGTCAGGCGACGGCCGCCGAAGCAGCATCAGCGCTCTCGATGCGCAGCGTCAGCACGAAAGCCTTGCCCGGCAGTGTATCGCGCGCGGCGGGGGTCAGCATGCCGGTGCGCTCGAGCAGCGCCGGCAATGAGATGGCGCCGTAGCGCACCTGGGCGTCATTGGCGCCGCACAGTTCGCGCGCCATGAACAGGCCCAGCCCGGTGCCCTGGGCGTTGCTGGTGAAAAAGGGTTCGAACAGGCTGCGCTGGTGTTCGCGCGCGACTTCGGCGCCATCGTTCCAGACGATCAGCTCGGCATGGTGCTGGTCCAGCGCGTGCGCCAGCAGGCGGATCGAGCCCGGCAGCCGGCTGCAGTAGCGCCAGGCGTTGTCCAGCAGATTGCCCAGCACCTGCTGCAGCTGCGAGGCGTCGAACACCACCGGCTGGGCCACGTCCACGGTCAGCCGGATGGCATTGGCGTTGATATCGGCCCGGCCCGCCGGGCGGGTCTCGCCGGCGCGCGGGCGGCGCGAGCGCATTTCGGCGCGCCAGCGCTCGACGATCTCCGGCAGCGCCTGCGCCAGGTGCACGGTGCTGCGGCCGGTGCGCGGGCGGCGCGACATCTGCAGCACGTCTGACACCACCTGGTCGAGCCGGCGCACGTTGTCGTTGATGATGCGCAGCAGGCGGGCGTCGATATCGACATCGCCCTGTTCCTGTGCGGCGGGATCGTGCCGGCCGGAATCGCCCAGCAGCTCGCTGGCCTGGCTGATCGCCGCCAGCGGGTTGCGGATCTGGTGCGCGATGCTGGCCACCAGCCGGCCCATGGCGGCCAGCTTTTCCTGCTGCACCTGCTCGGCAATGCGTTCCCAGCTTTCGATATGGACCAGCACGGTGTCGCGCATTTCGCTGCGCAGCAGGGCCTCGTCCTCCTGCGACCAGGCCATGGCCTCGTTCTGGGCGATGGCCAGGCGCAGGCGCCCGGCGGCTTCGGGCGACAGTTCGCTCCATGCGGCCGTATCCAGCGTCGCCGGCACGGTGCGGCCATGCGCCATGGTCGAGCGCAATCCGGCCAGCCCCGGCAGCACAAAGCGCAGCCGCAGCCGGGTGTGCTGCATGGTGCCATCGGCCAGCGCGGTGCCGGAGGCCATCGGCAGCAACTGCAGGATGCGCGGCACGTCGTCCTTGCTGCGCAGCCAGTCGCGCAGCATTTCCATCAGCGGCTGCAGGCGCGGGATGCGGCGCAGGTCGAACAGCACAGCATCGCTGCCCTGCCCGGCCATGCCATCCGTCGCGCCACTCAATCGCCGCGAGTAGAGCCGCTCATGCGCCTGCACGCCCAGCAGCACCACCGCCGCGGGGTTGGCGGCCACCACCGCGCCGTTGGCGCGCACCAGCATCACGCCGTCCTGCATGTCGTTGACCATCAGCCGGTTGACCACCTGCTGCAGGCGCAGCTCCTGCTCGCGCGCCAGCGCCAGGCGCTCCTGCGCCATCTGGCGGTTGGCCAGCATATACATCAGCAGCGCGGCGATCATGAACACCATGCCGAACAGGCCCGAGCCCAGCAGCCCGGCATCGGCCTGGCGCAGCAGGATGGTGTGCATGAAGGGCCCGCTCATCACCACCAGCGCGGAGATGGCCGCGGCAAACAGCGCGAACAGCAGGCTGGTGAGCGCGCCGGCTTCCAGCGCCGGCAGCAGGAAGATCATGGCCAGGCCCTCGGCCTGCCCGCCCCGCGCCAGCACGCTGAAGACCAGCGCCAGCAAGGCCAGGTCGGCCAGCACCTGCACCCGCACGCGCAGGTGGAAGCGGCGGCGCATCAGCGTGCCGGCCAGCATGGCCAGGGCGATGCCAAGATAGGGCACGGCCACGGACATGGCTGCCGCATGCTCGACCCCGCCAAGGCCGAACGGCAAAGGCGGGATGGCAAACGTGACGTTGGTGGTGGCCTGCTCGCCGCGCCGCATCAGCGCAAAGCCGACCAGCAGCAGGCCCACGGCCACGCGGGTCCAGCAGAAATAGCGCAGCAGGCGCCAGTGGAACTCAGGCGGTTCGGGCTGGCGCCACAACTGCGCCAGGCCGCGCCAGGCATTCAGCCGCTGCCAGCCCGACGACGCCGGCTCTGTCATGGGCGGGCGCCGCTGCTGCCGCTGCCGTTGCCATTACCGCCCTCGGCCTGGCTTTCGTCAGGCAGATGGCTGCGGCGGCAGTAGTGCAGGCCGCGCCAGGCAATGGCCTCGCCCTGCGGCAGGTGCACGCCGCACTGGGCGCACTGGACCATGCGCTCGGCATCGGCATCGGCATCGGCGGGGCCGGCGGCGGGGCGCTGGCTGGCATTGCGGGCTGCGCGCGCGCGGTGTTCAGCCAGCCGGGCCTCGGCGCGGGCGCGCAACCACCAGAAGACGCCCAGCACCACGGCCAGCAGGATCAGGATACGTGCCATGGGGACTCAGATGCGGTGCAGGACGACTTCAATCACGAAACGGCTGCCGACATAGGCCAGCAGCAGGATGCCGAACGATGCGATGACCCAGCGCAGCGCCACCTTGCCGCGCCAGCCGCGGAAGATGCGCCCGGCCAGGATGCCGCCAAACATGGCCCACGAGATCAGCGCGAACACCGTCTTGTGGTCCAGCCGGAAGGCGCGGCCGAACAGTTCTTCGGAGAACAGCAGGCCCGAGGCAATGGTCAGCGTCAGCAGCACAAAGCCGGCGCCGATCAGCCGGAACAGCAGCTTCTCCAGCGTCAGCAGCGGCGGCAGCAGGTCCAGCCAGCGCCCCAGCCACTCGCTGGGCTGCTGGTCCGCCGGGCGCGCCGGCGCGTGCCGGAAGCCGTGCAGGCGCCGTTCGGCCAAGAGCATCAGGAAGGCGTGGAACGCCGCCAGCGTGAACAGCCCGTAGGCCACGTTGGCAATGATGAAATGCAGCTTGAACAGCGGCCGCGCCGCGTAGCCCAGGATCTGCGAGCCGGGGAAGGCCAGCGGCATCAGGCTGGCCACCAGCGCCACCGGGATCACGATCAGCCCCAGCCCCGCCAGCGAGAAGAAGAAGCTCTCTATCCAGTAGATGCCCACGCCCAGCCACAGCATGGCCGACAGCGCAAAGGCAAAGCCGAACATCATGCGCTCGGCCGGGAAGATGGTTTCATGCAGCAGCAGGCCGTGGCTGGCCAGCGCCGCCAGCATCAGCACGTGCCACCAGGCCGGGCGCCCTTCGCCGTGTGGGCCGCCGGCCGAGGGGATGGATCCGCCGCCGGCCACCAGCACGGCCGAGGCAGACCCGCCAGCCTGGCCGGCAGTGGCCGCAACGCGCGGATGGCGCTTGGCCCAGCCATGGAAGGCCAGGCCGCAATAGAGAAGTGCCGTCAGGGCATACAGTACAATGACCATTTACGCAGTTTACCTTAGTGCCCACGGACGGTGGCGGCCCGCTTGAACCGGTGTAACCGGTGTTCCAGGCCCGCCCCGTGTGCCAGACTGCCTCCGATTTCAGCCCCGAGCCCTGCTCAGACTTCTCCCCCGATTCCTGCCATGCTGGACAATCTCACTCAACGCCTGGCGCGTGTGGTCAAGACCATGCGCGGCGAGGCGCGCCTGACCGAGGCCAACACCGCCGAGATGCTGCGCGAAGTGCGCCTTGCCATGCTCGAAGCCGACGTGGCGCTGCCGGTCGTGCGCGAATTCGTTGCCCGCGTCAAGGAAAAGGCCCTGGGCGAGGAGGTTGTCAGCAGCCTCACCCCGGGCCAGGCCCTGGTCGGCGTGGTCCAGCGCGAGCTGACCGCCGTGATCGGCGGGGCCGATGCTGCCGGCGGCAACAACAACAAGGAAGCCGAGCTGAACCTGGCCGTGCAGCCGCCCGCCATCATCCTGATGGCCGGCCTGCAGGGTGCCGGCAAGACCACCACGGTGGGCAAGCTGGCCAAGTGGCTCAAGGAAAACAAAAAGAAGAAGGTGCTGACGGTCTCGTGCGACGTCTACCGCCCCGCCGCTATCGCCCAGCTCAAGACCGTTTCCGAGCAGGTCGGCGCTGACTTCTTCCCGTCGCAGCCGGACCAGAAGCCGGTGGACATCGCCCGCGCGGCGGTGGACTGGGCGCGCAAGCACTACCACGACGTGCTGATTGTCGACACGGCCGGCCGGCTGGGTATCGACGAGTTGATGATGCAGGAAATCGCCGCCCTGCACGCCGAACTGAAGCCCGCCGAAACCCTGTTCGTGGTCGACGCCATGCTGGGCCAGGACGCGGTCAACACCGCCAAGGCCTTCAACGACACCCTGCCGCTGACCGGCGTGGTGCTGACCAAGCTGGACGGCGATGCGCGCGGCGGCGCGGCACTGTCGGTGCGCCATATCACCGGCCGCCCGATCAAGTTTGTCGGCGTCGGCGAGAAGCTGGACGGCCTGGAGCCCTTCTACCCCGACCGCATGGCCCAGCGCATCCTGGGCATGGGCGACATCCTCGCGCTGGTCGAGGAAGCCCAGCGCGGCGTGGACATGGAAGCGGCCGAGAAACTGGCCAAGAAGATCAAGAAGACCGGCGACTTCGACCTGGAAGACTTCAAGGCCCAGATCGGCCAGATGAAGAAGATGGGCGGCCTGGGCAGCCTGGTCGACAAGCTGCCGGCGCAGTTCGCCCAGCAGGCGCAGGGCGCCAACATGGACCAGGCCGAGAAGCAGGTGGCCCGCATGGAAGGCATCATCAACAGCATGACGGCGGCCGAGCGCGCCAAGCCCGACCTGATCAAGGCCAGCCGCAAGCGCCGCATTGCCGCCGGCGCCGGCGTGCCGGTGCAGGAAGTGAACCGCCTGCTCAACCAGTTCGACCAGATGCAGTCCATGATGAAGAAGCTCAAGGGCGGCGGCATGATGAAGATGATGCGCCAGATGGGCGCGATGAAGGGCGGCATGAAGGGCCTCTTCAACCGCTAAGGCTTGCAACCGACCCGCCTTCCCCGCAAAAGAACAGGAAAGACATCATGATGAGCGCCGTACAGGCCCGCGAACTGTGGGCCAACTCCGAAGAAATCGTCTCCGCCGAAGAAGTCCGGGCTTCACTGGACCGCATGGCCACGGAAATCACCGCCAAGATGGGCGATGCCTTCCCGCTGGTGCTGTCGGTCATGGGCGGCGCGGTGGTCTTCACCGGCATGCTGCTGCCCAAGCTGGCGTTCCCGCTGGAGTTCGACTACATCCACCTCTCGCGCTACAACAACAAGACCGTGGGCGGCGAGATGCAGTGGCGCGTGGCCCCGCGCGAATCGGTCAAGGACCGCGTGGTGCTGGTGCTGGACGACATTCTGGATGAGGGCGAGACCATGGCTGCCATCCGCGAGCGCATCATGGACATGGGCGCCAGGGAATTCCACGCCGCGGTGCTGTGCGAGAAGACGCTGACCAAGATCAAGCCCATGCACCCGGACTTCTGCGGCTTTAACGTGCCGGACCGCTATGTCTTTGGCTGCGGCATGGACGCCAAGGGCTATTGGCGCAACCTGGACTCGATCCGCGCGTTGGTTTGACGGGTTGATGGTTTTCTCCCCTCTCCCATTTATGGGCTTGCCTTTACCCACAACTTCCGGCGGCTTACTCGTTTTTCTGGAAGATCCGATACATTTCGGTGATTTCGTGCAAAACGAGGAAGCCGCGCCAGAGGACAGTA
>NZ_QKWJ01000135.1 GCF_003353055.1 Cupriavidus lacunae
TGGCCTTGAATTCCGCCGTGTGTACCTTGCGCTTCTTGCCTTCACTCATTCGCCATCATCCCGTCAAGGACGACAGCTTAAACCACCGCCTGATCACTGTCTCAAATCGTGGGTCCACTTTAGCCCTTGAACTCCTGCCGCCATCAACCGACCTCACCGCTATCAGAGGGTTGACCGCGATTCGTGAAAAATCCGCCACATCTCCGACAACCCACTGATTTGTATAGGAAATCATCCGTTCTCGCTGCGCAGGAACGGACGCTGAGGGTGCCAAGGCAGGCTACTGCGCAGCAAGCGTTGGCCCCAACAGCGAGGTGGTAAAGTCGCCGCTAGAAAGGCATGAGATCGAAGTCCGGCACTCGCGGTTCGAGCTTGAAGGATTTCAGCCCGAGCTTCAGCTTCTTGATGTCTTTGAACGCAATCAGATCGTCCTGAAGGGCGCGGATGTTGTGCCGGAGATCGGTCATCTCTGCGGCAAGATTGCGCAGGACAGTGTTGGGGGATAGGGACTCGAACGGATCGATTCCATAGCTGTGCCGGAACGCGGTCTCGACATGCTGGATCTCCTGATCCAGTTCGCGAACTTGCTCCTTGAGGATCTTGTTGTAGTGCTTCAGCCGATCTTCGCTGATGCCGTTGATCGAATACTGGTCGATGTGTTCCAGCTCCAGTTGTAGCTCCAACAACTGCAGCAGGTTGTTCTTGTTGTAGGCCTCGTTGACGCGCTGCATAAGTTTGGTCTTCCGCTCGCGCTCCCGCGGGTCGGTTTCGCGGTCCGGATGCAGGGCGCTGGCCAGCTTGCGATAGACCTCGCGGATGGAGAGGCTGATCTGGGCCTGCTCTTCCTGCGCGCGTGCCTCTGCCGCAAGCTGCTTGGGGGATTTTTTCCGCTTGGCGCGACGCGCTTCGCGTGCAGCGGCTTCAGTAGTCGCTTCCGCTTGCTGTTGCTCCATGTGTGCCTGGGCGCGTTGGAGCAAGTCTTCTGGCGAACTCATGTCCACGTCGTCGCCCAGTTCGACACCAAGCACGGCCTCCAGCATGGATTTCATGCTGTCGATTTCGGCAGCGGTTTCGCTGTCATAGTCGGTCGTACTGTACTTGTTGTAGATGGCTTTCAAGCCGTCGTCTTCATCCGCCAGCGGGCCTGCCAGATTCGCAATCACGGCGGCGAGCTTGCGGCGTTCTGCATTGGTCAGTCCCTTTTGCTCGTAGGCGCGGTCAAGGCAATGCACCATCTGGATCTGCAGATCGGTCGAGTTCTGCTCAAGCGGCAGGAAGTCGTTGACGTACCGCTGTTGGAAGGTTGGGGTGACGGATTCCCAGGCACGCAGCCGCAGGCGGCGCTTTTCAATCTGCTGGATTAGCGAGTTGAACGTCTTTTGCCCTTTCGATAGGGTGGATCGGTTGTGATCGGGCGCGATGCTGACAGACTGGTGGTTGATCCTGGCCATGAGATGGATTTGCGCGCAAAGGCAGTGGAAAGCGAAGGTTGTGCGAATTTTAGCCGATGCGCGGCGGATGGAAACCATCTGGCGCTCGCTCATATTTGAAGTCCTATATCGATAATCGTTCTTAGCGATATAGACACGTTTTTCTGGCAAACTGCGGTCTTGCGATTTGCGCCTCACCCAGGCGTGCCGGCCTGGCAATCTCCATACCAAGGTTACGCAGCCGCGAACGACTTTCGATGCAAGACACCACGACCTCGCCCGATTTTCCCGACGCCGCCCCCTTGGCAGCCCTGCGGGCCTGGTACGCGGGCGCGTCGTCGCGTCAGGCGGTCGCACGCTATTGCCCCGACGCGCTGGGCGCGGGCCGGTCGGCGCGTGGCGTGCTCGGGGATATCCGCCGCCAGCTCGCCGAGTTCGCGCGGCGGCGGCGGCGCGAGGATTTTGCTGCACTGTTCTGCTGTGACGCGGCAGATCGGGCCAGCCACGCCAAGGCTGTCGCCCGCGCGCTCGAAACGTTGCGGTCGCTGCCTCTTCCCGAGCCGCAGATCGGCGATTCGGTTGATTGGTGGCTGTCCCCACGCGCGGTCACCGCGCTACGCGCCCATGGCATCCGCACGCTCGCCGACCTGATGGTGCGCATTCCGCGCCGGCGCCGTTGGTGGGCCGCCATCGATGGGCTGGGCGCCCGCAGCGCCCGGCCCATCGAGGCCTTCTTCGCGGCGCACCCGAAGCTCACCGAACGGGCGCGCGCCTTGGTCACGGCGGCACCGCCCGATCCGGTCGTGCCCTGGGAGCAAATCCGGTTGCCGCATGAGGTCGATGGATCACATGGAGTCTTTCGGGCCCCGCGCCAGATGTGCACGCTCGACGCCAACAATGACTATGAGGCCATCGGGGCCTGGCTGGCCTTGCACGAGTCGACCGAGACCGAACGTGCCTACCGCAAGGAGGCGGAGCGCCTGCTCTTGTGGGCCATCCTCGAGCGCGGCAAGGCGCTGTCCTCGCTGACCACGGAAGACGCGTCGGCTTACCGCGCCTTCCTGCGCCGGCCCACGCCGCACCACCGCTGGGTCGCGCCGGCACGGCCGCGCACGTCGCCGGAATGGCGCCCCTTTACTGGCGCCTTGTCGCCACGCTCGATCGCCTATGCCCTGTCCGTGCTCGGGGGCATGTTCCGCTGGCTAATCCAGCAGCGCTACGTGCTGGCGAACCCTTTTGCCGGACTGAAAGTGCCCGGTGGCCAGCGGGCGGCCGGCCTGGACGCCTCCCGCGCCTTCTCGGCAGGCGAGTGGGAACTGGTGCGGACCATCGCCGAGGGGCTCGAATGGTCCCATGGCTGGACGGAGCCGGCCGCGCAGCGACTGCGGTTTCTGCTGGACTTCGGGTACGCTACCGGCCTGCGTGCCGGTGAACTGGTGGGCGTGACGCTTGGCGGCATCGAGATCGGCGCGCGCGGCGAGCGCTGGCTGCATTTGGTCGGCAAAGGTGCCAAGCCCGGCAAGGTCGCGCTGCCGTCCCTGGCGCGCCACGCGCTCAATCAATACCTGGTCCAACGCGGACTGCCGGTGACGCCCTCGCACTGGAAGCCGGATACGCCCCTGCTCGCCAATCTGGACAGCGCCGCGGCCATCACCACGCCGCGTCTGCGCGACGTGTTTCGCCGCTTCTTTTTGCTGGCCGCCGACTTCATCCAGAGCGACCATCCGGCGCTGGCGGACAAGCTGCGGCGCGCCACACCCCACTGGGTGAGGCACACCCATGCAACTCATGCCCTGGCGCACGGCGCAACGTGGGCTCCGCTTTGCTTGGGGGCGAAACGGGGCCTGTGTCAAGCCTGCAACTGCGTAGCACCGTCGCACAATATCCTGGCGTAGTGTCACTGCCAGTTCACCTTCCGCTATCCGGTGTGATTTCCATGGCATGCTCGCGGGCATCCTACTACGGCGCTCAGTACGGCGACTCCACCCCCCCATCCAAGTCCACCTGTCCGGCGAATCGTCGGCCTTGACGAGTGACCCCCGAGAGACCACCGCGAACCACTCCGGACAGGGCTTGTTTAAGGTGGGGCTTTTTCACACCGATGGGCTCGACAACACCCGACGCCTATCCCACAGCGCCACCGCCATGGCACATCTCTTACGCGAGAGCAGGTCGCAGTGGAGATGGCTTTTGAATCACACGCACTCTTAAAGTGCCAAAGGGTCTACGCAAGGGCATGCGCGCCAGAGCTGTTGAATCGGTGGCTGCAGTCGTATATTATATCTATGTTTTGTAGATACAAAGCGAGGATGGAAATGGAATTCGCCAAAATCTTCCGCCATGGCGGCTCGCAGGCCGTACGGCTGCCCAAGGACTTCCGGTTTGATAGTGCGGAAGTTCGGATCCGTCGGCACGGGGCTGCGGTGATCCTGGAACCTGTCCCGCAAGACTGGGCATGGCTGACGCCGCTGATCGGACCGGTTGATGCCGATTTCGAGTCGGCAGCGGTCACCCAACCTGCTGGACAGGAGCGTCCTGGACTGGATGTGTTCGAATGAAATATCTGCTCGATGCCAACGCAGTGATTGCAATGCTCAAGGGAGAGCCAACCATGCTAGAACGACTGCGTGCGCATCTGCCGTCCGATTTCGGGCTGCCGTCAATCGTTGCCCATGAGCTATTCTATGGTGCCTACAAGAGTCAGCGGGCGGCTGCGAACCTGGCACGCATCGAAGCGTTGCAGTTCGAGGTAGTACCGTTTGATGCCGAGGACGCTCAGCATGCCGGAGAGATTCGCGCGCAGCTGGCGGCCGTGGGTACGCCGATTGGCCCTTATGACGTCTTGATTGCAGGGCAGGCGAGGGCGCGTAACCTGATTCTCGTGACGCATAATATCCGGGAATTCGCCCGCGTCGCGCAACTGACGGTCGAGGATTGGCATACCGGTCACTGACTGTACCTAAATCGCCGCTGCTCGCGTGACTTTTGCACCGGCTGTCGGCCTGGGCAAACTCGGTACGCTGCGCCACAATTCGAGAGCGGTCTATCAACGGTACATGGTTTGGTATGACGCCAATCCATCGGACCTGAACGACCTGCCCCCGGAAATGGCCGCGAAGAAGTATGTGAAATACATGAGCGACGAGGCAGCGATCCTGCGTCGCGCCAAGGCCGATTGGGACAAGGGCGACCGATCCGCCTTTTTGCGATGCCGTAGTACACGCGATAGCCGGCGCCCACGTCGACACGCAACTCCCAAACGCCATCTCTGCAAAACTTGTGATCNTGTTTCCCTGCTCGGCTCAAGCAGCGAACGACTGCACGGATTCTGGCATACAGCGGTACTGCCTTCTGCGTCCCATCATCTTTCCCGCAGCCTTCGGGCCGTTCAGGCGCACTGAAAGGTAGTCGAACAGAATTTCAGGCAGCATAGCCTTGATCGTGTGCAGCCTGCCAACGTCGGTACCGCCGGCCTTTGGCCGGCCCCTGCGCAACTCATAATGTTCAGTTGCGCCTTGGCAGATGTCCTCGACTGAGGGCAGGCCCAGAGGCGCGTATTTGAACATAACGCCCGTACCCCGAAATTTGCCGGGTCTGTGAAGGTTATGTTGAATGGGGGGCGGACCCCTGTCGGCCTTGCCGCACCTCAGTCGGCCGTCGACGCGCCGGCGTTCGATACGGCAGCAAAGTCGAAATGGGCGGCGGCATACACGGCATTGCACGCCCAGACTTCTTCCCCGTCCCTGTAGAAGATGACCCATTTGCCGTCACTGACGCAGTGGGCGCCGGGGAAGACCTCATCGTGGCCATTCGGACCGTCTAGCAGAAAGGGCGCGCGGGGTGTGGCCCAGTAGCGGCCCTTCGGTAGGGGCTCGATCGTCTTTGGCATGCTCATCAGGCCCAGTGAGGTGTTACACAAGACGCCGTGTTCCCGGCGAAGGCGAAACGGCAACGGCGTAGAACCGTCTGACTGCATCTTCGTGTAGTCTCGCCACCCATCACCTCCTGCTATCCGGCGATTTCCATGGCACGATACCTTCAATCTTTGGCCCGGGCCTTCTGCGTCGGCGCCATCATCGTGATCGTCGCCATCGTCTCCCACAAGTATATCTGCGCAGCACCGCCGAAGCCGGCATAGCCGGCGCGGGTGAGGACCCGGCGGGAATGATGTTGATCCGCTGCGAGACGATGCATGCCCGCCTTCGGAGTCGGCACAGCTCCGTAGACACTGCGGATGCTGACGAACAGCCACGTGATCGTTGTAGGCAGTCTTGAGTTCGGCTATGCCTGATCGGTCGGGCAGTTCACGCGGCTTGCGTGCGCTAGCGGCTGTCCAATTTTGGAAGCGAGGATTTCTGACTGCTTCGCCGCCGTTTGGATGCTCCAAACTCGCGCAGTCGCATAGAGGAGGACAGGCGCGCAAGCGCGTATTGCACGGCCCGGGATATTCGTACTTTGCGTGCGAAATCTGACCGTCTAGTTGTAAATTCTGTTCTGAATCAAGTAGTTGGCAAGCTCCTAGCTCAAGGGATTCCCCCTGGCCGAAAAGCCTTACTGCAAGCCGACCGCGGGGCAGCCATCGCCAGATTTCGCACGCAAAGTACGATGACCCCTGGCTGGAACGGAGGTCGATGAGCGGTCAACGACCCAATCCGTTTGACGTGGCCGCTCGTTGCAGGAACCGCGAAATCAAGGCCAGATTCGACAGCCGCGTCACGACCTAACCGGCGAGCAGCTTGCCGTTAAGAAGAATGTGCAGCGTTCTGACAAAGAGAACGACAATTGCGATGCTCAGCATGGCGAGGAGGATGATCGCGATCACCGTCACGGGCCAGGCCTGGACGAACATCGAGTATTTCAGCGCGGCGCTTGCGAGCGCCGCCATCGGAAAGCTGATCGCCCACCAACCGGAAGCAAACGGAATCCCCCGGCGAAATACTTTGGGCGCCAGCGTCAGGAATATGAAGAGCCCGAAGTAGAACAGCAAGCCGGAGAAAGTGTCGACGTGCTGCGTAAAGTTGGTGTAGGCGAGAAAGCCCACTTCGAAAGGCGCCATCAGGATCAACAGCGAAGGGACCATGCCGGCGGGCAGTGGCTCGTGATGAATCATGCGCGACATGATCATCGTAAAGAACAAGAGGGCAATCATCGTTCCAACGGCCAGTGCGAACAAGTTGATTTCATGGGCCCACGCCATTGGCATGACTCCACCTGAAACCGCGATATCCAACGTGGCCACTCCCGGGATGAACCAGGCGGGAACCGCGTGAGCAGCGTCAATCTTCCCCTGCAGCAACCGGCTCGCGATCGTGAAGCAGAGCGCGATCGTCGCGATTGTGCCCACTATCCAAATGACTTCGGCGAGAGGCTGGCTCAGTTGAGCAACGACCGAGGAGAGCAGCAGGATGGCGATCGTGATCGTGCCAAAAAAATTGCCGGCGACGGGATGTCGGAACTCGCCGACGACCGCGTCCGGATGCTTGATTGCCTTGACGAGATATCCCGCGCTCAGCACCAGGAACACGATGATGGCGAGGACTCCGGCTGCCTCGGATATCAGCGGACTTACCCCAAATTCCTGGCTGGCCTGGCGCCACGCGATAGAGAGTCCGGCAATGCCCATTACCGACGCAAACAAGTTGACGGGCATATTTCTGATGGAAGCGGTTCGTCGCAAAGCATGCGGATGGGTATTCGAAAGCGTTGACACAGCATATTCTCCAGATATTGGGTGACCTACGGGGTGGCGTTCTCGACGCGCTCGCCGGGGGACGCTTAGATACTAGAAGCTTCCACTCAGGAAGATAATCCGGCATGATTGGGAATCATCCTCCCAAAAAATGAGAACGTGGCCGATCGCTTCGAATCCATGTCGATCCTGGTGGCCGTAGTCGACGCAGGCAGTTTTTCTGCTGCGGCGCGCCAACTCGAGATTCCGCTTGCAACGGTCAGCCGCAAGGTCGGAGAACTGGAGTCGCACCTCAAAACCCGACTCCTGCATCGCTCCACCCGACAACTTGCCCTCACCGAAGCCGGACAGTCCTTTGTCGCCGCCTGCCGGCGCATTCTGGAGGAAGTGGGGGAGGCGGAGCGAGCCGCGTCGGGGGAATACGCGGCCCCTAAAGGCGAGCTTGTCATCACTGCACCTATTGTCTTCGGACGCTTGCATTTGTTGCCGGTGGTCGCGGAATTCCTCAAGACTTACCCGGACATCGATGTGCGGATGGTGCTGACCGACAGAGTGATGCATCTTCTTGAAGAGCAGGTCGATGTCGCAGTGCGGATTGCTGAACTGCCCGACAGCAGTTTCATCGCGGTGCGGATTGGCACAACGCGTCGGGTGGTTTGCGCGAGCCCCGCGTACTTCGCTGAACATGGCACGCCGACAAGCCCCCTTGAGCTCGCCACCCATGCATGCATCACCATGGAACAGATTGCATCCAGGCAAGTCTGGACCTTCATGTCGGGCAAGGCGGAGGTGGATGTGCCCATCCGCTCGCGGCTTGCCGTAAGCACCGCCGAAGCCGCAATCGATGCGGCGGTGGCCGGGGTCGGCCTCACTCGCGTGCTGTCCTACCAGATGGCGACCGCGATGCGTGCCGGTGCGCTCAAAACCGTGCTCGAAGCGTTCGAGCCGGTACCGTGGCCCATCAGCCTTGTTCACACTGGACAGGCCATCCTGCCGTTGAAGCTGCGCGCATTTTTTGATTTCGCCGGGCCTCGGTTGAAGGCTCGGTTGGTGGAGCTGGGCATCTAACGGCAGGAAAAGGCGCCGACTGCGCCAGCGACGGCGCAAAAGTGCCGCCAGGAATGCCAGATAGGTACGACGCTAACAGCGCAGCAAACTTGAGCACCGCATAGAAGGCCTGCGGCCAAGATACGCCCCTGTACTAAACCGCTGACGCGGTAGTGGGAGGGAAGCGGAGGCCAGTGCCTGACGTTCCGTGAGAGCGGTTGTCTGGTGCCGGGCCCAGGGAATGGAGGACCAGGCGGCTGGGAGCAGCATGGAGGTGCCCGACGGGGCATTCCATCCACTGTTCCCAGGAGGTCCGTCATGACACCGCTGCGCGAACGCATGCTGCACGACATGCAGATCCGACCTCGCCGACAACACGCAGAAGTCCTATGTTGCCAGTTTTGCCCGACACTTTCGTCGTTCCCCTGATCTACTCGGCCCTAAAGCGATCCGTGCCTGGCTCGTCTATCTTCGTGAAGAGCGCAAGCTTGCGCCCAGCAGGCTCTGTCCAGCCATTGGCGCGCTGCGGTTCCTCTACCGCGTCACGCTCAAGCGACCCTGGAGCGATGAGTGCGGCGGGCAGAGCGAGGAGTCCATCGCTGTGGGGCCCAGTCAGGACGAACCCGAGCATGTACGCGTCGGCTTCGCGGGGCGTTGGCATCGGGGTCACCCGAACAAAGGTTTGTGGAGCCGTGGCGGCAGCACTATCCCCAATGCGTGGGGTGAAGCATTTAAGACAAGACTCAAGATGGCTAGCTGGCAGGCTGCTCGAACTGAACCTCCAAACGCTGCATGCGACTCTTTCCGACACAAAGGGGAGTAGGTAGAGTGCCTTAGCTGCCAAGAGAGCACTCAAGAACCGCTCCCTTTGCAGTGGCTGACAACGTGCTTTCGTATCGTCGGCATCTTCGCGAAGTCGAAACTGAGACCAGAGCAGAGTTCGACAAAGTTGTCGAAGCCCAACACGCGGCAAACGAGCGTGGTTTGCATGCTTCATGGAGAATCGCCGCCTGGCGCAAGCTCGAATTACTCGCGGAGAAAAGCCCGGCCGGTCGGTCAGGAATTGCGAAACATTTGAGTTACATCAATAGGCGATATATGAGGTGGTCTCATGCTCGGGGTAGTCAAACAGGAATCGATACTAGGGGTTACCACAGCCATGCCTTCTCGTCGTTGAACAGTATGTTGCGAGCAGCTAAGATGCTTTTTCTGGGCGTGATGACACAAGCGCCCACCAGCCAGACCTTTGCGTCCGAGCGCAAGGAAGCGGCCTGTACAAGCTAGGCCAGCAGTCACGGACGGTAGTCCCATAGCACTATTAGACCAATAGCTTAGGAGACGCCTGTGCTGAGTCACCATGAGTTCGCCACCCTGGTACTGCTAAACGACAACTCTGACCCTGCGGAGTTGGACCGCGCGGATTTGCAGGCACTGTGCGCGCGACAACTGGTTACGCTGGAGCGGCTCGGGCCAAACCGAAGCCGACCTCAGGTCACAATCCAAGGTTACGTTGTTCTCAAAGCCCTAGACCGTGTTCGAGCAAAGGATTGCCGAGGACAGCCGGCCTGTCGATGAGCGCATCGCTCTGTCCCATAGAGAGTCGCCGGCATCGACGCTTCCTTGGGCCTTCACGTCGGCGTCCGCCGCAAAGGCACGACATTGCAATTCACTTGATTCCCACCATAACGCCCTGCCACCCGTTAGCTCAGGGGGCGGGCCGCACCTAGGAGATGCAAGATGACTCAGTGGACAGCAGAACAATGCACGAAAGCGCAATTGGCGGGCCTTGAAGCCCTGGTCGGACTAACCAACAAGGCCGTTGAGGGCTTCGAAAGAGTGATGGAGTTGAACCTCCAAACCATGAAGACGACCATGGTTCAGACCCGGGAGGGCGTAATGAAAGCTCTCTCAGTCCAGAATCCGCAAGAATTCGTCGAATTGCAAATCGAATTCTTTCAACCTGCAGCCGACAACGTTTTGGAGTATCGGCGTCAACTGCAGGACATCCTTGCTGCTACGCGGGCGGAGTTCGAGAAGGTCGTCGAAGTCCAATACGCAACAAGCAAGGGCCAGTTGCAGGGTCTCATTGATAGTGCGGTGAGCAACGCCCCCTCAGGCTCGACGGCTCCGCTGGCCGCCTGGCAGGAGGCCGTAAAGGCGACCACTACGCTCTTTGAGTCGATGCAGTCGACGGCAAAGCAGGCCGTGGAAGTCGCCGAGAACAGTTTCAATACGACTGCGGCGGCAGCCTCGAAAGGCGCGCGACATCGTGCGTCGCAGGCGTCTCCGGCAGCTGCGAAGTAGTTCAGCTTTGGCTCCCAGTTGGCGCATTCACGGCTCGGAGGGAGCCGAATTCTCGGAGATGCTGGGTCTCGGTGAGCAGCGCTGGGCCCAGCCTCATCCATGGGGTTATACCAAGGCATAGAGGATTGGAGACATGACCAAAAAAGTTGCCGTAGTCACAGGTGGGATGGGTGGTATCGGTGAGGCTATCAGCGTCCGGCTGCATGACGCAGGTTATACGGTGGCTGTCACCCATTCGCCCGGCAACAGCGGTGTCGCAGACTGGCTAGGGCGTATGGAAAAGCAAGACCGGAAATTCCACGCCTATTCCGTCGACGTCGCCGACTATGACTCGTGCCAGCAATGTGTGGCCAAAATTCGCGCGGAGTTGGGCCCTGCCGACATTCTGGTGAACAATGCTGGCATCACACGAGATGCAAGCTTCAAGAAGCTGGACAAGGTCAACTGGGATGCAGTCATCCGCACCAACCTCGACTCCGTGTTCAACATGACGAAGCCAGTTTGCGATGAGATGGTCAAGCGCGGCTGGGGCCGCATCATCAATGTGTCGTCCATTATTGGTTCCAAGGGCGGCTTCGGCCAAACCAACTACGCTGCAGCCAAAGCCGGAATGCATGGCTTTACGAAGTCATTGGCACTCGAAGTTGCGAAGAGTGGTGTGACGGTCAACACCGTTTCGCCTGGCTTCATTGGCACCAGCATGGTGACCGCCGTGCCACAGGAGATTCTCGATACGAAAATCATCCCGCAAATCCCTGTAGGTCGCCTTGGGAAACCAGAAGAAGTGGCGGCATTGATTGCTTACCTATGCTCGGAGGAGGCCGCTTACGTGACGGGGGCGAACATTGCCATTAACGGTGGGCAACACATGGAGTGAGGACTGATGGGCCGGGCGCCCCACGCAGGCCGGGAGCGCTGTACATAGTCTGCATTGGCCGGAAGGAAACAGTGCGGCCTTCCTGGGGGCAGCTAGACGTGGTGGGTATCTCTGTCCTGTGTCGAGCCAATGACGGAGGCGCCTGAGCAACACAATAGATAACCCTGATATTAGGGTTACCTAATTCGCCTTTAAATTGAGCGCTGTAGGACCCCACTACCACCCGCGCTGCCACCCTCGGCAACGCGGGTTTTTTTGTTGGCGGTCGGGCCGGGCGGAAGAGGCATTGCTATGACTTAGTCTACGACGAACGCGGAGCGTCACGGTCCGCTTCCCCTCGTTCGAGGTCAGAGTGAGCGTAGGCAGCTAGCCAGGCTGGCGTTACCACCTCCGTCCTCCTGCCTAGCCAATTCAGTCGGTCACGCGCAGTCAACGCCGGTAGTATGTTGGTAGGCTCCTGCATAAAATTCAGGGCACAGCTGCCGGCGTGCCGGCGCCCTGCGCTGCCGCGAAGCTTCATTTGCAAAGCCCAACAGAAGGGGAGGGCGCGCCAGTGGGGCCTCCCGCAAAGAATTGTCGCCCTCACAATGACGCACCATCCGGCATCAATCCTTCTCGAATCAACGTGCGGCCCTGGCGGTAGGACCGAGTATCGTCTGGATTGCGATAGTGTGACGGTCGCACCTGATGGCCTCGTCGTTGAAGGCGTGGAGATACGGCGCCTGCTGGCTCTCAGTTGGACGCCTGAGATTGTGTCGTTTGATGCTTGGGGCCAACGCCACCGGTACAAAGTTGGCCCAGTCGCAGTCGTACGCCCGCGACGCGCCATTTTCCCCTTCGCTTAGGGCGTCAGCATCACCCTAACGCGCTGCCAAAAGCACTGCCCACGCGAGATACAGGAGGCCTAACGCTAGAAGGCTGGCTGCCAGAGCCGAGTAATAGCGGGCCCCATGGTGGGGCGGGTGCGAATGAAAATAGTGAACTATGGGTTTCATCGCTACTACCTAGCCCTACTTTCGCAAGCTCGGTGTTATTCCGCGGCGGCACCGAGCCGGAATGCCGCGTAGATACTGGATTTCGCTTGATTCTTTGGCTCGGAGATGCTACATGAAGGAATGCACATCTTC
>NZ_QKWJ01000136.1 GCF_003353055.1 Cupriavidus lacunae
CGGCAGCCATGCCCACGTCGTGAGTTCCGGCAGATTCGAGGTCGTCATGGGTCGGCAGGACGCGCGGATCGACCGTCTGAAGTCGGTGTTGATGACGCCTGAACTCCGCGCGCTGCAGGCCAAAATGGATGAAGCAAAGCAGCGAGGCGAGAGGCTGTCGCGCGGTGACCAGATGGTGTTGCGCAAAGGCATGAAGGCGCTCTATGCAGACCCCGCATATCTGGAGGCGCAACGCCGTCGAGCCCAATGGCTCAACGACTTCCTGCACAAGCTGAGCAACAACCTCGTTCGCAACTGCGCAACGCGCGGTGTGCAGGTCATCGTCATTGGACAGAACAAGGGTTGGAAGAATGGCGGCGACATGGGCACCACCCAGAATCGACGCTTGCGCACTATCCCGCACGCCAGATTGATTGAGCTGATCCGCTACAAGGCCGAACAGCAGGGCATTGTCGTCGTTACCACCGAGGAGTCCTACACAAGCAAGACGAGTTTCGTGAATAACGAGCCGCTGCGCAAACACAGCGGAAAGAAGAAGTCGAAGGCAGCAGCAGAGAAATCAGCACCGACGAAAGTCGAGCCCGAGCAAACCTCGCCGGCCCACGAGCCGTTGGGGAGGCGTCTGAAGGACGAACGAAACACGTTTGTCAACGCCCATCAGACCGGACGCCTTGCCAGGGTACACGCTGACGTCAATGCTGCCTTCAACATAGCGGCGTGTTCCAGCGGATGGCCTATCACGCAGGCCTCACCCTGAAATACACCGTCATGCGCCTCAGTCCGCGGCTGGGGCTCGTTCAAGCAGAAATTTGGGGTCCGAGTGGCGCCGGACAATTATGAGACAAGCCAACAGATTGAAATCGCGATACTATGGACGAGCCGTCACGATGTCATCCTTGAGCAACAGCGGGCCGAAAAGCTCGGTACCCCACATTAGTCGCGGAAGCGCGCTGGAGCCATGTGCGGAAGCGATGGATCCGATACTGCCTTCGAGCATCGTCCCGCCGTAGAGCAACACACCCGCTGCATCTGCAATGGCCGCCGTGCGCATCATTCCGTAGATGCCGCCGGACTTCGCAATCTTCAGCGCAAACGCGTCGGCACAGGCATACGCACGAGTTCGAGTGCGTCCTCGGGTCCGGTAATAACCCTCGTCGGCCATGATGGGAACGGTGAATCGTGCCGCGAGCCGGGCAAGCGCTCCGCGGTGCTCACGTGGCGCGGGTTGTTCGATAAGGTCGATGCCAGCCGCCTCCAGCGCTTCGATACCCAAGGCTGCATCAACTTCGTTCCATGCCTGATTGACGTCCACGGTAACCTTCGCTCGGTCACCCAGCGCGGCTTTGATCTTGGACACGTGCGCACGTCGTCACGCACTCTGCGACGACCAATCTTGAGCTTGAAGACGTTGTGGCGACGTTCGGCGAGAAGCATTTCGGCTTCCTCGATGTCGCGGTGGGTATCACCGCTGGCGAGCGTCCAGAGGACTGGAAGCGTCTTGTGGACGGCGCCACCAAGCAGCGCGGAGATAGTCACGCCAAGGTGTTTGCCTTGGGCGTCCAGCAACGCCGTCTCGATTCCTGACTTGGCGAAGCGGTTGCCCCGAGCGACCTTGTTCTGCTTGAGCATGGCCGCGTTGACGCTGGTCTCATCCTGTCCGACCAGTGCCGGCGCCGGGTATGGTCGTCTTACGTCCCTTTGTCCACGCGCGGTACATAGGGAATTCCCTCTTCCTCGTAGAGCCGATAGATCAGCTCCAGCATTTCGTTGATGTCATGCGATTCATCCATCGCACGCATACTCATGATGATTGGTGAAGTTAGAGTTGGGTCATCCAGCTCCATGTAGCTCACGTCGTCGCGTTTCAGCCCATAAACGCTGCTTGGAACAACTGAGATCCCTTCTCCCGCCGCGACAAGTCCCAATGCAATCTGCAACTCGCGCACGTCATAGATGCGCCGAGGGGTAAGCGCTCGCTCCTGGAAGGCCGACAGAACTTGGTCCGCGTAGCTTGGCCTCGGGGCCTTCGGGAAAACAATGAGTGTTTCGTAGATGAGGTCCCGAAGCGCGAGGATCGGCTTCGACGTCGAGAGCGGATGGCCGACGGGAAGTGCAACGATCATTTTCTCCTCGCGCAGAGTCACCCGGCGGATGTTTGCGTCCTCGTGTCGAATCCGGCCGAACCCTACATCGATGCGTCCGTCCTTGAGCGCGCGAATCTGGTCCATTGTTGACATCTCGTGCAGGCTGAGCTCGACCGACTTGTTCTCGTCTCGGAATCGCCGAATGATCTTTGGCAGCATGCCGTAGAGCGTGGAACCTACAAAACCGACGGACAGACTGCGCTCGATGTTGCCCACGCGTCGCGTCATCGACTCCAACTCGTTCGTCTGCGCAATCAGATTCACCGCGTGCGAGTAAAAAAACTTGCCGGTCTCGGTGAGCTTGAGCGGACGGGAGCTCCGTTCGAACAGCTGTACGCCCAGCGCTTCTTCGAGCTGCTGTATTTGGCGGCTTAACGGCGGCTGCGCGATGTGGAGCCGCTTGGCTGCGCGCGTGAAGTTGCGTTCTTCTGCAACCGCTACAAAGTAGCGAAGATGTCGCAGCTCCATACAATACCTCCGAGATATAGCGCGATACTAAAACAGTGTTGGACTGGGGCGTTTGGCGTCCTCTATTCTGCTTTCACACTTCGTTTCAAGGCCAGATTATACCTTCCGAGCACTATCGGATCGGCCCAAAATGAGGGTTAACCCCACGAAAACACAGAAAGTTAGGAGCAGACATGAGCGTCAAAGTATTCGACTCGAAGGAAGTGCAGGACCTGCTGAAGGCTGCAGCGAATCTGGGAAGCCAAGATGGCAACGCTCGCGCCAAGCAGATTACTCATCGTCTGCTGAGCGACCTCTTCAAGGCCATCGACGACCTGGACATGACGCCCGACGAGATCTGGACTGGCGTGAATTACTTCAACAAGCTTGGACAAGATAGTGAGGCTGCCCTCTTGGCCGCTGGCCTTGGTCTCGAGAAGTATCTAGACATCCGCATGGATGCGGAGGACCGTGAAGCTGACATTCACGGCGGCACGCCGCGCACTATCGAAGGCCCACTGTATGTTGCTGGCGCGCCGGTGCGTGATGGCGCCTCTAAGATTGACCTCAATGCTGACGAAAACGCGGGTCCGCTCATCATCCGTGGCACTGTGACCGGACCGGACGGGAAGCCCGTGGCCGATGCGGTCGTCGAATGCTGGCACGCCAACTCGAAGGGCTTCTACTCGCACTTCGACCCGACCGGGACGCAAGACGATTTCAATCTTCGCGGCGCGGTGAAGACCGGGGCTGACGGCAAGTACGAGTTCCGCACGCTGATGCCCGTTGGCTACGGCTGCCCTCCGCAAGGCGCCACGCAACAACTGCTTGACGCGATTGCCCGACACGGCAACCGCCCGGCCCATGTACACTTTTTCGTAACGAGCGACAAGGCTCGCAAGCTCACGACGCAGATCAACATCGAAGGCGACCCGCTGATCTGGGATGACTTCGCTTATGCGACGCGCGAAGAACTCGTACCGCATGTGGTCGAAAAGACTGGCGGCGCTGCGCTCGGCCTCAAGGACGACGCGTACAAGGAAATCGAGTTCAACATCGAGTTGACTCCGCTGGTGCAAGGCAAGGACAACCAGCTTGTGAACCGCCCCCGCGCATCCGCCACGGCGTAACCCCTCGCACGGCGGCCTGCCTCGCCAGGCCGCCAACCTCTCTGCACGAACTATCTGTACCGATGCCACAGGGCTTGACCACGAAGCCAGCATAGGGAGACGACTAATGTCCGCAACTATCGACAAAGCACGAAAACTGGACGATTTGCTGAGCAACGCCGTTCAGGATGACAAGGAAAATGGCGTCTTCCGTTGCCGCCGCGACATCTTCTCGAACGCCGATCTGTACGAACTCGAGATGAAGCACATCTTCGAGAGCAACTGGGTCTACCTCGCGCACGAAAGCCAGGTTCCGAACAACAACGATTACTACACGACGTGGATTGGTCGTCAGCCAATTGTCATCACGCGTGACAAGGCCGGTGAGCTGCATGCGGTAATCAATGCGTGCGCACACAAGGGCGCCATGCTGTGCCGTCGCAAGCACGGCAACAAGGGTAGCTTCACCTGCCCGTTCCACGGCTGGACGTTCTCGAATGCCGGCAAGCTTCTGAAGGTAAAGGACGAGAAGACCACCGAGTATCCGGTGCAGTTCAACAAACAGGGTTCGCACGACTTGAAGAAGGTCGCGCGCTTTCAGAACTATCGCGGTTTCCTGTTCGGTAGCCTGAGCGAAGACGTGATGCCGCTCGAGGACTATCTCGGCGAGACGAAGATCATCATCGACCAAATCGTCGCGCAAGCGCCGGAAGGTCTCGAAGTGTTGCGCGGCAACTCTTCGTACATCTACGACGGCAACTGGAAGATGCAGATGGAAAACGGCTGCGACGGCTATCACGTCAGCACCGTGCACTGGAACTACGCCGCAACGATGGGCCGCCGTAAGGTCGAGGGCACGAAGGCCGTCGATGCAAACGGTTGGAGCAAGTCGGTCGCGGGCGTGTATGGCTTCGAGCATGGCCATATCCTGCTCTGGACCAACACGATGAATCCTGAAGTGCGTCCTGTCTATCAACATCGCGACGAAATTGCTGCTCGTGTCGGCGAGGACAAGGCGAAATACATCGTGAATCAGACACGCAATCTGTGTCTTTATCCGAATGTTTTCCTGATGGACCAGTTCAGTACACAGATTCGCGTGGTCCGTCCGATTAGTGTCGACAAAACTGAAGTCAGCATTTTCTGCTTCGCACCGAAGGGCGAAAGCGCAGAAAGCCGCGCCATCCGCATTCGCCAATACGAAGACTTCTTCAATGTCTCGGGCATGGGAACCAGCGACGACCTCGAAGAATTCCGTGCGTGCCAGGCGGGATATGCCAGCACGACGTCGATGTGGAACGACATGTCGCGTGGCGCACCGTTGTGGGTCCACGGACCTGACGCGAACGCGAAGGGCATGGGATTGAACCCGCTTATCTCTGGCGAGCGCAGCGAAGACGAAGGTCTCTTCGTAGTGCAACACGAATATTGGATGCAGGTGATGCGCGAAGCCCTGCGTAAAGAACAAGCAGAGGCGGCCGCATGACCATCGACTATCAAAAAATCTGTAACGCGCTCTATCAAGAGGCACGCTTTCTCGATGACCGTCAGTGGGACGAGTGGTTGTCCTGCTACACAGAAGACGTCACCTACTGGATGCCGGCCTGGGATGACGATGACAAACTCACCGAAGACCCGCAAAGCGAAATTTCTCTGATGTACTACGCGGACCGCGGCGGCCTTGAAGACCGGGTGTTTCGTATCAGAACCGAGCGCAGCAGCGCGTCGATGCCGGAACCGCGCACCAGCCACAACGTTACCAATGTCGAAGTGCTGGCGGAGCGGGATAACCAAGTCGACGTTCGATACAACTTCAACACGTTGAGCCATCGTTACAAGGTGACCGATCAGTATTTCGGAACCGTCTTCGTCACCCTCCGCAGAGTTGACGACCGCTTGTTGATTTCGAGCAAGAAGATTGCGCTCAAGAACGACTATATCCGCCAGGTTCTCGACGTCTACCACGTCTGATGCAACTGGTCGGAATGAGACAGGACGCAGGAGGCAACATGTCCAGCTACAACATCGCACTGAATTTTGAAGACGGCGTGACCCGCTTCGTCGAATGCAAGGCCGGCGAAAAGGTCCTTGATGCCGCTTTTCGTGCCAAGATCAACCTGCCGATGGATTGCTCCGACGGCGTGTGTGGCACCTGCAAGTGCCGCGCCGAGAGTGGCAGCTACGACTTGGGCGATGACTACATTGAAGACGCACTTAGCGCCGACGAGAAAGCTAGCGGTCTCGTGCTCACGTGCCAGATGGTCCCGCAGAGTGACTGCGTCATCGCGGTTCCGGCATCGTCGACGGTGTGCAAAACCGAGCAAAGCAAATTCGCTGCGACGGTCACAAAAGTCGAACAACACAATGATGCCGCGGTGGTGCTTGAGTTGGACATAGACAGCATCCCACCGGTCTTCCTCGCTGGTCAGTATGTGAACATCGACGTCCCCGGCAGCGGACAGCACCGCTCGTATTCGTTTTCGTCCGCGCCGGGCGCATCGAAGATCAGCTTCCTGATCAAGAAAATTCCCGGGGGCGTGATGAGCACGTGGCTCGAAGCGGCACAGCCGGGCCACAAGGTGCAACTGACCGGCCCCTTGGGCAGCTTCTATCTTCGGGCAGTGGAGCGTCCCTTGTTGTTCCTGGCTGGCGGCACGGGCTTGGCCCCCTTCCTGTCGATGCTGGAAGTCCTGGTTCGTGCGAACTCGCAGCAGAAGGTGCATCTCATTTACGGTGTGACACGAGACCTCGACCTTGTCCAGATTGATGCTATCGAGGCGTACGTCGCCAAGTTGCCCAACTTTACGTTCAGCACCGTGGTCGCAGAAGCGGAATCGAGCCATCCTCGCAAGGGCTGGGTGACTCAGCATATGCCGGCTGAATGTCTTAACGACGGTGACGTTGACGTTTACCTGTGCGGACCTCCGCCGATGGTCGACGCGGTGCGCAAGTATTTCGACGAAAACGGCGTCAAGCCCAACAGCTTCCACTATGAGAAGTTCACGCCCAACGCAGCCCCGGTGACCCCATGAGCGCCCAGCGATTCGAAGGCAAGGTGATGGTAGTCACCGGTGCCGCCCAAGGTATAGGCCGCGGCGTCGCACTACGCGCAGCGGCGGAGGGTGCGAAGGTCCTGTTTGTAGACCGCGCCGACTTCGTTTCCGAAGTCGCAGCGGAAGCAGTGGGGGCCGACACCGCCGGCTTCATTGCCGACCTCGAGACCTATGAAGGCGCAGCCTCCACGATGGCATTCGCGGTGGAGAGGTTTGGTCGAATTGACATTCTGGTCAACGCCGTGGGCGGAGCCATTCGCATGCGGCCCTATGCCGAATTCGAACCGGCTCAGATTGACGCGGAGATTCGCCGTTCGCTCATGCCGACCCTGTACGCCTGCCACGCGGTCCTTCCGCATATGCTCGCGCAAGGTAGCGGAACGATCGTGAACGTTTCCTCGAATGCAACGCGCGGTATCCGCCGTGTGCCGTACTCGGCTGCGAAGGGTGGCGTCAACGCGATGACGCAGTCGCTGGCGATGGAGTATGGCGAGCACAACATTCGCGTGGTCGCTGCAGCGCCCGGCGGAACCGAGGCGCCTCGCCGACGCGTGCCGCGCAACGCGGCTGGAGATAGCGAGCAAGAGAAGGCCTGGATGAGGGAGGCGGTGACGCAGGTTACTGAGTCGACGTTCTTCAAGCGATACGGAACGCTCGACGAACAAATCGCGCCGATTCTCTTCCTCGCCTCTGACGAAGCTGGCTACATCACGGGTGCCGTGCTGCCGGTTGCAGGGGGCGACAACGGCTAGAACCCCTCGGAGAAGCGACGATAGCTGACGCGGCAGTAAACCAACTGTAGAGCCATTGTTCCCGCTTGGATAGGATCCGCCCTACAAAGCGATTCGGTACCCGCTTGCTTTGAAGATCGGTAGCACTGTGTACGTCTCTGGCCAGATTGATCGTGATGCTAAGCCGGAACTTAAGAGCTTCGTAAGGGACCACACCGCCCCCCTACAAGTATCACGCGCTCCCTTTAAATCGCTGCCGAGACGCCGACCGACAAGATCGAAAATCTCCAGGAGACCACGCCTGCGTGAACCGCAGACGCCGGGGTGCATGCCGCAACCATTCCTAATACAACGGAGGAGACAAATTATGCGTCACATTGATGTTCACAAGCTCGCCGACGACGCGCGCTTCAACAGATTCCATGCTGGCCTGCTGTTTTGGTGCGCGCTCATTATCATCTTTGATGGCTACGACCTTGCCGTGGTGGGCATCGCCCTTCCTTCCATCATGAAAGACATGGGCGTCGACGCGACCCGCGCCGGTTTTATGGTCAGCTCCGCGCTGTTCGGCATGATGTTCGGCGCAGTCATCATGGGAACCATTGCCGATCGCATTGGCCGCCCCAAAGCCATCTCAGTCTGTATTGCGCTCTTCAGCGTCTTTACTGCTGCGGCGGGAATGACACACGATCCGGTCACGTTCAGCATGACACGCTTCCTTGCCGGACTGGGAATCGGCGGTGTGATGCCCAATGTCGTCGCTCAGATGACCGAGTTCTCGCCGCGCAAGATTCGCGGAACGATGGTCACGCTGATGTTTAGTGGGTATTCCGTAGGCGGGATGCTCGCAGCAATAATGGGTAAATCACTGATCCAGACGTACGGTTGGCAATCGGTATTCCTGGCTGCCAGCGTTCCCGTACTTATCATCCCTGCTGTGTTGAAGCTAATGCCTGAGTCGCTGCCCTTCCTGATCCGGCGCAATCGTCTGGACAGTCTTAAAGCAGTACTGGGCCAAATGGACAGCACCTACAGCGCGCAGGCGACAGACCGGTTTGATTTGCCTCAGGCCGAGAAAGGTACCAGCGCTCCTATCAGCATGCTATTCCTTGATGGCCGTGGATTCAGCACCGTCATTTTGTGGGTGGCTTTCTTCATGTGCCTGTTCATGGTCTATGCGTTGAGCTCCTGGCTCACGAAACTCATGGCTGGCGCGGGCTATAGCCTCGGCTCGGCACTGACTTTCGTCCTGGTCCTGAACTTCGGGGCGATGGCCGGCGCAATCGGCGGCGGTTGGCTGGCAGACAAGTTCAATATCAAATACGTGCTGGTTGGCATGTACACACTCGCCGCGATATCGATTACGCTGCTTGGCTACAAGATGCCGACAGAGGCCTTGTTCTTCGTAGTCGCACTTGCCGGAGCCTCCACGATCGGCACGCAAATTGTGACGTACGCATATGCAGGGCAGTTCTACCCAGCTACCGTCCGCGGCACGGGCATTGGCTGGGCATCCGGTGTCGGCAGAAGCGGCGCAATCCTGGCGCCCATTGTCATCGGCGTGCTGGTAAGCATGTCCCTGCCACTCCAGCAGAATTTCACTGCAATGGCAGTGCCTGCTGTCATAGCAGTGCTGGCTGTGCTCCTGATCGACCATAAGCGGTCGGCATCGGTGATCGACAGCAGGTCAAGCCAGGGCGCAGCGGATTCAGAACGGACGGTCGTTCTGCGCGCCCAACACCGCGACTCCTGAGGCAGGAGGCAATTTCCACAGCCAAGATGGGCGAAACCTATTTTCTCGGTGATTCGGGATTGTGAAAAAAATGGCAGGCTCTCGCTGAGACGAAAAAGCCTGCCATTGCAGACCCACTCAGTATTGGACGAAGCCATGCTGTCCCATACGATGCATGCGAATTGTCGACCAATACAAACGAAGACGGCGTCAAACCAGCGCAGAGGTCGCCTTATCGGTGACCCTAGAGGCACCAAAAGATACCGCGTGCGGCCTATCCAAACTACTGAAATCAAGCATGAACAAGCCTTACATCATTTCTGTTGCGATCACGGGATCACTGCCGCGCAAAAAAGACAATCCGGCTGTACCAATCACAGTGAACGAGCAGGTGGAGTCGACCCAGGCGGCATTTGAAGCCGGAGCGACCCTGGTTCATCTCCACGTACGCAACGATGACGAAACTCCCACGTCAAATCCCGATCGCTTCGCGCTAGTGCTGGAAGGCATTCGCAAGCACGCGCCGGGCATGATCACCCAGGTTTCCACCGGTGGCCGCTCCGGGGCCGGCAATGAGAGAGGTGCCATGCTATCCCTGCGGCCGGACATGGCATCCTTGGCCACCGGCTCGGTCAACTTCCCGACCCGGGTCTATGACAATTCGCCGGACCTGGTCGACTGGCTCGCCGCCGAAATGAAGGCCTACGGCATCAAGCCCGAAGTCGAGGCCTTCGACCTGTCGATGATCTTCCAAGCCGCAGCGATGCAGGCAGCGGGCGCGATCGTCGGTCCCCTGCACATCCAATTTGTCATGGGCATCAAGAACGCAATGCCTGTCGATCGCGAAGTGCTTGAATTTTACGTTCGGACCCTCAAGCGCCTTTCGCCCGATGCGACATGGACCGGCGCAGGCATCGGTCGAAATCAACTGACGATGGCTCGCTGGTCTCTCGAACTAGGGGGACACTGCCGCACAGGACTCGAGGACAATGTGCGGATGGACAAGAATACGCTCGCCCCGTCCAACGCCGCCCTTGTGCGCCAGGTTGCCGAGCTTTGCGAGGAGTATGGCCGCCCCGTAGCGACCGCAGCCCAGGCTCGCGAGATCCTGAATTTGTGCTGAGCACATTCCCACATCGCTCACCACAACACCAACCCAAGCCGTTGATGTGGACCGAGAGCGCTCGCGACATCTTTCAGAAAGTCACGCGCGCCAACCGCCGTTCTGTTTCAAAGCTAGCGCTGGAACACGGCCTGAACGTGAATGTCTTTCGCTGGCGTCGCATGTATAGAGCAGGCGATTTCGGCCCGCCTGAGGTTGCGAACGACCCACTGCCGTTGCCCGTCATCGTTGAGGCACCCGCAGTCGAAGGATCGGTCGACGTGCCTCCTGCGGGGAACCAGTGCGATCAGCCGGAAGCATCGTCCACCGGGGTCATACGGTTGCAACTGGCCAAAGGACAAGTGAGCATTGAGGCCGGGGCGATCCGGAAGTCCTGCGCACGGTGGTGCGATGCCTGCTATATCGTCCACGATATAGGCGACACTCGCTAGCGATGATGCTACTTCAATCCGGCGTGGACCTTCTAACAATCCAAGCTTGGCTTGGGCACGCACAGGTTGCCACAACCCATCGTTATGCCGCAGCCGATGTCGAAATGGTGCGACGCGGCTTGGACAAGGCGGCAATCCGAGCACCTTTGCGATGTCGTGGACGCCGCGCCGCCCGGAGGACTGGCTGTTTCACTGTCACATGGTCGAGCACATGATCCGGATCATGCCTGTCGTCGAGGCCTCTGTGGGGCGTTCAGCGAGTACCGCTAAACGCCCCATACCGTCATACGCGGGAAACTTCACTTTGAGTCTTCGGGGCCCGGCTCGGAGCTGCCGGCAGCCGGTCTCGCCGGATGCTTCAATGTGTCCGGAAACGACTCCTGCTCGAAGTCATGAACCGGTGTTGAGCGATTGCGATTGAAAAGCAGGCGGAGAACATCAGGGCGCGAGTAGTGACCGACCGGGTCATATGCGGCTTTTGCCACACCAATCATTCCCAGGTCGACGTCAGCGCACAGCAGCCCTTCCTCCTTCTCGCCCAGGGGCTCGCAAAGGGGCGCGGCATCCGGGCCGTAAATCATCGCAAATCCGCCACCTTCCGTCAGCAGGGCTGCTTTGCTATCCTTGTCTACCAGCATGTCAATCATCTCCTTGGAGACGGTGGCGCACGGTGCGAGAACGAAGCATTGCCCCTCAAGCGCATAGACCTGGCTGGCTGCGTTGTTTGCTTGCGCGCTAAGCTGGAAAGCAGCTCCACGATAGACCGAAAAGCTCGGCCAGGCCGCCACGTGAATCTGCTCGTGCTGCGAATACATGGCGTACTTCGAAAGCGGCTGAATGTGTTCCGCACAGCAGAGCGCTCCCATTCGCCCGATAGAAGTGTCATGCACAGCGAGATGGCTACCATCGCCTTCTCCGTACACCGTACGTTCTGCGTGCGTCGGTTTGAGCTTGCGGCGTGTCGCGATGAGCTTTCCCTGGTCATCAATAATCGCTTGCGCGATGTAGAGGGAGCCGCCCGCGCGTTCGGAGAAGCCCAAGACCACGAAAATCTTGTTCTTCGCTGCTGCTGCCTTGATTCTCTCGAAATGCTCGCTGTCCACTGCGAGCGAATTCTCGAAGTACCGACGTACGAACTGCATTCCCCACGCCGGCGAGTCCAGCCAAATCCACCACGGGTAACCCGGCAACCACACTTCGGGAAAGGCAATCAACGCTGCCCCGAAAGACGAAGCCTCCTCGATCAGGCGGACGGCCTTCTCCACACCCTTTTCTAGGTCTAGGAATTCGGGGGCGGCCTGTACGGCCGCAACCTTGAATTTCGTTCTCACTTCGCTCGGCATGTTGCCCTCCTAATATTCACTTGAGCCTGACTGGAACGACAGCCGCCAATCGCACGGCAATTCTGAACTCGACGCTGGTTTGCGGCATTTCCTTATACGGAAGTCATGACTCTTCCCGCAGTGCTTGAATGGTGAGGGCGGCGTCCATGGTTCTCTGCATGCCGATCCAAATCGTCTTTGCGCCGGGCTCGCCATCGCTCTTGCGC
>NZ_QKWJ01000137.1 GCF_003353055.1 Cupriavidus lacunae
AACGGTCGTATCCTGTCCTTGAAGGGCTGTGTCAGGGGCATTCATTTGCAGGCTCCTTTCGTAAAACGGGTTAGCAACTATCGTTTTACTTCAGGGGGCTTACCAGCCCTTCATAGTATCTAGCATTCCACGATATTCACCGCCAGCCCGCCGCGAGCCGTTTCCTTGTACTTGGTCTTCATGTCGGCGCCGGTTTCGCGCATGGTCTTGATCACCGAGTCGAGCGATACGTAGTGCGTGCCGTCGCCGCGCAGCGCCATGCGCGCGGCGTTGACCGCCTTGACCGAGGCCATCGCGTTGCGCTCGATGCACGGGATCTGCACCAGACCGCCGACCGGGTCGCAGGTGAGGCCCAGGTTGTGCTCCATGCCGATCTCGGCGGCATTCTCCACCTGCGCCGGGCTGCCGCCCTGCACCGCGGCCAGCGCTCCGGCGGCCATCGAGCACGCCACGCCGACCTCGCCCTGGCAGCCGACTTCTGCGCCGGAGATCGACGCATTGAGCTTGTACAGCAGCCCGATCGCGCCCGCGGTCAGCAGGAAGTCGACCACGCCCTGCGCGTTCGCTCCCGGCACGAAGCGGTCGTAGTAGTGCAGCACCGCCGGGATGATGCCGGCAGCGCCATTGGTCGGCGCGGTGACCACGCGCCCGCCGGCGGCATTTTCTTCATTGACGGCGATGGCGTACAGGTTGACCCAGTCCATCACCGAGAGCGGGTCGGACAGCGTGCGCTCGGCGCGCTCGGTCAGGCTGCGGAACAGTTCGGGCGCGCGCCGCTTGACCTTGAACGGCCCCGGCAGTTCGCCGTCGGTACGGCAGCCGCGCGCGACGCACGCTTGCATCACGTCCCAGATATGCAGCAGGCCACTGGTGACTTCCGCCTCGCTGCGCCAGGTCAGCTCGTTTTCCATCATCAGCCGGGCGATGCTCTTGCCGCTGGCGGTGGCCATCTCCAGCATGTCCTTGCCACTGCGGAACGGGTGCGGCAGCTGCTGCGCGGCGTTGAGCACGTGCGTATTGGGTGCGCCCGCGGTGACGACAAAGCCGCCGCCGACCGACAGATAGCGCGCCTCGCGCAGCGACGCGCCGCTGGCGTCGAAGGCGTGGAACTTCATGCCGTTCGGATGCTCGGCCATGGCCTCGCGCCGGTAGAAGGCAATGTGCTCCTTCTCGACGAAGGGCACGATATGCCGGCCCAGCAGCGCCAGCTCACGGCTGGCGCGCAGCGCGGCCATGCGCGTGTCGATCGAATCGGGATCGATGGTATCGGGCGCCTCGCCCATCAGTCCGAGGATCACGCCCTTGTCAGTGCCGTGGCCCTTGCCGGTGGCGCCCAGCGACCCGTACAACTCCGCGCGCACGCTGGCCACCTGCGGCAGCAGGCCGTCGCGCTCCAGCCCCTGCGCAAACATCAGGGCCGCGCGCATCGGGCCCACGGTATGCGAGCTCGACGGGCCGATGCCCACTTTGAACAGATCGAAAACGCTGACTGCCACGGAAGGCCTCCAGGGTAGCGCCGGGCCAAGCCGGCGGGCGCCGCCTTGTGCGGCGCCCTGAGTAGAGCATAGTCTCTGGCCGGGGTACCGGCTTAGTCGACCACGTAGTCGCTGACCGGCACGCAGGCGCAGAACAGGTTGCGGTCACCGTACACGTTGTCGGCACGGCCGACCGGCGGCCAGTACTTCTGCGTGCGCAGCGACGCCACCGGGTAGGCGGCTTCCTCGCGCGTGTAGTGGCGGGTCCACTCGTTGGCGGTGACCACCGCGGCGGTGTGGGGCGCGTGCTTGAGCGGGTTGTCGTCGCGGTCGAAGGTGCCGTCGGCGACGCGGCCGATTTCCTGGCGGATCGCGATCATCGCGTCGACAAAGCGGTCCAGCTCATGCAGGGCTTCGCTCTCGGTCGGCTCGATCATCAGCGTGCCCGGCACCGGGAAGCTCATGGTCGGGGCGTGGAAGCCGTAGTCCATCAGGCGCTTGGCCACGTCCTCATTGCTGATGCCGGTGTCCTTCTGCAGCGGGCGCAGGTCCAGGATGCACTCGTGCGCGACCAGGTCGTGCTGGCCCGTGTACAACACCGGGTAGTACGGCGCCAGGCGCTTGGCCACGTAGTTGGCCGCCAGGATCGCGTTCTCGGTGGCGGCGGTCAGGCCGGCCGAACCCATCATCGCGATATACATCCACGAGATCGGCAGGATGCTGGCCGAGCCGAACGGCGCCGCCGACACGCCGCCGATGCCGCGCTCGTCGCGGCGGTAGCCCACGCTGTCCTGGTTGGGCAGGAAGTCCGCCAGGTGCGCGCCGACCGCGACCGGGCCCACGCCCGGGCCGCCGCCGCCGTGCGGGATGCAGAAGGTCTTGTGCAGGTTCAGGTGCGACACGTCGCCGCCGAACTGGCCCGGCGCGGCGGTGCCGACCATGGCGTTCATGTTGGCGCCGTCCACGTAGACCTGGCCGCCGTGCTGATGCACGATCTCGCAGATCTGCTGCACGCCCTGCTCGAACACGCCGTGCGTGGACGGGTAGGTGATCATGATCGCCGCCAGGTTCTTACTGTGCTGCTCGGCCTTCTTCGCCAGGTCCTGCAGGTCGACGTTGCCGTTCTCGTCGCAGGCCACCACCACCACCTTCATGCCGGCCATCTGCGCCGACGCCGGATTGGTGCCGTGCGCCGACGACGGGATCAGGCAGATGTCGCGATGGCTCTCGCCGCGGCTGGCATGGTACGCATGGATGATCAAGAGGCCCGCGTACTCGCCCTGCGAGCCGGCGTTGGGCTGCAGGCTGACCGCGGCGTAGCCGGTGGCGGCGCACAGCATGGCCTCGAGCTGGTCGATCATCTCGCGGTAGCCCACGGTCTGGTCCAGCGGCGCGAACGGGTGGATCTGGCTGAATTCGGGCCAGGTCACCGGGATCATCTCGCTGGTGGCGTTCAGCTTCATCGTGCACGAGCCCAGCGGGATCATGGTGCGGTCCAGCGCCAGGTCCTTGTCGGCCAGCATGCGCAGGTAGCGCAGCATTTCGTGCTCGGCGTGGTGGGTGTTGAAGACCGGGTGGGTCAGGTACTCGCTGGTGCGCGCCAGCGCCGGCGGGAACGCGTCCTGCGTAGCGGCTTCGAGCTTGTCGAAGTCCACCTCGGCGGGCAGCGGCTTGCCTTGCATGAAGACTTCCCACAGCGCGACCACATCGGCGCGGCAAGCGGTCTCATCCAGCGAGATGCCGACGCGCGTGGCGCTGATATGGCGCAGGTTGATGCCGCGCGCGGTGGCCGCTGCATGGATGGCATCGGTATTGAAGCCGGTTTCCAGCGTCAGCGTGTCGAAGAAGCTGGCGTTGGTGCGCGCGAAGCCCAGCGCCTGCAGGCCGGCGGCCAGCGTCACGGTCAGGCGATGCACGCGCTGCGCGATGCGCTTCAGGCCCTGCGGGCCGTGGTAGACGGCATACATCGAGGCCATCACGGCCAGCAGCACCTGCGCGGTACAGATATTCGAGGTCGCTTTCTCGCGGCGGATATGCTGCTCGCGGGTCTGCAGCGCCAGGCGATAGGCCTTGTTGCCTTGCGCATCGATGGTCACGCCCACCAGGCGGCCCGGCATCGAACGCTTGAAGGCGTCCTTCACTGCCATATAGCCGGCGTGCGGTCCGCCAAAGCCCAGCGGCACGCCGAAGCGCTGCGAGTTGCCCACGGCCACGTCGGCACCCCATTCGCCCGGCGCGGCGATCAGCGTCAGCGCCAGCAGGTCGGCGGCAGCCACCACCAGGCCGCCGGCGGCGTGCACGGCGTCGGCGATGGCGCGGTAGTCATTGACGTCACCGTTCACGCCCGGGTATTGCAGCAGCACGCCGAAGGCGTTGGCCGCGGCGGCTTCGGCGGCGGGGCCGACCTTCACTTCGATGCCCAGCGGCAGCGCGCGCGTGCGTACCACTTCCAGCGTCTGCAGCAGCACGTCGTCGGCTACGTAGAAGGTGTTCGAGTCGTGCTTGTTCACGCGCTGCAGCAGCGTCATGGCTTCGGCCGCCGCGGTGCCTTCGTCCAGCATCGACGCGTTGGCGATGTCCAGCCCGGTCAGGTCGGTGACCATCTGCTGGAAGTTCAGCATCGCTTCCAGGCGGCCTTGCGAGATTTCCGGCTGGTAGGGCGTGTAGGCGGTGTACCAGGCAGGGTTCTCGAAGATATTGCGCAGGATGACGCCGGGCGTGACGGTGTTGTAGTAGCCCTGGCCGATAAAGCTCTTGAGGACCTTGTTCTTGCCTGCCAGCCCGCGCAGCTTCGCCAGCGCGGCTTCTTCGCTCAGCGGCTCGGTGAACTCGCCCATCGGCATGCCGTCGCGGCGGCGGATGGCGGCGGGGATGACGGCATCGATCAGCGCGGCGCGGCTGTCATAGCCGAGCACCTTCAGCATGTGCTGCTGTTCGGGGGTATCGGGGCCGATATGGCGGGCGGCGAAGGCGTCGCGCGCCTCCAGTTCGGCCAGCGTGGGCCGGTTCACTTGGGCGGCGTTCATGGGAAGCGGGGCGTTCATGGGCAAGAACCTCGTGGGGGGCGCGCCGGCCGGTGGTCAGCCGGGGCGGCGCGCGTCAGTCTGCAGTGGCCGGTCCGCCAGTCCACACGTAGGCGGCAGGGACCGGCGCCGCCGGCGTCAGGCGCCGACGCTGGCCTTGTAGGCGTCGGCCGACATCAGGCCGTTGACATCGTCGCCGTTGGCCGGCTTGAGCTTGAACAGCCACGCGTCGAAGGCGTTGGCGTTGACGCTTTCCGGCGCGGCCGTGGCGGCCTCGTTGACGGCGATCACTTCGCCGGCCACCGGGGCGTAGATGTCGGAAGCGGCCTTCACCGATTCCACCACCGCCAGCGCGTCGCCGGCACCGACCGACTTGCCCACTTCGGGCAGTTCCAGGAAGACGATGTCGCCCAGCGCATCCTGCGCGTGGTCGGTGATGCCGATGGTGAGCGTGCCGTCGGTTTCGACGCGTACCCACTCATGCGACTCGGTGTACTTGAGGTCAGCGGGGAAATTCATGAAGGTTCTCCGGATACAGATCTGTTTCTTGTTGGGTGATGCCTGCCCGGCAAGCGCCGGCAGGCGAGGGCGACCGTTGGCATGAGCCTCAGCTCACGAGTGCCTTGCCATTACGCACAAACGGCAGTTTAACCACAGTCGCGTTGAGTTTGCGGTCGCGGATCTCCACCTGCACGGTATCGCCCACGGCGACCTCCTTCGGCAGGCGCGCAAAGGCGATCGACTGGGACAGCGAGGGGCTGAAGGTGCCGCTGGTGATTTCACCGTCACCGGCCGGGGTGATCACTTTCTGGTGGGCGCGCAGGACGCCGCCTTTGTCACGCAGGATCAGGCCGAGGAACTGCTGGCGCGAACCGGCCGCGGCCAGCGCCGCCTTGCCGGTGAAGTCGCGCTCGCTCTGCAGGTCCACGGTCCAGGCCAGGCCCGCGTCCAGCGGCGAGGTATTGATATCCATGTCCTGGCCGTACAGGTTCATGCCGGCCTCCAGGCGCAGCGTGTCGCGCGCGCCCAGGCCGGCCGGGCGCACGCCGGCGGCGTTCAGCTTTTCCCAGACAGCGGCGACGCTCTCGGCCGGCACCACCAGTTCGAAGCCGTCTTCGCCGGTGTAGCCAGTGCGCGCCACCATGATCTCGCCGATGTCCGGGTCCTGGACCACGGCGGCATTGAACGGCTTGAGCGCGTCGGAGGGCTGGGTCGAGGGGAAGGTGCTCCACACCTTGGCGCGGGCGTTGGGGCCCTGCACGGCGACGATGGCCAGCGGCTGCACGCCTGCGGGTGCAGCGTCTTCACGGCGCGGGGTGATGGTCACGCCACTGCCGGTGGCTGCGTTGCGCGCACGGATCCATTCGATATCGCCCTGCGCGGTGCTGGCGTTGACGACCAGGCGGAAGCGGTCCTCGGCAAAGAAGTAGACGATCAGGTCGTCGATCACGCCGCCTTTCTCGTCCAGCATGCACGCGTAGAGCGCCTTGCCCGGCGTCTGCAGCTTGTCGACATTGTTGGCCAGCAGGCCGCGCAGGAAGCCGCGGGTATTGGCGCCGGCGAGGTCGACCACGCACATGTGCGACACGTCGAACATGCCGGCGTCGGTGCGCACGGCGTTGTGTTCTTCGATCTGGGAGCCATAGTTGACCGGCATGTCCCAGCCGCCGAAGTCGACCATGCGGGCGCCGAGGGCGCGGTGGATAGCGTTGAGGGGCGTGGCCTGGAGCGTCATGGAATCCTCGGGGGCAATCTCGGTTTGCGAAAACGAAAAAGGGCCATCCGCCGCAACGTTCGCTATGCCCGTGGCGTAGCGATCCGCTGCGGCGGATGACCCCTCTGTCCTCGATACCTGAGAGATTACAAGGCGGATCCTGGCGGACCCTGTCCTCGTGCGCCCCTTCGGTGGGCACGCTCGCCACGAATGGCGGGTGCCGCTCTCCAGAGTGCGGCATGCATCGTGTGCATATTGCATGCCGATCCGACCAGTCCGTGGTGCCTGAGAGTTTTCGGGTGATACCCCTTCGGCGGCGCAGTCGATGCGCGCTCTCCCGGTCGGATGCGCGCAATGTACGGGAGGCCCCGGCCTTTGTCAAACCGGCCCGGGCGGTCTCGCCCATGGCCTGCTCATCCGGCTGCAGCCGTCCCTGCGGCTGATGCCGGCGCGGTCTTCTTACTTGTGCTTCTTGTCGTCGGTGACGACGTTACCGATCACGCCACCCACAGCCGCGCCACCCAGTGCACCCAGCGCGCTGTCGGTGAGGATGGCGCCACCCACGGCACCCGCGCCTGCACCGATCGCGGTATTGCGCTGTTTCGGGGTCATGTCCGCACAACCGGCGAAGGCAGCGACCGTCACGCCGATCAGGGTCACCTTGGTCAAAGTCTGCAGGGTTTTCATTATTGGCTCCGATGTGATGATATGTGCATGTCCGCACGACCGCGGCGGCCAGCGGGACACATTAGTTAGAGCTCTGCGTTGCGCGATCGGCTCCGGCCTTTACGAAGTGTTACGCCAGTGACACAAGCCACCGCGTCAACGCGGTTTGCGCTGACTGACCTGCCGCGGCCAGCGTGTTAACATCAACAGCTTTGCCGCCGTTCCCGTTTCAGTGGTGCCGGCGTTTCCCGCCTGGCCTTCCTGCCGTTTCTGCTGATTTCCCTGCTTCCTACCGCATCCCACGCATGACCCATGGCCTGAATTCCGCCCAATCTGAAGCCGTCCGCTACCTGGACGGCCCTTGCCTGGTCCTGGCCGGGGCGGGCTCGGGCAAGACCCGGGTGATCACGCAGAAGATCGCGCATCTGATCGAGGACAAGGGCTTCGAGCCGCGCCATATCGCCGCCGTCACCTTTACCAACAAGGCCGCCAAGGAGATGCAGGAGCGCATCGGCAAGCTGATGGAGGGCAAGACCTCGCGCGAGGGCAAGCGCATCCCGCTCAAGCAGCTGACGGTCTGTACCTTCCACTCGCTCGGGGTGCAGATCCTGCGCATGGAGGCCGAACACGTGGGCCTGAAACCGCAGTTCTCGATCATGGATTCGGACGACTGCTTCGGCCTGATCCAGGAGCAGCTTGGCACCACCGACAAGAAACTGATCCGCGGCGTGCAGGGCACGATCTCGCTGTGGAAGAACGGCATGGTCGATCCTGAAGCGGCGATCGCCCAGGCCGCCAATGCCGACGAGCACCAGGCCGCGCTGGTCTACCGCAACTACGTGGCCACGCTGCACGCCTACCAGGCGGTGGATTTCGACGACCTGATCCGCCTGCCTGCCGAGCTGTTCGCGCGCAATGAAGCGGTCCAGCTCAAGTGGCAGAACCGCCTGCGCTATTTCCTGGTCGACGAATACCAGGACACCAACGCCTGCCAGTACCAGTTGCTGAAACTGCTGGCGGGCGGTTCGCACCTGCGCGCGCCGGCCTTTACCGCGGTCGGCGACGACGACCAGGCCATCTACGGCTGGCGCGGCGCCACGCTGGACAACCTGCGCGGGCTGCAGACCGACTTCCCGGACCTGAAGGTGATCAAGCTGGAGCAGAACTACCGCTCCACCGTGCGCATCCTGGAGGCGGCCAACGCTGTCATCGCCAATAACCCCAAGCTGTTCGACAAGAAGCTGTGGAGCGAGCACGGCATGGGCGACCCCATTGCCATCCACCCGATGAACGACGAGGAGCACGAGGCCGAGTCGGTGGTGTTCCGCTTGTCGGCGCACAAGTTCGAGCGGCGCGCGCAGTTCCGCGACTACGCCATCCTGTATCGCGGCAACCACCAGGCGCGGCTCTTTGAGCAGATCCTGCGGCGCGAGCGCATTCCCTATGTGCTGTCGGGCGGCCAGAGCTTCTTCGACAAGGCCGAGATCAAGGACATCTGCGCCTACCTGCGCCTGATTGCCAACCCCGACGACGATCCCGCCTTTATCCGCGCCATCACCACGCCGCGCCGGGGTGTGGGCAATACCACGCTGGAGGCGCTGGGCACGTTTGCGGGCCAGGCCAAGGTGTCGCTGTTCGAGGCGGCGATGATGGGCGGCATCGAAGGCAAGCTGCAGCCGCGCCAGCTGGAGCCGCTGCGCGTGTTCTGCGAATCGATGGTGCGCCTCGCCGACCGCGCGGCCAAAGATCCGGCCACGGTGGTGCTCGACGACCTGATGGCAGGCATCCACTACGAGGCCTACCTGTACGACAGTTTCGACGAACGGCAGGCGCAGTCGCGCTGGACCAATACCCTGGAATTCCTCGACTGGCTCAAGCGCAAGGGCACCAAGCCTGAGGGCGCGGAAGGCGCCGAGGGCGAGGAAGCCACCGGCTTCGACAATGCCGACGGCTTCGGCAGCGAAGGCAAGAACCTGCTGGAACTAACCCAGACCGTGGCGCTGATGAGCATGCTCGAAGGCCGCGAGGAAGATCCCGACGCGGTGCGCCTGTCCACGCTGCATGCGTCCAAGGGGCTGGAGTACCCGCACGTATTCCTGGTGGGCGTGGAAGAGGGCATCCTGCCCCACTGCCGCGAGGACGAGGACATGAGCGACGAGAAGATCGAGGAAGAGCGGCGGCTGATGTATGTCGGCATCACCCGCGCCCAGCGCAGCCTGCATGTCAGCTGGTGCAAGAAGCGCAAGCGCGCGCGGGATACCTACTCGTGCCAGCCGTCGCGTTTTATCGGCGAGATGAAGCTGGAAGAGGCGCCCGCGCCGGTGGACGAGACCCCGGCGATGAGCCCCAAGGACCGGCTCGGCGCGCTCAAGGCGCTGCTGGGCACCGGCGGCAAGACCGCCGCCGGCTGAGGCAGGCGCGTCAGCGCGCGCCCGATACCGCCAGCGTGACGTACTGCGAGCCGCGCTGGCCGTGGGTGAAGTCGAGCGTGAAGTCACCCACGTCGACACGCCCCTGCAGCGCGCGCCGCAGTTCCGCCGGGCCGCTCCCGCGCGCGCCCGGCAGTGCCCGCGCCAGCCACGCGGCGCCGATATAGCCGGCCAGCGTCGCCGCCGACGGCGGTTCGTCCAGGTACTGCTTCATGCGCGCCACGTGCTCCTTCACTACCCGCAAGGTGGCCTGCTGCGGCCCCGGCGCGACCTGGGTCAGCACCATGCCGCCGTTGTAGCCGCTGCCCAGGATCTCGCGCGCTGCGGTGGCGCTCACCGACGACAGGCCGACCAGGAAGCCGTACCACCCCTGCGCGGCCAGCGCCCGGCCCAGGCCGGCATAGGCGAGGGTGTCGCCGGCCACGATCACCGCGCCCGGACGGGTGGCGGCGATGCGCCAGGCGGCGGCCTCGCCATTGCCCTCCAGGGGCACCGCGCGCGTGCCGGTCTGCGCCTCCAGCCGGGCCAGCGAGGGGGCCGCGAAGTCCGGCGCCAGTGCCAGCGCAATGCTCGTCAGCCCATAGCTGCGCAGCTGTTGCACCGCCGCGTCCAGTTCAGTCTGGTAGTCGGCACGGGTGAACCAGACGTTGTCGGCCGCCAGCGCCAGCCCCGACCAGGGCGCCACGATCTGCACGCCGCGCCGCGCGAGTTCTGTCGATGACGCCAGCGCCGGCAGCAGCCGGTCGCCCGGGCCGAACAGCAGCTCGGCATGTTCGCTATCGGCCAGCGACACCGCCTGCGCCAGCGCGCGGCGCGGATCGGGGTCGGCATCGCGCACCACGTGCAGGATGCGCACCGGGCCGTTGGCGGCATTGACGGCGTCGAACATGACCTTGGCCCCGGCCAGGTAGTCGCGCGCCAGGTCGGCCTGGGCGCCGGTGCGGTCGAGCAGGTGTCCGACCACCACCGTGCGGCGCGCCTGCGCCAGGGCCGGCCAGCCGGGGAGGGTCAGTGCCATGCCGGCGGCGGCAAGCAAGCGGCGCCGTTGCCGGGCCGGTCCTGGCAGTTGGGCGCGCAGCGATAGGTACGGCGCAGAGAAGGAAGTCTGGTCGGAAGTTGGCATCGCAGTGGCAGGGATGAATGGCGCGCGGGCCGCGGTGGCGCGCAGCTTATCCGCCACACATGACACCAATGTGACGTCCGCGAACGCGCTGTTCCGGCGTGGCGGGCAGCATCAATGTCCGCGCTTGACGGCGGTCAACGCGCCAGCGCCAGCGCGGTCCTACGATGGGGCGTTACACACCCGTTCCCCTGCGCCCCCATGACTGCGTCCGCGATGACTTTCCCTGCGCCCGACCGCCGCGCCCTGTCCGACTTCCGTGCGCTGGCCGGGCGCATCGACGGCAACGGCCCGCGCTACACCTCGTACCCGACCGCCGACCGCTTCCGCAACGACCCCGACCTGTCGCTGTACCACGACGCGCTGGCCGACAGCCGCGCCGACGTGCCGGCACCGCTGTCGCTGTACCTGCATATCCCGTTCTGCGAGAACATCTGCTACTACTGCGGCTGCAACAAGATCATCACGCGCGACCACGGCCGCAGCGCCCGCTACGTCAGCTACCTGGGCCGCGAGATGGCACTGGTGGCCGACCGGCTCGGCACGCGCCGCGAGGTGATCCAGTCGCACTGGGGCGGCGGCACGCCCACCTTCCTCGACCCCGATGAAATGCGCCGCGTGATGGCGCTGCTGAACGAGCATTTCGCGCTGACAGCCGACGGCGAGCACTCGATCGAGATCGACCCGCGCCGCGTCGACCATGCCCGCATGGCGCTGCTGGCCGAGCTCGGCTTCAACCGCGTCAGCCTGGGCGTGCAGGATTTCGATGCCGAGGTCCAGCAGGCCATCCACCGCATCCAGCCCTTCGACGAGACCCGCGCCGTGGTCGACGCCGCGCGCGCGCTGGGCTTCCGCTCGGTCAGCCTGGACCTGATCTACGGCCTGCCGCACCAGACCGCGGCACGCTTTGGCCGCACCATCGGGCAGGTGCTGGCGCTGCGCCCCGACCGGCTCTCGGTCTACAGCTACGCCCACCTGCCTCACGTGTTCAAGCCGCAGCGCCGCATCGACGAAAATGCCTTGCCGCCGGCCGGCGAAAAGCTCGACATCCTGGTGTCCACGATCGAGCGGCTGACCGCCGAGGGCTACGTCTATATCGGCATGGACCATTTCGCGCTGCCCGGCGACGACCTCGCCGTGGCCCAGCGCGAAGGCCGCCTGCAGCGCAATTTCCAAGGCTATTCGACGCACGCCGGCTACGACCAGGTCGGGCTCGGCATCTCGGCGATCGGCGCGATCGCCGGGCGCTACGTGCAGAACGCACGCACGCTCGACGACTACTACGGCGCGCTCGACCAAGGCCGCCTGCCGCTGGCGCGCGGCGTGGCGATGAACACCGACGACCACCTGCGGCGCGAGATCATCGGCGACCTGATGTGCAACGGTATACTCGATCTGCCCGCGATCGAGGCGCGCCACGGCATCGATTTCAGCCGGGCGTTCTCGGCGGAACTGGCCGATCTGGGCCGCTTGTCCGAGGATGGGCTGGTGCAGTGCGAACCCGGCCGCATCACGGTGACGCCGCTGGGCCGGCTCCTGGTGCGGCGCGTAGCGATGGTGTTCGACCGCTACCTGCGCGAGGATGCCGCCCGCCGCGCGGACAACGGCGCCCAGGCCGCCAACGATGGCGCGCAGCCGATCCGCATCGTGCCGCGCTACTCGCGCGTGGTGTAACGCCCGCGCAGTCGGCAGGGAATCGGGATAGGGGCAGGCCTCGCGGCCCGACCCCTCCCACACCACCGTGCGTACGGGTCCGTACACGGCGGTTCGGATCGGTTGATCGACTACGGACACAAGGATGGAAGACCGAGAGAC
>NZ_QKWJ01000138.1 GCF_003353055.1 Cupriavidus lacunae
AAAGGGCGAGAGGCTACGCGAGCGGATCGAGGAGCAACTCGCCGACGTCCAGAATAAGCCGCGTCTTGTCCGTTCATTCTTCGACGCTCCATCTGTCGCCTATATTTCCGACTGCTGAGTAAGTGCCATACAACGTCGCGACTCGGGCCCCTATCATTCAGTTGCGCTTGCGCCGGATGACAGTCTCTGGACTTTAGCGACCTCGCGGTTCGGCTAGTCAACACAGGGCAATCAGTTTGCGCAGCAGCGATTCGCCAAGCCAAATTAGTGTTCGACTGTCTCGATCGAGACAATGTCTGCCTGCCTCGGAACCACACGAAGGCTGCTTCAGAGTTGTCACGCTTGAGAGACGCGACATTCGCATTAGCCCGGCGCTAGGGGTAGCGCAGGGCTACTTCTTCATTTGCACGGACTGGGCTTATCGTAGCAAATTGTGCGGCCGGAGAGCTTTGGTCACCGAATTCGTTGCGTACGCCACTGCACCCGATATCGATCACGCATATGGCAGCAACGGGTAGGCCTGCCCAAGGGGGCACTCGGATGCCTACCACGACGCCACTACGGTGCAGTGGCATAATGTCTGCCACTACGGTTGGCAACGACATTCTCCAACTACTTGAACTGCCGGCTCAAGGGATGACATGGACGATATTTTGAATCCTCCTCGCGTGCGCATCCGACGCCGCGGCGCCGATAAGCATCCCTTGATCTTGAAAGCTGCTCGCGAGCTCGTGGCCCAGTCAGGGTTTCGTGAAGCACAGATGACCGTTATAGCGGATGCTGCCGGGATCGCGATCGGAACGCTGTATCGATATTTTCCGTCCAAGACCGAACTCATGGTCGAGGTCGTCAAGTCGACCGCTCAACGCGAGGTGGACGTGGTCGCGGGCATTGCCATGCGCGACGGGTCCGCCTGTGAAAAGCTTGGCGCCGCTGCGTGGACTTTTGCCAGCCGTGCGCTGCGTGGCCGAAGACTCGCGCACGCGCTTGTAGCCGAACCTGTAGAGCCGGAAGTGGAGGCTGCCCGTCTGACTTACCACCGTGCGCTTTCCCGGGTCTTCAAGACAATCATTGAACAGGGCGTAGAAAACCACGAGTTTCCAACGCAGAACGCTGCCGCGTCGGCCGATTGCATTGTCGGCTGCCTGTTTGAAGGCTTGGTCGCACCGCTGAGCAACGGCGCCGCCGATGCATCCACGTCCCTCAGTTCCCACGCCGCGTCGATCATAACGTTCTGCCTTCGCGGAGTCGCCGGACGCATGCTCACCTTTCCGCCCATGCCTGCAGGCTAGTCATCGGCCGTCAGTTTCCCAGGATTTAATCCCGAATCATCATTTCACTTAAGGGCGGCACACTGTCGAAATGTAGTCTACGAGACACTTGTGGTGCGCGCGCCTTCTTTCCATGCTAGTACTTTCCCTGTGAGCGCAAGGCTTGACAGACGTACAGGTGCAACTTAGTCTTAAGTGAAATCTGGATTCACTTAAGGCCAGCGACTAGAGCGACGACCACCCCCTGTATGGAGACACACTCATGAGTACGTTAGAACTCAATTCGGGGCTGGATGACCGGGTCGCCGAGCTGGTTTCGGAATACTCAGCGCCTTCGGCGTGCCTGGCGTGGTTACTGTGCGACCGCCACCCTGCAGACAAGGTTGCCTATGACGTCTTCGACTCTCAAGGCAACACGGAGCGCCTAACCTATGGCGAACTGAAACGACGATCCGAGGCATTTTCGGCGGGGCTCGCAAGCATTGGCGTCCGGGCGGGAGATAGAGTCGCGACGCTTTCAGGAAAGAGTGTGGAATACTTGATTGGTCTCGTCGGGATCTGGCGCCTGGGAGCGGTTCACGTCCCGCTATTTACAGCGTTCGCGCCGCCCGCCATCGCACAGCGTCTCGCCGGTAGCAAGGCAAAAGTCGCGATTTGCGACGCATCCCAAGTTGGCAAGCTCGTAGCAACTGAAGGCGACGAACAGCCCATCGCCGTTACCGACCTTGTCGTCATTGGCCGCGATGACACTTCCCTTGCCGGTTGGCAGATTCATAAATTCGACGATCTCGCAGCCGAGGGACGCCCGAAAGTGCCTGCTGCGGTCCTGGGAGGAGACGCACCGTTTATCCATATCTACACTTCTGGGACTACGGGCAAGCCAAAGGGGGTGGTTGTCCCGATACGCGCCATTGCTGCGTTTAGAGCTTATATCGAGTTTGGCATTGGACTGCGCCCAAGCGATGTGTATTGGTGCGCGGCCGACCCAGGCTGGGCGTATGGACTTTACTTCGGGGTCATCGGCTCTCTGAGTACTGGGGTCCATAGCCTGCTGCTCAAAGGCGTCTTTGATGCTGCGGCCACTTACCAAATCCTCGCAGAGCGCAACGTCACAAATTTCGCAGCCGCTCCGACCGTCTATCGATCCCTCATGTGCTCAGAAGTCTCTCCGCCTCAGGACCTCAAGCTGCGCTGCGCATCAAGCGCTGGGGAGCCGCTCACCCCAGACGTGAACGAATGGGCACAGTCGGCCTTGGGCACCCTCGTCTTTGACCACTACGGCCAAACAGAGGCGGGCATGCTCATTAACAACCACCACGATCCTCGCCTCGCTAGGGAAGTCCGGCCAGGATCGATGGGGATATCAATGCCTGGGTGGAAGGCCGTCGTTCTGGACCGCAGCGAAGATGTCGAACTTCCGACTGGCGAGATCGGGCGTGTCGCCTTCAACCTCGCGGAGAGCCCGCTTGCGTGGTTCCACGGGTACGACGCAGCCCCCGAAAAGAGTGCGGAGAAGTTTTCCGCGAACCGGGAATACTATCTCTCCGGCGATCTGGGAAAAATGGATGCTGACGGCGCCTTCTTTTTTTCTGCGCGAGAGGACGACGTCATCATCATGGCCGGGTATCGCATCGGACCATTTGAGGTCGAGTCCGTGATTGCCGCCCATCCGGCGGTTGCGGAATGCGCCGTCATTGCCGCTCCCGACAAGATCCGCGGAGAAGTGGTGGAGGCGTATGTCGTACTGCGTCAGGCATTCGCTCCAAGCCCTGCAATGGCCGAGGAGATCCAACAGTGGGTCAAGACCCGCTATGCCGCTCACGCCTACCCCCGGCGGGTGCATTTCGCAACCGAACTCCCCAAGACCCCTAGCGGAAAGATCCAACGATTCGTGTTGCGTGCAGCACGGAACGCCGGACTTGCTAACCCCGCCAATAGCACAAAAGAATGCTGACGACTGTGTCGAGACATTCGACACACGCATTCGTTCTTATTTGCACGGCAAACCGTGACGACTCGCCTCAGCGGCACCCGGAGAGATTCACACATGCAAACGCTATCCCACGACTTTAGGAGCCAGGTCACCGCACGACCACCTTTCTCCGAGCGTGTTTCGCGTCCGGCCCTGGCGTCTTTCTTCGAGAACTCCGCCTGGTTCGGCCATCTCACGGATCAGGAAAGAACGCGCGTTATGGCCGATTCTTTTGAGAAGCGCTTAGTCGCTGGCGGTACTGCATGCCACCGGGGTGCGCCAGCCGACCATTGGCTCGGCGTGGTGGAAGGCATCGTCAAGGTGGACACGGCTTCCGCATGCGGGAGAGCTATCACGTTCGCCGGCGTTCCCGCAGGTGCTTGGTTTGGCGAGGGAGCTGTACTGAAGAACGAACCACGGCAGTATTCCGTTGTCGCGCTGAAGAACAGCCGGGTCGCCTATGTTCCTAAGGACACCTTCCTTTGGCTACTGGAACACAACCACACTTTTAGCCGCTACGTCATCGATCAACTCAACGCGCGTTGCGGCTACTACGTCGGGCTGGTGCATAACCTGAGGCTTCACGAAGCTGCAGGCCGCGTGGCGTTCTGCCTTGCCGAACTGTTTCACCGCCAACTCTATCCCGTCACCGACCGGACCTTGGGGCTGTCCCAGGAAGAAATTGGACGCCTCTCCGGCCTGTCGCGCCAGAACACGAATCGAGCCCTACGCGAACTTTCAGATGCCGGCATGATCGCGATGGAATACGGCGCAATCCATATTCTGAATCTCGAAGGACTCCGACAATTCGCTCACATGGGCGATTGATCTGGCAACTTGTCCCGACCGTTCGGCATTGCATCCGCCCCACGGGCCGGCTGCAATGCCGCTCTCCCTACACCATCTCTACCGCTACGGCGGTGGCTTCACCACCGCCAATGCACAGGCTTGCAATTCCTCGGCGGCCACCGGTCCTGCGAAGCGCACCGATAAGCGTTACCAGGATTCGCGTACCAGATGCGCCAATGGGATGGCCGAGTGCACATGCCCCGCCGTGAATGTTGACCTTCTCCCGGTCTAGATGCAGGTCCTGCACGACGGCCATCGCAACAACCGCAAACGCTTCGTTAATTTCCCAAAGATCGACCGCGGATGCGGCCCATCCCAATCCGTCGAGAAGCTTCCGGATCGCGCCAATCGGAGCGGTGGTGAACGTCGCCGGAGTCTGCGCGTGCGTCGCATGGCCCATGATCCTAGCAAGCGGCTGGAGTTGCTTCTTGTCGGCAATGGACTTCCGGGTAAGGACCATCGCCGCGGCGCCGTCCGAGATCGAACTCGAATTTGCTGCCGTCACGGTCCCCTCCCTCTTGAAGGCCGGCTTCAAGGTGGGAACTCGATTCAGGTCAGCCTTCAGCGGCTGTTCATCACGCGTTACCGATACCGGGCCCTTCCTGGCATCTACGGTAAGGGGCACCGTCTCCCACGCGAAACTACCCGCGTCGATCGCAGCCTGCGCCCGCAGCGTCGACATCACCGCCCATTCGTCCTGGGCCTCCCTCGTGAAGCCATACGTCGCCGCGCAATCCTCGGCAAACGTACCCATCAGGCGCCCACGCGTGTCCTCGCTGTACTGGTCCTCAAGACCGTCCAGAAACATGTGATCCATTACCTTGCCATGGCCGAGCCGATAGCCGGCTCGCGCTTTTGGCAGCAGATAAGGCGCATTCGACATGGATTCCATGCCGCCGGCGATCATGATGTCGTTGCTGTTTGCCAGCAACAGATCATGGGCCAACATGACCGCCTTCATCCCGGATCCGCAAACCTTGCTGATAGTGGTGCAAGGCGTAGCCAGCTCCAGGCCCCCGCGGATACCTGCCTGCCGCGTGGGCGCCTGTCCAACGCCCGCTGGGAGGACGCACCCCATGAGAAGTTCCTGAATGCAGGAGGGAGTCAGGCCGGCACGTTCTACGGCCGCACGGATTGCTGCCCCTCCCATCTCCGGAGCAGTCAAGGAGGACAGCTCGCCTTGGAACCCACCGATAGGCGTACGCGCCACCGATAGGACGACGACTGGATCGTTTGTCGAGTTCACCATGAGTACCTCACTTCGCTGCCATACGGATGGCACCGTCGAGACGAATGACCTCACCGTTGAGGTAAGGGTTGCCGATAACGTGCTGCACAAGATCTGCAAACTCCTGTGGCCTGCCCATGCGCTGGGGAAACGGCACGGATGCCCCAAGCGACTTCTGCACCTCGTCAGGCATGGCGAGCAACATGGGGGTTGCCATGATCCCCGGCGCGATCGTTACCACCCGTACGCCAAATCGCGCCAGTTCGCGCGCCAGTGGCAGTGTCATTGCCACGACTGCGCCCTTCGAGGCGGCATATGCGCTTTGGCCGACCTGGCCGTCGAAGGCAGCAACCGATGCCGTGTTGACGATGATGCCGCGTTCGCCGTCGACCGACGGCTGCTGCTCTGCCATCAGTGCCGCCCCAAGGCGGAGGACATTAAACGTTCCTGCAACGTTGATCTGAAGCGTGCGGCTGAACGATGCCAGGGCATGCACGCCGTTCTTGCCAATCACTTTTTCAGCAGGAGCAACGCCAGCACAGTTGACGAGTCCGCGCAAAGATCCCAGCCCGGCAGCGAAGTCGAACATCTCCTTCACACTGTCTTCGTTTGTGACGTCTGTCCGGACAAAGACGCCGCCTGTCCTGCGCGCGACCTCTTGTCCGGTGTTCGAATCGAGGTCGACGATAACGACTTTCGCCCCCTTCTCAGCAAGTGCTGTTGCGGTGGCAGCACCAAGACCGGAGCCGGCCCCGGTCACCACAAATACGTTGTCCTGAATCTGCATGTCTACGGAAATACTTGGTTCAGCGGTTGGTGGATGCGTGCACATCGAGCGAGGAAAGTGAAGCTTCCTGCGGCGGTTGCACGGATGCGCTTTGGCGGTGATCGATGAGCATGACCGCCAGGGTCCCGACCAGGCCGGCAAAGCCGATGGCCAAGAAATTCTGTTCAAGTGGAAGCTTCATTGCCACGAGTGCGCCGATGAGCACAGGTGCCGCGATGGCGCCGAGCCGTCCGATGCCCGAGGCGAAGCCCACGCCAGTGGAACGAATGGAGCCCGGATAGAACTCCCCCGCATAGGCATAGGCGAGCAACTGCGTGCCGAGCGTCGAGGCGCCGACAACGAACACGAGTACGAACAGCAGTTCGGTCACCTTCGTGTATCCCATGAGGGAAAGCGACACAGCACCCGTGGCATAGAACGCCACCAGCACGTGCTTAATATTGAAACGGTCCCCCAGCCAGCCGCCACCGACCGCGCCGCATACAGCACCGATGTTGAACACCAGTACAAAGTTCAAGGCAGAACCGAGGCTGTATCCGGACATCGCCATGAGCTTCGTCAACCACGAACTGAGCGAATAGACCATGAAGAGGCCGGTAAAGAAGGCGACCCAGATCATCAGAGTGCTCACGGCGCGCCCACGGGCGAAAAGCGCCGCGACGGGGGCATTGGACGCCATCGCTTCCTGGGGCACGACCAGACGATCATCCGACGCAATCTGCAGCTCGGGGGCGAGCTTGCGAACCACAGCACGAAGCGAGTCGTCCCGCTGCTTTCTTGCGAGAAACGCCATGGATTCCGGCATGGTCCACAGGATGAACGGAATGAAGAGCACCGGCAGCCCGGCAACGAAAAACACCGCCTGCCAGCCATATACTTCGATCAGGCCCTTGCCGGTCAGGGCAACCAGAATCCCGCCGATCGAATACCCGGCAAATACGACGGTTACGAGCCGAGCCCGGATCTTGCTGGGTGCAAACTCTCCCATCTGGGCCGTCACGACAGGTAGCACGCCGCCGATACCGAGGCCTGCCAAGAAACGCGTCACACTGAAGCTGATCGGGTCCGTCGTCAGGCCGGCGGCAGCAGTAAAGACGCTGAAAAGTCCGACGCACACGCAGATGGACAACTTGCGGCCGATCTTGTCGGCGAGCGTGCCGAGGTAGATCGCGCCAAACATCATGCCGAACAGCGCAGAACTCGCCATGAATCCGGCCCTCGTGGCATCGACTCCCATCTGCTTCATGATCGACGGCAGCGCCGCACCCACTACCGCCAGGTCGTAGCCATCCAGCACCAGGATCATCACGCACCAGAAGAGAATCATCCGGTGAAAGCCAGAGAACTTGGCTGTGTCTGCTACTTTTTGAACGTCAATTTCTTTTGTCATTGTCTCCTCCATTTTTGATGGTTCAAATCATTCGTGAACTGCGGTTATTCCTTGTGAAACGTCGTAAAGCTGGAGGCGGGTTCACGCTCTGATGCCAGTGAGTTCTCGATGCGCTCCTCATCGGCATATCCCAGACTCATCCCGACCACGAACTTCTCCTGGGCACCAAGTGCCAACTCCTGTTCGATGATCCTGTGGTACTTCATGAACGCAGCCTGAGGGCAAGTACTCAGGCCGTACGTGCGCGCCACGACCATGATGTTTTGCAGGAACATCCCGTAGTCCAGCAGGCTTCCCTGGTTCATCATTCGGTCAACCGTGAAGAAGAGGCCGACGGGCGCATCAAAGAACTGATAGTTCCGGCCGTGCTGGGCGTGCATGCTGGCCTTGTCGCCCTTCTCGATGCCAAGGAGGCTGTAGAGCTGCCAACCTACCGCGCGACGGCGATCGAGATACGGGGACGTCCATTTCAGCGGGTAATACGCCCATTCGTCGCCGTGCTCTGCGGCAAGCGCCGGATCGTCATCCACGTTCCGAATCGCCGCGCAGACCCGGTCCTTGGCGGCACCCATCAGCACGTGGACCTTCCATGGCTGCATATTCACCCCGGTCGCAGCGAACCGCGCGGTGTTCAGGATCGCCTCGACGACGTCGGTTGACACGGGCTCCGGGAGGAAGGCACGGACGCTACGGCGCGTCGTAATCGCCCATTCGACCGCGCGACGCACGGCTGGAAGCTCCCCAGGAGGGGGACTCAATCTGTTCAGGTTCACGCTAACGCTCTCTACTCAAAATGGCTGCATCAGCCTTTCGGGTAAGAGACTAGGTTTCGCGTTGAACAGGTACTGTCACATAGCCGACAATTCCGGGTTATTCCTGTTCTCGACGCCGAGCGCGTCGGCAATGTCTTGTGCAAGACAGTGTCGCAAGAGGAATCGGCTTACTTTCCGGGTTCCATTTGTGCGCATAGCACAGTACTCATAGAACTCGGTAGGAGACAGTCGTGAGCAACAACATTTACGAAATCGGCCTGGAGCGCAACAACGCCAACCACGTTCCGTTGACCCCGCTGCACTTCTTAGACCGCTGCGCCGAGCAGTACCCGAACAGGGACGCCATTGTTCATGGCAACCTCCGCCAGTCGTGGAGCACGACAAGGGAGCGCTGCCGACGCCTGGCAAGTGCCCTCATCAAGCTCGGCATCGGAAAAGGCGACACCGTGTCGATCCTTGCCCCGAACACTCCGGCAATGGTGGAAGCCCATCATGGCATCCCCCTGAGTGGGGCTGTATTGAACGCTATCAACTGCCGGCTTGATGCGGATGGTGTGCGGTTTATCCTGAAGCACGGCGAAGCCAAGGTCCTGCTGGTGGATCGGGAATTTTCCGCTCTTGCAGCGGCCGCCCTCGAGGGACTCGACAATCCTCCCCTGATCATCGATATCGCCGATACGTTGGCGCCCGAATACGAACTGATCGGCGAACATGAATATGAGCAGTTCCTCCGGCAAGGCGATGCCGACTTTCCGGGAATCTATCCCAAGGACGAGTGGGATGCCATCGCGCTGAACTACACCTCCGGAACCACATCCGATCCCAAGGGAGTCGTCCCGAGCCATCGCGGCGCGTATCTGATGAGCCTGCTGCAGCTCACGGACTGGGGCATGCCGCGCGGCCCTAAGTACTTGTGGACGCTGCCGCTATTCCATGCCAATGGTTGGTGCTTCGCGTGGGCCATTACCGCAGCAGCCGGCACTCACGTGTGCCTGCGCAAAGTGACGGCCGCAAACATCTTCCATGCGATTGAAGCGCACGGCGTGGACCATTTCTGCGCGGCACCCATTGTGCTCGCCTCCCTCGCCACAGCAACAGAGGGAGAGCGCCGAGCGTTCTCGCATCCCGTTCGCATCCGTACGGCGGGCTCGCCACCTCCTGCAACCGTACTCAAGGCCGTGAGCGAAATGGGCTTCGACGTCGAGCATGTGTATGGGATTACGGAGGCTTCCGGCACACCGGTCAGTTCGTACGCCAATCCCGCCTGGAACTCCATGTCGCCGGACGCCAAGGCTCGTCTGATGGCACGCCAGGGAAACCGTGCGGCCGCGCTAGAAGGGTTATACGTCGCGGATCCCGACACAATGCGCGCGGTACCGTGGGATGGCCGAACACAAGGCGAGCTCTTGTTGCGGGGCAACATCGTCATGAAGGGCTATTTGAAGAACCCCGAAGCCACCGAGCGGGCCTTTGGAGGGGGGTGGTTCCACACTGGCGACGTGGCAGTAGTGCACTCTGACGGGTACATCCAGATTACCGATCGATCCAAGGACGTGATTATCTCAGGCGGGGAAAACATCTCATCCGTGGAGGTAGAAGATGTCCTCCATCAACACCCGGCCGTCCTGATTGCTGCGGTCGTCGCCCAACCCCACCCGAAATGGGGAGAGTCGCCCTGCGCATTCATCGAGCTCAAAGACGGCTACGCCGAGCCATCCGAGGCTGAAGTCATTGCCTTCTGTCGTGATCGACTGGCGCACTACAAGTGCCCCGTTCGCGTTGTCTATGGTGCGCTACCGAAAACCGGTACCGGAAAGATTCAGAAATTCCGGCTGCGCGAAATGGCCCGAAGCCGCGAGGCCATCACCGATTTGGCCAGCTCACGTTAACCCTTCTTGCAGCACTGAACTATGATCGATTGCATTGTTGACGGGCATACCGCACTGGTAACGCTCAAGCGCCCGCCGGTTAACGCCTTCAATATTGAGAGCCTTGCCGTATTGGAGGCGCTGATCGGCCGACTGAACGCCAATGCGGACGTGCGGGCAGTTGTAATCACGGGCGAAGGGAAGTTCTTCAGCGCTGGCGCCGACCTCAAGGAGATCGCGAATAGCGATCCCAATCATCCCCGATTAGTCGCCCAGCACTTTGGGCGAGCGTTCGAAGCGCTTCAGAACGCCAGGCCTGTGGTCATTGCCGCAATCAATGGGTACGCCCTGGGAGGCGGCCTGGAATGTGCGTTGTCTTGCGACATCCGCATCGCCGAAGCACACGTCCAGATGGCGCTGCCCGAAAACGCGGTCGGGCTTCTGCCCGCCGGTTGCGGAACCCAGACACTGCCTGCACTCGTGGGGGAAGGCTGGGCGAAGCGCATGATCCTGTGCAATGAGCGCGTGGACGCCGAGACGGCGTTGAGGATCGGTCTGGTTGAAGAATTTGTCCCAACCGGGACGAGCCTGGAGACCGCGATCGCACTGGCGCAGCGAGCGTCCTCGGTGAGTCCTACCGCCGCCGCGGCAAGCAAGAAGCTGATCCAACTGGCGAGAAAAGGTGTACCGAGAAAAGCCGCTCTGGCCGTCGAGCGCGAGCAGTTCCTTCGCCTGTTTGATGGTGAGGATCAGAAGGAAGGCGTGGCCGCCTTCCTCGAAAAAAGATCGCCGCGCTGGCGCGGCCTGTAGTCGTCGCAACGGCTTTGATCGGAGGATGCCGTTCGATCAAGGCCGGAGTTCCAATTCCTCCACATCCCCGGGACTGCGCTTTCGAGGACCCAGTTGTAGCGTGGCTTGATGCCTCCGCACGTAGCCCGTGTCCATCAGTAATCCCGCGGCTTCCGCCTCCGTCGGTCCCTGCAGGATCCCACTCCGGCAGACAAGCCCCGCATCCAGCCACGCAACGTGGCAACAGCACGATATCCTGCCTCAGCATGCGCCGCTCGACGCGGATATCGTGCCGCCACCATGCATTGAAGTCGTACACGTAGAAGAAGGCCTCGTGCTCGCGCAGAGCAAATGCGTTCAGCGTTAGCGCGGTTGCCGCCGTGGAAAATTGCAAAGCGCCCTCGCGGCTTTCGCCATATCTCCGGCCACGAATGATGAACTGGTGCAGGTGATCGTCTGTCCAGCCCATGGCCGCCTGGATGACCTCGTGCAGCCGAGCCAGCGTCACGTGCTCAGGAATGAGCAAACGCCGCCAGACCGGCGGGCTCAAGCCGCACAGAGCATTTCGAAGTTGAAGGACGGAGATCGCCGGCCCAGGATAGGAAGCCATGCGCGCATTGTAGGTGCCTCATAGGCCTCTCAGCAGTAGGCCCATCGTTTGCCCCCGATTTGGCGCGCTCTCCACCCGTTGAAGTCATACACATAGACGAAGCCTTCGTGTTCGCCGGAGGCGAAACGCAGTCAGTGGCAGTTCGTTTGCCACGGTGGTGGAGAACTGCAAGACGCCCTCCAGAGAAACGAATTGAAGACGACTACCGTGAGGGGGCCATTATCATGAAGCTGTCCCCACGGGATGGATCTGGAAGCCAAGGGCAGTCGCGCGGCGCCGTAGCGCGGCGATGCT
>NZ_QKWJ01000139.1 GCF_003353055.1 Cupriavidus lacunae
ACCGACCTCGGGCCCCGGATCGGTAGTACCCGACAGCAAGGCGCTGCTGGCTGCGGTCTGCGTTGGCGCCGTGGGTGAGGTCGGTGTTGACGTCCCGGTCCCGGTCCCGGACCCCGTTCCCGTTCCCGTTCCTGGGGCTGTGGCAGTTGCGGCAGCGTTGGCAGGCGCCGAATCGCCCCCGCCTCCTCCGCAGCCGCCGACCGTGATCGCCAGGCATGCAAGCGGCAAGGCCGCCAGGTTAATGTGGATGCGTTTCATGGAGGTCCCCCTTCCTTTGCTTAAGCACTTGAAATCCGATGGCTTTCGCAAGCGCAACGATAAGGTCAATCTAGCTGGCGGAATTGGAATGGAGAATCGGCTCTATGGACGAGATGCGTATATGCGGAGTGAGTCCCTGCGGCGCAATTAAAACGCGCTGCGCCACTGGCGAGCAGGATAACGTCGGAGTGCACGGAACTAGTCACGGAGTACTGTCGCCAGGGGCTGCAGGGTTCCCGTTAAGCCTTGCGGGACAAGGCATTGCCGACCATGCAAGCTAGTTGTCGGAGATCCCTGCAGGCACTGCGGCCGTCGCTACCCGAGGCTCTGAAAAATGCTGTCAAGCCCCACGGTAGTGGAATGCCAGCGCGTGCCAGACAGCTAATGAGTAAGTATTAGGAGATCCGCTAAAGCGATCGGGAAAAGTATGTATAGAAAATGAAACGTCGTGCGGCGCTTCGAAATAATGGTAAAGGCACCTCCTGCAGGCTCAAGCGCGAACCATGAATTAACGACATTGCCTCTTCCCCGCAATCCGCAGTAACCTCTGTCCCATACCATACGGCAGGCACATGCCGCCCATCGCCCCACGGAGAAACCCTCGCCATGCCGCGCAGACGACAGTTCCTTGGTTACCTTCCGCTCGCGCTGACTTCCGGGATGGTTGCCGCAGTGGTCCTTGGGAGTCGGCCGGCCCGCGCCGCGGCCATGCTGGGCGAGCAGGAGCCGCAAGCGCTCAAGGTCGGCTACAAGGCCGATTCCTCCAAGGTCGACCCACAGAAATACCCCAGCCACAAGCCATCCCAGACCTGCGCCAACTGCCAGCTTTACCAGGGTGACGAGCGCAGCGCCAGCGGCGGTTGTGTGTTGTTCGGCGACAAAGATGTCGCGGCGAAGGGATGGTGCAGCGCTTGGGAGCAGGGCTGATACCGTGCCTTGCACGCTTTCCGCCCGCCGTAGCCGGTCCGTTCACCCTGCCCGGCCTGGCTCATCCTCCGGCGTTGCGGTAGCAGACTGGTGTCGGCGCAGGGGAAGCGGCTCCAGTTCCCCCATGGTCGGCCCTAAGTCGGCCATCTGTCCCTGAATCCGGCGAATCGCTTCCGCGCGCGCTCGTTTGGGTTGCCATCGTCGCCGGCTTCAGCGTTCAGAGGGACAGCACGCGCGCCTGGCGCTTCTTTCCCGGTCGGCGTCGTACCACCGGTCTTGCGCCGCCGTCCACTACCACCCTGCCGCCCACGCGGCGCCACGCGCAATTCCGCCAGCAGCTGGCGCGCGAGCGCCGCTTCGGCTTCGCCCTGCCAGATTTCTCTGGTCGCATGTCGGTGCTCAGGTCGGTGTGATGCCGCCGGATATGGGCTGCCGGCTGCGGATTCAATCGGTCGACGCAACAGCTTGATGAAATCGTTCCGCCGGTGTATCGAAGTTTAGTGTTTTGCGCGATCGGTTCATTGGATAATCGGGTTGGCGTTGACATAGCACGCCGAATTATTGACCGCCAAGGCGCGCTGGATCAGGTATTGACCGCTGTAGTTGCCCTGAACGACGGGAGTGGTTGGCACCGGCAAAGTCACGTTGTAGTAGGAGCCGTTGGACAGCAGAGTCTGACTGGATCCAAAGGTCCAAGCGCACATGTCACCGTTCTCACTGCCCTGGGCGTTGTACCAAGCGTTGAGCTCCGGGTCGGTGACGGTTTCGTCCAGCTCATGGGCGATCACAGATACCATAGCATCCACGCCCGGGTTGTTATTGGGCGAACTGGTCGTCTGGTAAGTACAAGAGCCGATCGACTTCGAAGGGTTGCCGATGAAACCATACTTGATTGCCGCACTCCCGGAAGGGGTCGACATTGTCGTGTAGGTGTGCCAGCCGCAGTACTTGGTCAGGAATCCGGAGGATTCCCGGATATCAGACGAGGACAACACTAGATAGACTGCGCTCGCATCGGGCGTACCTCCAGAACACGAGGACTTCGCGGCAGCCTTCACCAGCGACTGTACGGTGGAATCCGATAAAGTCTTCCCGCCGTAGATCGAAGAGGATGGCTGCGTGCACTCGAGGATCGTCGTAGACGCCACGCGGGTCACCCCGCCCGCCACCGACTGCGTGTACTGCCCGAATCCGCCGATGCCATTGGCACCAGTGGTGAGGCCAGAGTAATCTGTATACGAGCCATAGCTACTCTGCATACCTGCGTCGTAGCCTAAGCCGTAGATCGCGTTCCGAATGATCTGCTGTCCTGTCGGAGTATCGGTCTTGTTGCTCTGATTCCAGTTGCCATACCAGATTAGAACCACCTTACTGAGTGAAGCCATTACCGGCCCGCCGTAGTACTGGATCGGATAGGCGTTGGGGCTCGTACCACCGGCAGGCGGCTGGTAGCCCATGGACGCCGACGGGGGAGCCTTACCAAACGGATTAATGGTCGACCCCATCGGTGGAGCCGTCCGGTGCACGATCTTTTGTGGAATCACGCCGTCTGCCTCTGGCACTGGCTCTTTGCCATCGCGGACGTTCTCGGTAGGCGTGGCGGTTGCGACGAACGACAAAACACTGGATAACAGCCCCAGCAGGGCTCTGCGCGCGAAACGTGAATTGTAAATCATGTCCCCCTCCTGACTTGCAATTTCAATCTGGCCTATTTCACTGTTTATTACAGCCCGTTCTGTACGGCACATCAAAGGTAGTTCTGCCCTTCGGGACAGCCGTACTGACCAGATGGGCGCAACGGGCAATATACTCCTCAGGTTGCATTCCCAGTACGTTCACACAGGCGCGACCGCGCTCGATGTCCGATGCATGCAACGGTGAGTGGCCGAGCGGCGGAGGAGCATCGCGTGCACTATGATTGACGGATATGGCCGACGCCGCGCGAGCGCTGATCGACCGCCGGCCCGTGCGGCGAGCAGGCCGGTCTCGGTCGGATGCCTACGGCGAAACTCCGGCCGCCTCTAATCGACCCTTCTGAGTCATCCGACTCCGCAGCGCCGAAGGTGCAGAGTCGACGGAATGACGGCCGCTGACAACTTCCGTCGCTACGATTGCTACGGCCAGGACCGGTCGGTCGTCGAGCCCGTCAATTTTGGGCTCTGGCCCTCGCACCATTACTTCACTTCTCGTCGGGGCTGTTGTATGGCTGACGTTTCCCAAACACTTGCGCGACCAAGGGCACTGTGGTGATGACCCCTACAGCGAGCAGCGTCCAGCCGATGGCGCGGCGTTGTTCCGGATTCATTCGGTCGCTGAGCAACAGTGCGAGGCCCGCGGCGCCTGCCGCCCGTGTTCCGGCAATCAATCCAATTTCTGGAATGGTCAGTGATACCTGTTTCATCTGTGCCTCCTGGCGGGTTGGACAGATTCGAAGTAGTTTGCGGCGCGTGCGGCTGGCGGTCTGTGCGCAAGCCGACACTGCTGACGGTTAAATCAACGAAGACATGCTGGCGGCTGCGCCCCTCGGCGCTCGCCTTCAGTCGGAAACCGCGGGGACCGCTTTCCTGAACTTCAGGGACAGCTTTCGGAAGCCAGGGACGACCGAGATGGGTCAGGTCGGGAAGAGACTGGCTCCCCCCGCTGAGCATTCCTGCAGACACCAACCTCTCACGCAAGCAATTGAACATTGGCTGCGCTCATGAACCGTCGCCCTCGGTGGGGACCAGAGTAGCTTTTCTGCAGCCATCGTTGAGGTTCGCAATCGCGTCAACACCTTTTGCCACCAAAACGACTTTGCCTGTAACACCCTGCTCTCCCAGCAACTCCTGCGCCTGTCTTGCCTCAGCCAGAGAAAACTTTTCTGCGATCAGCGGCTTGATTCTTTTTTGTTGAAGCAAATCGAACAAGGCGATCAGATCCTGGCGAAACAATGCTGGCCGCATCCGCTTGAGCCACTGAATGCTATAGGGAACGACGCGCTTCCGGCCCGGGAGAACGTAGCCGGCGGCAATGAACAAAACGAAGATGGCGAGTCGTTGGAATCGATTCCTGCGGCCTGAGCGACCAGACGCCAATCGCCCTCCCCGTAGCGCGGCAGAGAGTCCATAGGCCACTACCGTCCCGCCGGGACACAGGGCCTCGCGGGAACGCCAAATATTGGGGCCACCGATGCCATCAAAGACGACGTCCACACCGGATCCCGTGAGGCGGTGAATTTCTTTCACAAAATCAACCTGCTTGTAATCAACCGGGATCCCGCCCAGGGCAGAAATCACAGGCGTATGTTGTGATGAGCAAGCACCGTATATCTCGAGCCCCGCAAGGCGCCCGAGTTGCATCAATGCCGACCCGACTCCACCTGCCGCGCCATGAATCAACACGCGCTGGCCCGCCTTGACTTTCGCGGACCGATGTAACATCTGGTAGGCCGTGACATAGTTCAGCACGAGGCTGACAGCCTCGGCGGCGTCCAATCCGAAAGGCACCGGAACAAGTTCACGCTGCGGCAGACAGACGAACTCGGAATACGCGCCGGTGATGGGTAGCGCAGCGACCAACTGACCTGAATCGACTTCGGAAACTCCGTCGCCAAGTCGATCCACCAGTCCAACCAGGTCCCACCCCGGTGTGAAAGGCAGAGGAGGCGTTTCGGGATGAAAGCCTTCGCGCATCATCAGGTCGGGCTGGCACACTCCCGCTGCCAGCACCCTTACCCGCACCTCACCGTTCTTTGGCTCAGGGCACTCTTCATCTATCACCTGAAGCGAATCAGGCCCGCCGTAATGGGTGACTATGACGCGCGTGTTTTTCATTTGACGGAGCCATCTCGGTAGCAGGACTGCGTGGCGGATTGCTGATCTATATGTTGTCTTAGACAAGTGCTAGCACACAACCAGGTCCGCGTGTCCGAAACCTTTCGAATAGTCAAGAACAGAAATGACAGTGGGCGTCACTCGGAAGATCCTCACCTCGTTCCGGGTAGGCATTGGTACTGGCAGCTTGGTTTGCTGCGGATACTTCAGGGGAAGCATGTGCAGGACCTCGTCCGCCTCGACGGGGTCGAGGACGAGCTTCGCGCGCGCTGCCATGGACAGCCCCGTGATCGCCAGCAGGTCAGGGGTATCGTCATCAATGGTCAGGGATACCCGGTCGTCCTGAGCCAGATTGGCTGCTTTCTGGCTTTCCAGGCCACAGAGGAAGTAGAGGACAAGGCCTTTGCTAACGTAACCCACAGTGGTCGCCTGCGGCCAGCCATCCGGCCGGATCGTGGCGATCGTCATGATCCGGTGTTGCTCCAGTAGCGCCAGGATCTTCTTTCTGATCTCGTCATCCATAATGACTCTCCCTTGCAGTCGGGAAATGGGGTACCGCGTTGCCAACGCTTCGGAGACGCCTCGAGTGCAGGAATGGGAAGAGGCAAGACAGGCTGGGGTCGCCTGTCCGATAGCACCCGTCACGAACCGGAAGGCTGCGGTTGCGTGACGCCACCGCCATCAATCCTTGCTTCATGATAGAAGCCGCAAATCCTTGCTTGTTGACTTGTATCAATCAAGTTCAGCGACCGTCCACAGGTGCCACTGGTGGAGTTGGCTCGGAATTACTAAGCCGCGATGTAGCGCCAAGTCTTCAAGAGAGAACAATGGAGTTTCCCGCGGAAGCCGCTGTCAGGGCTGCGTGGCGCTACGAAGCGACGACCGGAGCCTATTCCTCATTTGACAGAAGGCGCTTGCATATACGCCTTGGAGGGACTCATCCGTTATTCCGTTGACGGTGTTGTCAGGGATCTGACACAAGGTGCGTGGATGCATACACCCAAGGGCTCCGTTCATGCGTTCAGCAACCCTCATCAGGCCACTGCCAAGGCGCTAATCGTCCTTACCCCTGACCTGGGTGCGCAATACTTTCTGGATGTACAGGGAGCAGCTTTCCGCTTCGCCGAAAGGCAGCTTCGGGTCCGCTCTGAGACGGTCGTAGGCCAACCGCCAGTTACCGCCCGACCTGGAATCCCGCGTGCGCGCCCTGAGCCGCGGCATCGATGATGACCTGGTTTCCGCGACGGTGAAATTCCTCGGCCAGTCCAAGGCCAATGCCGGACGTTCCGCCGGTGATGAAGATCGTGTTGTCACTGAGTTTCTGGATGTGTCCCCCCAAGCGCCCACCCAATGGATGGGTTGTGTGGGCGCCAGTTCCGGGTCGGATTTATGCTTCGAAGGCTTCGCGATTGGCCTGAACAAATTCGGCGACCGTCTGCGGCGCCCTGCCCGTGATCTCCTTAATGACGCCGTCAGTACCGGAGAAGATGCCGTTCTGATAGTCGACCGCGGTAGCCAGGAAATGCTGGACCACGAACTCCGGCAGGTTGTACTTCTCCAGATGCTCACGATATTGCTCAAGGGTCGACGGCGCATAGGTGATCTTGCGTCCCAGCACCTTGCCAATCTCCTCCGCGATTTCTTGCTGATTCAGCTCGACAGGGCCAAAGAGGGAATAGGTCTTGCCGATATGATTCGGCGGTTCAGTAAGGACATTTGCGATCAGACGGGCCTGGTCCTCGGCGGCGATCGGTGCATGACGACCGGCACCATAAGGCAACGTGATCTTGCCTTCCTGCACGAGGGGATCAAGTACCCACGGAAAAATCAGCCATTCGGAGAAGTAGGTCGGGCGAATATGGACGGCCGGCACACCGGACCAGTCGAGCACGCGCTCGGCGATCCAGTGATCGCGAGCAGCATGGCTCTCCGAATCGTCCCGCGCCGAGATTTGCGACATCTCGATGACGACCTCTACGCCGGCGCGCTTGGCGGCATCGGCAAAGTATGAGGTTGCCTGAATGTAGCCCGGACGAACGGGATAGCAGAGATACGCTCCCGCAACGCCTTCCATCGCGCGAATCACGTCGTCGTGCTCGAGAAGGTCGCCAACGAAGATCTCTGCGCCTTCATCGCGAAGCGCAGCGCTGCGCTCATCCTCCTGGTGTACGAATGCGCGAACCGCGTGTCCTGCCTTGAGCAGGAATCGGGTGGTGTAGACGCCAGTCTTGCCGGTGGCGCCAGTGATTAGGTATTTGCGCTGTTCCATGAGTTGCTCCAATCTGTGAATGTGTCCGACAGGTCTAAATCGCCCCGAGGTGCTGCTTCACATCCTCCAGAATCGCCGTTGAAGCGTCGGAATCTTCAACGACTCTTGACATCGTTACGGCCCCAATCATGGCCGCCACCGCGAATACAGCCGACGACCTGGCCGCATTTGGCGGCTTGCCGACCATTCGCTTCGCCAGTACATCGACCAGATCTTCAAAACCTTGCGTGGCTGCCGCCCGCGTCTGCTCATCAGCCCTGGCGAGTTCGCTTGCCATAGCTACCAGCGGGCATCCGCCTGTCTGTGTGTCGCGGTGGCTTTCAGACACATAGGCGTTGACGATGGCGGCAAGTCCTTTGTCCGCATCGCCATGTCGTGCGGCGGCTTCCAGCCCATCGATGACCTCGGTCATCGCCTGCGAACACGCTTCTGCGACCAATTGATCCTTCGAAGAAAAATGCCGATAAAACCCGCCCTGCGTGAGGCCTAATGGCAACATCACGGCGTTCAATCCCGTCGCTTGAATGCCGTGGAGTCGGAACTCTCGCGCTGCGGCCTCGACAATGCGTCGGCGGGTATCCGCTGCTTCAACCTTGGATTTGCGCATCAGCTTGCTCCGTATCGTTTGTTTGTGGTCGCTAACCATCTTATTTAGATGGTAGGTGACATCTAAAACGAAGTCAAGGAAGAAAGCTGCGAGGTCGCGGTTTTTGGCCTGCAAGCAGGAACACGCGAGGACGCACGGAACTACCCGCGTAGCGGCTGCCGTCGGATTTCAGGTGGAAAAGTTGCCACTGCGGCGCTTCTGGTAGCGCAGCAGGCAGCAAGACAAAGCGGAAGAGAATCCTTATTCGAAGGCCTTCAGTCCCTTCACTACGGCGGGGCGCTGCCCGACTGCCTGAAACCACCGCATAAGGGCCGGGTGATCCGGCCACTGAATATTGCCGCTGAGCGCACGGGCGATGGTGAACGCCGCAATGTCGGCAAGCGAAAAAGCATCGCCAGCCATGAACGCTGTCGACTCCAGGAATTGCTCCGCTTCGATGAGTGCGGCACTTGCCAGTTCATGGATGTGCGAGGCCTGCGCGGTCGCGCCGGTTTGCTCCAGCCGGAATGCGCCGTGACTTACCGCGATCACGTCAGTCAGAAAATAGAAAAAGCGCTCATAGACCTTGGCGCGTTCCACCGGATCGGCGGGCAGGAGCTTGTTCTTGGAGCGCTCGGCCGCAAACAGCATGATGGCATTCGACTGCGTCAACACGAAATTGCCGCCGTTCCGGTACTCGACAAGTACCGGAACCTTGCCGAAGGCATTCAGGACGCGATGTTGCTCGCTGCGCTGTTCGCCCGCAGCCAGGTTGATCCGCTTGACCGTATAGGGGACGTCTGCCTCGTCAAGCGCGATCGCGGCACGGATACAGTTGCCAGTCAACGCTCCATACAGTTCGATAGAACCTTGCATGCGCCCTGCCTCATTGGGATCCATGCTGCCTCACGCCAGGCCGCCCGGCAGATACTGGCGCACCGCCTCAGCCGACGTCTCGAGAGGCGTAAAGCGACGATTGAAGGTCGACCCACCAATGTAACGCTCAGCAATCTTCCACCCATCATCGGTCTTGCGGAGTCGGTCCAGCATCGGCGAGTAAAGCCAGATAACGGGCAAGTCGTCACTTTCGTCCACTTGGCCATTGCTCAATTTTGGCGCATCTTCTGGCGCAGCGTAGCGCACCAGAAGATTCTGGTAGCGAACGGCGACCAGCCCACTGGCTTCCATATCGACAATGTGATTGCAGGCGCAGCGGCCAACGCCAGGAACCAGATATGGGTAATGCTCAGTCAAAAAATGCCGGACGTCGTCCTCGCCGCTCAAAGTACCGTGGAAATGGACGATCCTGGCGTCGGACGTAAAGGACGCGATCATGCCCGGAAGGTCCCAGGTCTCGAACAGCCAGTTAACGCGGTTGACGTAGTCGACTGCGCTTGCGCGCACTTCAGCTCCAATCGGCCCCGCCGGATCGACTTTGGGGAAGAAACGCATCGTTGCCTCCTGTGGTGGATTGTTGCAAATTCGCCGCTTTGAACGCGAAACCTTCTCCGCCATAGCAAGGAGCGGGCAGCAAGATCCGCCACGGTCGTTCCCGAAAGCGATCCGTCGCTCAACTCAGGCACATGACGCACCCTCGCGCAGAGGAAATTAGACAATGCCCGCGTTCGAGAAGTGGGCGCATCCGGGCCTTACGATCATAGTCCGGCCGATCCGCCCCTGAAAGTCTGCGGTGCTGGAGCATGCGAGCTAGTTCGCCGCAGGTATTTCCTGCGGCGGTTCCGGAAAGCGACCGGCATGACGGCAGTCGATTATTGCCAGCGACTGCGTGTGGATAGAGCGCGCGAAATTCCGCAGTTCAGTACCCTCCCCGTAGGGACCATCGCGGCTGGCGCCTTTCGAAAAATCTTCGTCAGAGTGCTCAGGAGAAGGACACTGGCTCGACGCGCGTCAACCTGCCAAAACGGCTGCGATAGTCTTGCGGCGAGACTCCCAGCGTCTTGATAAACGCCCGGCGCATCCGCTCATCGTCCCCAAAGCCAGTGTTGTGCGCGATCTGTTTGATGGGGTCCTGCCCCTCCTCAAGGAGGCGGCGTGCAGCTTCCAGCCGGATCTGCTCGATCGCGCGGGCTGGGCTTTTTCCAGTTTCGCGCTGATAGACGCGCGCGAAATTGCGCGGGCTCATATGCGCCGCAGCGGCAAGCACTGGGACGGAGAGATCTTTGGCAAGGTTGTCGTTGATCCAGATATGCAGATCGTCAAAGCGACCTCGTGCGTCTCGGATTTGCCGCCGAAGCTCGAAGCTGAACTGCGATTGTCCGCCTGGTCGTTTCAGATACAGAACCAATAGCCGCGCCAGCTTCAGGGCAACTTCATGGCCGAGGTCCTCCTCGACCATGGCGAGCGCCATGTCGATGCCGGCCGACACGCCAGCAGAGGTCCAGACATCATCGGAAGCCACGAATATCGCGTCGGGCTTCACAAGAACGGAAGGATGCTCTCGCTGCAGCCGCTCACAGACTGCCCAATGCGTCGTCGCTTCTCGACCATCCAACACACCAATCTGTGCAAGCGTGAATGCACCGAGACAGACGGAGCCGATCCGACGAGGGCGGTTCAGATTCTGGGCGATACAAGCCCGCAAAGCCTCCGAAGCGCTGGGCGGAGCAGCCAGGTCTCCGCCCGCAATCAGCAGCGTATCCACTGCCTCGGCGAAGACGTCCTCCAGCCGCACTGATTGCAGAACTACGCCAGAATCGGTGGTGACTAGCCCCCCCGCTTCAGAAGCGATCTCAATCTTATAGGCCGGTGCACCATTCTTGAGATGTGCCTCGGTGAAGACCTGAATGGGGCCCGTAATGTCGAGGAGCTTCGCTCCGCTGAATATCACAAGGACGACTTTGCGAGGCGTTTGCGCCGGCGACACGGCGGACTTCGAGGACATGGCGTACGTTATGCCGGCGCTCCGGCGTTGACAAAAAGCACTTGGCCTCAGCACGCCCTCAAAAGGAGGCTGAGGCCGTTCGATGAAAAGACATGCTGCGGCACGTCCGCGAAAGGCATTCAGGCCCGCCTCAACTCTCGAAAGGCGCGAAGAGCAACAAGTCGCAGACATTCGGAACCTCCAGGTCCGGAACGAGGCGACGGCCGATATCGGCCAGACCCGTTCCAATCGCCGTATGCGGTTTCTTCCTGGCTACTTCAGCTAACGCCTCAGTGAACGCCTTCTTGAACCCGACGCGGGGGTACAAGGCAAGCGTCTCGTCGATGAGCTGCGGAGAAATCTCATCCATGCGCAGGCCCATGACGTCGACGTGCGCACCGAAATGGACCAGAGCAACCTCAGGCTCTCTGCGATCGGCGATATCGGCCGACGAGTGAAGTGCAATGGCATCCCAAACGAGGTTGGTCTTCGCCGACGGATAGTCATGAGCGTGCAGGAACCTGCTGGCTGCATCAGCCCCGTCCACTTCGAAGCGCTTATCAGCCGCGTGATCGTGTGACAGGCCAAGATCGTGGAGAAGAGAAGCCACGTACACCAGTTCGCGATCGAACTTCATCTGGCGCTTCTTGGCTAGAAACTCGGCAAACCAGTAGGTTCGATGGACGTGATTAAGAATCGCCGGCGTATGAGCTTGCTTAGCGAGCGCCGCGGTCTTGCGCGCCAAGGCCGAATCCGGAGCGATAATTAAAGTGGACCCACGATTTGAGACAGTGATCAGGCGGTGGTTTAAGCTGTCGTCCTTGACGGGATGATGGCGAATGAGTGAAGGCAAGAAGCGCAAGGTACACACGGCGGAATTCAAGGCC
>NZ_QKWJ01000014.1 GCF_003353055.1 Cupriavidus lacunae
AGCGCAGCATCGCCGCGCTACGGCGCCGCGCGACTGCCCTTGGCTTCCAGATCCATCCCGTGGGGACAGCTTCATGATAATGGCCCCCTCACGGCAGCCGTCTTCAATTCGTTTCTCTGGAGCGGGCTGGGCAAGTTGGGGGCCTACGCGGGAACGGTTGGCTATATCTCGGCCATCGGCCTGCCGGCGGCACCCCTCGCCTTTATCGTCGCTGTGGCGATCGAGGTGGGCGGCGGCCTGATGCTGTTGTCCGGCTATCGGGTCCGCCTGGCGTCGCTGGTGATGGCGGTGTTCTGTGTGGCCACGGCGGTCTTCTTCCACAGCAACTTCGGCGACCAGAACCAGATGATTCACTTCCTGAAGAACGTGATGATGGCCGGTGGCCTCCTTCAGATTGCGTACTTCGGCGCCGGCGCCTTCAGTCTGGACGCGCGCGTTGGCCGGGCTGCATCGCTGAGCGCGGGCTAGGGAGTCGGGTTTTGGCTCATGTCGTTGACGGCTAAAGCCGCGACATGCGGCTGATTCGTATCCATGAACGCCGTCTCTCGCGCACATGATTTCCCTACATAGCGGTCGCCTGGGCAGCTCCGTTGCCGCAATCTAGTGTTCTCTTGCCGACCGTTTGCCCATGAAACGCACCACTACCATTCCGGTCCCGCCGCCAGACGCCGCGCACAGTCTGGTGCCGGCCGATGCACAGGCGGGCCATGCCTGCGCCGACGACCGCAACTTCGTCACCGCGCTGGCACGCGGCATGGAACTGTTGCGCGCCTTCGGGCCGCAGGACGACTACCTGGGCAATGCCGAACTGTCGCGGCGCACCGGCATCCCGCGTCCGACCGTATCGCGGCTGACCTATACGCTGGCCACGCTCGGCTACCTGACCTACATCGAAGCCACCGAGAAATACCGGCTGGGGCAGGGCGCCATGGTGCTCGGCCACCGCTATGTGGGCGGCGCCGGCATCCGCGAGATCGCGCAGCCGCTGATGCAGTCGCTGGCCTTTGCCACCGACTGCACGGTGGCGCTGGCCATGCCGGACCGCGATGCCATGGTCTACCTGGAAAGCTGCCAGCCGCGCGGCGCGCTGGTGATCCGGCTGGCGCCGGGGGCGCGCCTGCCGATGGCAACCTCCGCGATCGGCCGCGCCTGGCTGGCCGGGCTGGATGCCGACCACCGCGAGGCCGCGCTGGCGGAACTGGCGCGTCATTACGGCGCGCGCTGGGCCGCCTTGCGCGCCGGCATCGACCGCGCGCTGCGCGACCACGCGCGGCGCGGTTTCTGCGTGGCACATGCCGAATGGGACCGCACCGTCAGCGGCGCCGCCGCGCCGCTGCGGCTGGCGGGCAGCAGCGAGGTGCTGGCGCTGAATATCGGCGGGGCCGCGGCGCGGCTGTCGCCGGAAATCCTGGAAAGCAACCTGGGCCCGCGCGTGCGCGACCTCGCCGAGACCCTGCAGGCGCGGCTGTGGCAGCCGGGCGGCGCGCGTGCGACCGCGCGTTCTACCTCCGCGCAGCCTGAGCCTGGCCCATGCACCCGGGCCGACGCATCGAACGGCTGACCCGGACATCCGAATTCAACGAGGAGACAACCCATGGATGTACGCAACAAGACCGTCGTGGTAACCGGCGCGGCCACCGGTATCGGACGCGCGCTGGCGCTGGCCTTCGCGCAGGCCGGCGCGCGCGGCGTGGCCGTGGCCGACCTGAACGCGGCCGGCGCCGCCACCGTCGCCGCCGAGGTCCAGGCCGCGGTGCCGGCCTGCCAGGTGTTCGCCCAGCCGGTCGACGTGGCCGACGCCGCCGCCGTGCAGGGCCTGGCCGACGAGGCCACGCGCCGCTTCGGCCAGGTCGAGATCTTCTGCTCCAACGCCGGCATCATCCTGCGCAAGGGGCTGGATGCGAGCGCCGATGAGTGGCAGCGCATCTGGGAAATCAACGTGATGGCGCATATCCATGCGGCCAAGGCGGTGCTGCCGCAGATGCTGGAGCGCGGCGACGGCTACTTCATCAACACGGTATCGGCCGCGGGCCTGCTGTCGCAGATCGGCTCGGCGCCATATGCGGTGACCAAGCACGCCGCCATCGGCTTTGCCGAGTGGCTGTCGATCACCTACGGCGAGCGCGGCATCAAGGTCAGCTGCATCTGTCCGCAGGGCGTGCAGACCAATATGCTGTTCGGCGAGAAGGGCGAGCGCAAGGGCTTCCTGCAAGAGGGCTCGGTCACCGCCGAGCATGTCGCGGCGGTGACGCTGGAAGGCGTGGCCGACGAGCGCTTCCTGATCCTGCCGCACCCGGAAGTGCTTGAGTACTATCGCCGCAAGGGCCAGGACTACGACCGCTGGCTGCGCGGCATGCGTCGCCTGCATGACAAGGTGATGCAGGAGTTCGGCGGCATCGCGGTCTGAGAGATTGCGAAGTGGGCGCGGGTGGTGAAGGAGGCGGGGGCGCGCGCAATCGGGATCTGAAAGGTCAGCGGTCTTGCTGCCGCCCGTGGATTGCCCGCTGATCAGGCATCCGGCTCCATCGCCCCGCGCGCCGGCTCCGCGCCGCCAGCATCCCGCAACCTGCTCAGACTGATCACCGCCCCGAGCGCCGCCACCACCGCCGCCACATACAGGGCAATGCGCGCCGCGCCGGTCGGCGCCAGGCTGAACAGCAGCGCCACCACCGCGGTGCCGGTGGTCTGGCCCAATAGTCGCGTGGTGGCCTGCGCGCCGCTGGCGCCACCGCTGCGCTCGGGCGGCGTGGCGCCGATCATGGCGCGGTTGTTGGGCGACTGGAAGAAGCCGAAGCCGGTGCCGCACATGGCCATGCGCCAGGCGATGTCGAAGCTGCTGGCATCGGGCCCCAGCGTGGCCAGGCCGACCAGCCCGCCGCCCAGCATGGCCAGGCCGATGCCGGCCAGGATGCTGGCCGGATAGCGGTCCGACAGCCGGCCCGAGATTGCCGCCATCACCGCCACCATCAGCGGCCACGGCGTGATCAGCAGGCCGGTTTGCTGCAAGGAGCGGCCGAGCTGGTATTCGAGATAGAACGGCAGGGCAATAAAGGCCAGCATCTGCGTCATGAACGAGCAGAACGAGGTGCCCACCGCCAGCGTGAAGGCGCGGTTGGCGAACAGGTCCACCGGCACCAGCGGCGCGGCGCGTCCGTGCTGGCGCCGCACCAGCAGCCAGCCCAGCACCACCGCCACGGCCAGGCCCGCGGCGCCGGCGATGCGCCAGGCGGAGTGACCCAAACCGTCCACGCTGAGGATGAACATGCCGAACACCAGCGCCGACAGCAGCGCGCTGCGGTAGTCGAAATCACGCGGCTGCGGTGGCGTGGCCGGCAACGAGGTGCGGCTCAGCGCCAGCGCGACGATGGCCACCGGCACATTCACCGCGAACAGCCATTGCCAGCTGGCCACCGCCAGGATCAGCGCGCCCAGCGACGGCCCCACGGCGATGGTCACGCCGACCACCAGCGCGTTTAGGCCGATGCCGCGGCCCAGGCGCGTGGGCGGGTAGATAAAACGCACCAGCGCCGTGTTGACGCTCATGATGCCGGCGCCGCCGATGCCCTGCAGCACGCGCGCGGCGACCAGCATCGGCAGGTTGACCGCCAGCGCGCACAGCAGCGAGCCCACCAGGAAGGTGGCGAGCCCCGCCCGGNGCAGCTCGCGCGAGATCGACGGCAGGGCGATATTGGCGATCGAGCCATCGAGCACGGCCATGATCAGGCCGAAGAAAACGGTGAGGATCGCCCAGGTCCGCTGTGGCTGGGGAAGGCCTTGTTCTGGCTGCATGGGGGAGACATTGAAGACAATACCGCGCCAGGAGCGGGGCGCCTGGCCAGCAAGGCCACGGCGCGGCGTTGCCATTATCGTCGCGCGTGGCGCTGCTCGCAAATCCGCCAGTTGTGGTAAGGCGGGGCGCTAGTGTGCGGTCGCGGCGCCTTGTGCGTAGCGCTGCAGCCGCTTGTACAGGGCTTCGGCGGCGGCCGTGGCGGCGGGGGGCCAGGTCTGCGCGGCGTCACACAGGGTTTCGAGTGCGCGGCATTCTCTGACAATGGACTGGCGGCGCACGATCATGAAGGCGCCGGCCACGGCGTGCACCCAGTGCCGCAGGGCCGGCAGGTCCTGCTGCGCGAGGATGCCGGCCAGCGCCGGCAGGTCCTGCTGCAACTGCTGGCGCAGCGTATCTTCATAGCGGCGGCGGTCGCTGGCTTCGGCAGCGGTTGCCGGGACGCCATCGTGTTCGGATGGCACCGCGGCGTGGCTGCGGCCGGGCAGGTTGTGCAGGCATGCTTCCAGGTCCTGCAACGATGCCGGCTTGGCGACATAGCCGGAGAACCCGCGCAGGCGCCAGTCCTGTGCGGGCTCGCTGCACGCCATCGCGCTGAAGGCCAGTACCGGCAGGCCCGGATGTCGCGCATGGACTGCGTTCAGCAAGGCCTGGCCGTCCATCCCCGGCATATGGAGATCGGTCAGCACCGCGTCGACACGCGTGGACTCCAGCACGGCCAGCGCCTGCGTGCCGTTGCCGGTGACGATCGGCCGGCAGCCGAGGGCCTGCAGTTGTTCGGCGATCAGGGACTGGTTGAGCGGATTGTCTTCGGCGACCAGGATCGTCAGCGCGGCCGACGATGGTGCGGGCAGTGCGCGGGCCGCGGGGGCGGCGCCCGGAGCTGGCACCGCCAACGGCGTTGCGCCGGCAGCCGCGTCCACGCCATCGAGCAGCGCGCGGTGGCTGAAGGCCGAGACTTCGAGGATGCCGGGCGCGCACTGGCGTGGGCGATGCGGGCCTTCCGTCGACACCCATACCAGCGGGACCGGTGCGGCGTGGCGCACGGCGGCCAGCGCGGCCAGCGGATACTCATCGGTGGCGACGATGACATCGGGCGCATTGCGCTGCGCGCATTCCTGCGCAGCGGCCAGGGACTCCATGACATCGGTGCGCCAGCCCGCGGTGGCTAGCCACGCTTCGAGCGATTCGCCGGCGCGTGCATCGCGGCACAGCACCATCACATGGCCATGTCGCGCCACGGCGGCCGGCGCGCTCGCCTGCACTGCCTCGGCGGCCAGCGGCAGCGGCACCGAAACCGTGAATGCGCTGCCCACGTCCGACACGCTGTCCACGCGGATGCTGCCGCCCATCAGCTCGCACAGCCGTGCGCAGATCGACAACCCGAGGCCGGTGCCGCCGTAGCGGCTGGCCGTCACGGCATCGCCCTGCACGAACGGCTGGAACACGCGCGCCGCGAGCGCCGGCGCCATGCCGATGCCGGAATCGCTGACGCGGCAGACCAGCCGCCGGGTGCCGTGTTCCGCCTGCTTCAGTTCGCCGCTCATCGTGATGCGGCCGCTGGCGGTGAACTTGAAGGCGTTGTTCAGCAGGTTGTTGAACACCTGCACCAGCCGCGTGCGGTCGCCCAGGACCTCCGCGTCCAGCGATGGCGACAGGTGCAGGCAGAAGCGGATGGGACGGCCCGCCGCCATCGGCGCATAGGTCAACGCCAGGCTTTCCAGCGCATCGACGGGGCGGAACGGCGCATTGACCAGCGCGAGCTGGCCGGCATCGATCTTGGAGAAGTCCAGCACATCGTTGACGATGCGGCGCAGCGCCTCGGCGGCGGTATCGAGCGCGCGCAGCCGCGGCGCGTGCGCCTCCAGGCCGCTGCTGCGCGCCAGCAGTTCCAGGTTGCCCAGCAGCGCGTTCAGCGGCGTGCGGATCTCGTGGCTCATCGCGGCAAAGAAGGTCGAGCGCACGCGCAGCATGGCTTCGGTGGCCCGCTGGGCGGAGCGCAACTGCTCCTGCAGCGCCTGCTGCGCGGTGCAGTCCTGTACTGCGCAGAACAACACCGCTTCATCGTGGTAGCGCGCGGGCGCGTAGGTGACCTGCAGGAAGCGTTGCGCGGCATCGTCGTGACCGGGCGGGTCTTCCACCGCGACCGTAACGCTGGAGACGGATGCGTGCCCATTGCCTGCACCGCGTGGCTGCCGGTCCAATGCATCCGCCACCGCGGCGGGCAAACGTCCGTGCGGCGGCGGCAGCAGCGTCTCTGCCAGAGAGTTGGAGGTCAGCACGGCGTAGTCGTGCTGGCGCACGATGCACAGGCCGACCGGCGTGGCGCTGACCAGCACCTGGTTCATCAGCTCGCTTTCCAGCGCGCGCGAGGCCTCGGCATGCGTGCGCCGCAGCAGGTGACGGCTCCAGTACCGCGCCGCCAGCGCGATGGCGCCGGTCAGGAGCAGCATGGCGCCGGCGATCACGGCCAGCTCCGCCGCCAGCGCGGCGCCCAGCAGGCGGTACGGGAGGTGGTAGACCAGCAGGCCGAAGCCCGCCTGCAACGGCTGCGCCAGGGCGATGCCCGAGCGCGTGAGCCGCAGCGCGTTGCGTGGCAGGTCGCGGACCCGCGCGGCGATGTCGCTGACGCTGGCCGCGGGCATGGCGGCGTCGTGCGGCCACACGTCGATGATCGCGTCTGCGTCGTTGAGCAGCGCCAGCAGCGCGGTGTCCTGCGGCCGCTGCAGGCCGGCCAGGAAAGCCTGGACGGGCACGCTGGCCGCCACCAGCATGGTGGGTCCATCGCCGGCATCGCCGGTATAGGCGGCGCCGGCCAGCACCATGACGAGCGAGTCGTCCACCGGATCGCGCAGCGGCCCTACCCAGACCTGTTCGTCGCGCGCCGGCACGGCGTGGCCGGTGCGGTCCAGCAGCGCCTGGGTCAGCCGCGTGCGCAGCTGCGGTATCCATGCCGGATCGAGCGATAGCGGCGCGCGCGCATTGGCGTCCGGCTGGCGGATGACGACAACGCTGTCCTCGCCCAGCGAGATCGCGTAGGCCCCGTGGTCCAGGTCGAATGCCTGCTGCGTGGCCACCGCGGCCATTGCGATCTGGCGCAGGCGCAGGTACTGTGCCGGCAGCCCCGCGCCCCAGGCCTGGCGCGTGGCATCGGTAGCCAGCAGATGGTAGTCCTTGCGCACGGCATCGATGTGAAGACTGGCGGTGCCGGTGCGCCGGAAGGCATCGAGGCCGGCATCGCGCGACGGGTTCGCCGCGGGCGCGTTTGGGTTGAGGTAGTAGCGGATGCTCAGCACGGTACGGCGCAGGAACGACGACTCATTGTGCAGCTGTTGCGACACCGCGCCGGCATAGTGCGCAACGTGGCTGCGCCGGTAGTCCAGGTGCTGGTCTGCCGCCAGCCCGGCCAGCAGCGTGCCGGAAAACAGCACGATGGCGACCAGTCCCGCGATGGTCACCGAGTACAGGTGCTGCTGGCGGCGGGCATGGTCGGCAAGCGTGTCGAAGGCGCTGGCCAGCGTGTCCCGGGTGCGGTCGAGGGCTTGCTGCATGGATCCGGGCGCGTCAGATCAGGCCGTTTTCATAGGCGTAGCGGATCAGGCCGGTATTGGTCTGCACGCCCAGCTTGCGCATGGCCACGGTTTTCTGGCTGGAGATGGTGCTGACCGAGCGCCCCAGCTTGCCGGCGATGTCGGTCAACTGCGCGCCTTGCGCATAGAGCCGGACCACCTCCAGTTCGCGTTGCGTCAGCTCCCTTGCGGGTAGGCCGGCGATCGCCGCGTGCTGGAGCACGGCGTGCACCGCGGGCGAGCAGAAGCAGGTGTTGCTGAACGCGACATGGGCGCAGGCGCGCACTACTTCCTCGAGCGGGTCTTCCTTGCTGACGAAGGCGCGCACGCCCAGCTTCATGGCGCGGCGGATGATGGCGGGATTGGACTGGGCACTGATCACCACCACGCGCGTCAGCGGGTGGCGCCGCGCCAGGCGGCTCAGCAGGTTGAAGCCGTCCAGCGAGGCATCGCCGTGGCCCATGCAGAAATCGGTGATGGCGATATCGGCGGGATGCCGGTCCAGCGCGCCCAGCAACTCGGTGCCGTTGCGGCATTCGCAACTGATCTGGACGCTGGCGTTGCGCAGCAGGCAGTCGCGCAGCGCGGCCACGACCAGCGGGTGGTCGTCCGCCAGGGCCACGCGCAGGATTCCGTCGTACATAGCTATCTCCGGATGAGGGGGCAACCGGGTCTGTCGGTTGCGCCGGGCGATTGCGTCATCACAAATCCCGCATTCTGGCCAGATTGCGCGTTCCGTTGAATCGTAATTCAGCTAGTTCAGGGAACTTGCAGGGCGCGCGTGGACACGGCCGATTGCGAAAATGGATGACGTGCCATGAAGAACGGCGGCATGCCGCGGGGCTTGACCTGGGTTTGCGCACCATGACGGCGCCTGTTCGGCGACAAAGCGTTTGAGGCATGTCAATGCGCGGCGCAAGGCGCATCGAATGCGGGGTGGCACAAGGGAAAGTGAATCCGCGACGACATCGCCGCGCACCCGCCCGACAGGGTCGAACTTTCACGCTTCGAGGGGCGGGCCGCTGTCCTAGAATGAAGCTGACACGCGCCCCGCGGCGTGTGCACCGCGTGGGGGAATGCAATGCCTGTCTATCAATACCGCTGCGAGAAGTGCGGCCATATGTTCGAGAAAACCGAGCATCTCGCGGAACATGCCTCTGCCCATCCAAACTGCCCGAACTGCGGCAGCCAGTCCGTCCAGCACGCACCGGCCCCGTTCGTGGCAGTGACCCAGCGCAAGAGCTGAGTTTCAGATAACAACGTCCCAGGAGGGTGTGGACGTGCCGCCGGCCCAGCGCCGGTGCACGCCCTGCTTTATGCGTGGCGCATTTCGTGCCACGCGCGTCCGCGCTGCGCGCAAGCGGCGATCTCAACCTTGACGGAGGATGCCATGGCAACGAGACCGTTCACCGAATTTCCCGCCGACGAGCAGCAACAGGCCCTGGAAGCGTGCAGGCATGTGGGGCTGGCGGCCGAGATGTTCGATATCACCGATGACAGCAATGGCTCGGGCACCCGGCGCGTCAGCGTGCGCCGGGTCGGCACGGACAAGACCAGCGTCTACGACGCCGGCCCAGGCTCGGTCTGGATGGAGGAGTTCGAAAGCGACCTGGAGTGCGGCCTGTTCGGCCAGGTGACGGCCTAGCGCTCCGGTGACAGCAGCGCGGCGCGGCTCAGTGCCGTCCGCGTTCGCTGGCGCGCGACACCACCGACGCGCCGGCGATCAGCTCCTTGAGCAGCGCCAGCGAGGCGGCGCCGCTGGTCCGGTACGGATCGAGCTCGGCGCGCGCGGAGAACTTGAGCAGGGTGGCGGTATTGATGCGTGCCGCATTGACCTGGCCCATCGCCCAGCCGGCAAAGTCGCGCGTGCAGGTTTCCTCGAAATGCAGCAGTGTCACGTCGTGGTGGCGCGGGTCGCGTGCGATCGACTGGAACAGCTGCGACACATCCTGCCGGTCGCCTTCCAGCGCCTGCAGGAAGATGCCGCTGCCGTGGCACAGCACGCCGGTGATGCCGTGGCGCGGATTGCGTTCGAGGCTGGTGGCCAGGATGGCGTCGAGCATGGCGGCGTCGATGGCCTGGCGGGCACGGCTGGCATAGAGCAGGCGGACTAGCATGGTCGTGGCGCTCGGTGATTGCGGCTGGGCGAGGCTCGGGCAAGCGGCCTAGCCGCGGTTATGGTTCAGCAGCGTGAGGAATTCGCGGCGCAGGCTGTCGTCCTTCAGAAACGAGCCGCGCATCACGCTGTTGGTCATCTTGGCGTCGGTGTCGCGTACGCCGCGCCAGTGCATGCAGAAGTGCTCGGCCTCCATCACGATGGCGAGGCCGTCGGGATTCATCTTTTCCTGCAGCAGGTCGGCCACCTGCGCCACCGCCTCTTCCTGGATCTGCGGGCGGCACATGATCCATTCGGCCAGGCGCGCGTACTTGGACAGACCGATCAGGTTGGAATGCTGGTTCGGCATCACCCCCACCCACAGCTTGCCGATGATCGGGCACAGGTGATGCGAGCAGGCACTGCGCACGCGCAGCGGACCCACGATCATCAGCTCGTTGAGCTGGCCCACATTGGGGAACTCGGTCACCGGCGGCGCCTTGGCGTAGCGGCCGGCAAAGATTTCCTTCAGGTACATCTTGGCGACGCGGCGCGCGGTTTCCTGCGTGTTGTGGTCGTTGTCGACATCGATCACCAGCGCGCGCAGCACGTCTTCCATGCGCGCCTGCACTTCGGCCTGCAGTTGCTCCATCTCGCCGGGCTCGAGGTAGCGCGAGATATTGTCGTTGGCGTGAAAGCGCTCCTGCGCGGCCTCAAGCCGTGCGCGGATGCGGGCCGAGACACTGTGGGCGTGAGGGTGGCCGGCTTCGTCGCCGTCGTTGCTGTCCTTCGCGCGGTGCGTCGCGTCCTTGCTGGTCATGGTCTGCGTGATGGGGTGGCGTGGGGGTGTGCCGGATTCACTATATGGCAGATGCCGTGGCCTCACAACCCGTGCGGGGCATGGAAAAGTGCGGGGCGGTGGGCCGATTACGCCACACCGGGACACCGCTCCGTGAATAGTTCATGACATCGCTCAAGCCCGCGCCGCGCAACGCCGACAAGCGCACATAATGTTTGCACAACGTATGTGTCCAGGCGGCCTCTGAAGGCTGCCGGTGCCCGGCCGCAGAGATGCGCGGCCTGACTTTTGTCGGGATCCACCTAATCATGCCGATTGCCTTTCCGTGCAGCAGCCTGATGCTGCTCCATGTGGTGACAGTGCCGTTGCCGGCCACGCCGGTGGAAACGGGGGTGGCCGAACACCACGCCAGCGCGGTGCGCCATGGCGTGACCGGCCTGCGCCGGCCACTGCTGCCGGCTGGCAACACCCCCGCGGCCAATGACGCCGCCACCGGCTGAGGCAGCCGTTTAAAGCAGCAAAAGCGCCAGCGCCGGCAGCATCGCTGCCGGCATGACCACGGCCCCCACGCGCAGGAACTGGGCGGCGCTGACCATATGCCCTTCGCGCCGCAGCGCCGCGAGCCACAGCAGCGTGGCCAGCGAGCCGGTGACGGACAGGTTGGGGCCCAGGTCGATGCCGACCAGCACCGCGCCGGTCACGGCATGCGAGGCATGCCCGGCCGTCAACGCCGAGGCCGCGATCAGGCCGGCCGGCAGGTTGTTGGCGATATTGCCCGCCAGTGCCACCACCGCGCCCACGCCCAGCAGGGCCAGCGCGCCGCCGTCGCGCGACGCCGCTGCGACAGCATCGGCCAGGTGACGGATCACCGCGGTCTGCTCCAGCGCCGCCACCAGCACGAACAGCCCCGCCACCATCGGCAGCACCCCCCATGAGACCTCGCGCAGCGCCGGCACCAGCAGCTCGCGCCGGGTGGCGCAGACCAGCAGCAGCGTGGCCACGCCCGCCGCGCAGGTCGGCCAGCCGAGCGCGTCGCCGCGCAGCGAAGCTCCCAGCAGGACCAGGCCGGTGAGCACGATGCCCAGCGCCGTCAGCCAGGCCTGCAGCGACAGCGGCGGCACCGGCACGTCGTGTTCGATGGGCTCGGCCAGCGCCGCGCGCTGCGTCCACCACAGCGCCGCCAGCGTGGCCAGCACCGCGGCCAGCGACGGCAGCGCGAAGCTCGCCAGCCAGCCCGCCAGCGGCGGCATGCGCTCGCCGAAGATCACCAGGTTGGCCGGGTTGGAGATCGGCAACACGAAGCTGGCGGCATTGGCGATAAAGGCGCACGCGTACAGGTAGGGCAGCGGATGCCGGACCCGCGCGGCGCGGGTGGCGGCCAGCACCGCGGGCGTCAGCACCACGGCGGTGGCGTCGTTGGACATGAACGCCGTCACCAGCGTGCCGAAGCCGTACACCAGCAGAAACAGCCGCAGCGCCGAGCCGCGCGCCTGGCGCACGGCGAGCGCGGCAACATGGTCGAACAGCCCGGTCTTGCGGGCCAGTTCGGAGATCAGCATCATGCCGGCCAGGAACAGGTACACGTCGTAGCCGCGCAGCACTGCCGCGAGTGCGTCGGGCAGCGCCAGCAGGCCGGTGGCGCAGAGCAGTAGCGCGCCGCCGGCGGCCCAGAACGCCTCGGGCAGGCGGAACGGGCGGAACAGGACGCCGGCCGTGGTCAGCGCGGCGACCGACCAGATCAGCAGCGGGCTGTGGCTGGACATCGGGATCGGGAGTGTGGAAATCCGGAAGTCTACAGGCTGGCGTCGGCGGGGACTACCGGCGTGGCGGCGTCACGCGCCGGCAGGCCGCTTGCCTCGCTGGTGACGGGCGTCGGTCCGGCCGCGGCAGGCGCCCCAGGCGACCCAGGGGCGGGCTCGCCAAGGTTGCTGGCGACCGGGTCCGCCAGCGGCGGCGCTGCCGGTGCCGGCGGCGGGAAGCCGATCGACGCAACGCCGTGGCTGCCGTCGGCATACTCCGCGTACATCCAGTCGTCGCCCACGCGCACCACGCCGGCGGGCGCCGCGGTGTCGGGCACCGGCACGCCCGCGAGGCGGCCTTCCATGTAGGCGGCCCACACCGGCAATGCGCTGGTGGCGCCGAATTCATGCTCGCCCAGGCTACGGTTGTCGTCGTAGCCCATCCACGCCACCGTGACCACGCCGCCGGCGTAGCCCGCGAACCAGCCGTCGACCGAGTCGTTGGTGGTGCCGGTCTTGCCGGCCACGTCGTCGCGGCGCAGGTAGCGGCGCACGCCGGCGCCAGTACCGTCGTCGACCACGCTGCGCAGCAGGCTGTCCATGACAAAGGCATTGCGCGCGCTGATCACGGGCGCCGGCGTGGCGCGGTCCCTGGCGCCAGCGTCGGCGGAGAACAGCACGTTGCCTTCGCTGTCGGTGATGCGCGCGATCAGATAGGGTTCAACGCGATGGCCGCCGTTGGCGAACACGCCATAGGCCGCGGCCAGGCGCAGCGGCGAGGTGGTGCCGGTGCCCAGCGCCAGCGGCAGGTAGCGCGGCAGCCGCTTGGGCGAAAAACCGAAGCGGCTGGCGAATTCCACCGTGTAGGGGATGCCGATCGCCTGCAGTGTGCGGATCGCGGGCAGGTTGCGCGATTCGGCCAGCGCCTGGCGCACGGTGACGGGGCCGACAAAGCGCCCGTCGTCATTGGACGGCTGCCAGCGCGACCCGTTGGCCAGCGGCGCGTCGTTGATCAGCGTGCCGGGCGACACGCCGCGTTCCAGCGCTGCGGCATAGACAAAGGGCTTGAAGGTCGAGCCCGGCTGGCGCTGCGCCTGGGTGGCGTGGTTGAAGCGGCTGGCGGCAAAGTCGGTGCCGCCCACCATCGATTCGATCGCCCCGGTGGCGCTGTCCAGAGACACCAGCGCGGCCTGCGGGCCCTGCGACAAGTCCTTGACGTACTGGCGGTGGCGGCGCGCATAGCCCTCCAGCCCGCCGTGCACGGCATCATAGGCCAGCGTCTGGCGCACCGACGACACCGTGGTGTAGACGTTCAGGCCGCGCGTATAGGCCTCGTCGCCAAAGCGCTCGCGCGCCAGCTGGCGCGCCAGTTCGGCCACATACTCCGCATGCCCGGCAAAGCTGCCGGGGCCGTCGTCGGTGAGCACCAGGTGCGCGGTGCGGGCCTCGCGGTAGTCGTCCTGGCTGATCATGCCCAGCGCCAGCATGCGGCCCAGCACATATTCCTGGCGCCGCTTGGCGCGCGGGAAGTTGACCACCGGGTTCATGCTCGAGGGCGCCTTGGGCAGGCCCGCCAGCATCGCGGTCTCGGCCAGCGACAGCGACGCCAGCGGCTTGCCGAAGTACGCATGCGCGGCGCTGCCGAAGCCATAAGCATGCTCGCCCAGGTAGACCTGGTTCATGTACAGCTCGAGGATGCGGTCCTTCGGCAGGGACTGGTCGATGCGCCAGGCCAGCAGCATTTCATACCACTTGCGCGCCAGCGTCTTTTCGCGCGACAGGTAGAAGTTGCGCGCCACCTGCATGGTGATGGTGGAGGCGCCTTGCGCGTAGCCCTGGCCCAGGTTGGCCAGCGCGGCGCGGAACACGCCCGGGATGTCGACGCCCTCGTGCTCGTAGAACTGGTCATCCTCGGCCGCGAGCAGCGCCTGGACCATGCGCGGGGGCATCTGCTCGAAGGGGATGAACTCGCGGTGCTCGCTGCCGAACTCGCCGATCTGGACGTTGTCGCTGGTGTAGATCCGCAGCGGCACGTCGGGCCGGTAGTCGCGCAGGGCATCGACCGGAGGAAGCTGCCGCAGGCTGACCACCGCGGCAAAGCCGGCAAGCAAGACACCGGCTGCAGCCAGCGCCAGTACGGCGCCGCCTGCCTTGACTGCAAATTTTTTCATGCGCGCATTTTACCCGCTGCGTCGGCCCGGATCAGCGGTTGGCCGCCAGCGGCAACGGATTGCCGAGCTCATCATGGTCGACGGGCTGGGTGCCGGGGGCGGTCTGTGGAGCAGTCGGCACGATCGTCGACGGGGCCGGCTGGGCCGTTGCCGGCTCGGCCTGGTTCGCCGCCATGCGCAGCCTGGCCTGGCTGTGCTGGCGGGCGAATTCGCACAGCGACAGCCAGGTCTGCTCGCGCTCGATGATGGTGAAGTGATCGGTGCCTGGCACGGTCTGCAGCGCCACCGGGCCGGGCCAGGCCGCCATGAGCCGTTCCGAGCATTCGTGGGGCACCACCTCGTCGGCTTCGGCCAGCAGCACCTTGGTGCTCTGCACCACCTTTTTGCAATGCGAGATCGAATTGAAGTGGTGGCGCATCAACTGGCGCAGCGGCACCAGCGGGAAGCGCTTGCGCACCAGCTCGAGCATCGAATCGTAGGGCGTGATCAGCTGCAGGCTCTCGAAATCCTGCAGGTCCGCCAGCTGGATCGCCACGCCGGTGCCCAGGCTGCGTCCGACCACATGCACGCGGGTGCCGGGAAAGACGCGCCGCACATGCAGCAGGAACTGGCTGGCGTCGGCCACGGCGGCGCCTTCGGACGGGCGGCCGTCGGAGTGGCCGAGGCCGCGGTAATCGTAAGTGGCAAAGGCCATGCCGCCAGGCAGCCAGCGCGCGTACTGCAGCGTTTCGAGCACATCTTCGCCGCGGCCTGGCAGGTAGAACAGCAGGTCGCGCACGGTGTCGCCGGGGGCATGATAGATATAGCCGCGCACCACGCCGCCGGGGATCCGGTGCGAATAGCCGATGATGCCGTCGGGCAGGTCGCGCGGCGGGCGCCGGCGCGCGTCGAACAGCAGCCGGTCCTGGTTGAGCGTCAGGTAGGTCCAGTAGCAGGCAAAGCCGCTGGCGGTCATCAGCGCGGCTGCCAGCGCGCGGCGGGTCTTCAGTGGCATGGCAATTCCCGGGGCCGCGGCCAGGCGTGGCGCGTGCGCGCCGGCCTTGCCGCCCAGCCGCGCAGCCTACCTCATTTTTGCCGGGGGCGCGGCCGCGGCGCAAGCCAGCCGGCGCAGTTCTTGTACGATATGCCTCATTCAGGCGCGCGCACCCCACCGAGACGACGCGCCAACCGGAGCTAACAGGCATGAGCGAACAAAAGCACGAGCAGTACCGCGCCGAAGAGGCGCAGGCAATGGAGCGCGTGGTTGCGGCCACGCGGCAGGTACAGGTGGCCTTTACCGCCTTGCAGACCCACTATCCGCCGCAGGGCAGCGGCAAGCCGTCGAAGCTGGCGCTGCAGACCTTCGATGCGGCGCTGCAGGCGCTGGAGGACGCCCAGGCCACCTTCGACGAGATCCTGAACGACCTGCTCGACGAAAAACGCTGAGGCGGCCGGGCGCGGCGCAGGGGCACTAAAGGGCCGCTAGCCTGTGATAAGGTTGCCGGACAACAGCCGCCCGCCTGCCGCCGCAGCGGATCCGCACCGGATCCGCGCGGCAGCCGCCACGGGACGGCAGGGCAGCGGCCGCCGCGCGCGCCGCCGGCCCATACAGGAGACCCGCCGTCATGCATCGTGCCGCCGATCCCGCTGCGCTTCCCGATTTCAGCCGTCAGGCTGCCGCTCCGGCTGATCCGACCGACACGGACCGCGTGGACCTGATCGCGCGTGCGCATGCGCGCTCGGCCGGTTTCGGCCTGGATGCGCGCCATGCGCCCGGCTTTGACGCCGTGAGCCCGCGCGCGCTGGGGGCGCTGGTCGACGCCAGCCGCGACCTGTACCGCCATGCGCTGCCCGTGATGGAGACCCTGCACGCGCAGATCGCCAATACCGACAGCATGGTGCTGCTGACAGACCGCAGCGGCGTGATCCTGCACAGCCTGGGCGACGGCGATTTCGTGGCGCGGGCGCGGCGCGTGGCGCTGGCGCCCGGGGTGTCGTGGTCAGAGCCGAGCAAGGGCACCAATGCCATCGGCACCGCGCTGGCCGAGGCCCGGCCGACGCTGGTCCACGCCAGCGAGCACTTCCTTGAATCCAACCACCAGCTGACCTGCTCGTGCGCGCCGATCGCCGGGCCCACCGGCGCGATCCTGGGCGCGCTGGATGTCAGCGGCGATCATCGCGGCTTCCACCGGCACACCATGGCGCTGGTGCGGATGTCGGCGCAGATGATCGAGAACCACCTGTTCGCCAACCACTTCCCGGACGCGGTGCTGGTGCGCTTCCATGCGCGGCCCGAGTTTGTCGGCACGCTGTTCGAAGGCATGGCGGCGTTTTCCCCTGACGGCGCCTTCCTCGCCGCCAACCGCAGCGGGCTGTTCCAGCTCGGGCTGGCGCCGCACGCGCTGGCGGCGGCCGGCTTCGCCGAACTGTTCGGCCAGCCGGTGCGCATGGCGATGCAGGCGCGCGCCACCGCGGCCGGCTCGCTCCAGGTGCTGACGCTGCCCAGCCGGGTGCAGGTGTTTGCCCGCATCGATTTCCTGGCCGCGCCCATGGCGGTGCGCCTGCCGAGCGAGGAAGACCCGCTGCCGCCGGCGCTGGCGGCGCTCGATACCGGCGACGCCACCGTGGCCGCGGTGCTGCGCCGCGTGCGCAAGGTCAGCGGGCGCGATATCACCATCCTGGTCCAGGGCCGCACCGGTACCGGCAAGGAGTGGCTGGCGTGCGCCATCCATGCTGCCTCGCCGCGCGGCAACGGGCCGTTCGTCGCGGTCAACTGCGCGGCGATCCCCGAATCCCTGATCGAGGCCGAGCTGTTCGGCTATGAAGAAGGCGCCTTCACCGGCGCGCGCCGCCGCGGCTGCGAAGGCAAGGTCGTGCAGGCGCATGGCGGCACGCTGTTCCTGGACGAGATCGGCGATATGCCGCTGGCGCAGCAGGTGCGCCTGATGCGCGTGCTGCAGGAGCGCGCCGTGACCCCGCTGGGCAGCGCCCGCGCGGTGCCGGTCGATGTGCGGGTGGTCTGCGCCACCCACCGCGACCTGCGCGCGATGATTGCCGAAGGCACCTTCCGCGAGGATCTGTACTACCGCATCAATGCGCTGGCGGTGACGCTGCCCCCGCTATGCGAGCGCAGCGACCTGCCGCTGCTGGTCGACCGCATCCTGCAGCGGCAATGCGATGAAGCCGGCGTGCAGCCGCCGCTGCGTGTCGATGCGCAGGTGCTGGCGCTGCTGCGCCGGCATCCGTGGCCGGGCAATATCCGCCAGCTGGCGAACGTGCTGCACACGGCGGCGATCCTGGCGGAAGGGGAGATGGAGATCGGGCTGGCACACCTGCCGGAGGGGTTTGAGCAGGAGTGCGGCGATGTGGGGGAGGGCAGTGATGCCACGGCTGCAGTGCAGGCGCCGGCGTCATCGAAGGCCAGCCGGATGCGCGACTGGGAAGCCGGCCTGATCCGCCAGGCGCTCGCCAGGCACGGCGGCAACGTCAGCCACGCGGCGCGTGAACTGGGGGTGTCGCGTAATACGATCTATCGGCGGTTGAGGGGAGGGTTGGAGGGCGACGAGCCAGAGTCGGAACGCTGAGACGTCATCCCGTCCCGCTTGTTTGCTCCCCTCTCCCGCTTGCGGGAGAGGGGCCGGGGGAGAGGGCAGGCGGTGACATACCGATACGCCTGACTTCGTTGACACTCCCGCCCTCTCCCCAACCCTCTCCCGCAAGCGGGAGAGGGAGCACGCTGTCGGCAAGCAAGCACCGACATCAGCAAGCAATCATCACGCGCCCCATCACAAGCCCGGCTGCGCAGCCAGCCACGCAGCCTCTTCATCGCTGAACAACTCCGACCGCGTCAAAAACCGCTTACCCGTCCGCCCCTCCAGCGAAAACATCCCGCCCGCGCCCGGCACCACATCGATCACCAGCCGCGTGTGCTGCCAATACGTGAACTGTACCCGCGTCATGTAGAACGCCGCGCCGCCGATCTCGCCCAGGCAGACATCGGCCGCACCCACCAGCAGTTCGCCGGCGGGGTAGCACATCGGCGCACTGCCGTCGCAGCAGCCGCCGGACTGGTGGAACATCAGCGGGCCATGCCGCGCGGCCAGCTCCGCGATCAGCGCGAGCGCGGCCGGGGTTGCCACCACGCGTGCGACCGGCGCGGCGGCGGTAGGGGAAGCGGAAGCGGGCATGGGCTTTCTCCGGTTCAGGCGGCGAAGTCCAGTACCACGCGGCCTTCGACCTTGCCGTTGCGCAGGCGCCCAAGGACATCGTTGATGTCGTCGAGCTTCGCGGTCGATACCGTGGCCTTGACGTCGCCGTGGGCGGCAAAGTCCAGCGATTCCTGCAGGTCGCTGCGCGTGCCGACGATGGAGCCGCGGATGGTGATGCCTTTCAGTACCACGTCGAAGATCGGCGTGCCGAAGTCGCCCGGCGGCAGGCCGTTGAGGGCAATGGTGCCGCCACGGCGCACCATGCCGATGGCCTGCGAGAATGCGATCGGGGACACCGCTGTCACCAGCACGCCGTGCGCGCCGCCAATCTCCTTCTGCAGCCACGTCGCGGGATCGGTGGTGCGCGCGTTGACGGTGGCTTCTGCACCCAGCCTGCGCGCGAGCGCGAGCTTGTCGTCATCGATATCGACCGCCGCCACGCGCAGGCCCATGGCGCGCGCATACTGCACGGCGACGTGGCCCAGGCCGCCGATGCCGGAGATCACCACCCACTGGCCCGGCCGCGTGTCCGTGACCTTCAGGCCCTTGTAGACCGTCACGCCCGCGCACAAGATCGGCGCGATCTCGACAAAGCCGACCTTGTCCGGCAGCAGGCCCACGTAGTCGGGATCGGCGACCACGTATTCGCCGTAGCCGCCGTTGACGGAATAGCCGGTGTTCTGCTGCTTCTCGCACAGCGTTTCCCAGCCTTGCAAGCAGTGTTCGCAGTAGCCGCAGGCGCTGTAGAGCCAGGGCACGCCGACGCGGTCGCCTTCCCTCACGCGGGTGACGCCGCTGCCGACGGCGGAGACATAGCCCACGCCTTCATGGCCGGGAATAAAGGGCAGGGTGGGTTTGACCGGCCAGTCGCCGTCGGCGGCGTGCAGGTCGGTGTGGCACACGCCGGAGGCTTCGATCTTGACCTGGATCTGGCCGGGGCCGGGTTGTGGAACAGGAACTTCATCGATCGTAAGGGGCGCGCCGAATTCGCGCACTACAGCAGCTTTCATCTTCGCTGGCATCTCGACTCCTGGTTCAGGTTGGCCCCGCGCCGCGGGGCACCATCGGATGATGGCATGGCGCGGGCCGCGCTGGACGGCCAAAACGCCATGCTTTGAGCCTCGTCAGAAAAATCCGAGTGCGTTGGGGCTGTAGCTCACCAGCAGGTTCTTGGTCTGCTGGTAGTGGTCGAGCATCATGCGATGGTTCTCGCGGCCGATGCCGGACTGCTTGTATCCCCCGAATGCGGCATGCGCGGGGTAGGCGTGATAGCAGTTGGTCCACACGCGCCCCGCCTGGATGCCGCGGCCCATGCGGAAGGCGCGTGCGCCGTCACGTGTCCAGACGCCGGCGCCGAGCCCGTAGAGCGTGTCGTTGGCGATGGCCAGTGCCTCTTCTTCATCCTTGAAGGTGGTCACCGATACCACCGGCCCGAAGATCTCTTCCTGGAAGATGCGCATCTTGTTGTGGCCGGCGAACACGGTCGGCTTGACGTAGTAGCCGCCCGCCAGGTCGCCGTCCAGCACGTTGCGCTCGCCGCCGGCGAGGCACTGCGCGCCTTCCTTGCGGCCCAGGTCGATGTACGACAGGATCTTCTCCAGCTGTTCGGCCGACGCCTGCGCGCCGATCATGGTGCCGGTGTCGAGCGGATGGCCCTGGCGGATCGCGGCCACGCGCTTGAGCGCGCGTTCCATGAAGCGGTCATAGATCGATTCCTGGATCAGCGCGCGCGACGGGCAGGTGCAGACCTCGCCCTGGTTCAGCGCGAACATGGCAAAGCCTTCCAGCGCCTTGTCGAAGAAGGCGTCGTCGGCGGCCAGCACGTCTTCGAAGAAGATATTGGGCGACTTGCCGCCCAGTTCCAGCGTCACCGGGATCAGGTTCTGCGAGGCGTACTGCATGATCAGGCGCCCGGTGGTGGTCTCACCGGTGAAGGCCACCTTGCTGATGCGCGGGCTCGATGCCAGCGGCTTGCCGGCTTCCAGGCCGAAGCCGTTGATGACGTTGATCACGCCCGGCGGCAGCAGGTCGCCGATCACTTCCATCAGCACCAGGATCGAAGCGGGCGTCTGTTCGGCGGGCTTGAGCACCACGCAGTTGCCGGCGGCCAGCGCCGGGGCCAGCTTCCAGGTGGCCATCAGCAGCGGGAAGTTCCACGGGATGATCTGGCCGACCACGCCCAGCGGCTCATGGAAGTGATAGGCGATGGTTTCAGCGTCGATCTCGGAGATGCCGCCTTCCTGCGCACGGATGCAGCCGGCAAAGTAGCGGAAGTGGTCGACCGCCAGCGGCAGGTCGGCGGCGGTGGTCTCGCGCACCGGCTTGCCGTTGTCGATGCTTTCGGCCACGGCCAGCAGCTTCAGGTTGGCCTCGATGCGGTCGGCGATGCGGTTCAGGATATTGGCGCGCTCGGTGGTGGAGGTGCGCGCCCATGCGGCCTTGGCGGCGTGCGCGGCGTCCAGCGCAGCGTCGACATCCTGCTGGCCGGAGCGCGGCACGCGCGTGAACGGCTTGCCGGTGATCGGCGTGATCGATTCGAAGTACTCGCCGCCGGCCGGCGGCACCCAGGCGCCGCCGATGTAGTTCTCGTACTGCTGCTTGTAGGGGTTGCTGACGCCCAGCTGGGCGATTTCCGCCATGTTCATGTCTCGCTCCGTTCAGTGATCTTTGTGGTGTCGTCACGGCGTGGGCGCCGTGCGCACGGCAGGCAGATCGCAAAAGCTGTGCCGGGGCGGGACCGGAGCAAAAAGGCGGGGAAAACGCGGGAAAACCGGGGGGGCGTGTGCGCGTGGCACGGGTGGGATGTGTCACGCGCCGGCACGGCTGTGCCAGTGCGTGACAGCGGGTGTTCCAGAATGGAACACCCGGGGCAGGGCCTCAGTGCCCGGGGCCTGCGGCGCGCAGCGCCTTGACGGCGGCGGGCGTCACGTCGGCCGGCTGGCCACCCCAGGTGGCGCGCAGGTAGTTGGCCAGCTGCGCCAGTTCTTCATCGTTCATGCGCGCGGCAAAGCCCGGCATGTCCTGCATGGCTTCCGTTCCGGGGAAGCGCTGCGCCTCGATGCCGTCGAGCATCGACACGATCAGGTTGCGCGAATCGGCGTTGCGCACGGTCGAGTTGCCGGCCATCGACACTGCCACGTGCGGCTTGCCTTCGCCCTCGCGCCCGTGGCAGCCGGCGCAGACCGCCACGTAGTGGCGGCGGCCCGGTGCCAGCTGCGCGGCATCGGCGTTGATCGCCTTGACCGGTTGCGGCGCGGGTGCCTTGTCACCCAAGAGGTAGGTGCTCATCGCCGCCAGGTCGCCCTTGTTCAGGTACTGGCTGCTCAGATGCACCACCGGGTACATCTCGCCGAAGGCCGAGCCCTGCGGCGCGATGCCGGTGGCAAAGAACTGCTGCAGGTCGGCCGCGGTCCAGCCGCGTGTGGCCAGGCCGGCCGGGGTGATGTCCGGCGCGCCGACGCGTGCCAGCGCGGCGCCGGCCAGCGGCCTGGACTGGTCCAGCCGGCCGAACGCGGCGCGCGGCGTATGGCATTCGGCGCAATGGCCGAGCGCGTTGGACAGGTAGCGGCCGCGCTGCCACGACTCCGAATTGCCGGTGGAGGCATCGGGCAGCTTGTTCTCCAGGAACAGCAGGTTCCAGCCCGCCAGCGCAAAGCGCAGGTTGTACGGGAACTGCAGGTCGTGCGGGCGGTTCGGCACCGCGGCCGGCTTCACCTGCATCAGGTAGGAGTACATGGCGTCGGTATCCGCGCGCGACAGGCCGCGGTACGAGGTGTACGGCATCGCCGGATAGAGATGCTTGTCCGGCGTCTTGCCGTCATGCAGCGCGGTGTAGAAGTCGTCGGCGCTCCAGTTCCCGATGCCGTGTTTCTTGTCGGGCGTGATGTTGGTGCCGTAGAACTTGCCGAACGGCGAGGCCAGTTCCACGCCGCCGGCAAACGGCGCGCCCTGCGGCGCGGTATGGCAGGCGGCGCAGTCGCCCGCGCGCACCAGGTAGCGGCCGCGCGCGATCTGCTCGGCGGGCGGGAGCTGCGCCTTGGGCGCCTGGTCGGCGGCCGGGGCGACGGCTTCGGTGTCGCCGCCGCAACCGGCCACCAGCGTGGCGGCGGCCAGGGCGGCCAGGGCGGCCAGGGCGGCAAGGGCGGCAAGGGCGGCAAGGGCGACGCGGGCGAGGGTCAGGAAGGCGGGTCGCTGCATCACTTGGCGCTCCCGCTGTCCGTGGTGTTCGCCAGTACCAGGCCCGGCGTGCTGGTGATCACGTCCTTCACCGCCTCGTAGTAGCGCACATAGCCGGTACAGCGGCAGATATGGCCATCCAGCGCCGCGGTGATGGTCTCGTCGACCTTGTCCTTCGCCACCGGCTTGCGCTTGAGCTGTTCCACCAGGATGGTGGCGCCGTTGACGAAGCCCGGCGTACAGTAGCCGCACTGAAAGCTGAAATGCTCCAGGAACTTCTGCTGCACCGGCGTGAGCTCGACCACCTCGCCCTTGTCGTTGCGCTTGCCATGGCCTTCCACCGTGCGCACCTTGCGGCCCTGGAACCAGTGCGCGCCGGTAATGCAGCTACGCACTTCCTCGCTGGTGCCGTCGGTCTTGTCGTGGATCACCACGCAGGCATGGCAGATACCCTGGCCGCAGCCCAGGCGCGAGCCGGTCAGGTCCAGGTATTCGTGCAGGAAGTCGATCATCATCAGGCCTTCGGGCACGTCGAGCGGGCCGACGTCCTTGCCGTTGATGTTCAGGGAAAGCGGTTGGGTGGCGATGCTCATGCCAGTTTCTCCTGGATCTTTTCGGCCGTGACCGGCAGGTCGGTGAAGCGGTGGCCGATGGCATGCGCGATGCCGTTGACGATGGCACCCACCACCGGGATCATCACCACCTCGGCGATGCCCTTGGGCGGGTCGGTTTCTGAGACGGGTGGCAGAACCGTGCCGCTCTGGGTCCACACGGCCACGTCGCTGGCGCGCGGCAGGTGGTAGCGGTTGAAGTTCCAGGTGCCGTTGCCGGGGCCGTCCTCGTAGAGCGGCAGGGTTTCATGCAGCGCGTGGCCGATGCCCATGGCGACGCCGCCCTGCAGCTGGCCGGACACCAGTTGCGGCGACAGCTGCGAGCCGCACTCCATGATGGAGTGGTGCGACAGCACCTCGACCTTGCCGCTGGCCTCGTGCACCGACAATTCGACCAAGGTGCCGATCGCGCTGTAGTACGTGACCGAGGCGTTGTTGCGCTGCGTGGGCGCGATGTAGACCTTCTTGCGGTCGAGCACGTCGTAGCCGCCGCTGGTGCGCATGCGTGCCTTGCGCGTGCTGTCGGCACCATCGCCGTAGCGTACCGACAGGCCATCGATTGGCAGCCGCGCCGCGCGGCCGTTGATGTCGAAGTCGGCCTCGCTCCACTGCCAGCGGTTGAAGACGTGCACGGTGGCGCCGGTGACCAGGCCCATTTCATGCGCCTTGGCCGCCAGCTGCTCCAGCGGCAGCGCCTGCAGGCCGCCGGCGCTGAGCTTGCCCTCGGCCCAGCGCGCGTCTTCCACGCGCACCACCAGCGAGGCCGCCTGGCCGCCGCCGATGCCCTGGCTCCAGATCGCCATCGCCGCCGGCCACAGGCCGTGCATGAAGATCACGCGCGCGGCTTCGCGCGTGCTGTGGGTGAAGTAGTAGGCCGAGTTGGTGGCGCTGGAGGGCGACGCGTACGACGGCGTCCAGCGCGGACTGGCGCACAGGCGGTCCTGCTCGGCCTGGCTCATCAGGTACGGATCGCCCGAAGTCACCATCGGCAGGTCGGCCCACTCGGTGACCGAGGTACGCACCTCGGCCGCGGGCTTGCCCAGCCAGCGCGCCACCGCGGCGGCCTGCGAGGTCGACATGCCGGTGCCGATCTCGGCGCCGGAGTGATGCAGTGCGATGCTGCCGTCGGCCTTCATCTCGACCCTGGCGAACGAGGCTTCCGCGCCGGTGCCGAAGTCCTTCTGCACGCAGGCAAAGCCCACGCCATAGCGGCGGCCGGGGTTGGCGGCTTCGTACTCGGCCTTCTTCTTCGCGCGGCCGGTCCACAGCGGATGCACTTTCGCCGCTTCCAGCACTTCATCGACCCGGATCGCGCCGGCGGGGATCGCGCCCTGCGTGTTCTTCATGCCGGAGCGCAGCGCGTTCTTCAGCCGGAACTCGATCGGATCGAGCTTGAGTTGTTCGGCGAACTCGTCGACCATCATCTCGGTCGCGGCCATGCTCTGCAGCGTGCCGTAGCCGCGTGCGGAGCCGGCGTCGATGGCGCGCGAGGCGATCGCCACCGCGGTCAGGTCGTTCTTCGGGAAGTAATAGATCGACTGCGCCGCGGTGGCGCCTACCATCGCCACCGAGGGCGAGAAGTTGGCGCGGCCGCCGCCGTTGGCTTCCAGGTCGCCCTGGAACGCCTGGAACAGCCCGGTCTTGCGGTCCACGGCGATGCGATAGCGCATCTTGAAGGCGTGGCGCTTGATCGAGGTCTGGAACTGCTCGTAGCGGTCGTTGGCCAGGCGCACCGGCTTGCCCTCGGCATACAGCGCGGTGACCAGGCCGTAGAAGGGGAAGTTGTAGTGGTCCTTGGAGCCGTAGCCCACGGTGTAGCACGGGTGCAGGAACACCTGCTTCACCGGGAGCGCGCCCTTGGCCCTGGCCAGCATCTCGGCCGCGCTCTCGGCGACCTCGATCGGGGACTGCGTCGGCACCACCAGGTGCAGTGCCTGCGCGGCGGTGTCGTGCCAGCAGTTGGCGTTGTCGGGTTCCAGCGCCGCGGTATCGATCGACTGCGAGTTGTACTCGCGCTCCAGCACCAGCCAGTCCTCGGGCGGCCTGGCCAGCTGCGCGCGGATCGCGTCGGCGTGGTACATGCCCAGCTCGCCGAGCTGGCCGTGGTCCTTGCCGTCCGGCCACACCGGCTGGTGCTTGCGCATCATGCTGGGGAACACCGGCGCGTTCTTCAGGCTGGAGAACACGTCGTCGTCCTGCGGCGTGGCGCCGCCCACGCGCACGAAGCGGAAGGTGCCCCACGGATCGCGCTCGAGCGGACCCGTCCTGGCGCCATAGCGGACCACGTCGTCGCGGAACTTGAGCTTGTCCTTGGCAAAGCGGAAGCGCGCGAAGTCGTGGTAGATCAGGATCGCCACCGCGTGGCCCAGGTAGGCCGGGGTCTTGCCCTTGGGCAGCAGCATGTCTTCGCCGTAGAAGGCGGGGAAGGCCACGCCGTCGCGGGCAAGGTCTTCCGCGGTGACCACGCGGTCCGGCTTCAGTTCGTCGCCCAGCACGGCGAGGTCGAAGCCTTCATAGGCGCGGTCGGCCTGCGTGGCGCGCAGGATGAAGGCGTGCGATTGCTGCGGCGGCCAGTGCGGCATGTCGCGCGCGCGAATATCGCGCGCGAACACCTTGGCGCCGGTGACCTTGGCGATGCCGTCGATGCGGAATTTCGGGATGCCCGCCTTGGGGTCCCACTGGACCGGGGTCAGGATCTTGTCTTCGAACAATGCCGCGAAGGCTTTGCCGCCGATGGGTGCGATATAGACCGACACCCCGGCCACGACGCTGGCTTTCAGGAAAGCGCGCCGTGAAGGGTTGAAGCTGGGCATGGGGATTCCTCGGGAATGCGCTGCTACGGCAGCCGGCGCGCGTTGTGCGGGATCAGCGGGGATCGTGACAGGATGGCCGACGCAGTGCCTGGCCGCACGCGGTGACGTCGCGTGCATGGCCCGGGCTGCGAAGCCGTGGCGCCGGAGATGGCAGGTGAGAGGTGGGGCAATGTCTTGTTATCTGTCGTGGCACGGACTGCCGCGCTGACGGGGGCGATTGTGCGTTGACATCAGGGTATACCGCAATTCGGGGTGTGGAATAGCGGTTATCAGTAGGGGTTGATACCAATGGGTGCGCGATTGTGCATCGCGTCATGGTGCGGATCGTCACCGCAAGCCATGCCTGTGGCCGTTGTCTGCACGAAGAGACAGGCAGAACCATGCCGCGCGGGCGGTGGCAGAGCGCGAAAGAATTCAGATCGCCGCAAGAATCGTTCGTATCCCGGCGTGCGGCACGCCGTCAAAATATCGGCCGGGCACGGTGACGGCTTTTACCCCTGCGGCTGGCGCCGGCTGTCGGGCACGAAGTGCTGGAGCGAACCGTCGCCATAGGCGCGCTGCACTTCGGATATCACCACGTGATAGCCGTCATACCACTTGCGGTACTGGCGCTTGGCGTCCAGATGCCGCGGGTGGGTGGCAAAGGCCTGCAGGGATGCCTTGTCCCGCCAGTAGTAGCTGGCGTTGAACAGCTGGCCATCTGGCGAGCGCCAGGACTCGGCGCCGACAAAGCCGGGTATGCCGGCCGCGATCTCGTCGATCAGGGCGCTGAGGCGGTGGAACGCGTCATCGGCCTGGCCGGGCCGGTAAATAAAGGCTGCGATATACATCAAGGGCTCTGCGTGAGAAGCGGTTTCAGGCCGGGCGCGAGGTCAGCACCAGCCGCAGCGCCAGCAGGACCAGCACGGCTGCCAGGCCGCGCGACTGCATCGTTGCCGCCTTGGGATGGCGTGACAGGAAGCGGCGCACGGTGCCGCCAGCCGCGCCGAGCAACGCATGAAACACGGTGGCAAGCACGGTCAGGACTACGCCGAGCACGAGCAGCTGCCGGGCCACGCCACCCTTGCCGGGATCCACGAACTGCGGCAGGAAGACCATGAAGAACAGCAGCGCCTTGGGATTGAGCAGGCTGTTCAGCATGGCGCGCACAAACACCGAGCGCAAAGACGCTTGCGTCACCACTGCCTCGCTCAACGCGAGCGGCTGCCGGAGCGCCTTGCCGGCCATCCACAGCAGATAGGCCGCACCGGCATAGCGGATCACGTCGAACGCCGGCGCCCACGCCATGAGCAGGGCGGTGATGCCGGAGGCCGTCAGGACCGTGAGGATGAGGTCGGCCACGGCAATCCCCAGCGCGGTCGCAATGCCGCCCCGAGGACCATGGGTGATGCCATGTGCCATCACGAATGCCATGTTCGGGCCGGGTGACAGGAGCAGGAGCATCACTGCCGCGGCGAAGATCGACAGGGTGGTCAGGGCAATCATGTGCGGGAATTGGTTAGCGTTGACCAGGCATGCAGGCTATTCTTCAGGCCTGATACACGCAAAGAATTGTTCTAGATACAAAGCATGGCCCCCGCGCGCTACAAGACCATCGTTGACGAGATTGCCTCGCGCATTCACCGCGGCGACCTGCCTCCGGGCACCCAACTGCCGACGGTGCGTGCGCTGATGAAGCAGTACGGCGTGGCGCTGGCGACCGCGGCACGCGTCTACGTCGAGCTGGAGGCGGTCGGCCTGGTGGTCGGCGAGACGGGCAGGGGCACGTTCGTGCGCGATACCTCGCTGCCGCGCGGCCTGGGGCTGGAGCAGCATCCGGTGCGCGCCGGCGCAGTGGACCTGACCTTCAACTACCCGGCGCTGCCGGGGCAGGTTGAACTGTTGCGCGATGGCTTGCGCAGCATCGCGGCCTCGGGCGATCTCGACGCGCTGCTGCACTCCGCGCCGCAAGGCGGGCGCCCGCACGAACGGCAGACCGTCGCCAGGCACCTGCGCAACCGCGGCATCCGGGTGCCAGGCGGCCAGGTGCTGATCGTCAACGGCGCGCAGCAGGGGCTGGCGGTGGCGGTGATGGGGCTGCTCAAGCCCGGCGACGTCGTGGCGGTCGACGCGCTGACATATCCGGGCATGAAGGCGCTGGCGCAGTCATACCGGCTTGACCTGGAGCCGTTGCCGGCGACCGCCGCGGGCCTGGACCTGGACCGGCTTGCCGCGCTCTGCAAGCGGCGTCCGGTGCGGGCGGTCTACACTATGCCGACGATGCACAATCCGCTGGGCCATGTCATGAGCGAGGCGGACCGTGTCCGTCTTGCGGCCTTGGCGCAACGGCATGACCTGCTGATCATTGAAGACGGTGCCTACGCCTTCCTTGCCGAACCGGCGCCGAAACCGGTGTTCACCTTTGCGCCGGAGCGGACCGTCTACGTCTCGGGCTTGTCGAAAAGCGTGGCATCAGGTTTGAGGATGGGGTTCGTCGCGGCGCCCGGGCACCTGGTGCCGGCACTGGAGCGCGCCATTCGCGTGTCGACCTGGAACACGCCGTCGCTGACCGTGGCGCTCGGCTGCCTCTGGATCGAAGCCGGCACGGTCGATGGCCTGGAGGACCGCAAACGCAAGGACGCCCGGCGCAGGCAGGGCCTGGCGCGGCGCGTCCTGCATGGCTGCCGCGTCACCGCGCACCCGTCTTCGTACTACCTGTGGCTTGAACTCGCGGAGGACCTGCGCGCCGACCAGGTCGCGGCTGCCCTGGAGCACGAGGGTGTGCTGGTGACGACGGCCGAGCCGTTCGCGGTTGGCGCGAGCGTGCCGCATGCGCTGCGGCTGGCGATCGGCTCGATTGCCACGGATGCGCTGGAGCAGGCGTTGCGCAAGGTCCGGAGGGTGGTAGCCGGGTGAGGCGGCGGCGAAGGCTGCGGCTTCAGCGGAACACCAGCGTCCTGCCCCCGTTGCGCAGGACCCGATGTTCCGCATGCCATTTCACCGCCCGCGCCAGCGCCACGCATTCCACGTCGCGTCCGATGGCGGTCAGCTGCGCGGGGTCCATGGCATGGTCCACGCGCGCGACTTCCTGTTCGATGATGGGGCCTTCGTCGAGGTCGCCGGTCACGTAGTGCGCCGTGGCGCCGATCAGCTTGACGCCGCGCTCATAGGCTTGCGCGTAGGGGCGCGCGCCCTTGAAGCTGGGCAGGAAGGAATGATGGATGTTGATGGCGCGGCCTTCCAGGCGGCGGCACAGGTCGTCGGACAAGACCTGCATGTAGCGGGCCAGGACCACCAGGTCAATACGGTAGTCGCAGACCAGGTCCCACAGTCTGGCTTCCTGCGCGGCCTTGCCTTGCGGCGTGGCATTGAGCAGGGGCAGGTGATGGAAGGGGATGTCGTAGCTCGCCGCAAGCTGGTAGAAGTCCTTGTGGTTGGAGACGATGGCCGGAATCTCGATGGGCAGCTGGCCGGTGCGGTAGCGGAACAGCAGGTCGTTCAGGCAGTGGCCGATCTTTGACACCATCAGCATCACGCGCGGCTTGCGCGCGGCGTCATGCAGCGACCAGTCCATCTCATGCGCGGCCGCCACGCCCGCCAGCGTGCTGCGCAGGGCGGCGAGCGCATCGCCGGCATCGTGGCCTTCGGGCAGCGGCCGCTGGAAGTGCACGCGCATGAAAAACCGTGCGCTGTCGCGATCGCCGAACTGTGCGGAGTCGACGATATTGGCGCCGGCCTCCACCAGCAGGGCCGAGACGGCATGGACAATGCCGGGACGGTCGGGGCAGGACAGCGTCAGGATGTAGCTGGCGGTTTCGGTCTGGGCCGCGGGCATGGGCACTCCGGTATCGGGTTGCATCGATGTTCAGGCCTTGGTCCGCTCGCTGGCCGGATCGTACGGTGCGCGCAGGTGGATGCGCGCGGGCAGCAGTTCCCCGGCCAGGTCCACGTGATACTTGCCGCCCTCGATCCATGCCGCGTCGGCCGGACCATCGTCGCGTACCAGTAGCCCCATGCCTACCGGACAGCCAAGAGTATGGCCGAACGCGGCGGACGTCACGAAGCCGGCCGGGCGCACGGTGCCGTCCCGGGCGGTGCGCAGGATCGCCTCGCCGCCCCAGAGCATGGCCTCGCTCGCGCCGTCCAGCGTGACCACGGCGACGCGCCGCCGCACCTGGGCGGCACCGCCGGCAGCACGCAGCTTCAGCAGCGCTTCGCGCCCGCGGAACGGGATGTCCGTGTTCAGCTTGCAGGCAAACGACAGCCCGGCCTCGAACGGATGGATATCCGTGGTCAGTTCGCGGCTCCAGGCGCGGTATCCCTTCTCGATGCGCAGCGATTCGATGGCGTAGTAGCCGGCGTTGACCAGCCCGAAGCGTTCTCCGGTCGCGTGCAGGGTGTCATGCACGCCCACGGCAAATTCCACCGGGACATACAGCTCCCAGCCCAGTTCGCCCACATAGGTCAGGCGTGTCGCGCGCACCGTGGCATAGCCGAGATCGATCTCTTTCGAGGTGCCGAACGGGAACGCCTCATTGGAGAAATCGGCGCGCGATACGCTCTGCAACAGCTCGCGCGAGCGCGGGCCCATCACGGCCAGCACCGCGTACTGGCCCGTGACATCGACGATCGCGCAGCGCTTGTCGGCGGGAATCAGGCGCTCGATGTAGTTGAAGTCGCGCGTGGTCTGCGCCGAGCCGGTCACCAGCAGGTACTGGTCGTGCGCCAGCCGCGTCACGGTCAGGTCGGATTCATAGGTGCCGCGGTCGTTGAGCATGGCCGTGTACACGGTCTGCCCCGGCGGCACGGCCACGTCGTTGCTCATCACGTATTGCAGCACGGCCTCGGCATCGGCACCCTTGACGATGTACTTGGAGAACGAACTCATGTCGAACAGCGCCACCGCCTCGCGGCAGGCGCGGTGTTCCGCGCCACTCCACGGCAGCCAGTTCTGCTGCCCGAACGCGTAGCAGATTTCGGGCGATTCGCCGGCCGGCGCGAAGAAGTTTGGCCGCTCCCAACCCATCTTGCTGCCGAAGTTGGCGCCGGCAGCACGCAGGTGGGCATAGAGCGGCGAGCGCCTGAACGGCCGCGCCGTATCCAGTTCCCGGTTGGGCCAGGGCATCGCGTAGTGCAGGCCCAGCGTTTCCTTGACGCGGTCGTGCAGCCAGCTTTCGTTGCCGTTGAAGCCGGCAAAGCGGCGGATATCGACGGGCCACAGGTCCATGGTCGGCTCGCCCGCGACAATCCATTCCGCCAGCGCCATGCCCGCGCCGCCGGCCGAGGCAATGCCCATCGAGTTGAAGCCCGCGCCCACGTAGAAGTTGCGCAGCTCGGGGGCTTCGCCGAGGATGAAGTTGTTGTCCGGCGTGAAGGACTCGGGCCCGTTGTAGAACTGCTTGACCTGCGCCGACTCCAGTGCCGGAACGCGGATCAGCGCGTTTTCCATCAGGATCTCGAACTGGTCCCAGTCATCGGGCAGCAGCTGGAACTCGAACGGCTCCGGAATGCCCTGCATGCCCCACGGCTTGGCATTGGGCTCGAAGCCGCCCATCACCAGCCCGCCCACTTCTTCCTTGAAATAGATGAAGCCGTCCGGGTCGCGCATCACCGGCAGGTCAGGGTGCACGCCGGCGATGCGCTCGGTGACGATGTAATAGTGCTCGGCCGAGTGCAGCGGCACGGTCACGCCGCACATCTGGCCGACCTTGCGCGCCCACTGGCCCGCGCAGTTGACCACGATCTCTGCCTCGATGCGGCCTTCGTCGCCGGCCTTGTTGCGCCAGCTGACGCCGGTGGCGCGGCCATCGCGGGTATGGATCGCGGTGATCTTCGTATCCTGCGCGATGACGGCGCCGCGGCTGCGCGCGCCGCGTGCCAGCGCCTGGGTCAGGTCGGTCGGGTTGGCCTTGCCGTCGCCCGGCAGCCAGACCGCGCCAAGCAGGTCGTCGGTACGCATCACCGGCCACAGCTCGCCAGCCTGGGCGGGCGAGATCACCTCGCATTCCACCCCATAGGCCCGCGCCACCGCCGCGGTGCGGCGCAGCTGCGTCATGCGCTCCGCGATGCGCGCGACCGACAGCGAGCCGCATTGCTTCCAGCCAGTGCCAAGGCCCGTTTCCGCTTCCAGTTCGCTGTACAGCTGCGTGGAGTAGCGGATCAGTTTGGTCATGCTTTCCTGCGAGCGCAGCTGTCCGACGAGGCCGGCGGCGTGCCAGGTGGTGCCGCAGGACAGTTGCCCCTGTTCGAGCAGGACCACGTCCCGCCAGCCAAGTTTGGTCAGGTGGTAGGCGACGCTGCAGCCGATGATGCCGCCGCCGATGATGACGACGCGGGTACTGGACGGGGGGAGGGACATGGCGCGAAAACCTCGACGGGAAGGTGGTTGGTGTTGTCAGTCATACTATGCAAAAAAATGCCAACAAACAACACAAAATGCAACATTCCCCGAGGCAGCGGTCAGCGCGCCAGTTGCAGCGTCAGGATCCCGGCCAGCACCAGCGCGGTCGCGACGAGGCGTCGCCGGTCAAATGGCTCGCGCAGCAGGAAGTGCCCCAGCAGCGCGGCAAAGATCACGCTGGACTCGCGCAGTGCCGCCAGCTTGGTCACGGGCGCCATGGTCATCGCCCACAGCATCAGCGCATAGGATCCCAGCCGGTTGATGCCGCCGATCCAGGCGCGCTTCCATTCCGTGCGCAGCAGCGCGATCAGAGCGGTACCGCGGCGGCTGAAGGCGTAGGTCGGCATGAAGATATGCGACATCGCCTGCAGCCAGACGATATAGGTGAAGACCTCGCCATAGCGCTTGACCGCGGTGCCGTCGATCACGGTGCCGCCCGCCAGGCAGGCCCCGGCCAGCAGCGCAAAGCCGACCAGGTCGGGCGACTGCCGGCGCCAGCGCACCAGGCTGACCAGCCCGCAGCAGATCAGCGCGATGCCGGCATAGCCGCCGGGCCCCAGTCGTTCGCTGCCGCTCAGCAACAGCAGGATCGCGACCATCATCGGCGCCGAGCCGCGCATCAGCGGATAGGCCTGGCTGAAGTCGCCGCGGTTGTAGGCGGCCACCAGCGACAGCTTGTAGCCGACCTCCAGCGCCACGGTGGCCAGCAGGAAGGGCCACACCTGCGGCGCGGGCAGGGGTACCAGGAACAGGAAGGGCAAGGCCGCCAACAGGCAGAAGGTGTCGATCAGCGCCATCGACGACAACCGGTCGCCGCCGATCTTGACGATGGCATTCCACGACGCGTGCATCAGCGCGGACAGCATCACGGCGGCAAAGGCGAGGCCGTGGAAATCGGGGGGAAGGGACATGAAGGACCAGGTTTGCGAACCGAGGGTTTGCTCCCCTCTCCCGCTTGCGGGAGAGGGGCCGGGGGAGAGGGCCGGCGGTGGCAAGTGCGCAGGCGCGTGCGTTGCGTCACGCGTTTGAGATATCGCGACAGAGCCGCCGGCAGTGCTGCAAGCGCCTGCCCTCTCCCCCACCCCTCTCCCGCGAGCGGGAGAGGGGAGCTTGCTGCCGGGCGTGGGAGGAAAATAACCTACGCCGCTTCCGCCAGCGGGACCTGCATCTCGATCCCCATCTCGCGCAGCACCTCGCCGATCGCCGTCACCACGTTGCGCATCTCGTTATGGTCGATCGCGCCGATGCAGCCCACGCGGAAGGTCTCCATCTGCGTCAGCTTGCCCGGATACAGGATGTAGCCGCGCTCGCGCACCCTGGCGTAGAAGGTCTTGAAGTCATAGCGCGCGTCGGCCGGCGCATGGAAGGTGACGATGATCGGCGCCTGCACCGCCGCCGGCAGGAAGGCGCGGAAGCCGAGCGTGGCCATGCCCTGCACCAGCGTGTCGCAGTTCTTGCGGTAGCGCGCGCCGCGCACCGGCTGGCCGCCTTCTTCCAGGAACTGGTCGAGCGCGGTGCGGAAGGCCGCCACCACGTGCGTGGGTGGCGTGAAGCGCCACTGCGTGGTCTTCTGCATATAGACGTACTGGTCGTACAGGTCCAGCGCCAGCGAGTGGCTGTTGCCCTGGCTGGCTTCCAGCACGTCCTTTTTCACCAGCACGAAGCCCATGCCCGGCACGCCTTCGATGCACTTGCCGGTGGCTGCCACCAGCGCATCGAACGGCATGGTGCGCGCGTCGATCTCGATCGCGCCGAACGAGCTCATGGCATCGACGATCAGCCCCTTGCCCAGCCGCTGGCACAGCGCGGCGATGTCCTGCAGCGGATTGAGCACGCCGGCACCGGTCTCGCAGTGCACCTGCGCCACGTGCGTGATCGACGGGTCGCGCCGGATGGCCTCTTCGATCAGCGCGGCGGTGGCAGGCTGGTCTTCGGGAATCGGCAGTTCCACGCTGGCGCGGCCCAGCACCTTGCAGATCTTGAGGATGCGCTGGCAGTACGCGCCGTTCTGCGGCACCAGCACCTTGCCGTCGCGCGGCACCACGTTGGCAATGGCCGCTTCCACCGAGAAGGTGCCGCTGCCCTGCATCGGCACGCACACATGGGTGCCTTCGCCATGGACGATGCGCACCAGGTCGTCGCACAGGCTGCGCGTGATGGTGTTGAAGGCGGCGTCCCACGAACCCCAGTCGCGCAGCATGGCCTGCTTGGTGGCGAGCGAGGTGGTGAGGGGGCCGGGGGTCAGAAGGATCGGGTCGTTGCCGCGAATCATGGTGAGCTCCTGATTGGGAAGGAGTGGAAACAAGGGAAGGTCAGTCGTTGCCCTGGCCCTGGCGCCAGGCCTGGGTCTTGCAATCGAGCACGCGTTGCAGCAGGTAATAGAGCAGGCAGGCGAAGGCCGAGGTCAGCACCACCAGCGTTGCCATCGCCGCGGCGGGGCCGATGTCGCCGGATTCATCCAGGTTGACGATCTCGACCGAGGCCAGCTTGGTGTCGGCGCCGTACAGGAACACCACCGCCGAGACCGTCGTCATCGCGTTGATGAACAGGTAGCGCGAGATCTCCAGGATGGCGGGCAGGCAGGCCGGCACCGTGACCTTGAAGAAGGTCTTGTAGAACGGCACCTTGAGCGACGCGGACACGGCCTCGAACTCGCTGTCGAGCTGCTTGAGCGCGGTGACCGCTGTCAGGTGGCAGGACGCGTAGTAGTGGACGATGGTCACCAGCACCAGGATCCCCAGCGTCTGGTACAGCCCGTGCATCGGGTTGGCCTGCGGCACGAAGAAGAAGATATAGCCCAGGCCCAGCACCAGCCCCGGCACGCCCATCGGCAGCACCGCCATCAGCCGCACGAAGCTGCGCAGCCAGTCCATGCCGCGGGTCTTCTCCAGCAGGTAGGCGGTGGCAAAGATGAACACCGGCCCGATCAGCGCGGCCAGCCCCGCCATGCGCAGGCTGTTCAGGTAGGAGTCGACCACGCCGCCCTCGACCAGCCCCACGCGGTAGTGGTTCAGCGACAGCGAGAAGTTGTACGGCCACAGCTTGACGAAGGAGGCGTAGACCGCCATGCCCATCACCGCCAGCATCAGGGTCGCCATCAGCCAGCAGAACACCGCCATGGCCAGGTCGAAGCGGCGGCTGCGGCGCGGCACGTAGGGCACCGAGCGCGCCGACATCAACGCCATCTGGCGGCGCTGCACGCGCGCGTCGACATAGTAGGTGACCGCCACCGGCACCAGCAGCATCAGCGACACCACCGCGCCCTGCGAGAAGTCCTGCATGCCGATCACCAGCTTGTAGATGTCGGTGGCCAGCATGCCGAAGTTGCCGCCGATCACCTTGGGGATGCCGAAGTCCGAGATTGCATAGGTGAACACCACCATCGCCGCGCTGACCAGCCCGTAGCGCGCGCCCGGCACCGTGATGGTGAAGAACTTGCGCACGGTCGAGGTGCCCAGCGCATCGGCCGCCTCATACAGCCGCGCGTCGGTCAGCGACAGCGCCGTGATCAGGATCATCAGCGCATGCGGGAAGGTCGCGAACACCAGCGAGGCCACGATGCCCAACGGCCCGTAGATCTGCGTGCTGCCCATCCAGGGCTTGAACAGCCCCTGGTTGCCGAACCAGAAGATAAAGGAGATCGCGGCCAGCAGCGACGGCGCCAGCAGCGGGATCAGCGCCAGGTTGCGCAATAGGCCCTTGCAGGCGATGCGGCTGCGCGTCAGCGCGTAGGCAAAGCTGAACGCCAGCGGCACCGTGATGCAGGTGGCCAGGGCTGAGACCCACAGGCTGTTCCACACTGAACGCAGCAGCGCGGGCGACTCAAGGTACGCGCGGAAGTGCGCGATGCCGGCCAGGCTGCCGTCGCGGTTCTGCACGCTCTTGGCCAGGATCGTCACGATCGGCGCCAGCACGAAGCAGGCGAGCGCCAGCGCGGCCAGCGCCAGCAGCATGTGGGCCAGGCGGTCGGTCCAGTGCGCGCGCACCGAGGTGGCGACCAGGGCCGGCGGCCGGGGCTGGGCGCCAGGGTTGACGGGCCCAGCCGGCGCGCTGGTGGCGGCGGCAGCGGGGAGGGTATCGGTGGCCGGCAAGGTGGCGGACGTATTGGCCGGCGCCGCAGTGAGGCTCATGCGCATGCGTGGCGGAAGATGCGGATACGGTCAGCGGGAATGGCCAGGCGCAGCAGGTCGCCGGTGTTCGGGCGCAGCTCGTGCAGGTCATTGAGGGAGAGGTCGGCGTAAAGAGCGCCCCCCGGAGCGCCCCTCGGCGCACCGGCTGCGGCGTCAGGCAGGCGCAGCGTCAGCCGCGAGAACGCGCCGAGGAACTCGATCTTGTCCACGGTGGCCTCCAGCACGTTGGGGCCATGCTGTTCGATCCCGCGCACGCACACGTCTTCCGGGCGGAAGAACACCTGCACGTCCTCGTCGGCGCAACAGCCCGGGGGTGCGGCGCAGCGCATGCGCACGCCGCCCAGGTGCAGCTCGCCGTCGCCGCAGACGCGCGCGCCCAGCATATTGGTCTTGCCGACGAAGTCCGCCGCGAACGGCGTGGCCGGGCGCTGGTAGATCTGCACCGGGGTGCCTACCTGCTCGATCGCGCCCTGGTTCATCACCACGATGCGGTCGGCCATCGACAGCGCCTCTTCCTGGTCGTGCGTGACCAGGATAGTGGTGATGTTCAGCCGCTGCTGCAGCGCGCGGATCTCGCTGCGCAGCCGTACCCGCACGCGGGCATCGAGCGCGGACAGCGGCTCGTCCAGCAACAGCAGGCCGGGCGAGGTGGCCAGCGCGCGCGCAATCGCCACGCGCTGCTGCTGGCCGCCAGAGAGCTGCGCCGGGTACTGGTTGCCGCGGTCGGGCAGCCCCACCAGCGTCAGCAGCTCGTCCACGCGGGCGCGGCGCTGGTCGCGCGGCATGCGGCGGTTGACCAGGCCGTAGGCCACGTTGTCCGCCACCGTCAGGTTGGGGAACAGCGCATAGGACTGGAACACGATGCCGTAGTCGCGCTCCATCGGCGGCAGCGTGGAGATGTCGCGCCCGCCCTGGTGGAAGGTGCCTGCGCTCTGCGATTCCAGGCCGGCGATGATGCGCAGCAGCGTGGTCTTGCCGCAGCCCGACGGGCCCAGGAAGCACAGCAGCTCGCCCTGGCGCACGTCCAGGTCGATATGGTGGAGTGCCACGAAGGCGCCGCCGCTTTTACTGCCGTTGCCGCCGAAGCGCTTGTGGATGCCTTTCAGGCTGAGATAGGTCTCGGCCGTGGATGTGGAGGTCTGCATGGCGTTGGGGGCCCGGTGTGTTCTGTTGGGGGACCCGGCGGCCCTCTGCCCCTGGCGGGGCGAGGGCGCCGGTACAGGACAGCGCTCAGGCGCTCAGGGCTGCTTCTCCGACTTGCTGGCATAACGCTTCTGCCATTCGGTCAGCACGCGCTCGCGGTTCCTGGCGATATAGCTGAAGTCGTTCCTGACCAGCATCTGCTCGTAGTTGGCAGGGATGGTCTCGACCTGCCTGGCCACGCCCGGATAGGCGACGATGGCCCAGTCCCTGGCATACAGCTGGTTGGCCTCCTTGCTGGCGAGCCAGTCCATATAGCGCTGCGCGGCCGCCATCTTTTTTGTGCCCTTGACGATGCCGGCGGCCTCGATGTCGTAGCCCAGGCCCTCCTTGGGGAAGATCATCTCGATCGGCGCGCCCGAGGCCAGCGTCTTGTGCGCGCGCAGCTCGAACGAGATGCCGATCGGGAACTCACCCGAGCCGGCCTGCTTGCAGGGCTTGGAACCCGAATGCGTGTACTGGGCGATGTTCTCGTGCAGCCCGTCCATGTACTTCCAGCCCTCCTGCTCGCCATAGAGCTGCAGCCAGGCGGTCACGTCCAGGAAGCCCGTGCCGGAGGAGGCCGGGTTGGGCATCACGATGGTGCCCTTGTAGACGGGCTTGGCCAGGTCCTTCCAGGTCTCGGGGCGCGGCAGGTTGCGCTTCTTGGCCTCGATGGTGTTGAAGCAGATGGTGGCGCCCCAGACGTCCAGGCCCACCCACGACGGCGGCGTGGCTTTGTCGCTGTAGTCGCGCGTCAGCTTGACGAAGCCCTTGGGGGTGTAGGGCGTCAGCATCCCTTCCTGTTTCAGCACTTCCAGGCTGGACGCCGCCAGCCCGGCGATCACGTCGGCCTGCGGGTTGCCTTTTTCGGCCAGCGCCTTGGCGGTGATGACGCCGGTGGAGTCGCGCACGTACTTCAGTTCGATATCGGGCGCCACCTTGGCAAAGCCCTCGGCATACGGCTTGAGGGTCTCGATCTCCCACGCCGTATAGACGGTGAGCGTGGTTTTCTGGGCCAGCGCCGTACCGGAGGCGGCTAGCGCAAGCAGGGCGGCGGCCGTGCGCAGGGTGGTGGTGAAGGACGGTTGCATGGGGACTCCTTCTGGCATTATAGGTGGAGATATGTGTCATTTTGGTGAATATGTTGCAATGCCACGAGGCATGCTGCGCAACATTGAATCACCGTAAAACCCTTGTGCTACAACACTTGCAAGACATATGCCTGGATTCTGACGCTCCGTAACTGACCCTCTGCGCCGCACCGATGTCTTGATTGTTGACAATATACAAACCGCTTGCTTTAATGGCAATAAGGATTTTCGATATTGCTCAATCCGTCACAAACGGGAGTTTTCATGTCACGCCAAGCGCCGCTGGCGAGCGAAATCACCATCCTGCAGAGCCAGTCCCTGACCACCCTGGTGCAGCGCGAACTGGAGCTCAGGATCATGTCGGGCGACCTGCCGCCCGGCGCCAAGCTCAACGAGATCGAGGTGGCAGGCCAGCTCAATGTGTCGCGCGGACCGGTGCGGGAAGCCTTCCGGGCGCTGGAGCAGGCTGGCCTGCTGCGCACCGAGAAGAACCGCGGCGTGTTTGTGCGGGCCATCTCGGTGCAGGAAGCCGATGAGATCTATGAACTGCGCGCCGTGCTGGATGAATTCATCGGCCGGCAACTGGCGGCGCGCATCACGCCCGAGGGCCTGCGCGAACTGCGCGCTCTGGTCGAGTCACTGGACACAGCCAGCCAGGCGCGCGACGTCGACGAATACACGCGGCTGAACCTGGAATTCCACGACCACATGGTCGAACTGGCCGGCAACCGCAAGCTGCTGGATACCTACCGGCGCCTGGTCAAGGAGCTGACGCTGTTCCGCCGCGAGGCGCTGTCCGGCAACCAGGCTGCCATGCCCGAATCCACCCGCGAGCATCGCGCCATCGTCTCGGCGATCGCCGCGCGCGACGGCGAACTGGCCGCGCGCCTGATGCGCGAGCACGTCGAGCGCGGCCGCGCCCGCATGCATGCCGCGGTGGACCCCGCCAGCGCCGGCAAGGGTGCTGCGGCCTGAATCCCGACTGAATCCACTGAAGCCAACGACCCCGATCGCGCTTACGCACAGGAACCCCAACATGCCTGACACCAACGCCCGCACCATCACCGTCAACCAGCGCACCTATCGCTGGATGCAGCAGCCCATAGTGGTGGTCTGCGTCGACGGCTGCGAGTTCGACTACCTGGAAGCCGCCGCCGCCAGCGGCCGCGCGCCTTACCTGAAGCGGCTGCTGGAAGCCGGCTCCGCTTTCCGCGGCGCCTGCGTGGTGCCGACCTTCACCAATCCCAACAACCTGTCCATCGTCTGCGGCGCGCCGCCGGCGGTGCACGGCATCTGCGGCAACTACTTCTTCGACCGCAGCGCCAACGGCGGGCGCGGCGAGGAAGTGATGATGAACGACCCCAAGTACCTGCGCGCCGGCACCATCCTGGCCGCATTTGCCGACGCCGGGGCAAGCGTGGCCGTGGTGACCGCCAAGGACAAGCTGCGCAGGCTGCTGGGCCACGGCATGCAGGGCATCTGCTTTTCATCGGAGAAGGCCGACCAGGCCACGGTGGCAGAGAACGGCATCGACGGCGTGCTGGAGCTGGTCGGCATGCCGGTGCCCGACGTGTACAGCGCGGAGCTGTCTGAATTCGTCTTCGCCGCCGGCGTGCGCCTGATGGAAACGCGCCGCCCGGACCTGATGTACCTGTCCACCACCGACTATATCCAGCACAAGTTCGCGCCCGGCACGGACGGCGCCAACGCCTTCTACGCCATGATGGACAAGTATCTGGCGCGGCTGGACGAACTGGGCTGCGTGGTCGCGCTGACCGCCGACCACGGCATGAACGCCAAGCACGACGACGCCACCAAGGCGCCCAACGTGATCTACCTGCAGGACCACCTTGACGCCTGGCTGGGCCGCGGCGTGGAAGATGGCGGCGCGCGCGTGATCCTGCCGATCACCGATCCCTACGTGGTCCACCACGGCGCGCTCGGGTCCTACGCCACCATCTACCTGCCCGACGATGCCGACCAAGCCGCGATCCGGGCCCGGCTGTCCGACCTGCAAGGCGTGGAAAGCGTGCTGACCAACGCCGAAGCCTGCGCGCGTTTCGAGCTGCCGCCCGACCGCGTCGGCGACCTGGTGGTGACCAGCGACAAGCACGTGGTGCTGGGCACCAGCCGCAGCCGCCACGACTTGTCCGGGCTGGATGCGCCGCTGCGCTCGCACGGCGGCGTGTCTGAGCAGACCGTGCCGCTGGTGTTCAATCGCGCCACCGCCGGCATTCCCGGCAAGGCCCTGCTACGCAACTTCGACATCTTCGATGTCGCGCTGAACCACCTGCAATGAGTGCATCGAGCTGTATTGAGCCTGTATTGACCGGAGGAGACTCATGAACGCCCCCCAATTCCCCGCTGGCGCCGTCAGCCCCCATTTCCGCGCCGAGGCCCTGCGCATCGACGGCCAGAAAGTCGTGCGCGAGCGCGTGATCGAAGTGCGCAACCCGTATGACGGGACGCTGGTCGGCACCGTGCCCAAGGCTACGCTGGACGACGTGCGCCGCGCCTTCGAAGTGGGTCAGGCCTACCGCTCCACGCTGACCCGCTATGAGCGTGCCGCCATCCTGAACCGCGCCGCCGCGCTGCTGCGCGAGCGCACCGAGGAAGCATCGGACCTGATCACGCTGGAATCCGGCCTGTCCAAGAAGGATTCGGTGTATGAGATCGGCCGCGTGGCCGACGTGCTTGGCTTTGCCGCCACCGAGGCGCTGCGCGACGATGGCCAGCTGTTCTCGTGCGACCTGACCCCGCACGGCAAGAAGCGCCGCGTGATGACCCAGCGCGAGCCGCTGCTGGGCGTGATCTGCGCCATCACGCCGTTCAACCACCCGATGAACCAGGTCGCGCACAAGGTCGCACCGTCGATCGCCACCAACAACCGCATGGTGCTCAAGCCGTCGGAGAAGGTGCCGCTGTCGGCGTTCTACCTGGCTGACCTGCTGTATGAAGCCGGCCTGCCGCCGCAGATGCTGCAGGTGGTCACCGGCGACCCGCGCGAGATCGCCGATGAGCTGATCATGCACCCGGCGGTGGACCTGGTGACATTTACCGGCGGGGTGGCGATCGGCAAGTACATCGCCAGCAAGGCCGGCTACAAGCGCGTGGTGCTGGAGCTGGGCGGCAACGATCCGCTGATCGTGCTGGACGACGCTGACCTGGACCGCGCCTCGGACCTGGCGGTGCAGGGCTCGTACAAGAACTCGGGCCAGCGCTGCACCGCGGTCAAGCGCATGCTGGTGCATGAAGCCGTGGCAGCGCGCTTTACCGAACTGGTGGTCGAGAAGACCCGCGCGTGGAAGTACGGCGACCCGATGGACCGCGGCGTCGACATGGGCACGGTGATCGACGAGCAGGCCGCGCAGCTGTTCGAGGCGCGCGTCAACGAGGCGGTGGCGCAGGGCGCGCGGCTGCTGGTCGGCAACCAGCGCAACGGCGCCAGCTATTCGCCGACGGTGCTGGACCGCGTGGATCCGTCGATGACCGTGGTGCGCGAGGAAACCTTCGGGCCGGTATCGCCGATCATCACCTTCCGCGGCGTGGATGATGCCATCCGCATCTCCAACGGCACCGCGTTCGGGCTGTCCTCTGGCGTCTGCACCAACCGCATCGAGGATTTCACGAAGATCGCCAATTCGCTGCATGTGGGTACGGTCAACCTGTGGGAAGTGCCGGGCTACCGCATCGAGCTGACCCCGTTCGGGGGGATCAAGGATTCGGGGCTGGGGTACAAGGAGGGCGTGCAGGAGGCGGCGAAGAGCTTTACCAACCTGAAGACGATTACGTTGCCTTGGGGGTGAAGTACTGGGGCACTGAATCTATCGCCGGTTTGCTCCCCTCTCCCGCTTGCGGGAGAGGGGCCGGGGGAGAGGGCAGGCGCTGGCATACCGACAGGCTTCACTTCGTCGATACTCCGGCCCTCTCCCCAACCCTCTCCCGCAAGCGGGAGAGGGAGCGCGCTGTCGGTCGTGGGCAGGCCATTCCTTGGCACACCGCAGTACCCGCTGCGCTAGAATCAGCTCCCAGTCCCTGACGCTCCCGGAGTTACCGTGCTCGCCGAACAACGGCAGAAATACATCCTCGACCAGCTCTCAGCCACCGGCGCGCTTGCCATCAGCGAACTGGTGACCGAGCTCGACGTCTCGCGCGAGACCATCCGGCGCGACCTCAATGCCCTGGCCGCGCGCGGGCTGCTGGTGCTGACCCACGGCGGCGCGCTGGCCTCGGACCGCACCGAGCCCGATACCCAGACCCGCGCCCAGGTCAATGCCGAGGGCAAGCGCGCCATCGGCGTGCGCGCGGCGGAGCTGGTGCGCGACGGCGCCTCGCTGATCCTGGACTACGGCACCACCACTCACGCGGTCGCGCAGGCGCTGCACGGGCACCACAACCTGCTGGTCTACACCAACGACCTGTCCATCGCCCAACTGCTGGGCCGGCGCAACGGCAACCGGGTGATCGTGCTGGGCGGCGAGCTGCAGGACAACGAAGACGCCACGCACGGCTGGGACACCATCGAGCAGCTGTCGCGCTACCACACCGACTTTGCCTTTATCGGCATCGGCGGCGTGACCCCGCGCGGCGAAATGTGCGACTTCTCGCGCGCCGCCGCGGAGTTGCGCAGCCGCATGCTGCTCGCCGCCGACGTCGCCTGCGTGGTCGCCGACCACACCAAGTTCGGGCGCAATACCGGGGTCACCATCAAGCATTCCGAACTGGCTGCCTGGCTGATCACCGACATGGCGCCGGAGCCCGATCTGGGGGCGGCGCTCAAGGAGCGGGGCACCAAGCTGCTCATCGCCTGAAGGCGGGGCGCCCGCCGCTAGGACGCGGCGCTGTCCGTTGATCGCACGAAAATCCCCGCCTGATCCGCCGGAATGCGGCTTTCACGCCGCTGTCACAGGTGTTTTGACTGTCGCATGCCCCACGCTGGTGCTAAAGTGCTGCGTTGTCAGACATTCACGGCCCGCCGTGAATGTGCAGACAATAGGAGGCCACCCACCTTCCATCGGCGCAACGCCAGACGGCACCACAGACCGGCACCAAGCCGGCAAGGCTGCCGGATCCAGCCACTCCAGCACAGCAAGAGACATCCGTGAACTCTCCCTCCCTTGACGCATTCCTGGCGGGGGTTGCCCGCCGCGACCCCAATCAACCTGAATTCCTCCAGGCCGTGAAGGAAGTGATGATGACGCTCTGGCCCTTTGTCGGGCGCAATCCGCGCTACGCCGACCAGGCCCTGCTTGAGCGGCTGGTGGAGCCCGAGCGCGTGATCCAGTTCCGCGTGGCCTGGACCGACGACCAGAACCGCGTGCAGGTCAACCGCGCCTTCCGCGTGCAGCACAGCTCGGCCATCGGCCCGTTCAAGGGCGGCATGCGCTTCCACCCGACCGTGAACCTGTCGGTGCTGAAGTTCCTGGGCTTCGAGCAGACCTTCAAGAACGCGCTGACCACGCTGCCCATGGGCGGCGGCAAGGGTGGCTCGGACTTCGATCCCAAGGGCAAGTCCGACGGCGAAGTCATGCGCTTCTGCCAGGCGCTGGTGACCGAGCTGTACCGCCACCTGGGCCCGGATACCGACATCCCGGCCGGCGACATCGGCGTGGGCGCGCGTGAGGTTGGCTTCATGGCCGGCATGATGAAGAAGCTGTCGAACCAGTCCGCCTGCGTCTTTACCGGCAAGGGCCTGGCCTACGGCGGCAGCCTGATGCGCCCGGAAGCCACCGGCTATGGCACGGTCTACTTCGCGCAGGAGATGCTGCACCGTCGCGGGCGCGGCTTCGACGGCCTGCGCGTGCTGATCTCCGGTTCGGGCAACGTGGCCCAGTACGCCGCCGAGAAGGCCATCGAGCTGGGCGCGAAGGTGCTGACCCTGACCGATTCCGGCGGCGTGCTGCACTACCCGCAGGGCATGACCACCGAGCAGCTGGCCGAAGTGATGGCCTTCAAGAATGAAGAGCGTGGCCGCCTGTGCGACTTTGCCGCCCGCCACGGCATGACCTTCGAGGCCGGCCGCACCCCGTGGCACGTGCCCGCCGACGTGGCGCTGCCCTGCGCCACGCAGAACGAACTGGACGGCAACGACGCCGAGACCCTGCTTGGCAACGGCGTGATCTGCGTGGCCGAAGGCGCCAACATGCCGTCGACGCTGGAAGCGGTGGACCGCTTTGTCGATGCGAAGATCCTGTACGCACCGGGCAAGGCCAGCAACGCCGGCGGCGTGGCCACCTCGGGCTTGGAATTGTCGCAGAACGCGATGCGCCTGTCCTGGCACCACGCCGAGGTCGACGAGAAGCTGCATGCGATCATGAAGGACATCCACCAGAACTGCATCCACCACGGGCAGAAGGCCGGTGGCTATATCAACTACGTGGAAGGCGCGAATATCGCCGGCTTCGTCAAGGTGGCCGACGCCATGCTGGCGCAAGGCGTGATCTGACCCCCAAGGTCACTACAGCAAGCCAGCAAAAAAGGGGCAGCCCTTGCGGGACTGCCCCTTGTGCTCTACGCCTCAGGCATTGCGGCCTGCCGGCGTGTCACCAGCTCACTGCTGCGCCGGGAACGTCAGCGCATTGGTCAGGTCGCCCATCGGCTTGGCGTTATTGAGCACCAGCGAGGCATCGCGCAGTTTCAGCCCCGGCAAGGTCGGCAGCGCGAAGCGGTGCGTGATGAAGCGCAGCACCGAGGCCGTGTCGTACTGGGTATGGTCGACGTAGCCCTTCTTCGCGAACGGCGATACTACGATCGCCGGGATCCGCGTGCCCGGGCCCCAGCGATCGCCCGTGGGCACTGCCGCATGGTCGTAGAAGCCGCCGTTCTCGTCGTAAGTGACGACGATCAGCATGTCCTTCCATTGCGGGCTCTGCTGCAACTGGGCGATGACGCTGGCAATGTGCGCATCGCCGTCGGCCACGTTGGTATAGCCAGGGTGCTGGTTCAGATTGCCCTGCGGCTTATAGAACGTCACGGCGGGTAGCTTGCCGGCGGCGGCATCCTGCAGGAACTGGCTGTCATAGTCCTTCAGGTGCGCGTTGCGGTAATCCGCGTGCGCGACCGGATCGAACGAGGCGTAGTAGTTGAACGGCTGGTGGTGCGGCTGGAAGTTGGGCGTGGTGTTGTTGTAGATGCCGGTCGGATCCTGCGCCACCTTGGACCAGGCTCCGGCGTACCAGGCCCAGCTGATGCCGCGCGCGTCGAGCAGGTCGGCGATGGTGGTCTGGCTCAGCACGGGCATTGTGCTGCTGTTGGCCGGGTCGGCGAACAGCTTGGTGGTGTCGCTGGTAGCGGGCTTGTTGCCGCTCGGCTGGTAAGCCGGCTGCATGGTGTTGACCGCGTAGAACATGCCGGCGGCGTCCTTGGGCGTGAGCGCGCCGTCGTTCAGGTACGTCGGCGCACCGTTGAGCACCGATGACGGGTTGCCGGTGCCCGGGGTAAGGCGCAAGAAGTTGCCGCCCGCGTCGACATCGATGGCGGAGATCTTGCCCTTGGCCACCGAGGTGTCGGCGTTGGGATACTGCGGCGCGCAGGCGCAAACCAGGTACTGGTGGTTCAGGAACGAGCCCCCGAACGCGCCCATGTAGAAGTTGTCGGCCAGCACGTACTGCTGGGCGATCTTCCACATGGCCATGCCGCTGCCATCGTAGTAGCCCATCGACAGGCCGCCGGCATCGGAGTAGGCAGCGTACTTGTCGTTCTTGCCGCGATTGATCTGCATCTGGTTGTTATAGAAGCGATGCACCAGGTCACGCGTGGTGACCGACTGCGGCACCACCACGCCAGTGCCGTTGACGCCGACCGGGTCATCGATGCGGAACGGCTTGTTGGCCCAGTTCGTGGTGCTGGACTGCGGCAGCGTAACGGTCTGGCCGGCCGCGGTCAGGCCGCCCCAGGTAGGTGGCAGCACGGGAAGCGTGGAGCCGTCGAAGTCCTTCTGCGGCTCGGCCTTGCCGGTCGAGGCCGGGTTCACGCCCGGGACGCCGTTGGCGCCAGGGAACAGGCCGTAGAGGTTGTCAAAGCCGCGGTTCTCGGCGTAGATCACTACCACGGTCTTGATCTTCTGCAGCGCCAGGCGCTTGGCCACGCGATCGCGCATGCCCTGGTTGATATCGCCGCCGTCGGCCACCGTGTCTGCGATGAGGTCGATGGCCTGCTCGATTTCCGCCTGCAGGGTGGCCTTGATCTTGCTGTCGCCTTCCTTGTTGTGGTCGGTCAGCAGCTTCTCGGCGGGCACGCCGAGGCGGGCGGCCACCTGGGACCTGGCGTCATCCAGGCTGCTGCCGTTGCTTTCCATGAGCGCAACCAGTTCGGTGGAGATGGCGCTGACAATGCCATTGGCGCTTGCCGGCGCCCGGAACACCAGTGGTCGCGTCACGGCGTTATGCACGCCGCCGTCTTCATTGCGGAAGGCGTCTGTGCCGATCTCTGCTACCACGGCGCCTACGCCGGGCAGCGTGAATGCGCCCTGCGCGTTGGTGAAGGCACTGGCTTCGCCGCTGTCGCACTTGCCATTGTTGTTGGCATCCAGGCAGACGCGGGCGTGTTCGAAATAGCTGCCGGTGACCACACCGGAGGTGCTGGCGGACGGTGTGGAATTGCTGCCGGAGTCGCTGCCCCCGCAGGCAGTCACGCCCAAGGCAGTCAACACCGCCAGGGACAGCGGTCGGAATACATGGCTCATATCAATCCCTATTTGTTGGTTGGGGACATCGTTCTCTGATGCCGCGGGAGTCTCGCGCCGCTCTGTTTCAGCCTGATGACCGCGGTGGATCGCATGAAGGCCAAAGACGAAGGGTCGGATCGCGCGAAGGCAATCCGGGTGCGTCACGGCATTGTCATGAAGCCTTGCTAGGCTCGCCGTTCATCTGATGTCCGGGTTGTGCTTCCGCCCGTGTCTCGCACCTTTGCCTTCTCTGCTTCCGCCGCCCGCTCCGCCCGTCCTGCCCCCCCCTCCCGTCATGTCGCCAATTCCGTCGCTGTTGAATGCCCCGATGCCCTCGTTGCAGGCGTGTGGACGCGCAGCCGCAGGGATGTTGCTGATGCTGTCGGCAGTGCTGCTCGGGGCATGCGGCAGGGAGCAGGCGCAAGCCGTACAGGGCACGGCGGGGACTTCCATGGTGGCCGCGGCCGCGAGCCAGCCTGTGCCGGCTTCCGCAGGTGCCTTCTACACGATGCTTGCGACGCGCAGGCCATCGGTGCCGGCCATGAGCGCACTGGGCAAGGCACTGTTCTTCGATCAGACGTTGTCCGCATCGGGGCAGCTTTCCTGCGCCAGCTGCCATAGCCCCGAGCATGCCTACGGGCCAGCCAACGACCTGTCCGTGCAACTGGGCGGCGCCGATATGCGGCGCACCGGCGTGCGCGCCGCGCCTTCGTTGCGCTACGTGCAGAACGTGCCGCCGTTTGCCGAGCATTTCCACGAGAATGACGGCAACGACAGCGAAGACCAGGGTCCCGCGGGGGGGCACAACTGGGACGGCCGGGCGTCTTCCACCCATGAACAGGCCGGCATTCCACTGCTGTCGGCTCACGAGATGGCCAACCAGGATCCGGCGGCGGTGGTGGCGCGCGTTCGCGCGGGCCGTCACGCGCAGACGTTCCGCGAAGTGTTCGGGCCAGACATTCTCGATCGCGACGACACGGCCTTCCAGGCGGTGCTGATGGTGCTGGAGGTGTTCCAGGAAACGCCGGCGGAGTTCTACCCCTACACCAGCAAGTACGATGCCGTGCTGCGCGGACAGGCGAAACTGAGTCCGCAGGAGGCGCGCGGGCTAAAGTTGTTCAACGATCCCGCCAAGGGAAACTGCGCCGCGTGCCATCCCAGCGCGATCAGCGCCGACGGCGTGTTTCCGGCGTTCAGTGACTTCGGATTCATCGCACTAGGTGTGCCGCGCAACCGCAAACTTGCCGGCAACAGCGACCCCGCCTTCTTCGACCTGGGATTGTGCGGCCCCGACCGCACCGACCTGCGCAGGCACGAAGCCTACTGCGGCTTGTTCCGTACGCTATCACTGCGCAATGTGGCGACGCGCAAGGCCTTCTTCCACAACGGCGTGCTCCACTCGCTGGACGAAGTGATGCACTTCTACGCCGAACGCGACACCCGCCCGGGCAAGTGGTATCCGCGCATGCCGGACGGCGGCGTGGACAAGTTCGATGACCTGCCCGAGCGCTATCGCGGCAACGTCAACAGGGAGCCGCCCTTCGGCGGCCGTCCGGGCGGCCGAGCCGCGCTGACAGAGGGTGAGATCCGCGACGTGATTGCGTTCCTGAACACGCTGACCGACGGCTACCGTGCTCAGGCGGCGCGCTGATCTGGGCGCTGGCCGCGAACGTCATCGAGAGTGAGTAGCGAGGTCTTGGGGTGTTACTTGCCCGGCGTTCCCGATTCGTTGTCGATGCCGGTTCCAGCAGCTTTTGTTCTGGTGCTCTGACACAGAACCAGCGCCAGCCACGATCAAGGGCGCAGCCGATCCTTCGACCGTATCCATTTCCGTCGCCGACAGATGGTTGATGTACCGCCCTGACACGGTATCTGCCCGCTCGATCTCTTCAAACGTCACGGCCTTGGCCCATGCGCCGCAGCCAAGGCTGGCCAGCGCAAGCGCGGCCACGGTCTTCTGTACGTATTGCATTGGGGTTCTCGTTGAAGTCGAAGGTCACGATGGAATTCAGATTAGTCACGGCTTTCCGGCCTCGGTATCTGAGGATTCCGAAGATTGATGCGAAACTGGCCTCTTGGCGCCCCGAAACATCTGCCAGATTGGCGGAATCTTCCGATTGCGGTTGCCGCGCCCGTGGTTATGATTCGAAGATCTATCCTTGATCCGCCGGAGCCTGCCCGTGACCCCCTTTGCCGCCATGCCCGCCTGGTTTGCCTGGGCGCTGATGTCCGCTGTCTTTGCCGCATTCACGGCGATCTTTGCCAAGGTCGGCCTGGCCGGCATCGATCCGGATATGGCTACGCTGGTGCGCGTGGTCATCATCACCGGGGTGCTGGCGGTGTTCGTGGCGGTGACGGGCAAGTGGGGAAACCCGGCCATGTTCACGCCGCGGAACTGGATCTTCCTGACCCTGTCCGCGCTGGCGACCGGTGCTTCCTGGGTGTGCTACTTCCGCGCGCTGCAGATTGGCGATGCGTCCAAGGTGGCGCCGGTGGACAAGTTCAGCCTGGTGCTGGTGGCGGTGTTCGCGGTGCTGTTCCTGGGCGAGCGGCCCGCCCCGCGCGAGTGGCTGGGCATTGCGCTGGTGGCGGCCGGGGTCATGGTGCTGAGTCTGCGGCGCTAGTGCCTGGGGCCGCGCCGTCCGGGGGCGGTCCGTTGCGCTCGCGTGCCAGGTAGGCGTGCAGCGCGGCCTGCTTGGACGGGTAGAACAGGATGCCGGTGCTTGCCGGCGGCACGCCGCGGCGGTCCAGCCAGGCGGTCAGCTGCGCCGTGCGTCCGGCGATTGCCAGTTGGGTACCGCGCGCGGACAGCTGGGCCTGCAGGTCGCGCATCATGGTGGCGCCGGTCAGGTCGACGTGCGCGATGGAAATCGCATCGATCACGACCCACCGCGCCTCTCGCAGCGCGGTCAGCGCCAGGATGCGCTGGCGCAGGAAGTCGGCGTTGAAGAACGTCAGCGGCGATTCGAAGCGGTAGATCAGCAGCCCGGGCAAGGGCCGGGCCTCGGGGTAGTGGGCCAGTTCGTAGAAGCCATCGTGGCCTTGCCACAGGCCCAGTTGCTGCTCGCCGGGGCGGGCCATCTGCGCCAGGAAGCGCAGCAGCGCGATGGCCACGGCCAGCAGGATGCCCGACATCACCCCCAGCAGCACCACGCCCGCCACCGTCACCAGCGCAATGCCGTGTTCGGCGCGGCTGTAGCGGCGCAGCGCCATCAGGCCGCCGAAGTCGAACAGGCTGAAGGCCGAGGCAATCAGGATCGCGCCCAGTGCGGCCGTGGGCAGCGCCGCCAGCAGGTCGGTCAGGAACAGCAGCACCAGCAGCACCGTCACCGCGCCCACCACCGACACCATGCGCGTGCGCCCGCCGGCGGCTTCGTTGATGGCGGTGCGCGAGCTCGATCCGCTTACGGCAAAGCCCTGGCTGAGCGCGCTGGCGATGCTGGCCGCGCCGATGCCGATGAACTCCTGGTTGGCGTCGATGGCGTAGCCATTGCGTGCGGCAAAGCTGCGGCTGGTCAGCATGCCGCTGCTGAGCGACACCAGCGCCAGCGCGGCCGCGGCCGGCACCAGCGTGCCGAACAGCTCGTGCGGCATCGACGGCGTGATCAGCCGCGGCAGCCCGGCCGGCACCGGGCCCACCACCTGGATGCCGAGGCCCTGCAGGCCCAGCATCCAGCTGACGAAGGTGGCGAACGCCAGCGCGAACAGCGCGCCCGGTGCGCGCGGCTGCCACGCGCGCGCGCCAAAGTAGACCGCCAGCGTCAGCGCACCCAGCGCGGCCGTCGGCCAGTGGATCGCGCCCAGCTGCGCGAGGAACGACTCCGCCTGGCCGATCACGTCGCGGCCCGCCAGCGTCAGTCCGGTGATCTTGCCAATTTGGCTGAAGGCGATATTGATGGCCACGCCGTTGAGCAGGCCGGCAAGGATCGGCAGGGACAGGAAATCGGCCAGGAAGCCCAGCCGGAACTTGCCGGCCAGCACGCAGAAGACGCCGGTCAGCAGCGTCAGCGACACCGACAGCGCGCGGTAGGCCTCGCTGTCGGGCAGCGCCAGCGGCGACAGCGTGGCGGCGATCATCGCGCAGGTGGCGGCGTCGGGCCCGACGATCAGCTGGCGTGACGAGCCGAACAGCGCATAGGCCAGCATCGGCAGGACCACGCTGTACAGGCCGACTACCGGGCTGAAGCCGGCCAGCTGAGCATAGGCCACGCTGATGGGCAGGCTGACCGCGGCCACCGAAACGCCCGCCTGCAGGTCCACCGCGAAATCGTTGCGGCGGTAGCGCAGCAGCTCGGCGGCGCCGGGCATCAGGCGGGTCAGGGCGGTGTGCAGCATGGCGGGGTTGGTGGTGTGCTCAGCGATGGCTTGCCTGGCCGGGAAATGCGGCTACGATGGCGGTGATCCCGAATCGATCATCCACACAGGAGGCAAGCGATATGCTGGAACTCAGACCGGGCTGCGAACATTGCAACAAGCCCCTGCCACCCGAATCCACCGAAGCCCGCATCTGCTCGTACGAATGCACCTTTTGCGCAGACTGCGTGGACATGCTCGGCAATGTCTGCCCGAACTGCGGGGGCGGCTTCACGCCGCGGCCGGTGCGCCCGGCGCGCGACTGGAAGAACGGCAACTATCTCGGCAACGACCCGGCCAGCACCAAGGTGAAGCACCGGCCGGTCGACCTCGCGGCGCATGCACGCTTTGCCGGGGCGATCGCCCCGGTCCCGCCCGAGCAGCGCTAGCGGCGGCCTGGACTAGCCTTTGGATTTCGGCTGGAGCAGCGCGCTGGCCTCCTTCACATTCTGCTCGGCGCGCTTGCTGATCACCGCAAGCGCTTCGGCCTGCGCCTTCTGCGCGGTTTCGGCCAGCGCGCGCATGTTCTCCAGTGCCTGGTGCAGCTGCTGCTGCACGAATTCACTGTGCTTGGCCATGGCCTCGGCCGGATTGCCCGCCGTGGTGTACTGCTGAGCGGCCGCCTGCAACTGCTGCATGGTCTGGGCGAAGATCTCCTGCTGCTTCTGCACCATGGCCTGGATGCCCTCATAGGCCAGCTTGTTGGCCTCGGTCAGGGCCTCGATGTCCTTGCGGCGCGCTTCGATCACCGCGCTCATGTCCACGCCCGGCAGGCGGAACTGTTCCATCATCTTGGTGAAGTCTGCAAAGGGGTTGGGAGGCGTGGCCATGCTGGGTCTCCTTCTGGAAGGACTGGCGGGGTGGCCGGCGGCGGGGGATGGAGCGCGCCCTTCGGCCGGGTTCCTGTCCACTATAGCCGCAATCCGCACACTTCTGGCTGTCAATCGAGGAAGACCCTAAAGTTTCCGCCCCCCATGCCGTTGGCATCCATAGCCCGCGAGTGCTTCGGCCCGACCCGGCCCGCCCGCGGACGATGAGAGCGAAGAACGCCACGCCGACCGGCGCGCGGCGGCACTTCGCCATAACCAGTGCTAATCAGGTAGAAGACATGAAGAATCTAGGCATCGGGGTCCGCCTCGGGATCGGCTTTGGGGTGGTATTGCTGCTTTCCGCGCTCATGACCGTATTTGGCATGATGCGGCTGCAACAGGTGGCCGAGCACACGCACGCGATGATGCAGCAGCCGCTGACCAAGGAGCGGCTGGTCAGCGACTGGTACCGCCTCATGCACACCAGCGTGCGCCGCACCACGGCGGTGGCGCGCAGTGCCGACCCGTCGCTCGGCGCGTTTTTCGCGGCCGAGACCAAGGCGTCGATCGAAGGCATTGCCGCGCTGCGCGACAAGATCCAGCCGCTGCTCAGCTCGGAAGAAGAGAAGGCCGCGTTCCAGAAGATCCTGAGCGTGCGCGACCCGTACAACAACGGCCGCGACAAGATCACCAAGCTCAAGCAGGAGGGCCTGACCGAAGAGGCCAACCAGGTGCTGGAGAAAGAGTTCGTGCCCGCCGGCGACGCCTACCTGGCCGAGATCCAGAAGCTGCTCGACATCCAGCGCGGCAGCATCGACGCCACCGCGCGTGAGGTCGACGGCATCTATGTCAACGCGCGCAACAGCCTGATCGCGCTGGGCGTGGTGGTGCTGGCGATCGGCATTGCGTTCTCGGTGTGGCTGACGGTGGGCATCACGCGGCCGCTGCATCGCGCCGTGGCGGTGGCGCGCACCGTGGCGTTGGGCGACCTGACCAGCCGCATCGACGTCGACAGCCGCGATGAGACCGGCCAGCTGCTGCAGGCACTGGCCGACATGAACGCCAATATCCTGCGCATCGTGCGCCAGGTGCGCGCGGGTACCGAGTCGATCGTGTCCGGCACCAGCCAGATCGCGGCCGGCAACACCGACCTGTCGCAGCGCACCGAGGAACAGGCCGCGTCGCTGCAGCAGACCGCGGCCAGCATGGAAGAACTGACCAGCATCGTGCGCCAGAACGCCGACAACGCGCGCCAGGCCAGCACGCTCGCGGTCAATGCCTCGGACATCGCCGAAAAGGGCGGCGATGCGGCGGGCAAGGTCGCCGAGACCATGGAAGAGATCAACGGCGCGTCCCGGAAGGTGGTCGACATCATCGCCGTGATCGAAGGCATTGCCTTCCAGACCAATATCCTGGCGCTCAACGCCGCGGTGGAAGCCGCGCGCGCCGGCGAGCAGGGCCGCGGCTTCGCCGTGGTGGCGGGCGAGGTGCGCACGCTGGCGCAGCGCAGCGCCTCCGCCGCCAAGGAGATCAAGGCACTGATCGGCGATTCGGTCGACCGCGTCGAGAAGGGCTCCATGCAGGTGACGCAGGCCGGCCAGACCATGGTGGAGATCGTGGCCGCGGTCAAGCGCGTGACCGACATCATGGGCGAGATCAGCGCCGCCTCGGCCGAGCAGAGCGCCGGCATCGAGCAGGTCAACCAGGCGGTCACGCAGATGGATACCGTGACGCAGCAGAACGCCGCGCTGGTGGAAGAAGCGGCCGCCGCAGCGGGCTCGCTGGAGGAGCAGGCGCAGCGGCTGAAGGAGGCGGTATCGACGTTCAGGCTGGCGGCGTAAGCGCAAGCCGTTGGATTTCTCCCCTCTCCCGCTGCAAGCGGGAGAGGGGAGCACACCCATCTCAGCGCTAACCTCAGCGCGCCTTCAAGAACTCCCCCACCTCCAGCAACACCAGCTCATTGTCGTCCGCCTGGTTCGGCTCGCGGCTGCTGCTGAAGGGCAGGTTGTTGTCGTTGCCCACCACGATGTGCGTGGGGTCGACCACGTCGACGTTCTCGATGGTGAAGAACGGGAACGCCAGCACGCCATCGGTCAACGGCTTGCGTGCAAGCTTGCCCGGATCGGCAATGCGCAGCAGGTCGATATAGCCGATCTTGCGCAGCGGCCCGCCGGCGTTGGCATCGCTCAGCTCGACCTTGTACACGCGCTTGAATTTCGCGACATCGTCAAAGCAGTCCGTGCGCTTCTGTCCTGCCGGGCAGGCCTTGTCGGGCGTGCCTTCGCCGTTGTCGCGCTCGATGATCAGGCCGGTGGTGGCGTCGATCATGTTGAAGTCGCCGATGGCATGGCTGGCGCCTTCCAGCACATATTTCCAGTGGCGGCCGGTCCAGGCCTGCTGCTTGACGTCGAACTCCAGCACGCGCAGGTAGGGCTTGCCGCCATCGTTCTCATAGCCTTTGGCGGCCTCGTCCCACAGCGCGCCTTCCAGCAGCGCGTACAGCTTGCTGCCGTCGGGCGAGGACGCCATGCCCTCGAAGCCCTTGGAGCGCCGCACCTGGAACTTGACGCTGCCGTCCGGCGCGCCCGGCGCCGTGACCGCGGGGTGGTCGGGCGAGCGCACCACCTTGCCGTCGACCATGGTGTCGAACACGGCCAGCACCTTGCCGTTCATGTCCGCCTTGATCAGGAACGGGCCGAACTCGTCGCCGATCCAGATCGCGCCATCGGCGAACTGGAAGCTTTCCGTATCGAAGTCCGAGCCCGTCAGGTAGCGCGGCTTCGTGCCTTCATGAACGATGCGGAACGGTACCTTCTTGTCCGGGTCGTGCAGGAAGATGGTCTTCAGGCGCTGCATGCGGCCGCTGGCGAAGTCCACCTTGTAGTGGTTCAGATACAGCATGAAGTCCGGCGAGTTGGCCTTGGCGCCGGCGCCGTTGTCGGTCAGCACCCAGAAGCTGCCGTCGGCCATGTGCTTGATGCCGGAATGCCCCTGCGCCGGCTGGCCGCGGAATGGCAGCGATACACCGGTGGGCCGGCCGTTGGACTTGCCCTCGACCGTGCCCGGCGTCTCCACGCGCTGCGCGGTGGTGAACTTGCCGCTGACCTGCAGGTCAGCGGGCGCGTCCTTTGGGACGGCGAGCATGGTCTGGGCCGGCAGCAGGGCATGGCCGGCCAGCGTGGCGGGATAGGCAGCAGGGGCCTGCGCCCATGCGTGCGCTGAAGCCAGGCAGCCCAGCGCGACGGCCACCGGGGCCAGCAGCAAATAACGAGACATTGTGGTTTTCCTTGGCGTTGAAGAGGACAAAACCCTGCATTGTCGGCGCCAAATTTGACAAAACTGTGATCCGCAGGGCGCATGACTGCGATCATGCTGCGCTGCAGCGTAAACGCCATGCAGGCACCGTGCCGGTGCAATCTGCGAACGATTGTGCTGCGCGGGCGGCGCTATATGGGGCCAGCGCCCGGATTTCTGCCGATAGCCGCGCAAAAAGCAGTGGGTTTTCAGTCTCCCGAAAGCAAACTGAGGCAAAATTCTATTTTTCGCCTAGATTGCCGCCGGCTGTGACCCAGCAAGCGGATGTCCCATCACCCGTTCGAGGATCTGAGAGAAGCAATGAGTAACCAGCAACCCACCATCATCTACACGCTGACCGACGAAGCTCCGCTGCTGGCGACCAGTGCGTTCCTCCCGATCATCCAGACCTTCACCAAGCCGGCCGGCATCAACGTGACCACCAGCGACATCTCGGTGGCGGGCCGTATTCTGGGTGAGTTCCCCGAATTCCTGACCGAAGCACAGCGCGTGCCGGACAACCTGGCCGAGCTGGGCAAGCTGACTCAGCTGCCGGACACCAACATCATCAAGCTGCCCAACATCTCCGCCTCGGTGCACCAGCTGGTCAGCGCCGTCCGCGAGCTGCAGGGCAAGGGCTACAAGGTGCCGGACTATCCGGAAGACCCGAAGACCGACGAAGAAAAGGCCATCCAGAAGCGCTATTCCAAGTGCCTGGGCAGCGCCGTGAACCCGGTCCTGCGCGAAGGCAACTCTGACCGCCGTGCCCCCGCCGCGGTCAAGAACTTCGCGCGCAAGCACCCGCACAGCATGGGCGAGTGGAGCATGGCCTCGCGCACGCACGTGGCCCATATGAAGCACGGCGACTTCTACCACGGCGAAAAGTCGATGACGCTGGACCGTGCCCGCGACGTCAAGATGGAGCTGGTCACCAAGAACGGCAAGACCATCGTGCTCAAGCCCAAGGTTGCGCTGCTGGACGGCGAGATCATCGACAGCATGTTCATGAGCAAGAAGGCGCTGTGCGACTTCTATGAAGAGCAGTTCGAAGACGCGCGCAAGACCGGCGTGATGCTGTCGCTGCACGTGAAGGCCACCATGATGAAGGTGTCGCACCCGATCGTGTTCGGCCACGCCGTCAAGATCTTCTACAAGGAAGCCTTTGCCAAGCACGGCGCGCTGTTCGATGAACTGGGCGTGAATGTCAACAACGGCCTGGTCAACCTGTACGAAAAGATCGAGGCGCTGCCCAGCTCCAAGCGCGAAGAGATCATCCGCGACCTGCACGCCTGCCACGAGCATCGCCCGGAACTGGCCATGGTGGATTCGGCCAAGGGCATCTCCAACCTGCACGCGCCCAACGACGTGATCGTCGATGCCTCGATGCCGGCCATGATCCGCATCGGCGGCAAGATGTGGGGCGCCGACGGCCGTCCGAAGGACACCAAGGCCGTGATCCCGGAAAGCACCTTTGCCCGCATCTACCAGGAGATCATCAACTTCTGCAAGACCAACGGCAATTTCGACCCGACCACCATGGGCACCGTGCCCAACGTGGGCCTGATGGCGCAGAAGGCTGAAGAGTACGGCTCGCACGACAAGACCTTCGAGATCGCCGAAGACGGCGTCGCCAACATCGTCGACCTGGCCACCGGTGAAGTGCTGCTGACGCAGGACGTCGAGCAGGGCGACATCTGGCGCATGTGCCAGGTCAAGGACGCGCCGATCCGCGACTGGGTCAAGCTGGCCGTCACGCGCGCGCGCAATTCGGGCATGCCGGCGGTGTTCTGGCTGGACCCGTACCGTCCGCACGAAGCCGAGCTGATCAAGAAGGTCGAGACCTACCTGAAGGACTACGACACCAAGGGCCTGGACATCCAGATCATGTCGCAGGTGCGCGCCATGCGTTACACGCTGGAGCGCGTGATCCGCGGCCTGGACACCATCTCGGTGACCGGCAACATCCTGCGCGACTACCTGACCGACCTGTTCCCGATCATGGAACTGGGCACCAGCGCCAAGATGCTGTCGATCGTGCCGCTGATGGCAGGTGGCGGCATGTATGAGACCGGCGCCGGCGGTTCGGCGCCGAAGCACGTCAAGCAGCTGGTGGAAGAAAACCACCTGCGCTGGGATTCGCTGGGCGAGTTCCTGGCGCTGGCCGTGTCGCTGGAAGATGTCGGCATCAAGACCGGCAATGCCCGCGCCAAGATCCTGGCCAAGACGCTGGACGCGGCCACCGGCAAGCTGCTCGACAACAACAAGAGCCCGTCGCCCAAGACCGGCCAGCTGGACAACCGCGGCAGCCAGTTCTACCTGGCGATGTACTGGGCGCAGGAACTGGCGGCCCAGTCGGACGACGCGGAACTGGCCGCGAAGTTCGCGCCGCTGGCCAGGACGCTGACCGACAACGAGCAGAAGATCGTTGGCGAACTGGGCGCCGTGCAAGGCCAGCCGGTGGATATCGGCGGCTACTACCAGCCGGACGCCGCCAAGCTCAGCGCCGCGATGCGCCCGAGCCAGACGCTGAATGCCGCGCTGGCATCGGTGGCAGCCTGATCGCAACTGGCCCGCTCCGCGGGCTGGCAGCAAACAAAAACCCCGGGCCTCGGCCCGGGGTTTTTGTTTGCGCGGCGACTACGCTAGGGCTGCTGCGTTTCCGTGTGGATGTCCCACCCCTGTTCCGGGCCGCTCTTCTGGTCACGGTAGGTCCACAGGGCGCCGCAGTCCTGGCAGACAAAGCTGCTGATGGTGACCGCCGCCGAGCGCGGCGGCTTGATGCGTTGGGTATCGGTGATGCGCAGTGCCGCGTGCCCGGGGGCGCCGCGCACATGGCGTTCGATGGCCTGGCAGGCAGTGCAGAGTGTCATCCGTGTGTGTTCCGTTCGATGGGCCACTTTAGCATGCCGGTGCCCTCGGAGCGGCGAGACCCTCAACCCGCACTTTCCACGCGATTCCAGGGCCGATTCGGCGAAGTTCATTGACATGGCAGGGGGCGACCTGTATAAGGATGAATGCAGGATCTTTCAAGCAGCAACCTAGAAGTCCAGGTGCTTGCCCACACGGCGCCACTTTTTCTCCTTGTGTCTTCCTTGATCGTCATGCCTTGCCGGCGCTTTTGCCGGTGAGAAAAACTTATTAAGGAATCCAACATGGAAACCGGTACCGTCAAGTGGTTCAACGATTCGAAGGGTTTTGGCTTCATTACGCCTGATGCAGGCGGCAACGACCTGTTCGCGCACTTCTCCGAAATCCAGGGCAACGGCTTCAAGTCGCTGCAAGAAGGCCAGAAGGTGCGTTATGTTGCTGGCGTCGGCCAAAAGGGCCCGGCCGCGACCAAGATCGAGCCGATCTGAACGCACAGACCTGAGTTGAGCTGAGCGCCTCGGCGCCAGTCCAATCAAAAAGGCTCCGCCCAGGCGGGGCCTTTTTATTTTGCCCGCCAGTACACCGGAAAATGGTGAAATAAAGCCACATCGGGCCCGCCAACAGGCGTAGAGTGGGGGCAAGACCACCATTCGGGCGGAGGCTGCCATGGATATCTATCCAGCTGCAACTTACAAGGGATATGACCTCTATCCCCTGGTGTACAAGCATGCAGTCACGCGCGCGTGGCCTGAGCCGCGGCCCGACCGCTCGTTCGATGCCGCGGTGGTGATCTGCCTGGAAGGCGAGTCGCCCGAAGGCCTGCAGGCACGCACGTTCCGCCTGGATGCCACGCCCTGGGACAACGTCGGTGGCGCGCGCCGTGGTGCGCTGCGCTATGCCGAGGCGATCATCAACGGCGCAGTGCCGGGGGTGTCGGTGGCAACGGCAGGTTCGCCGGCGGCGTCCTGAGCGTACCCAGGCACCAACGCAGCAATTCATCCCATCAACGCGGCACGATGCCGCATGGAGCCGTCGTGAGCGACAGCACTCCCAGCCGAAGTCCTGGCAACAATATTCCCGGCAGCACGCCCTTTGCCAGCTACAAAGGTTTTGACCTGTATCCCCTGGTTTATCGCCACCGGCCTGAGCAGTCCTGGCCGCGTACCAAGCCCGACAACAGTTTCCTGGCCTCGATCGTGATCTGCCGCGAAGGCTATCGCCCGGGCGAGGACCATGCGCGCGTGTTTCCCGTGGGCCAGTCCCGTTGGGAGAACATCGGCTCGGCCCGCCGCGGTGCGCTGCAGTTCGGTGAAGACATCATCAACGGCCTGGTGACCGGCGAATCCGTAACGTCGCTTTAGGCGTCGGTTCTGCAGCGGCCTGCTCGACAGGCCCGCTGCATAACCGGATACGCGCGCGGCGTCATCCGTCAGACTGCAAGGAGTCCGTTTATGGACATGCGTACGGGATCATCCGGTTTTCTGTGCACCTTGCCCGGCGAGGGCAAAGGCATCACCTATCACGTGGCAGTCTGCTTTATCGATGCGGAGCGTCCCACCGGTGTGCTGTTCACCAGCTTCGTGGGTGTAGGGCGGCGTTCGTTCGGGGTGCTGATCGACCCGGGCGCGTTGCGGGGCCAGCTTGCCGCCAGCGGTGAGGCGCTGTGCCGCCTGGCCATCGGCCAGGTGGTGCGCGACCAGTTGCACGACAAGGCGCGCGAGGGTGACTATGTGCTGGACCTGGCCGCCGCGCCATGGGACGGTGAGCTGCGCACTGTAGGCGCCGGGCTCAGGACGGCCAGGCAGCATGTGCGCGTGCTTGGCTGACGCGCCGGTGCGCTAGCCGCAACGGCTGCGCCAACGCGCATCACGCCAGAATCAGATCTGGAAGACAGGGTTGCCGTGGCGCTCCAGCAGCGCTTCGATCAGCGCCATGTCGGCGATTTCGGGGGTACGGTCTTCCACCGCGCGCGACGGCCCGCAATAGGTGGCCGTCACGTGGCGCCTGACCGTCAGCACGCCCGATGCGGGCGGTGCGACTTCCACGGCCTGCCACGGTGCATGCCGGTAGCTGCCCGGCTGCCAGCCTTCGGGCGTCAGGTGCAGGGCTTCCCATTCTTCGATGACGGACATGATCGGTTCTCCTTGATTGAGGGATGAGGCGTTTGCGGGACGGCACGCGCCGGCACGGCGCATGCCATGGCGAGGGTACGCTGGCTTACGACTTGTGCCGGTAGTTGATGCGTCCCTTGGTGAGGTCGTAGGGCGACATCTCCAGCGTGACGCGGTCGCCCGCCAGCACGCGGATGCGGTTCTTCTTCAGCCGCCCGGACGAATACGCCCAGACTTCGAAGCCGTTTTCCAGGATCACGCGGAAACGGTTGTCGGGCAGGACTTCCGACACCTTGCCGCCAAATTCGACCAGCTCTTCTTTTGCCAAGGAGGCTCCTTGCTGTAGCCGCGCCTTTCGTGCGCGCGCTGTTGTGACGGCCAGCTGGACACCAACTGGCCGATGGGATGGGTGGCTTACTGCTGGCGCAGGCGCGCTGCGGCGCGTTCGCCGGCACGGCGGGCGGACTGCCTGGCACGGGCTTCAGAGCGGTGCGTGTCGTGGCGCATGGCCACGTTGGCCACGATGCGTTCGGCGCCATTGCGGTATTCCGCAATCATGTAGGTCGCGAACCAGAGGCCGGGTTCCTGCTGGATGGGATAGACGGAAACGGTGTAAGGGGTAGCGTTGATTCGATTCAATGTGATGCCTGTTCATGGGCGCGGCCGCAGGGGCGCGGAGCATCGTTCCGATGCAGGCGTCGCGCGGTGGCGGCCGTTCGCCGTTGCTGTGGGCCAGCGTCGGGCCCGCGCGGCTGCGCAGGCGTTGAATCTGGCGTGAAGTGGACCATGCCTGCGCAAGCCGATGCGCCGGGTACAGGGGCGATCGTTGCGGAGCGGACGTGCCGCCGGTCGGATAGGGTGGTGGGCCGTTCTGCACAAGCTGGCCCAAGGACGCATCGGGTGTACGCCCGATATGCCGCCGCTGGATGCTTTTGTGAGATTGTCTTGCGGCTGGCGCACAGATGTCGGGCGTTGCCGATCCGTGCATAAGAACTCGCATAATACCACTTCCGGGCCAACCCTGCCCGCGTGACGGGCAGTGCCCCCGGCACGGCCGCTTTGCGATGGTCAGTGTTCGCTGATCTGTCCGAAGCGCAATGACAGGAAGTCGATCAGTTCACGCACCGAAGGCAGCAGCCCGCGCCGTGACGGAAATACGGCGTGGATTACGCCGCCCTTGACCGACCATTCCGGCAGGACCTTCACCAGCCGGCCATCGCGCAGTTCATCGATCATCATCATGACCGGCAGTTGCACGATGCCCGCACCGGCCACTGCCGCGGTGCGCAGCATGATCATGTCGTCGGTGACCAGCCTGGGCTTGTGATGCAGGTCGGCACTGGCGCCGTCGGGGCCATACAGCGACCAGGTGTGCGAGGGGCGTGGCGGGCCCAGGTCAAGCGTGGGCAGCGCGTTGAGGTCCGCCGGTGCCAGCAGCGGTCCGTGGCCGGCCAGCAGCGCCGGGCTGCCGACGAAGCACCAGGCGCGCTCGGACAGCACCCGCATCACCAGGTCGCTGTCTTCCAGCGGCGGCACGCGCACGCGGATCGCCAGGTCGATGCCCTCGGCCACCACGTCCACGCGCCGGTTGGTGGCCTCCAGGTGCACGACGACCTTGGGGTTGGCCGCCATGAAGTCTGCGAGCATGTCGCCCACGCGGGCGTGCAGCAGCGCCACCGGGCAGGTCATGCGCACCAGGCCGCTGGGTTCGGCGCGGGTTTGCTCGATCGCGCTCTCTGCGGCCTCGGCCTCCACCAGCATGGCCTTGCAGTGGGCGTAATAAGTCTGTCCCAGCTCTGTCACCGAAAAGCGCCGCGTCGAACGCTGGATCAGGCGCACACCGAGACGCTCCTCCAGCATCGCCACGCGCCGGCTCAGCTTGGACTTGGGAATGCCGAGCACGCGCCCGGCGGGCGCAAATCCCTGGTGGTCCACTACCTGCGCGAAGTAAAACAGGTCATTGAGGTCGGGATGCAAAGGGGCGGCTCCTGTCGTCCTGTCAGTAGGACGCTGAAGGCAGATTTTCCAGCCTACCGGTGTGATTTGCCAAGACCTATGCTTTGCGCACACGGCCGGCTTGGGACTGCCTGAGCCGCCGGTTTCGCCAACCGCACAGGAGAAAGCCAAATGACCACACCCGCCAATTTCAATGGCAAGCGTCCGGTACTGGATCCCGCCGATACGGCGATGCTGCTGATCGACCACCAGAGTGGCCTGTTCCAGACCGTGGGCGACATGCCGATGCCCGAGCTGCGCGCGCGTGCGGCAGCGCTGGCCAAGATGGCGACGCTGTGCAAGCTGCCCGTGATCACCACGGCATCCGTGCCGCAAGGCCCGAACGGCCCGCTGATCCCGGAAATCCACGAGAACGCCCCGCATGCCAAATACGTCGCGCGCAAGGGCGAGATCAACGCCTGGGACAACCCCGACTTTGTCGCCGCGGTGCGTGAGACCGGCAAGAAGACCCTGATCATCGCCGGCACCATTACCAGCGTGTGCATGGCGTTCCCGTCGATCAGCGCGGTGGCCGACGGCTACAAGGTGTTCGCCGTGGTCGATGCCTCGGGCACCTATTCCAAGATGGCGCAGGAGATCACCCTGGCGCGCATCGTGCAGGCCGGCGTGGTGCCGATGGATACCGCCGCCGTGGCCTCGGAGCTGCAGCAGAGCTGGAACCGCCCGGACGCGCAGCAATGGGCCGAGGTCTGCACGCAGATCTTCCCGGCCTACCGCCTGCTGATCGAGAGCTATCTCAAGGCCCAGGACGTGGAGAAGAACCACGAGGTACTGGACTCCAACCGCTGACGCCAGGCCGGCAACGGCCTGCATACCCCCGGGTGCGGACCCACGGCGAAGGCCGCGGGTCCGCACCCTGATGTTCACTGGAGAATGTCATGAGCAAGCCCTATAAGCGCCTGGACAAAAGCCAGGCTGCCGTCCTGATGGTCGATCACCAGGCCGGACTGCTGTCGCTGGTGCGGGACATCGAGCCCGACAAGTTCAAGAACAATGTGCTGGCGCTGGCCGACCTGGCCAAGTACTTCAAGTTGCCGACGGTGCTGACCACCAGCTTCGAGGACGGGCCCAACGGGCCGCTGGTGCCGGAACTCAAGGCCATGTTCCCCGATGCACCGTTCATTCCGCGCCCGGGTCAGATCAACGCCTGGGATAACGAGGACTTCGTTGCCGCCGTGCGCGCCACTGGCAAGAAGCAGCTGCTGATCGCCGGCGTGGTCACTGAAGTGTGCGTGGCCTTCCCGGCGCTGGCGGCGATCGAAGAGGGTTTCGAAGTCTTCGTCGTGACCGATGCGTCGGGCACCTTCAACGAAATCACGCGCAATTCGGCATGGCAACGGATGTCGGATGCCGGCGCGCAGCTGATGACGTGGTTCGGCGTGGCGTGCGAACTGCATCGCGACTGGCGCAACGACATTGAGGGCCTGGGCACGCTGTTCTCGAACCATATTCCGGACTATCGGAATTTGATTACGGCTTATACGACGGTGAAGGGTAGCAAGTAAGCAGTGCAGCCCAGCAAGCTGCCTGTTTGCGCCCCTCTCCCGCTTGCGGGAGAGGGGCAGGGGGAGAGGGCAGGCACTGGCAGACCGACACACATCACTTCGTCGATACGCCGGCCCTCTCCCCAGCCCTCTCCCGCAAGCGGGAGAGGGAGCACACAAGCGACGGTCGATTTCTCTCAGGCTTCTTTCACAGCCGCCCCCACCGGCGCCGCTTCGACTTCCTCCTGCGCCGATGCCGAGCGCCGGTGGTTGATCATCGACACCGCCCCCACCGCAATCACCGCCGGGATCGCCATCGCCATGAAGTTCTGCTGCAGCGGCAGCGACATGCCGACCAGCACGCCGATCACGATCGGTGCCAGGATGGCGCCGCTGCGCCCCACGCCGGAAGCCCAGCCGATGCCAGTGCCACGCACGGCCATCGGATAGAACTGGCCCGCATAGGCATAGGTGACGATCTGCGTGCCGATGGTGGAAGCACCCGCCAGGCCCACCACGACGAACAGCGCGGCGCTGGGCATCGGATAGCCCAGCAGCGTGATCGACACTGCCGCCAGCGCGTACATGCCGATCAGCACGTGCTTGATCGGCAGGCGATCGGCCAGCCAGCCCCCGCCGATGGCGCCGAGCATCGCGCCGAAGTTCAGCACCAGCACGAAGGTCAGCGCCGAGCCCAGGCTATAGCCCGCGCTTGCCATCAGCTTGGCCAGCCACGAGCTGAGCGCGTACACCATGAACAGGCACATGAAGAACGCCACCCAGAACATCACCGTGCTGAAGCCGCGGCCGTCCTGGAACAGGCGCTGGATCGGCGCGCTGCCGGCCTTCTCGTCAGCGGGCAGGGTGAACGTGTCGCCGGCTTGCGGGCGATGCGAGGGCACCAGCCGCGATACCACCGCCTGCAGCGCCGCGGTCTGGCCGGTGCGGATCAGGTAGGGCATCGACTCCGGCAGCGAGCGCAGTACCAGCGGGATCAGCACCGCCGGCAGGCCTGCAGCAAGGAACACCGACTGCCAGCCGTAGCTTTCGATCAGCCCCTTGCCCAACAGCGCGGCCAGCATGCCGCCGACCGAGTAGCCGCTGAACATCAGCGTCACCAGCGTGCCGCGCAGCTTGCGTGGCGAGTACTCAGTCATCTGCGCCACCACGTTGGGCATGACCCCGCCAATGCCCAGCCCCGCCAGGAAGCGCGTAACGCTGAATGTCACCGGGTCGCTGGTAAAGCCCGCTGCCGCGGTGAAGACGCTGAACAGCAGGATGCAGATGGCGATGGCGCGCCTGCGGCCGATGCGGTCGGCCACGGTGCCGAGGAAGATCGCGCCGAACATCATGCCGAACAGCGCCGAGCTGACCATGAAGCCCGCGCTGGTGGCGGTCACGCCCATCTCTTTCATGATCGACGGCAGGGCGATGCCGGCCACGGCGAGGTCATAGCCGTCAAAGATGATGATCAGCGCGCACCAGAGCAGGATAAGCGCATGGAAGCGGTTGAAGCGGGCCTCGTCGGCCAGCTTGTGGACATCGATCTGACGCATGTTTTTGTCTCCGGTATGGGGGGGCGGTATGTTGCGATGAGGGGGCGTTGCCGCTCACGCCACCGCGACGGCACGCTCTGCGGCGGCCTTCAGTTCTCGTTCGCGCAGCATGAAGCGCTGGATCTTGCCGGTGGCGGTCTTGGGCAGCGCCTCGACGAACTCGATTGCGCGCGGGTACTTGTAGGCGGCCAGCCGCTCCTTGACGAAGGCCTTCAGTTCGCCGTCGCCGAGTTGCGCGCCAGCCTTCAGCACCACGAAGGCCTTGGTCTTGATCAGTCCTTCCTGGTCGGGTACGCCGATCACCGCGGCTTCCAGCACTGCCGGGTGCTGCACCAGCGTGGCCTCGACTTCGAACGGCGAGACGTAGATGCCGCTGACCTTGAGCATGTCGTCGCTGCGCCCGGCGTAGCTGTAGCTGCCATCCGGGTTGCGCACATACTTGTCGCCGCTCTTGGTCCAGCCGCCGCGGAAGGTCTCGCGCGATTTCTCGCGGTTGGCCCAGTACATCATCGCGGCACTGGGGCCCTGGATATAGAGCTCGCCGATCTCGCCGTCGGGCACCGGGCGCCCGTCTTCGTCGCGCAGTTCGATGGCGTAGCCCGGCACCGGCCAGCCGGTGGTGCCGTAGCGTACCTGCCCAGGGCGATTGGACAGGAAGATATGCAGCATCTCGGTGGAGCCGATGCCGTCGATGATCTCGCAGCCGAAATGCGCGGTGAAGCGCTGGCCGATATCCGCCGGCAGCGCCTCGCCGGCGGACGAGCACAGCCGCAACGCCACCTCGGTGCGTGCCGGCAGACCTGGCGAGGCCAGCATGCCGGCGTATCCCGTCGGCGCGCCGAAGAACACGGTTGGCTTGTGCTGCAGCCAGCGGAGGAAGGTGGCCTCGGGCGTGGGCCGCTCGGCCATCAGCACCACCGTGGCACCAACGCTGAGCGGGAAGCTGAGCCCGTTGCCCAGCCCGTAGGCGAAATACAGCTTGGCCGCCGAGAAGCAGACGTCCTGCTCCTGCAGGCCGAGCACCGGGCCGGCATAGAGCGCGGCGGTCCAGTAAGGGTTGCCGTGGCTGTGCACCACGCCTTTGGGCTGGCCGGTAGAGCCGGACGAGTAGAGCCAGAAGCCGGGATCGTCGCAACTGGTGGCGGCGGGCGCTTGCAGCGGCGTTTGCGCGGCAAGCACTGCATCCAACGCCACCATGCCATCGGGCAGCGGCTCATGCGCACGGCACACGAACACCTGTCGCACTTCATGCCCCGGACGGGCCAGCGCCTCCTGCAGCACGGGCAGCAGCGCGGCCGATACCAGCACCGCCTGCGCGCGGCTGTGCTGCAGCATGTAGGCGTAGTCGTCGGCGGTCAGCAATGTGTTCACGGCCACCGGCACGATGCCGGCGTACATCGCGCCCAGGAAGCAGACCGGCCAGTCGGTGCAGTCGTGCATCAGCAGCAGCACGCGTTCCTCGCGGTGGATGCCGGCGCCGAGCAGCGCGGCACCCAGGCGCTGCACCTGCTGCGCCAGTTCGCCATAGGTGAGCTGGCCGTCGTCATCGATATAGGCCACCTTGCCGGCGCGCCCGGCATTGCAGCCGAGCAGGTGCGCGGCAAAGTTGAAGGACGTGCCGGGTGGCCGGACGGGTGTCTCGGCGGGCGTGGCGGTCATGGGTGTCTCCCCGTTGCTGGTGTACGGTGTGCCGCGCGCCGCCATGCGGGCGTGGCGGCGCGGTGAAGCGGGTTGGCCTGGACGGTCAGGCGAGCGCGTCGAGCACCGCGGTGCTGGCCTGGATGGCGCTGCGCCGGTGATAGAAGTGCAGGGCGCGCAGGCCGCCCAGTTCTTCGCCGCCGCCGGCGCGGCCGGGGCCGCCATGCAGCGACTGCGGCATGACGTTGCCGTGGCCGGTGTGCAGCTGCGCCACGTCGGGCGAGATCACATGCACGCGGCCGTGGCTGTCGGCCAGTTCGACAGCGGCAGCCCCGAGCGCGCCCGCGTCGCTGCCATAGAGCGATGCCACCAGCGAGCCCTGACCCTGGCGCACCAGTGCCAGCGCGTGCGCGGTATCGCGGTAAGGCAGCAGCGTGGCGACCGGGCCGAACACTTCGGTGTCATGCACCACGGCGGCAGCGTCCGCATCAGGTACGCCGAGCAGGGTCGGGCCGATGCAGCGGGCCACGGCCGGATCTGCATCCACCAGCGGCTGCTGCGTGCCGTCATGCAGCACCTGGGCGTGCTTGCGCAGGTTTGCCAGCCCGTCTTGCACGGCGTTGAACTGCGCCCGGCTGACCAGCGCACCCATGCGCACAGCGTCGTTGCGCGGGTTGCCCACGGTCACCTTCGACAGCCGTGCGCCGATGGCCTCGGCGGCCTGGCCATACAGCGCTTCAGGCACGAACACGCGCCGGATCGCGGTGCACTTCTGGCCGGACTTGACCGTCATCTCGCGCACGACCTCCTTCACCAGCAGGTCGAAGGCGGCGGTGTCGGGGCCGTCCTGCGGCAGCAGCACGGCGGAATTGATGCTGTCCGCCTCGATATTCACGCGCACAGAGCGCTGTGCGATGGCGGGATGCGAGCGGATCACCGCCGCGGTATCGGCCGAGCCAGTGAACGACACCACGTCAAAGGGCTGCAACTGGTCAAGCAATCCTGCCGAGCTGCCGCAGATGACCGACAGGGCGCCCGCCGGCAGCACGCCGGCCTCGACTACGTCGCGCACCATGCACTGCGTCAGCCAGGCGGTGGCAGTGGCGGGTTTGACAATCACCGGCACGCCGGCCAGCAGCGCGGGCGCGGCCTTCTCCCACAGGCCCCAGCTCGGGAAATTGAAGGCATTGATAAACAGCGCGACGCCGCGCGTGGGCACCAGCACATGCTGCGAATGGAACAGCGGATCCTTGCCCAGGCGCGCGGCCTCGCCATCCAGCAAGTAGTGGCGGTCGCCGAGCGTGTCGCCCAGCTTCGCATACGTGCCCAGCGTAAAGATGCCGCCATCGATATCGACCGCGGAATCGTTCTTCACCGTGCCGCTGTTGGCGGTGGCGATCTCGTAATAGGCGTCGCGGTTGGCCTGCAGGACTTTGACGGTCTCGGCCAGCAGCGCGGCGCGCTGGCGGTAGGTCAGCGCGCGCAGTGCCGGGCCGCCCTGATCGCGGGCAAAGGCGAAGCCCGCCGCCAGGTCGAGCCCGGTGGCGTCCACGCGCACCAGCTCGTCGCCCAGCACGGGATCGAACAAGGGCGTGCCGGCGCCGCTGCCGGCCTGCCACTTGCCGCCGAGGAAGTTGGATAGCAATTCAGTCATGGGGGATCTCAGCGCGTGAAGTCGATGCGGCCTTCCGGCAGCAGGTAGAGCACCAGCGCGCGGCCGTTGCTGACGGTGGGGCGGTGGGCGCTGCCCGGCGGGCATACCAGCCAGCCGGCGGGGCGGCCGTCGAACTGCGCCTCGCCGTCGAGCGGCATGATCAGGTCGATCTCGCCGTTGGGGTGGGTATGGTGCGGGCCGGCAATGTCCTGCATGTCGACCACGTCGACCGAAAAGCCGTGCAGGTCGTCGGCGGGCTTGAAGATGCGGCCGTAGCGGATGCCGCCGCCTTCGCGATCGCACAGCCAGCCTTCGGCCACGCCGGCCTGGCAGGCGTCCTTCAGTTGCTGGTAGGTGGGGCTGCCGGCGCCGTGCTCGGCATTGAGCCAGGCATCGAGTGCGGCATCTAGTGGGCGGCCTGCCAGTTGCGCGGTGAGATGCGCGATCTGGCTGCGGAATTCAGTGGGGGACATATTGAGGGGGCTCCGTCTGATTCGCCAGTTGCCTTCACTGGCACCATGCATTATTGTGCATGTATGAAAAATAGAGCCGCGCAGAAATCATGTCAAGCACTATATTGCATGAATCTGGGTTAACCCCGGACGTGAGCCTGCATCATGATTCCGATGCGGGGGCTGCCAATGGTGCCGGGAAGAACCCCTTCCTGGTCGCCCTGGGCGAGCGCGTGCGTGAGCTGCGCGCCTGCCGCGGCCTGACCCGCAAGGCCACCGCGCAAGCGGCCGGCGTTTCCGAGCGGCACCTGGCCAACCTGGAATACGGCAGCGGCAACGCTTCCATCCTGGTGCTGCAGCACGTCGCAGATGCCTTGCAGTGCTCGCTGGCCGGGCTGCTGGGCGACGTCACCACGTCGTCGCCTGAATGGATCCTGTTGCGCGAACTGCTGGAGCACCGCGACGAAGCCACGCTGCGGCGCGTGCGCATCGCCGTGGGCGAAATGCTTGGCACGGGTGGCGAGAATGCGGGCCAGGCCGCGCGCAGCCCGCGCGTGGCGCTGATCGGGCTGCGCGGCGCCGGCAAGACCACGCTGGGCGGGATGCTGGCGGAGGACCTGGACTTTCCCTTTGTCGAGCTGAGCCGCGAGATCGAGAAGTTTGCCGGCTGCAGCATCTCGGAGATCCAGGGTCTGTACGGCATGAACGCCTACCGCCGCTATGAGCGGCGCGCGCTGGAAGAGGCCATCCAGATCTATCCCGAAGCCGTGATCGCCACCCCCGGCGGCCTGGTCTCGGATCCGGCCACCTTCAACCTGCTGCTGGCGCATTGCACCACCGTATGGCTGCAGGCAGAGCCCGAAGACCATATGGAGCGGGTGCGCGCGCAGGGCGACTTCCGTCCGATGGCGGCCAGCAAGGAGGCCATGGAGGACCTGCGCCATATCCTGGCCGGCCGCGCGGCCTTCTATTCCAAGGCGGAGTTCTCGCTGGACACCAGCGCGCAGCCGCTGGAGCCCACATTTGTCGCGCTGACCGAACTGGTGCGCCAGGCCTTGCGCATGCCCTTGTGACGGCTGGGGCGCAATAGGCGGGCATTGGGGGCAGCGGCCGGCACTCCTTGCGTAATCTGCACAATAATGCTTGCATGAAATCTGATTGATGAACTATAGTTCGTCTCACAAGATTCCTGTTCATGCACAATAGTGCAGTTTCGCAGAGGAGACACCGCCGTGACCACCGCCCCCCGCGTCGACTACCAGACCGCCCCCGCCCAATACAAGCACCTGAAGCTGACGTTCGACGGCCCCGTCGCCACGCTGGCGGTGGATATCGACGAGAACGCCGGCCTGCGTCCCGGCTACAAGCTCAAGCTCAACAGCTACGATCTCGGCGTCGACATCGAACTGAACGACGCGCTCAACCGTGTCCGCTTCGAGCACCCGGAAGTGCGCACCGTGGTCGTTACCAGCGACAAGGACAAGGTGTTCTGCTCCGGCGCCAATATCTTCATGCTGGGTGTCAGCAGCCATGCGTGGAAGGTCAACTTCTGCAAGTTCACCAACGAGACCCGCAACGGCATCGAGGACTCCTCGGCGCACAGCGGCCTGAAGTTCCTGGCCGCGGTCAACGGCGCCTGCGCCGGCGGCGGCTATGAGCTGGCGCTGGCCTGCGACGAGATCCTGCTGGTGGACGACCGCTCGTCGGCCGTCAGCCTCCCGGAAGTGCCGCTGCTGGGCGTGCTGCCCGGCACCGGCGGCCTGACCCGCGTGACCGACAAGCGCCATGTGCGCCATGACCTGGCCGATATCTTCTGCACCACCACCGAAGGCGTGCGCGGCCAGCGTGCCAAGGACTGGCGCCTGGTCGACGATATCGCCAAGCCCGCCGTGTTCGCGCAGAGGGTCCAGGAACGCGCGCTGGCGCTGGCCGCGCAGAGCGACCGCCCGGCCGACGGCAAGGGCGTGGCGCTGGCCCCGATCGAGCGCACCATCGAAGCCGATGCGCTGCGTTACACCCATGTGACGGTCGAGATCGACCGTGCCGGGCGCACCGCCACCTTCACGGTGAAGGCGCCCACCGGCGCGCAGCCGCAGGGCATCGACGAGATCGTTGAAGCCGGCGCCGCCTGGTACCCGCTGCAACTGGCGCGCGAACTGGAAGACGCGATCCTGTCGATGCGCACCAATGAACTGGACATCGGCACCTGGCTGATCAAGACCAGCGGCGATGCCGCCGCGGTGCTGGCCACCGACGCCACGCTGCTGGCGCACAAGGAGCACTGGCTGGTGCGCGAGACCATCGGCCTGCTGCGCCGTACGCTGAGCCGCCTGGATGTGTCGTCGCGCAGCCTGTTCGCGCTGATCGAGCCGGAGTCTTGCTTTGCCGGCACCTTCCTGGAACTGGCCCTGGCCTGCGACCGCAGCTACCACCTGGCGCTGCCGGACGACGAGGCGCGCGCGCCGAAGATCACCGTGGCGGAAGTCAACTTCGGCCTGTACCCGATGGTCACCGGCCAGAGCCGCCTGGGCCGTCGCTTCTACGACGAGCAGCCCGCGCTGGACGCCGTGCGCGCCAGGGCCGGCCAGCCGCTCGATGCCGATGCCGCCCATGCGCTGGGCCTGGTCACCGCCAACCCCGACGACATCGACTGGACCGACGAAGTCCGCATCGCGCTGGAAGAGCGCGTGGCGATGTCGCCCGATGCCCTCACCGGCATGGAAGCCAACCTGCGCTTCAACGGCCAGGAAAACATGTTCACCCGCATCTTCGGCCGGCTGACCGCGTGGCAGAACTGGATCTTCCAGCGCCCCAACGCAGTAGGCGACAAGGGTGCGCTGAAGGTCTACGGCAAGGGCGACAAGGCCGCCTTCGACTGGAACCGCGTCTGATCCAGACTTACACGACAACCGAATCGTCCCCCTGAAGGAGACCACCATGTCCGGCATCAACTACGGCGACAAGATCCCCAACAACGTCAACCTGAGCGAAGACCGCACCCTGCAGCGCGCGCTCGAGCAGTGGCAGCCCAACTACCTGAGCTGGTGGAATGACATGGGCCCGGAAGGCTCGCACCAGCATGACATCTACCTGCGCACCGCCATCAGCGTCGATCCGCAGGGTTGGGCCCACTTCGGCCACGTCAAGATGCCGGACTACCGCTGGGGCATCTTCCTGAACCCGGCCGAGGCCAACCGCAAGATCCATTTCGGCGACCACAAGGGCGAGGATGCCTGGCAGGACGTGCCCGGCGAATACCGCGCCAACCTGCGCCGCATCATCGTGACGCAAGGCGACACCGAGCCGGCGTCGGTCGAGCAGCAGCGCCACCTGGGCCTGACTGCGCCCAGCATGTACGACCTGCGCAACCTGTTCCAGGTGAACGTGGAAGAGGGCCGCCACCTGTGGGCCATGGTCTACCTGCTGCACAAGTACTTCGGCCGCGACGGCCGCGAAGAGGGCGAGGCCTTGCTGGAGCGCCGCAGCGGCCAGCAGGACAACCCGCGCATCCTGCAGGCGTTCAACGAGCAGACGCCTGACTGGCTGTCGTTCTTCATGTTCACCTACTTCACCGACCGCGACGGCAAGTTCCAGCTGTGCGCGCTGGCCGAGTCCGCCTTCGACCCGCTGGCACGCACCACCAAGTTCATGCTGACCGAGGAAGCACACCACATGTTCGTGGGCGAGTCCGGCGTGTCGCGCGTGATCCAGCGCACCTGCCAGGTGATGAACGAGCTGAAGACCGATGACCCGGCGAAGCTGCGCGCCGCTGGCGTGATCGACCTGCCGACCCTGCAGCGCTACCTGAACTTCCACTACAGCGTCACCATCGACCTGTTCGGCGCCGATGAGTCCAGCAATGCCGCGACCTTCTACAGCACCGGCCTGAAGGGCCGCTACGAAGAGGGCAAGCGTATGGACGACCATATCCTGAAGGGCCAGACCTACCGCATCCTGCAGGCGCAGAACGGCCAGCTGACCGAGAAGGAAGTGCCGATGCTCAACGCGCTCAATGAAGTGCTGCGCGACGACTACATCAAGGACAGCATGGCCGGCATCGAGCGCTGGAACAAGGTCATCGACAAGGCCGGGATCCCGTTCCGCCTGAAGGTGCCGCACAAGGCCTTCCACCGCAATATCGGCGCGCTGGCCGGCGTCAGGGTAGCGCCGGACGGCCGCGTGATCTCCGACGCCGAATGGCGCGACTTCCGCGACCAGTGGCTGCCCACCGAAGGCGACCGCGCCTTTGTCGCCAGCCTGATGGGCCGCGTGGTCGAGCCGGGCAAGTTCGCCAACTGGATCGCGCCGCCGGTGATGGGCATCAACCGTCAGCCGGTGGATTTCGAATACGTGCGCTTCAACTAAGCCACGGCACTGTCAACCGCTCCCTGTTTGCTCCCCTCTCCCGCGTGCGGGAGAGGGGCCGGGGGAGAGGGCAGGCGCCACGACAAAGCGCCGCCGCATCAACGACCCTCACCCCGAGCACCCCTCATCCTGTGGAGACCGCCATGGACATGGCAGAAATTCAAGTCATCAAGCAGCACCTGATCGATCCCGAGATCTGCATCCGCTGCAACACCTGCGAAGCGACCTGCCCGGTGGGCGCGATCACGCATGACTCGCGCAACTATGTGGTCGATGCCGACAAGTGCAACCTGTGCATGGCCTGCATTTCGCCGTGCCCGACCGGCTCGATCGACAACTGGCGCGCCATGCCGCGGCTGCGTGCCTATAGCATCGAAGAGCAGCTGGGCTGGGATACGCTGCCGGAAGAACTGTCGCCGGAGCAACTGGCCGACCTGGCACCCGACGCCGACGTGCAGACCGCAGCGCCCGAAGCCGTCACGGCATCGCCGCTGGCCGGCACCGGCGAGGAAGTGTTCAACAGCGCCGGCTACGGCGCCACCGTGCCGCCCTGGTCCGCCGCGCACGCATACACCAACCTGTATGGCGCGAAATCCGCGCAGAAGACCATCACCGCCACCGTTACCGGCAACGTGCGCGTGACTGAAGTCGGCCGCGAGTATGACACCCACCATATCGTGCTGGATTTTGGCTCGACGTCGTTCCCGGTGCTGGAAGGCCAGTCCATCGGCATCGTCCCGCCGGGCACCGACGCCAGCGGCCGCCCGCACCATGCGCGCCAGTATTCGATTGCCAGCCCGCGCAACGGCGAGCGGCCCGGCTACAACAACCTGTCGCTGACCATCAAGCGCGTGCTGCAGGATCACGACGGCAATCCGGTGCGCGGCGTGGCCTCGAACTATATGTGCGACCTGCAGGTGGGCGACAAGGTGGAAGTGATCGGCCCGTTCGGCGCCAGCTTCCTGATGCCGAACCACCCGCGCTCCAACATCGTGATGATCTGCACCGGCACCGGCAGTGCACCGATGCGCGCCATGACCGAATGGCGGCGGCGTTTGCGCAAGGCCGGCAAGTTCGACGGCGGCAAGCTGATGCTGTTCTTCGGCGCGCGCACGCGCGAAGAGCTGCCTTACTTCGGCCCACTGCAGAACCTGCCCAGGGATTTCATCGACATCAACCTGGCCTTCTCGCGCACCCCGGGGCAGCCCAGGCGCTATGTGCAGGACCTGATGCGCGAGCGTGCGGCGGATCTGGCCGCGCTGCTGGCTTCACCGGATACCTGCTTCTACGTGTGCGGGCTCAAGAGCATGGAGGAGGGCGTGGTGCTGGCCTTGCGCGACGTGGCGCAGCAGGCTGGGCTGAACTGGGAGTCGTTGGCGGAGGGGATGAAGCGCGACGGGCGGCTGCATCTGGAAACTTACTAACACAGGAGGCTCAAGCGTGCGTGAAGCGCTTGCGCAGCGCACGCTTCGCATCCACCAGCGCTCCATCCGCCACCTCAACCACCCCATGCAGGTAGGCCTCGCTCGCCTCCAGCAACGCCCCGTAGACCGCACTGCACATCCCCCGCGCCGTGCGCCCCGGCCAGTCCGCCGGCAGCAGCACCTCGGGCAGGTTCGGGTCGCGCAGCAGCACGCGCCGGTACTCATGCACCAGCAGCGTCCGGACAAAGAAGGCATCCGCCGGCGCCAGCTGCGCCGCTTCTTCCGCGACCGGTGAAAAGCGCCGCAGCAATGCCTGCCAGGCGTCGGCCACGTCGCCCAGCTTGAAGGTCTGATGCATCAGCGCCTGCAGCGGCCGCAGCGAAAATGCCTCGAGGCTGCTGGCCTCCATTACCGCCACATACTCCTGCGCTCGTGCCGCCTGGATGATCTCGCGCAGCGAGGCCAGGTCGGCGTTGGGATGCGCCATCACCCCGGGCGCGATCGCGCCGAACCCTTCCCACAGCAATTCCCGCTTCAGCCGCTGCCGGACGGTGGCGCGTACGTCACCGCGCACCAGCACCAGCGTCCAGCGCCCGTCCCATTCGGGCGCATCGCCCGCATAGATGCGCTTGCCCGCGTGCAGCACGCGTTGCAGGCCGGCTTCAGACAGCCCGTAGTAGCTGCGCCGCCCGATGCGCGTGGCGGCCAGCCAGTCGTCGGCGGTGAGGCGGAAGGTGGCGGTGCGCACCAGCCGGTCATTGATGCCGAACGGCGCCGCCAGGCGGATCAGGCTGCCCAGCCAGACCGCCTGGGGTCGCGGCGCGACCACGTCGCCGAACAGCGTCACCAGCATCGAGTTGGCGCCCAGCTTGAGCCCGCGTGCCAGCCGGGTCACGCGGGGGGAAACCGGATCGGGGTCGGGCGTCGCCATCGGCGAGTCTCCAGAAGTGATACACAAACGTCGATTGCTTGAATCAAATTGTATCACTACCATCCATTTCAACTTACGAGATTGACGCAGATCAAGACGTCGATCACGGGCAAAACAGGTGGAGCAAACGATGTACGCACAGCTGGTGGAGACGGGAGCGACGAGGCTCCGCGCAATGGAAGAGATGGACCCGCAGGAGCGTGAGTTCCAGGCCCGCGTGGACGCCGGCATCAAGATCGAAGCCAAGGACTGGATGCCCGAGGCGTATCGCAAGACCCTTGTCCGCCAGATATCGCAGCACGCCCATTCCGAGATCGTGGGCCAGTTGCCCGAAGGCAACTGGGTTACCCGCGCCCCCACGCTGGAGCGCAAGGCCGTGCTGCTGGCCAAGATCCAGGACGAGGCCGGCCATGGCCTGTACCTCTACAGCGCGGCGGAAACGCTGGGCGTGTCGCGCGACCAGATGCTGGGCGAGCTGCACAGCGGCAAGGCCAAGTATTCCAGCATCTTCAACTACCCCACGCTGAGCTGGGCCGATATCGGCATGATCGGCTGGCTGGTGGACGGCTCGGCCATCATCAACCAGGTGCCGCTGTGCCGCTGCTCCTTCGGCCCCTATGCCCGAGCCATGGTGCGCGTATGCAAGGAAGAGTCCTTCCACCAGCGCCAGGGCTACGACATCCTGCTGTCGCTGTGCAACGGCACGCCCGGGCAGAAGCAGATGGCGCAGGACGCGCTGAACCGCTGGTGGTGGCCCGCGCTGATGATGTTCGGCCCGTCCGACGGCGATTCGCCCAACAGCGCGCAGTCCATGCAGTGGCGCATCAAGCTGTTCTCCAACGACGAACTGCGCCAGAAGATGGTCGACCAGACCGTGCCGCAGGCCGAGTACCTGGGCCTGACCATTCCCGATCCCGACCTGAAGTGGAACGAGGAACGCGGCCACTATGACTTCGGCGAGATCGACTGGTCCGAGTTCTACAACGTCATCCAGGGCAACGGCCCGTGCAACCGCGACCGACTGCGCACCCGCGTCAAGGCCTGGGACGACGGCGCATGGTTCCGCGACGCACTGGTGGCACACGCCGACAAGCAGGCGCAGCAAGCCGCCGCCTGACTCCGCGGCGCACGGCGCCGCTACCCATCGAACCCGCATCACACAGGAGGTTGCCATGAAAGAGTGGCCGCTTTGGGAGATCTTTATCCGCAGCCAGCACGGCCTGGCCCACAAGCACGTGGGCAGCCTGCACGCGCCCGACGGCGAAATGGCGATCAACAATGCCCGCGACGTCTACACGCGCCGCAATGAGGGCGTCAGCGTCTGGGTGGTCAAGGCCGCCGACGTGGTCGCCAGCAGCCCCGGCGACAAGGGCCCGCTGTTCGAGCCCGCCAACAGCAAGGTCTACCGCCATCCGACGTTCTTCCCGATGCCGGAAGCCGTCAAGCACATCTGACACGGCCTTCATCATGGACAACCACAAGCTCGAATACCTGCTGCGCCTGGGCGACACCACGCTGGTGCTCGGCCAGCGCCTGTCTGAATGGTGCGGCCGCGGCCCGGCGCTGGAAGAGGACATTGCGCTGACCAACGTCGCGCTCGACCTGGTCGGCCAGACCCGGCTGTGGCTGGGCTATGCCGCCGAGGTGGAGGGCGCTGGGCAAAACGCGGACCAGCTCGCCTACCTGCGCGACGCGCACCAGTTCCGCAACCTGCTGCTGGTGGAGCAGCCCAACGGCAGCTATGCCGACACGCTGGCGCGCCAGTTCCTGTTCGACACCTGGCACTACTTCGTGCTGGAGGGACTGCAGCGCTCCACCGACGCGCGCATCGCGGAAATCGCCGCCAAGTCGCTCAAGGAAGCGACCTATCACGTGCGCCGCAGCGCTGACCTGGTGGTGCGCCTGGGCGACGGCAGCGAAGAGAGCCACCGGCGCATGCAGGACGCCTTCGACGACCTGTGGATGTTCACCGGCGAGCTGTTCGAGGCCGACGCGGCCGAGGCCGCGCTGGTGCGCGACGGCGTGATTCCCGATCCGGCAATGCTGGCCGAGCCCTGGCAGCGCCACGTTGGCGAGGTGCTGGAAGAGGCCACGCTGCGCATGCCCGCCGGCCAGTGGGCGCAGAGCGGCGGCCGCCACGGCCGTCATACCGAACACCTCGGCTACCTGCTGGCCGAGATGCAGTTCCTGCAGCGCGCCTATCCCGGCGCGCAGTGGTGATCCCCATGAACGCGCAAGCACTGGCACGCCCCGCCGTCGAACAGGTCTGGAGCTGGCTCGATACGGTGCCCGATCCGGAGATCCCGGTGATTTCCGTGGTGGACCTTGGGATCGTGCGCGAGGTGGCGTGGGTGGACGATGCCTGCGTCGTCACCATTACGCCGACTTACTCCGGCTGCCCGGCGATGACCGTGATCCGCGAAGGCATCGAAAGCGCGCTCGCCGCGCAGGGCGTGGATGCCGTGCGCGTGGAAACCCGGCTCGCGCCGGCCTGGACCACCGACTGGATGACCCCGCGCGGCAAGGCCAGCCTGGCTGGCTACGGCATCGCGCCACCGGCGCAGCGGGTGATCGACATCAGCGGCATCAGCCGCAGGGCGGCCCCGGCGCTGGTGGTGGCCTGCCCGCATTGCGGCTCGCGCCAGACACGGCTGGTCAGCCAGTTCGGCTCGACCGCTTGCAAGGCCCTGTACCGCTGCGGCGACTGCAAGGAACCGTTCGATTACTTCAAGGCGCACTGAGCCGGACCGAGGTAGTGAGATGAGCAAATTCCATGAACTGACGGTGGCCTCGGTCACCCGCGAAACCCGCGACGCCGTGGCCGTGACCTTTGCCGTACCCGATGAGCTGGCGGATACCTACCGCTACGTGCAGGGCCAGCACCTGACGCTGCGCGCCGGCATCGACGGCGAGGACGTGCGCCGCTCGTACTCGATCTGCGCGGCGGTGCAGGACGAACAGCTGCGCGTCGCGATCAAGCGCGTCGACGGCGGCCTGTTCTCCAACTGGGCCAACGAACAGCTGCAGCCCGGCATGAAGCTGGAAGTGATGCCGCCGTCCGGCCACTTCCACGTGCCGCTGTCCGAATCCAACACAAAGCACTACGTGGCATTCGCCGCCGGCAGCGGCATCACGCCGATGCTGTCGATCATCAAGACTACCTTGCAGGCCGAGCCGGAAAGCCGCTTCACGCTGTTCTACGGCAACCGCGCCTCATCGTCCGTGCTGTTCAAGGAAGAGCTGGAAGACCTGAAGGACACCTACCTGCAGCGCTTCAACCTGGTGTTCGTGCTCAGCCGCGAGCAGTTGGATATCGACCTGTTCAACGGCCGTATCGACGGCGAAAAGGTCAATGCCTTGCTCAAGCACTGGGTCAAACCACAGGACATCGACGTCGCCTTTATCTGCGGCCCGCATTCGATGATGGAAGAGGTGTCGCAGGCCCTGCTCGCCAACGGCGTCGACAAGGCCCGCATCAAGCGCGAGCTGTTCGCCACCAGCATCCCGTCGGCACGTCCGCCCGCGCATGCGCACAAGCAGGTGGGCCAGCAGCAGTGCGAGGTCACGGTGATCCAGGACGGACGCACGCGTTCCTTCACCCTGGAGAAAAACAAGGAAACCGTGCTGGATGCCGCGCTGGCGCAAGGCATCGAGCTTCCGTACTCGTGCAAGGGCGGGGTCTGTTCGACCTGCCGCTGCAAGCGCATTGAAGGCGAAGTCGACATGGACGTCAACTTTGCACTGGAAGACTATGAAGTCGCGCGCGGCTTCATCCTGAGCTGCCAGAGCTACGCCGTCAGCGACAAGCTGGTGATCGATTTCGATCAGGAAACCTGAGGCGTTTCCTGCAGCCATCCCTACAAACTCAGAAACAGTATCGCCCCCGGAGCAAGCCGTGTCCCATCCGTTTTTCGAGCGCCACCAGGCGCTGCTGGAACAAGCCACCCAAGCCATCGCCGAACGCGGCTACTGGAGCCCGTTCACCGAAATGCCGAGCCCGAAGGCCTACGGCGAAACAGCCAACGCCGACGGCAAGGCCGCCTTCGAGGCCCGCCTGAACCAGCCGTTCGCGCTGTCGCAGCCGGGCACCGTCGGCCAGGCCGGCAAGGAAGTCTCGCCCTACGGCCCGGAGCTGGGCATCAGCTATCCGAAGCCCGACCTCGACCAGCTCTTTGCCGGCGTGGCCGAAGGCATGCCCGCGTGGCGCAAGGCCGGGCCGCAAGCCTGGGTCGGCGTCTCGCTGGAAATCCTGCAGCGCCTGAACCGCCGCAGCTTCGAGATTGCCTACGCGGTCATGCACACCACCGGCCAGGCCTTCATGATGGCCTTCCAGGCCGGCGGCCCGCACGCGCAGGACCGCGGGCTGGAGGCCGTGGCCTACGCCTGGGACGAGATGCACCGCATCCCTAAGCAGGCCATCTGGGAGAAGCCGCAGGGCAAGAACGAGCCGCTGCGCATGGAAAAGCGCTACACCGTGGTGCCGCGCGGCGTGGGCCTGGTGATCGGCTGCTGCACCTTCCCGACCTGGAACGGCTATCCGGGCCTGTTTGCCAACCTGGCGACCGGCAATGCGGTGGTGGTCAAGCCGCACCCGGGCGCGATCCTGCCGCTGGCGATCACCGTCGAGGTGGCGCGCGAGGTGCTGCAGGAAGCCGGCTTCGATCCGAATCTGGTCACGCTGGTGGCCAACGACCCGACCGAGCGCATGGCGTCGAAGCTGGCGCTGCGCCCGGAAGTGCGCCTGATCGACTTTACCGGCAGCACGGCCAACGGCGACTGGCTGGAGCGCAACGCGCACCAGGCGCAGGTCTACACCGAGAAGGCCGGCGTCAACCAGATCGTGATCGACGCGACCAGCGACTTCAAGGGCATGGTGCGCAATATCGCGTTCTCGCTGGCGCTGTACTCCGGCCAGATGTGCACGGCGCCGCAGAACATCTACGTGCCGAAGGACGGTATCGATACGCCGGAAGGGCGCGTCAGCTTCGACCAGGTCGCCACGGCCATCGGCGAAGCGGTCGGCAAGCTGACCGGCGATGCGACCAAGGCGGTGGAGCTGCTGGGCGCGATCCAGAACGACGGTGTGGTGGAACGTATCGAATCGTCGCGCGCGCTCGGCGAGATCGTCGCCGACAGCCGCGTGCTGGAACACCCTGAGTTCCCCGGCGCGCGCATCCGCACGCCGCTGGTGCTGAAGGTGGATGCCAGCGACGAGGGCAAGATCATGCAGGAGCTGTTCGGCCCGATCTCGTTCATCGTTGCCACCGACAGCACCGCGCACAGCATCGCGCTGGCGCACCGCGGCGCGAAGGAACACGGGGCGTTGACGTTGTCTGCCTATACGACGGATGCAGGCGTGACCCAAGCCATCCGCGATGCCGCCGAAGACGCCGGCGTGGCCCTGTCGCTGAACCTGACCGGCGGCGTGTTCGTCAACCAGTCGGCGGCGTTCAGCGACTTCCATGCCACCGGTGCCAACCCGGCGGCCAATGCGTCGCTGTCGGATTCCGCCTTCGTCGCCAACCGTTTCCGCGTCGTCCAGAGCCGTTCGCATATCTGACCCAGGGGTTGCAGTCGCAGTACCCGGCGCCGGCCCCCCCTTTGCTCGCGGCGCCATCATAACGAGATGGAGTAGACAATGGTTCAACGCATCCCCAACCCCAACGAGCTGGAGCCGATCGAACGCGCCAGCCGCGACGAACTGCAGGCGCTGCAGCTGGAACGGCTGAAATGGAGCGTGCGCCATGCCTATGACAACGTGCCGCACTACCGCAAGGCCTTTGCCGCGGCGGGGGTGCATCCGGACGACCTGCAGTCGCTGTCGGACCTGGCGAAGTTTCCGTTCCTGACCAAGCAGGACCTGCGCGACAACTATCCCTTCGGCATGTTCGCCGTGCCGCGCGAGAAGGTGGCGCGCGTGCACGCGTCGAGCGGCACCACCGGCAAGCCCACGGTGGTCGGCTATACCGCGAAGGACATCGATACCTGGGCCGGCGTGGTGGCGCGCTCCATCCGCGCAGCGGGCGGCCGCGCCGGCGACCTGGTCCATGTCAGCTATGGCTACGGCCTGTTCACGGGCGGCCTTGGCGCGCACTACGGCGCGGAGAAGGCCGGCTGCACGGTGATCCCGATGTCCGGCGGCCAGACCGAGAAACAGGTACAGCTGATCCGCGAGTTCCAGCCCAACATCATCATGGTCACGCCGTCGTACATGCTGAACCTGATCGAGGAGATGGAGCGCCAGGGCATGGACCCGTCGGAAAGCTCGCTCAAGGTCGGTATCTTCGGCGCCGAGCCGTGGACCGACGCGATGCGCGCCGAGATCGAGGCTCGCGCCGGCATCGACGCGGTGGACATCTACGGCCTGTCCGAAGTCATGGGCCCGGGCGTGGCCTGCGAATGCATCGAGAGCAAGGATGGCCCGGTGATCTGGGAAGACCACTTCTACGCCGAGATTATCGACCCGGTTACCGGCGAGGTGCTGCCGGATGGCGAAGAGGGCGAACTGGTGTTCACTTCGCTGACCAAGGAGGCGCTTCCGGTGATCCGCTACCGCACGCGCGACCTCACGCGCCTGCTGCCGCCGACGTCGCGATCGATGCGCCGCATCGGCAAGATCACCGGCCGCTCGGACGACATGCTGATCATCCGCGGCGTGAACGTGTTCCCGTCGCAGATCGAGGAGCTGATCCTGAAGTCGCCGGCACTGGCGCCGCAATACCAGCTGGTGGTGACCCGCGACGGCCACCTCGACGAGCTGGAAGTGCGGGTCGAAGCGCGGCCCGAGCGTTCGGCGTCGCTGTGCGCCGACGACCGCGCGACGCTGGAGCGCGAGCTGAAGGAGCAGATCAAGACCTATGTGGGCGTGACCACGCACGTGCAGGTGGTGGATGCGGAAGGCATCGAGCGCACCACTGTCGGCAAGGCCAGGCGCGTGCTGGACATGCGGCCGAAGGTCACGCACGAGCAGCCGGTCGGCGCGATCTGAAGCGCCATTTTCTACCGCCGCCCTATGCGGACGCTCCCCTCTCCCGCGAAGTGGGAGAGGGGAGAACACCGCCGACGGATTCAAAGCACCAACAATTCATCCAACGATGGCGCCCACCCAGAGGCGCCACGCCAACCCCTGCGCCAAAGGAGACAATCATGGACGCGCGACAACTGGATGCCATCCAGAACCACCCCGATTTCATCCGGCTCACCAGCGGGCGGGCCCGCCTGGGCTGGTCGCTGACGCTGGTGATGCTGACAATCTACTTCGGTTTCATCCTGCTGCTGGCGTTCTCGCCGGCCACGCTTGGCGCGCCGCTCGGCGCAGGTGTCATGACGGTGGGTATTCCCGTGGGCGTGGCGGTGATCTTCGCGGCCGTGATGCTGACCGGGATCTACGTGTACCGGGCCAACCGCGACCTGGACCCGCTCAACGAGCGCGTGCGCAAGGAGTGCAAAGCATGAAGCCGGTATTCCGTTTCTTGCCCGTGTTTTTCATGGACCTTGCGAGCACCGCCGCACTGGCCGCGCCCGCGATCCAGGGCGAAGCCGCGCGCCGGCCGCTGAACTGGAGCGCCATCCTGATGTTCCTGCTGTTCGTGCTCTTCACGCTCGGCATCACGCGCTGGGCCGCGCGGCGCACGCGCTCGGCGTCGGACTTCTATGCCGCCGGCGGTGGCCTCACCGGGTTCCAGAACGGCCTGGCGATCGCCGGCGACATGGTCTCGGCGGCCTCCTTCCTGGGCATCTCCGCCATGATGTTCGACAAGGGCTATGACGGACTGATCTACGCACTGGGCGTGGTCGCCGGCTGGCCGATCATCCTGTTCATCGTCGCCGAACGGCTGCGCAACCTCGGCCGCTATACCTTCGCCGATGTGGTGTCGTACCGCCTGGCGCAGAAGCCGGTGCGTATTACTGCCGCCTGCGGCACGCTGACCGTGGTGATCATGTACCTGGTGGCGCAGATGGTCGGTGCCGGCAAGCTGATCGAGCTGTTGTTCGGCACCAGCTATGAATCGGCGGTGGTGATCGTCGGCCTGCTGATGGTGCTGTACGTGATGTTCGGCGGCATGCTGGCGACTACCTGGGTGCAGATCATCAAGGCTGCGCTGCTGCTGGGCGGGGTGACCTTCATGGCCATCATGGTGCTCGCGTATTTCGGCTTCAGCCCCGAAGCCATGTTCGCCGGCGCGGCCAAGGTGCATGAGAAGGGCCTGGCGATCCTGTCGCCGGGCGGGCTGGTGTCCAACCCGGTCGATGCCATCTCACTCGGTGTCGGGATGATGTTCGGCACGGCCGGCCTGCCGCACATCCTGATGCGCTTCTTCACGGTGGCGGATGCCCGCGAGGCGCGCAAGTCCGTGCTCTACGCGACTGGCTTCATCGGCTACTTCTACCTGCTGATCCTGGTGGTGGGCTTCGGCGCGATCGTGATGGTGGGCGCCGACCCGGCCTATCGCGATGCGGCCGGCAAGATCATCGGCGGCAGCAATATGGTGGCGGTGCACCTGTCGCATGCGATCGGTGGCGACCTGTTCCTGGGCTTTATCTCGGCGGTGGCGTTCGCGACCATCCTGGCGGTGGTGGCGGGCCTGGCCCTGTCGGGCGCGTCGGCTGTCTCGCACGACCTGTACGCCAACGTGTTCCGCCGCGGACAGGCCAGCGAGAAGGACGAGATCCGCGTATCGAAGGCGGCCACGCTGGTGATCGGCGTGCTGGCGATGGTGCTGGGCGTGATGTTCGAGAAGCAGAACATCGCCTTCCTGTCAGGGCTGGTGCTGGCGATCGCGGCCTCGGTCAACTTCCCGGTGCTGCTCCTGTCGATGTTCTGGAAAGGGCTGACCACGCGCGGCGCGGTGGCGGGCAGCCTGGCCGGGCTGGCCTCGGCGGTGGCGCTGCTGGTGCTGGGCCCGACCGTCTGGGTCGGCATCCTGCACCACGCCAAGCCGGTCTTCCCGTATGCCAATCCGGCGCTGTTCTCGATGACGCTGGCCTTTGCCTGCGCCTGGCTGGTGTCGGTGCTCGACCGCTCGGCGCAGGCGAGCGCCGAGCGCCAGCGTTATGGCGCGCAGTTCGTGCGTGCCATGACCGGCATCGGCGCGACCGGCGCCAGCCAGCACTAGTCCACCGGGTTAGAGGAATCGCACCCGAGGGGCTGCGCAGCAAGGTCGTAGGCTAGGCGCAAAGCGCAGCAATAGCACGGCTATTGCGAGCATTTGCAACGACGCATACGGCCTTGAGGCGCAGTCCAGCGGGGGCGCATTGCCTCTGACGCAGTGGACTAAGTGCTCAATCCGTGTCCTGCTGTGCCTTGTGGCGGGACGCCATCTTGTCCTGCTGTGCCGGCGGCACGTAGTCGTAGTGGCTGAACTGGATGGTGTAGCTGCCGTGGCCGCCGGTGATGCTGTTCAGCCGTGACTGGTAGTCGTTCAGCTCCGACAGCGGCACCTGTCCGGCGACGATCACCGCGTTGCCGGCGGCGGTGCGCGTGCCATGGACCTGGCCGCGCTTGGTGGAGAGGTCGCCGATGATGTCGCCCATGGCGGTGCCCGGCGCCGTGACCTCGATATCGACGATCGGCTCCAGCACGCTGGGGCGGGCCTTGAGCACCGCATCGATAAAGGCCTTGCGCCCGGCGGTCGCGAACGCGACTTCCTTGGAGTCGACCGGGTGGCTCTTGCCGTCATAGACGGTCACGCGCACGTCCTGCATCGGGAAGCCCGCCAGCGGGCCGCTGTCCAGCACCTGGCGGATGCCCTTCTCGACGGCGGGAATGAACTGCCCGGGAATTGCCCCGCCCTTGACCGCATCGACAAAGTCGAAGCCCTCGCCGCGCGCGAGCGGCTCAACCCGCAGCATCACCTCGCCGAACTGCCCGGCGCCGCCAGTCTGCTTCTTGTGCCGGTGATGGCCCTCGGCCTTGCCGCCGATGGTCTCGCGATAGGCGATCTTGGGCGGGTGCGTCGCCACTTCCAGCTTGTACTGCTCGGTCAGCCGCTCCAGCGCGCAGCGCAGGTGGAACTCGCCCAGCCCGAACACCACGGTTTCATTGGTGCCCGCCGGATGCTCGACGCGCAGGCACGGGTCTTCCGCGCTGAGCTTGTGCAGCACCTCGGCCAGGCGCTGCTCATTGCCGCGGCGTGCCGGCTCGATCGCCAGGCCATAGATCGGCGTGGGGAACTCCAGCGGCGTCAGGTGGATATTGCCGTCCTCGGTGGCATCGTGCAGCACTGCATCGAAGCCGAGCTCGTCCACCTTCGCCACCGCGCAGATATCGCCCGGGCCGGCACGCGGCACTTCCTGCGTCTCCTTGCCCTGCAGCCGCAGCAGGTGCGCCACCTTGAACGGCTGGCGGCCGTCGCCGATATAGAGCTGGCTGTCGCGCGTGACCGTGCCCTGGTGGATGCGGAACACAGCCAGCTTGCCGACATAGGGATCGATCACCACCTTGAAGACATGGGCCAGCACATGCTTGTGCGGCACCGGTTCGGCGCGCACGGCCTTGCGGTGTTCGCTGCCTTCGCTGCCGCCCTCGCTGCTGCCCTTGCCGGTATCGCGATAGAACAGCGGCGGATTGCCTTCGGTCGGATTGGGCAGCAGTTGCACGAATACGTCGAGCAGTTCCGTGATGCCGACGCCGGTGGCGGCCGAGGTAAAGCAGATCGGCACCAGGTGGCCTTCGCGCAGCGCGCGCTCGAAGGGGGCATGCAGCTGTTCCGGCGTGATCGCCTGGCCTTGCTCGAGGTATAGCTCCATCAGCTCGGGATCGATCTCGATCACCTGGTCGATCAGCGCATCGTGGGCCGCTGGCACAGATAAAAAATCCGACTCGCCGGCCGGATTGAAGAAGCAGTCGACCACCTTGCCGCCGTGGTCGGCCGGCAGGTTGATCGGCAGGCATTCCTTGCCGAAGGCCTCCTGGATATCCGTCAGCAGCGTTGGCAGGTCGACCTTGTCGCCGTCGATGCCATTGATGATGATCATCCTGCACAGCTGGCGCGCCTGGGCCCACGCCATCGCCCGGCGCGTGGTCATCTCGATGCCGGTCTGCGCATTGATGATGATCGCAGCGGTCTCCACCGCGGCCAGCGCGCTGATGGCGAGGCCGGAGAAGTCAGGGTAGCCGGGGGTGTCGAGCAGGTAGATGCGGGTGTCGCGGTAATGCAGGTGGGCAACGGCGGTGCTCAGCGAGCGTTTGTACTTGCGCTCCAGCGGATCGGTGTCGCACACCGTGGACCCGCGTTCGATGCTGCCGGGCGTGTGCAGCGCACCGCCCTTGTACAGCAGTGCCTCGACCAGCGAGGTCTTGCCGCACCCCGCGTGCCCAAGCAGGGCGACGGTGCGGATGGCATCGGGACTATCGTGCATGTTGGCTCTCGGTTCGTCCGGCAATGACTCTCAGGGCATTATTGGCGAAATTCGGCGGAAGCGACATATGCGCATGCCCGACACCGTGCCATGCCGGACATGGGACAGCCCCCAAGTGGCGCGGCCGGCGCTTGGCCGGCCTGGTTTTGTGGCCGCGCGGCTTGCCTGCACTGCAGCAAGCCGCGCGCTGGTGCGCTGCAGCAAGATCAGCGGCGCACATCGTTGTGGTCGGTCGACACCGCCAGCGCCTGCCATGCGGCCAGTTCGCTTTCCACCCGGCGGTTCTTCTCGGTGATGCGGTAGACCGTGTCCGAGCCCAGCGGCAGGCGCACCGGCGGGGTGTCGCTGTCGGCCAGGGCCAGCAGCGCTGCCGCCAGCTTGGCGGGGTCGCCGGGCTGCTGGTGGTTGGCCGAAACCATGTGCGCACGCATGGCCCCGACCGTCTCGGCATACGCCGCGATCTCGGTGCGCACGCGCACCAGCGAGCTGGCATCGAGGAAGTCGGTGCGGAAGAAGCCCGGCTCGACCACGGTGGCGCGGATGCCCAGCGGCGACAGTTCCGCGTCGAGCGCTTCAGTCAGGCCCTCCACCGCGAACTTGGTGGCGCCATACACGCCCCAGCCCGGATACGCGGCGTAGCCACCGATCGACGAGATATTGAGGATGCGGCCGCCGCGCTGCGCGCGCATATGCGGCAGCACCGCGCGCGTCACGGCCAGCACGCCGAACACGTTGGTGGCGAACTGCTGCTCGACTTCCTGCGCTGACGCTTCTTCCACCGCGCCCAGCAGGCCGTAGCCGGCGTTGTTGACCAGCACATCGATGCGGCCAAAGCGGGCCACGGCCGCTTCGGCGGCGGCGACGGCCTGGGCTTCGCTGGTGACGTCCAGCGCCACGCCCAGCAGGTTGTCGTGTTCGCCCAGCGCGGCGGTGATCGTCTCCGGGCGGCGCGCGGTGGCGACAACGCGATCGCCGCGTGCCAGGGCGGCACGGGTCAGTTCCAGGCCGAAGCCGCGCGAGGCGCCGGTGATGAACCAGACCTTGCCGGTGGCGTTGACGTTGGTGTTGGCGGTGTTGGTGGTGTTGGCGGACATGATGAATCTCCTTTCAGGGTGCTCGGTTTGACGTCGATGTCTGATGGCGGGGCCACGGAGACAAATTTAGGCCGGCGACGTCAGCAACACTAGACATGCAATCGCGTTTCAATGACAACAAGTAGTTGTCAATTCAGCGACAGCGCTTCAATTGAGCAAACCTCAACCGTGTGGCAGACTCGCTGGCATGGACAAATTGCCCCCATTGAACGCCTTGCGTGCCTTCGAGGCGGCCGCGCGGCACCTCAGCATCACCACGGCTGCCGAGGAGCTGCACGTCACGCCCGGCGCCGTCAGCCGCCAGATCCGTGCGCTGGAGGAGGGGCTGGGCGTGCAGTTGCTGCATCGCGGCCACCGGCAGATCTCGCTGACCCGCACCGGCGAGGACTACTATCGCGCAGTGACCAAGGCGATGGACGACCTGCGCGAGGCCACCCGGCGCCTGAGCAAGCGCGCCAGGCGCAAGCAGCTCAAGGTGCGCGCCTACACCACCTTTGCCATGCGCTGGCTGATCCCGCGGCTGTCGAGCTTCCATGCAGCCAATCCCGGCATCGAGGTGCTGTTGACCGCGTCGCTCGACCCGGTCGATTTTCGCAAGGAAGACATCGACGGCGCGATCCGGCTGGGCGACGGCAAGTGGAGCGGTGTCAATACCTATCGGCTGGTGTCGAATATCCTGGTGCCGGTATGCAGCCCGGGGCTGCTGGAGGGCGGGCCGAAGGTGAAGAAGCCCGCTGACCTGGAGCACCAGACCCTGCTGCACTCGATCGCGCGGCCTGACGACTGGGCCCACTGGCTCAAGGCCGCGCGCGCGGACGGGCAGGTCGATGCGCGCGGCGGCATGACCTACCAGAGCTCGGCCATGGCCTATGCGGCCGCCGTCGAAGGGCAGGGCTTTGCCATCGCGCAGCGCTTCCTGGTGGCGGCCGATCTCGATGCCGGCCGGCTGGTGGCGCCGTTCCGGCAGGCCGTGGATATGGGCGACTTCACCTACTACCTGCTGACGCCCGCTGACCGCAAGGAAAGCCCCAGCATGGCGGTGTTCCGGCAGTGGCTGCTGGCGCAGTTCGACGCGCAGGGTTGATGCGGCAGGCTCAGGATGCCGCCGGGACCACCATGTCTCGTATCGCCTCCGACTGACTGCAGTGGATTGCGCCCCGTGACCGCAGCGCGGCGATTTCGTCGCGGCTGTAGCCCAGTTCGGCCAGCACGGCCTGCGTATGCTGGCCGCAAGCCGGTGCCGGCTGAGATGGCAACGCGTTTTCCTGAGCGCTGTTGATCGGGAAGCCCGGCATGCGGATCTCGCCCAAGGTGTCGTGCCGGACGCGCTGCACCATGCGGTTGGCGGCCACCTGCGGATGCGCCATGACATCGTCGTAGGTTGCCACGGGCGCGCACAGGATGTCGGCGTCCTGGAGCAACGCCAGCCAAGTGTCGGTCGTGCGGGTGACGAAGACACTGGTCAGCGCATCCACCATTGCCGCGCGATTGGCTACGCGCAGCGGCGAGGTGGCAAAGCGCGGGTCGCCGGCCAGCTCGGGCCGGCCCAGCACATCGCACAACCGGCGCCAGCGCTCGGGCATGTAGGCGGCCACCATGACCCAGCCGTCGGCGGTGCGGAAGGCCTGGTTGGGCGCGGAATAGGGCGCCGCGCTGCCCACGCGTTGCGGCAGTTTCCCGTCGGCGCAATAGCTGGTGAGGGACGATTGCTGCAGCGCCAGCGCCGCATTGAGCAGGCTGACATCGAGATGGCCGCCGCAGCCGTCGCGGGCCCGCTGCGCGAGCTTCGCCAGCACCCCCACGCAGGCCACGTAGCCGGTCATCACGTCGACCACCGGCGCCTGCACCTTGCACGGCTCGCCGTCAGGCAGGCCGATCAGGCTCATCAGCCCGGAATCGGCCTGCATGATGCCGTCGACGCCGGCGCGGCCCGCGTACGGCCCGTCCTGCCCGTAGGCGGAGATCGAGCAGTAGATCAGCGCCGGGTGCGCCTCGGCCAGTTGCGCATGGCCCAGGCCAAGGCGTTCCATCACGCCTGGGCGCATGCTCTCCACCACGATATCGGCACCCGCGATCAGGCGGCGTGCCACGGCCACGCCGTCGGCGGACTTGAGGTCGAGCGCCACGCCCAGCTTGTTGCGGTTGAAGCCGTGGAACAGCGCGCTGTCGTCGCCGAGCCAGCCGGGTCCCAGCCCGCGGCCCAGCTCGCCGCCGGGCGGCTCCACCTTGATGACCCTGGCGCCCATGTCGGCCAGCAGCATGGTGCAGGTCGGGCCGGCGCCGATCTGCGTGAAGTCGATGACGGTCAGGCCGTCCAGTGCGTCGCGCAGCATTGTCATGCCTCCGGAGGGGGTGCGGGATGGGAGGGCGAGTTCACAGCGCCACCTTGATGCCGTTGTCCTGGATCAGGCGCTGCCAGCGTGTCATCTCCTTGCCGATATAGGCCTTCAGCTCGGCCGGCGACGAAGCCTGCGGCTCGAAGCCTTGCTTGCCCATCTGCTCCGTCACGTCAGGTGATTTCAGCGCGGCCACCAGCGCGGCGTTGATCTTGTCGACCACGGGCTTGGGCGTGCGCGCCGGGGCCAGCAGGCTGTACCACAGCTCGGCGTCGTAGCCGACAATGCCGGCTTCAGCAAAGGTTGGCAGGTCCGGCATCAGCGCGGTGCGCTTCCTGCCGGCGATGCCGAGCGCGCGCAGCTTGCCGGCGCGCACATACTGGATCGCCGAGGCAAAGGTCGCAAAGGAAATCTGCACCTGGCCGCCCATCAGGTCGGTAATCGACGGTCCGGTGCCGCGATAGGGCACGTGCAGCAGTTCGGTCTTGTTGAGCTTGGCAAAGACTTCGCCGGCCAGGTGTTGCGGCGTGCCGTTGCCAGGGCTGCTGTAGCTCAGCTTGCCGGGATTGGCGCGGGTGTACTGGATAAAGTCCTGCAGGGTGCGGAACGGCTGGTCGGGGTTGGCCACCAGCATGATCGGCACCGATGCGATCCGCCCCACCGGCTCGAAGTCCCGTTCGATGCTGAACGGAATCTTGCTGCCGAGGAACGGGTTCATCGTCACCTGGCTGGAAGCGATCACCAGCGTATAGCCGTCCGGCGCCGCATGGGCGACATTGTCGGCGCCGAGGTTGCCGCCCGCCCCGGGCTTGTTCTCGATCACGATGGTCTGGCCCAGCAGCTGGCCCATCCTGGGCGCGATCAGGCGCGCCAGGATGTCGTTGCCGCCGCCGGGGGCGAACGGCACTACCAGGGTGATCGGCTTTTGCGTGGGGAAGGGTGCCTGCGCCGCGGCGCCCAGCGCGGTGGCTGTCAGCGCGGCCGCAAACGCCGCGCGTGCGAATCGGGTAATGCGAGTCATGCTTTGTCTCCTGTGTATCTGCTTTCGGGCGCTTAACGGCCGGTGTAGCGGGGCTGGCGCTTCTCGGCGAACGCCTGCCGCCCCTCGGTGCGGTCGGCGGTATCGCGCAGCACGCCCCAGTAGAGCTCGGTCAGCTGCTGCGCATCGGCTTCGCTGAGGTGGCTGGTCTGGCGCGACAGCTTCTTCACCGCCTGTACCGCCAGCGGCGCATTCGCGGCGATGCGTGCGGCGATGGCCAGCGCACGGTCGAGCAGCGCCTCCGGCGCCACCGTCTCCGTGACCAGTCCAATGCGCGCGGCCTGCGCGGCGTCGATCCGCTCGCCGGTCAGCACCATCTGCATCGCGTGCGCCGCCGGCACGGCCTTGAGCAGGCGATGCAGGCCCGAGACGGCGGGGATCGACCCGACCGCGGCTTCTGGCAGGCCGAAGCTCGCCTGCTCCGCTGCAATCCGCAGGTCGCATTGCAGCGCGATCTCCAGCCCGGCCCCGAGGCAATGGCCATTGACCGCCGCGATCAGCGGCTTGCAAAGGCCGAGGTCGCTCAGGTCCATCAGCCGGATATAGAGGCCGAGGTCGGCCGCCTGCTCCGGCGCGCGGAACAGCGCTTCCGGGTAGGTGGCGGGCGAGCTGCGCGTGCCTTTCAGGTCGGCGCCCGCGCAGAAGGCGCGCGTGCCGGAGCCGGTCAGGACGGCCACGCGCAGGTCGTCGCGGTCGCGCACTTCGGTGAGGTGGCCGCGCAGTTCGCGCAGCGCGGTCACGTCCAGCGCATTGAGCGCCCCGGGCCGGTCGATCGTCAGCACGGCGACCGCGCCGTCGGTGTGGAGTCGTACGGTCATGGTGGCTTCCTTAAACGCTTGGCGACGACAGGCTGCGCCCGCCGCAGACATAGAGCGTCTGCCCGGTCACGTAGGAAGACTGCGGGTCGAGGAAGAAGCTGACCGCGTTGGCAATGTCGTCGGCGGTGCCGATGCGCTGCACCGGCACAGACTTCTGCAGCCGCGCCTGCACCTCGGGCGCGAAGCCGCGGAACAGCGGGGTATCGACGATGCCGGGCGCCACCGCGTTGACGGTGATGCCCTTGCCCGCGAATTCGATCGCGAGCGAGCGTGTCAGGCTGACCACGCCACCCTTGGCGGCAGAGTAGTTGGCCTGCCCGAAGCCACCCAGCCAGGCCCGCGACGAGATATTGACCACGCGGCCGTACCCTCGCCCGACCATACCGGGCAATGCCGCACGGCAGCACAGGAACTGCGAGCGCAGGTTGGTATCGATGACCAGGTCCCAGTCCTCGTCGGTCATCTTCAGGAAGCGCGTGTCGCGCACGGCGCCGGCGTTGTTGACCAGGTAGTCGACGCGGCCAGTGCGCGCCTGCACCTGCGCAAAGGCGTCGTGGACCGCGGCCGAGTCGGTCAGGTCGGCGCTGGCGCCAAAGGCGTTGAGGCCTTCGGCGACCAGCGCGCCGACGGCGGCATCGAGCGCGGCAGCGTCGCGGTCGAGCAGGGCCACGGCCAGTCCCTGGCGGGCCAGTTGTGTGGCGATGCCCAGGCCGATGCCGCGCGCGGCGCCGGTGACCACGGCCACATGGGAAGGATCGAAGCGTTGCGTGCCCATCTCAGACTCCCAGCAGGTGGACGGAAGACGCGGCGTGGTCCACGCCCGCGATGCCGCCACCGGTGCATTGCGTCAGGCCGATGCGGGCTTCGGGCACCTGGCGTTCGCCGGCGCGGCCCTGCAGATGCCACAGGATCTCGACCATCTGCGCCACACCAGTGGCGCCCAGCGGATGGCCCTTGGCCAGCAGGCCGCCGCTCGGGTTGACCGGCACGCGCCCGCCCAGGCGCGTCGCACCGGAATCGAGCAGGGCCACGGCATCGCCGCGCGGGGCCAGGCCCAGGGCTTCGTAGTAGAGCAGTTCGGCAATGGTGAAGGCGTCGTGCAGTTCGACCACGTTGACGTCCCGCGGGCCGAGCCCCGCCTGTTCATAGGCCTGGCGCGCGGCGCGCGCGGTGATCTCGGCATCGAGGATGTCGTCGTCGGCCTCCTCGCGCATGCCCGACACCACCACCGAGGACAGCACCTTCACCGGCCGCGCCTGCGCCGGCCGGCGCGTGCTCAGCACCAGCGCTGCCGCGCCATCGACCTGCGACGGGCAGCACTGCAGCAGCGTCAGCGGGTCGGCGATCATGCGCGAGGCGAGCACTTCCTCGACCGTGGTGGTCTTGCGCTGCTGGGCATACGGGTTCAGCGAGCCGTGGTAGCGGTTCTTCACGGCCACCTCGGCGAGGTCGGCAGGACTGGCGTCGCGCTCGTGCAGGAAACGCGTGCCGCGCATCGCATACACCGCGGGCAGTACCATGCCCGACTTTGCATAGAGCTCGGTCTTGTGGTCATTGCGCTGCAGCGGGATGGTGCCGCCGCCGAGCGCAGTGAGCTGTTCGATGCCGAAGACCAGCACCGTGTCGTATTGCCCGGCCAGCAGCGCATGCCGTGCCAGGTGCACGCCGGTGGCGCCGCTGGCGCAGGCATTCTCGACGTTGTAGACGGGGATCCCCTTGAGCCCCAGGTCGCGCACGATCAGCTGGCCAAGGATCATGCCGCCCAGCACGTTGGCGCAGTAGACGGCCTGGATGCGGCCAGCCGGCACGTCGGCATCGGCCAGCGCCTTCAGGATCGCCTGTTGCGCCAGCTCCGGCGCCAGCACGCCGGGGTGGCGGCCGAACGGCGTCATCGCGCCGCCGTGGATGTAGATGTCCTGCATCTTGCTTACCTTTCCTTCTCTCGATCGTTCAGGCCGTGACGGCTTCGAAGACATAGCCCAGCTCGGCGTCATGCCGCTGCGCGTAGCGCTCGCCGATGACCGGACGTGCCGTGCCCAGCAGGCGGCCGAAGATACGCACCGGGCCGACGAAATCGACATAGCCGAGCGCATACGGAGCCAGTCCGCTCTTGGGCGCGGGGTGGATCACGGTGAAGCTGTAGAGCACGCCCGTGCCGGTGATGGCGACGGTCTCGTGGCCGTCCGCCAGCGGCGAATCGGCGGGCAGCGCCGGGAAGATCCACGCGCCGGTGGCGCGGTCGCGCGAGGCGAGCAAGTGGGGGATGGGTTCCGCGCTCCAGAGCGGATAGGGCTGGTCTGACACGGCAGTCTCCTGTGGGTTGGCCTTGCCGTAATAGTTGTCGTCGGCAGGCTGCGCGACAAACGATATTTCGGGCGCGTTCGCTTGAGAAAAAATCAAACGAAAATGCCAGGAAACCCAGGCCGGCAGTTGCGGACAGAATCAGGGCACGATCCCGACCAGGCGCGACAGCGACTGCTCAGCGCCCCGGCCGGCCTCCACCACGAAGTCGATGAAGCGCCGGACCCGCACCGGCATCTGGCTGCGATGCGGGTAGTACATGTACATGCCGACATTGCTGCTGCTGTACCGCGGCAGGATCGCCTTCAGCCGTCCGCTCACGAGGTCGGCGTGGATCATGTAGGCGGGCAGCTGACCGATGCCCATGCCGGCTCGCACCGCTTCGACCTCGGTTTCCACGTCATTGAAGCTCGCCACGGCAGGCACCTCCTGGTAGATCAGGTCGCCGTCCACCTGCAGCTCCCACGGCACCATGCGCCCGGTCGCGGGGCGGCGGAAGCCCGTGCACTGGTGCTGCAGCAAGTCGTCCAGGGTGGCCGGCTCGCCGTGCCGCGCCAGGTAATCCGGCGCCGCACAGATGACCAGCGGAAGATCGCACAGCCGTCGCGCCACCAGATTCTGGCCGGGGCTGGTGCCGACGCGGAAGCCGACGTCGATCCTGGCTTCGACCAGGTCGGTGAAGAGGTCGCTCAGCACCACATCGAAGGTGATGCCGGGATAATGTTCGCGAAAGCCCCGCACCAGCGGGACCAGCACGCGGCTGCCGAGTGACGGTGGAGCGGTCAGGCGGACCAGGCCGTCGCTGTCGCTCCTGCTGCCGCGGACCTGTTCGAGCGCCTCGTCGAGCTGGCGCATTCCCGGCGCGGCCAGCTCGAACAGGCGCGCGCCTTCTTCCGTCAGGCTGAGCTTGCGGGTGGTCCGGTGCAGCAGGCGCACGCCGAGATGGTCCTCCAGCGTGCGCACGGCCTTGCTGGCGGCCTGCGGGGTGACGCCGGCCTCCACCGCGGCGCGATGGAAGCTGCCGGCGCGCACCACGCCGAGGAAGAGGGTGAGGACACGGGCCTTGTCCATGACTGGCAACCGGAGGTTGGGGATGCGGCCATCATAATGCCAGGCCGTATCACGCAAACAGCAAGAGCAGGCCCGTGCGGATCTGGACTAGCTGTGCTCGACCAGGTGCTCGATGCGGATCGGCAGCTCCCGCACGCGCTTGCCGGTGGCGTGGAACACGGCGTTAGCCACGGCCGGGGCCACGCCCACCAGCGCGATTTCACCCAATCCCTTGACGCCCAGCTCATTCACATGGGGATCGGCCTCGTCGACGAAATGCGCTTCCAGCCCCTGGATATCCAGGTTGACCGGCACGAGGTAATCCGCCATATGCGCATTCACCGGCCGGCCGTCCCGCGGATCCAGGGCGGTTCGCTCCATCAGCGCCATGCCGATGCCGCCGACCATCCCGCCGGTGCATTGGCTGGCCGCGAGGCGCGGATTCACGATCCGGCCCGCGCCATATGCGCCCACCACGCGCCGGACACGGATCGTGCCGACATCGGGATCGACGGCGACTTCCACGAACACCGCACCGAAGGCATGCATGGAAAACCGGCTGCGCACCTCGGCATCCGGGCCTGCCGTGGCGCTCGCCTCGATGACGCCGTCCGTGCGATCCGCGCGCGCCTGGCGCTGGTCCAGCGCGGCGGTGCAGGCGGCGTGCACGGCCGAGCCAACGGACGCGAGGGTCATCGAGCCCCCGTGTGGCGGGGTAGGCGGGAAATCCGACCGGCCAAGGCTGAAGCGCACGCTGTCCATCGGCAGCCCCAGGGTCTCGGCGGCAATCTGCGTGATCGAGGTATAGGTGCCGGGCCCCATGTCGCTGGCCGCGGCCTCCACTTCGGCCGTTCCGTCAGCCAGCAGGCGCACGCGAGCGCTGGCTTGCCCATGGAAGACAGGGTAGCTGGCACAGGCCATCCCCCAGCCGATGCGCAGGCGGCCGTCCCGCATCGAACCGGGCGCGAGCGTGCGGCGGGCCCAGCCGAAGGCGTTGGCGCCGCGTTCGTAGCAGGCAAGCATGGAGCGGCTGGAGAAGGGAAGCTGCATCCCCTCATCAAGCCGGGGTTCGTTGCGCCGGCGCAGTTCCAGCGGATCCATCCGGAGGGCATGGGCCAGTTCGTCCATCGCGCATTCCAGCGCGAAGACGCCAGTGGCCTCGCCCGGGGCCCGCATATAAGTCGGCGTGCTGATGTCCAGCGGCACCAGCCGGTAGCGTGTGCGCACATTGGGGCAGCTATAGAGGAACGGTGTCACCGAAGTGAGTGCCTCGGCGAACTGCTCATACCGGCTGGTTTCGCCAGTGCCTTCGTGCACGATGCCGGTCAGCTTGCCCTCGGGCGTCGCCGCCAGCGCCACGCGCTGCACCGTCCGCGGCCGGTGTCCCGTCAGATGGAAGGTCTGCCGCCGCGACAGCACCAGCTTGACGGGCCTGCCCACCTCGCGCGCGGCGACCGCCGCCAGCGTTACGTGCGGCCAGGTGCGCAGGCTGGTGCCGAAGGCGCCGCCGATAAACGGGCAGACGACATGGACGTTCTCAGCCGGGATGCCGAGGATCGCCGCGATCTCGGCCTGCTCATTGACCACGAACTGGCTCTTGCTCCAGAGCGTCAGCCGCTCGCCTTCCCAGGCGGCAACGGTGGCGTTCGGCTCGATCGGGACGTGATTCTCGCGCGCGGCATCGTAGGCTGCGTCGATCCTGACCGCCGCCGCCGCGAGCGCGGCCTCGGGATCGCCGCGGACCCGGTCCGCCGAATGAGGACCCGGCTCACGCCCCGCCTCCGGCACCACGGCTTCGGCGCGCTGGTCGAGCGGGTCGGAGACCGGTGATTCCTCGGCATAGCGAATATGCAGCAGGCTGGCCGCGTGCTCGGCCTGGTCCAGGGTCTGCGCCACGACCACGGCAACCGGCTGGCCGTAGAAGCGGACGCGCTCGTCCTGCAGGACATGCAGGCGTTCGCCGTGCTGCGGATCGATAAAGCCCTTGTGCGGGGCGTACGTCAGTTTCGGCGCGTTTTCATGGGTCAGTACCGCCAGCACCCCTGGCAGCCGGCGCGCGGCTTCGGCGTCGAGTCCGGCCACGCGTCCCAGCGCGATCGAAGCACCTACGATCACCGCGTAGGCCTGTCCCGGCTGGTTGAAGTCGGCGGCATACAGCGCGCTGCCGGTCACCTTGGCACGCCCGTCGATGCGGGCATGCGGCTGGCCGATATGGTTTGCGTTCATCTGCATTCTCCTGCCAGTTCGAGGGCTCGTACCACAGTTCGCTGCAGCAGCGCGACCTTGTATCGGTTGCCGGGCAGCGCAGAGGCGCCCGTAATCGTGGTATGCGCCGCCGCTTCGAAGCTCGCGCGCGTCGGCGGCTTGCCTTGCAGCGCGAGTTCGGCCGCGCGCATGCGCCATGGCCGGGTGCCCACGCCACCGCACGCGAGGCGAGCGGCCCGGATCACGCCATCCCTGACCTCAAAGGCCGCCGCGGCCGATACCAGTGCAAACTCATACGAGGCCCGGTCCCGGATCTTCAGGTAGCGCGCAGTCCGTGCATAGGGGAGCGGTGGCACTCGCACCTCGACAATGAGTTCTCCGGCCTGCAAGGTGTGTTCGAGATGCGGCGTGGTCCCGGGCAGGCGGTAAAGGTCTTCCACCGGGAAGTGGCGTGCGCCGTGCGGACCCCGTACATGGACCACCGCGTCCAGTGCGACCAGGGCAACCGCAAGGTCGGACGGATGCGTTGCGGAGCAATGGCCGCTGGCACCCAGGATGGCATTGCCCGCGTGTAAGCCGTCGATGGCCGCGCAGCCGCTGCCCGGCACGCGCTTGTTGCAGGCGGCATCGAGCATCCGGAAGTAAGGACAGCGCACGCGCTGGAGAAGATTGCCGCCGATGCTGGCCATGTTTCGCAACTGGGGAGAGGCGCCCTCGATAAGCGACTCGGCGATCACCGGGTGGAGCCGGAAAACGTCCGGATGCGCGGCGACATCGGACATGCGGGCCAGCGCGCCGATGACAAGTTCATCGCCTTCCACCCGGATATGGTTCAGCGGCAGCGCGTTGATGTCCACCAGTCGAGTGGGCTGTTCCACGTGCTCGCGCATCAGGTCCACCAGAGTGGTGCCGCCGGCGATGAAGCGGGCCCCGGCCGCGGCCGCCGCCAGCGCATCAGCTTCCGAGCCGGCCTTCTGCAGTGTGAAGGGGATCATGGCAGCTTCCTCCCGCCGACCTCGGCGATCGCCGCGACGATGCCCGGGTAAGCCCCGCAGCGGCAGATGTTGCCGCTCATCCAGAAGCGCACCTCGTCGGCCGAGGTGGCATGACCCTCGCCGATGCAGGCGACGCCGGACATGATCTGGCCCGCCGTGCAGAATCCGCATTGGAACCCGTCGTGCTCGATGAACGCGGCCTGCAGCGGATGCAGGTCGCCTTCGGCCGGCGACAGGCCTTCGATCGTGCTCACGTGGGCGTCGTGGTACATGGCGGCCAGAGCGAGGCAGCTGTTGATCCGGCGCCCTTCCACCAGCACCGTGCAGGCCCCGCACGCGCCCTGGTTGCATCCCTTCTTCGTGCCCGTGAGGTCCAGGCGCTCGCGCAGTACGTCAAGCAGGGATTCGCGCGGATCGATCTCCAGGCGATGCAGCGTGCCGTTGACCGTCAGGCGCAGCGGCATGCGGGTTGAGCCGTAGCTATCGCCAGGCTGTGGCTGGCTTCCGTCGGAACGAGCAGAACTAGACATAGTCGACATTCCTCTTCGCATAGCCCAAATGACTTGGGCGGTTGGGGACAGGGGCTTCGCTCGGGCCGGCACCACGTCGGGAACGAACTGCGGGAACGACCAAGGGGCGCATTCTGCAAGTCTCTGCAGGTTTGTCCTGGCCCTGCCCCGCATCGGGACCGAAAGATGTGTGGCGACCTCGGACTGGTGGGGCAGTCGTTGAAACGCTACAGGCACCGGCGGTCATCGCAATAGAACGTCGTTGCGCTGCGGTGGACGATTCTTGCGCTGACTCGTTGGATGATAGGTTTGAAGAAGGGGCGCGGCCGGCATGGTTCGCGTCAGGTCCTGCGGATTGTGCGGGCCGGTTTACTTCGACCGGACCTATTCACAGGCGGCCGCACTTTTTTCGGTCATCGGGCGGCGGTGGCCCTGGCCTGTGAGGCTGGCGTAGGGCAGTGAAGGCATAAGCGCCGGTTTCACAAGTTTGTAATTTGAGCCCGTCTCCCTTTGCAACAGGAGATGCACCTGACTGCCTCGAGCGTGCGTGCCGGCGCAGAACTGCCCCGCGAGGGGCGGTAGATACACCGGCAGCGCACGGCACGGATGTTGCGGGTATTGGACAGCGATGGGCATATCGCCGGCGCATCAGGGCGTCAGGGGGGCTTTCGAAACCTGGCTGCCGTGGAACAAGGAGAGCTGTCATGAACATAGTCTGGCTTGTTGGAGCCGTAGTCATCATCCTTGCCGTACTTAGTTTCTTCGGCTTGCGATAAATCCGCCTTGCGTGACGGCGATTGAGCGTACCTCACGCCCTCGACGCACTCGCGTCCTCTACACGCAACCAAACCAGCCCAGCCATTCGGGTGGGCTTTCCTGCGTTGGGGCGTGCAGTTGCCACGGCCTGTCTCCCTCTCTGCCCCCGATGGCATGCACCTCCGCACCCAAATTTCATCCATTCCGACGACGAACATTGGCGCTGGTCATGTCAACAATGTCCGACCAAGGCAGCGACAGACCACCCGAGGAGGCAGAGAGACATGAGCAAGCATCCGTTTGACCTGACAGGCAAAGCGGCGCTGGTAACCGGCGGCAACGGCGGCATCGGCCTGGGCATTGCCGAAGGCCTGACCGCGGCCGGCGCCGATATCGCGATCTGGGGCACTAACGCGGACAAGAACGCCGCCGCGGCGGACCGGCTGGCCCGGCATGGCCACAAGGTGCATACCGAACTTTGCGATGTCGGTGACGAGCAAGCGGTCGATGCTGCAATGCAGCGCACGGTGGCCGCGCTGGGACGCCTCGATGGCTGCTTTGCCAATGCCGGGGTCGGCAGCGGCAACAAGGGGCCGTTCGATCAGATGGCGACCGAGGCCTGGCGCAGGACCATGCGCGTCAACCTGGACGGCGCCTTCTTCACGCTGCGCGCGGCGGTGCGGCAGATGCTGGTGCAGGGCGAGGGCGGGGTGCTGTGCAGCACGGCCTCGGTCGCCGCCATTGAAGGTGCGCCGCGCTCCGAGCACTATGCCGCCACCAAGGGCGGCGTGATCTCGATGATGCGGGGGCTGGCCGTCGAGTATGCGCGCAAGGGCATCCGCGCCCATTCGATCCTGCCCGGCTGGATCAAGACCGAAATGACCAGCGTGGCGCAGACCAACGATGCCTTCCAGGAGATGGTGCACAAGCGCGTGCCGATGCGCCGCTGGGGCGATGGCAGCGACTTCGGCGGAATCGCGATCTATCTGATGAGCCCGGCGTCGGCGTATCACACTGGCGATACCTTCGTGATCGACGGCGGATATACGCTGTTCTGAGAGCTGTGCTGAGCGGTGCCTGTAGCGTGGGCGCGCCAGGGGCACGCCCACGCGCCCTTTACAGCACGTCGTCCTTCAGGTGATACCAGTGATACAAGACCCGCTGCCCCATCCTCCGGAACGGCGCGAACATCCGCGATTCCACCATCTCGCGCACGTTCGGAAACGGCAGCGGTGAGCCGAAGATCGGCAGTTCCGGCAGCGTCGACGACTTGCCGGCGACCAGCGCCGCCAGGCGCTTGCCGGCCTGAGCGGAGTACATCACGCCATTGCCGCCGTAGCCCATTGCGTAATAGATCGACTGCGCCGGATCGGGCTGCGTGATGCGCGGCATCATGTCGTGGCTGACATCGACCCAGCCCCACCAGGAATAGTCGACCTGGATGCCCTGCAGCGCGGGAAACTTGCGGTGCATGTCGGCGATCAGCTTCTGCTTGTACTGCTCCTGCGGCGCGTCGTTGCCGGTGATGGCGCTGCGGCTGCCGATCTGCAGGCGGCCGTCGGGCATCAGGCGGTAGTAGTGGCGCAGGATGCGCGTGTCGGTGATGACCTGCGTCGTGCGGAAGTTGCACGCAGCCAGTTCGTCGGGCGTGAGCGGGCGCGTGACGATGGAGTTCGACAGGATCGGGAACAGCCGGTTCTTGAGCTCCCGGTGCAGCGACTGCGAGGTATAGCCGCCGGTGGCCACGGCCACGGCGCGGGCGCGCACGACACCGCCAGGGGTGCGCAGGTAGTGCACGCCGTTGCGCGTTTCCCAGCCGGTCACGGGGCTGGACGGATGCACCTTGGCGCCGAGTTCGCGCGCGCGGCGCAGGTAGCCGAAGGCGAGCTTGCCGGCGTGGATGCCGATGCCTTCGGGCTCATGCATGGCGCCCGCGGATTCCTTGTCGTCGACATATTCGCGCCGCACGGTGTCGGCGTCCAGGATGCGCGCGTCGTACTTGAAGACTTCGCGCAGGAGCCTGGCTTCCTTCTCCAGCGCGGGCATGACCTTGGCGCGGTGGGCGATATACAGGTGGCCGCCGGGCTGCGGGTCGCAGTTGATGTCCTTGATCAGCCCCTTGAAGGTCTCCATGCCGTCGCAGATTTCTTCATGCAGGCGCAGCGCGGTGTCCAGGCCGTAGCGCTGGATCCACTGCGAGCGCTTGAGCCGCCCCGACGCGCATTGCGCCTGGCCGCCGTTGCGCGTGCTGCAGCCCCAGCTGACGCGGTTGGCTTCGAGCACGGTGGCCTTGATGCCGTATTCCTGCGCCAGGAAGATGGCGCAGGTCAGGCCGGTAAAGCCCGAGCCGATGATGGCCACGTCCACGTCGATATCGTGCGTGATCGGGCCGTCGTCGGCGGGCGGCTCGCCCGCGGTGCCGATCCAGTAGGTGGGCGCGTATTCGCGGCCGTGACCGGGGGTGGGCGTGTGCAGGGGATCGTAGGCGGGGTCGTACGGCCGGGTGGGCGCGGTGGACTGCTCGCCGGCAAGGAGGCTGCTGCGGGGGGCTACGGCTTGCATGGCGCGTCTCCTCGGTCAGGCTGCGGGCGCTACGACGGGGGGGCGGTCCTTGCGGTACGCATTCTTCACCGCGATCTTGCCGTCGCGGAAGGTGAAGACGTCGACCATGCGCGCCTCGATGCGGGCGCCGTCGGCACGGGTGCCGCGGAAGGTGGATTCGCTGACGCCGCGCTCGCCCACGACAAAGTGGTCGCCATCGACCCACTGCGCGTCGGGGAAGGTCTGCCAGGCCAGCTGGAAGCCTTCGCGCACCGCCTTGTGGCCGATAAAGCTGCGGCCCAGCAGGTCGGGACCGGCCACGCCGTGGAAGGCGCAGTCATCGGCCATGAAGCCCATCAGGGCTTCGATGTCGTGGCGGTTCCAGGCATCGTTGAAGGCCTGCAGCAGTTCGATGCCGGCGGCGGTGTTGTCCTTGGACATGGGTGGGTCTCCTGAGTGTTGTCTGCCGGTCCGTGGGGAACCAGCCATGACTCGAGGATAGGGAAGCCAGCCGTGGCGCTGTAGCGCCAGTTCGGGACAATCGCTTGGGCCAGCGGCGCGAGACCGTGCCGCTGGCCGGTTCAGGCCGCGGGGCGGACCCGGGAAGTGACGGCGGCGGCGGGCGTGGCGCTGCTGGCGGTGGCCTGCAGCTCACGCGCCACGCTCGCCAGCACGCGGATACCGGGCTCGATGCGGTCCAGCGAGATCGACGAGTAGCCCAGCCGGAAGCCGTTGCGCGGCGCGGGCTCGGCCATGAAGAAGACACTGCCGGGCTCGATTAGCACGCCCTGCAGCTCGGCCAGCCGCGCGAGCGCGTCGGCATCGAGCCAGGACGGCCCCTCGATCCAGCATGAGGCGCCGCCGGCGATCGGCACCGCGCGGAAGTCAGGCATATGGGTGGCCAGCGCCGCCAGCACCGCTTCGGCGCGCTCGCGGTGCGCGGCGGCCAGCCGGCGCAGGTGCGCGTCATAGTGGCCCAGCGACAGGAACAGCGAGAATGCGCGCTGGATATATGCCGACGGATGCCGCAGCATCAGCCGCCGCGCGCCGCGCAGCTCGGCGATCAGCGCCGCCGGCCCGACGATATAGCCGATGCGCAGCCCCGGCGCCAGGCTCTTGGACAGGCTGCCGACGTAGATCACACGGTTGTTGCGGTCCAGGCTCTTGAGCGTGGGCGTGGGGTCGCCTTCGAAGCGGCTCTCGCTCTCGTAGTCGTCCTCGATCAGCACGAAGTCCGCTTCCTCGGCCTGGCGCAGCAGGGCCTGGCGTCGCGCCAGCGGCATGGTGACGGTGGTCGGGCACTGGTGGCCCGGGGTCACGTAGACGTAGTCGCAGGCGCGCTGCGCGTCGGACAGCGTCAGGCCGTCGCCGTCGACCGGCAGCGGCACCAGATGGGAGGTGTGCGAGCCGAAGATATTGCGTGCGTCCGGATAGCCGGGGTCCTCGATGCCCACCGGCGTGTCGGCGCCGACCAGCAGGTCGGCCAGCAGGTACAGCGCCTGCTGCGCGCCAACGGTGACCACGATCTCGTCGGCGCCGGCCCACACGCCGCGGCGGGGCAGCACGCGGGTGCGGATCTGCTGCACCAGCGATTCGTCGTCGCGCAGGATCATGTCCTGGGCCCAGTCGTGGATGTCAAGCACGCTCAGCGCCTTCAGGCAGCACTCGCGCCAGTCGGCGGTGGGGAACAGCACCGGGTCGTACTGGCCGTAGATAAAGGGGTAGGGGTAGTCGCGCCAGTTGGCGCGCTTGACGATATTGCGCTGCTGCGTGGGGCGGAACACGAAGCGCCGCTCCCAGTCGGGCTCGCCCGAGCGAGTGGGCACTGGCTCGCCGCGCAGGGACGCGACGCCGCTGACGCGCGTGCCCAGGATCTCCGGGTTGACGAAGTAGCCGCTGCGCTCGCGCGCCACCAGGTAGCCTTCGTCAACCAGTTGCTGGTAAGCCAGCACCACCGTATTGCGCGCCACGCGCAATTGCGCCGACAGCTCGCGGCTGCTGGGCAGCGGCTCGCCTTGCGGCAACTGTTCGTCCAGGATGGCCGAAACCAGCATCTGGCGGATCTTGCCCTGCAGGCTCAGGCCCGAATGGGCATGCTGTTGGAACAGCTGGGACCAGAGGGTAGTGGGAGACTTCAGGCTCATGGGCTGGGGGCGTTGCTTTAGAACCCATTTCATAATGAAGAAGGGTCCCCTTCTTCATTATGAAATGGGTTCTTAATGGCGAAGCGCGCCAGCATACCGCACTGGCGCGCCACGTCGGTCATGGTCGGATAGCGTCAGTCATCAATACTCATGCAGGTCAGGGCGCGGCATTTCCGCCAGCGGCACTACCTGACCCGCGCCACGCCGAAACAGTTGCCGCGCGGTGTAGGCCACCAGCAGGATCGCCAGGCTGACCACGCCAAGCGCGAGCGGCGTGCGCTGGTCGGGAATGAAGGCCATCGCCACCACGATGCCGACCATGCCGAAGATCGCCAGGTAGGTCAGGTACGGGTAGCACCACATGCGCACGCGCAGTTGGCCCGGCGCTTCGCGCTCCAGGCGGGAACGCAGGCGCAGCTGCGAGATCGCGATCAGGATATAGACGAAGATCGCCACCGTGCCGTACGAGTTCACCAGGAAGGCGAACACCTTGTCCGGCGAGACATAGGACATCACCACCGCACCATAGCCGAACAGCGTCGCCACCAGGATGGCGCGCACCGGCACGCCGTTGCGGCTCACGCGGGCCAGCGACTGCGGGGCATCGCCACGGCGCGTCAGTGCAAACAGCATGCGCGACGAGGCATAGAGGCCAGAGTTGAGCGCCGACAGCACCGCGGTCAGCACGATCGCGTTCATGATCTGCGCGGCCGCCGGCACGCCCATCACATTCAGCGCGCTGACGTACGGCGTGCCGATGCTGGTGGAGTTCCATGGCACCAGGCAGACCACCAGCAGGATCGAACCGACATAGAATACCAGCACGCGCGTGATGACCGAGCTGGTGGCCTTGGCCACGGCCTTTTGCGGCTCGGCGGTCTCGGCCGCGGCGATGGTGACGATCTCGGCCCCGAAGTAGAAGCCTGTGGCCGCCACCGCGCCGGTCAGCACCGGTACGAAGCCGTGCGGCATGAAGCCGCCGTTGGCGGTGAGGTTGGCCACCTGCATGCCATGCGCGCCCGGGGCCAGGCCCAGCACATAGACGCCGGCGATGAACAGGAACACCATGATCGCGGCCACCTTGATCGATGCGAACCAGAACTCGAACTCGCCGAATGACTTGACCGACACCAGGTTGGTCAGCGTCAGCATCACCAGCAGCACCAGGCTGATGATCCAGTTGGGCACGTCCGGCAGCCAGTAGCGCACCAGGTCGGCACCGGCCACGGCTTCCAGCGCCACCACGATGACCCAGAAATACCAGTACATCCAGCCAGTCAGGAAGCCGGCCAGGTTGCCCACCGCCGGGCGGTCGCGCCAGGCCTCGCGTGCATACTCATAGAAACCGCCGCTGCCGGGCATGGCACAGGCCATTTCGCCCAGCATGCGCATCACCAGCACCACCAGCAGGCCGGTGATCAGGAAGGAAATTACCGCGGCAGGGCCGGCCGACTTGATGACGACGCCGCTGCCGACAAACAGGCCCGCGCCGATCACGCCGCCCAGCGCGATCATGGTCATGTGGCGTTGCTTGAGGCCGTGGGATAGTCCGTTGCCGGACTCGGGTTGTTGGATCATGTTGTGTCTCCTGTGCTGCGCTTGCTGTTGGTGCTGCGTTGCAGCCAGTCCAGCGTTTAAGGCAGGCGCCACGGCTTCTCTTGGTATAGGTGGCAGGGCAGTAAATGCCAGCCTGGGGCCGTGGTCGTTCAGTATTTGCAATCCCGGAAGCGGGAAGGCCTATCCGTACATCGATTTGTCTCCGGTGCTCGCTTAAAAAAATGGAACCATAAGTTCCGAAAAATAATGGTTTAACCGGAATGTAGGTCGTTCGAGCGGGAAGGTCAACCAGAAGTTTCGATAATTGATATGATTTGACTCTGAAAATGAAACTTACCTATGATGGAGCCAGGCATGAACGATATGCGCCTCGCCAAAAGTGACGCCAAGCCGGATGGAGACACGCCGGCACTGCGTTTGTTCGGCCTGCTCGAAGTCATTGCTGAGAAGGACCAGTCCTTCAACCTGCAAGCGCTGGTGGAAGAAACCGGCCTGCCCAAGCCCACGCTGCACCGCATGCTGCAGCAGCTGGAGGCAGCGGGCCTGATCCAGCGCAACGGCGACGGGCGGCAATACGGCACCGGCCTGCGGCTGCGCCGGCTGGCGGAGAACCTGTTGCTCAACAGCACCTCGCACGGCGCGCGCCACATGGTGCTGCGCCGGCTGGTGGAAGAAGTGGGCGAGAGCTGCAACCTGACCGCGTTCTCCGGCGGCGAGGTGCTGTACCTGGATCGCGTGGAGACTGCGGCGCCGCTGCGCTTCTACCTGCATCCGGGCTCGCGCGTACCGGCGCACTGCTCGGCCACGGGCAAGCTGTTCCTGGCGCAGCTGGCGCCGGCGCAGCGCCAGCGGTTGCTGGCCAACGTGGAGCTGGAACGCTACACGCAGAACACGCTGACCGACCACGCGCAGCTGGAAGGCGAACTTGAGCGCGTGAAGCGCGACGGCTACGCGATGGACGATGAAGAGTTCCTGCCGGGGCTGGTCTGCATCGGCGTGCTGGTGCCGGCCGCAGATGGTGGCAAGTCCAACCTGGGGCTGGCGCTGCAGGCTCCGGTGATGCGCGTGGCGCGCGACAAGGTGCTGCAATTGCTGCCCGCGCTGCAGCGCGCGGCGGGTGCGCTGGCCGCGATCGAGGCCGACAGCGCCGGCAGCTGGCAGGGCGGCGCGGAAGAGGACGAATAGCGCGCACGGCGTCACGCGGATTGCTCCGTTTGCCGCGGTGCCGATGGCATGGCAAGTCTGGTGACAGGCAACAAGGAGCATGAGGTGACGCAAGAGCAGTTTGGCAAGCCGGACCGGATGATTCCGGTGCGCAGCGTGTTCGGCATCGATTCCGGCCTGATGGTGCCGGCCTTCAGCCAGCGCGACGATCACGTGCCGGAGATCGATCCGGCCTACCGCTTCCAGCCCGAGGTGACGCTGGCAATCCTGTCCGGCTTCATGCGCGACCGGCGCGTGATGGTGCAGGGCCTGCACGGCAGCGGCAAGTCGACCCATATCGAGCAGGTGGCCGCGCGGCTGAACTGGCCTTGCGTGCGCGTCAACCTGGACGGGCATATCAGCCGGCTGGACCTGGTCGGCAAGGACGCCATCGTGGTGCGCGACGGGCGCCAGGTCACCGAATTCCAGGAAGGCATCGTGCCGTGGGCGCTGCAGCGCCCGGTGGCGCTGATCTTTGACGAGTACGACGCGGGCCGCCCCGATGTCATGTTCGTGATCCAGCGCATCCTGGAGCGCGACGGCAAGTTCACGCTGCTCGACCAGAACCGCGTGATCCGCCCGCATCCCTCGTTCCGGCTGTTTGCCACTTCCAATACCGTGGGCCTGGGCAACGTCAACGGGCTCTACCACGGCACGCAATTGCTCAACCACGCGCAGATCGACCGCTGGAATGTGGTGGCCACGCTGGATTACCTGCCGCATGAAGAGGAAGGCGGCATCGTGCTGGCGCGCGTGCCGGAGCTGGATAACGACGCCGGGCGCGCGCTGGTCGATGCGATGGTGGCGCTGGCCGGCCTCACGCGCCGCGGGTTTGCCGCCGGCGATGTCTCGGCGCTGATGTCGCCGCGCACGGTGATCAGCTGGGCCGAGAACTGCCAGATCTTCCGCGACCCCGCGCTCGCGTTCCGTCTGACTTTCCTGAACAAGTGCGACGAAGCCGAGCGGCCGGTGGTGGCGGAGTACTTCCAGCGTTGCTTTGGCCATCTGCCGGGCGAGGCCGCGGGCGTGAGTGCCGAGTCGGAGCCCGCACGATGAGTGCGTCCACGGTCGCGCAGCAACTGCGGCGGCGCCAGCGGCAGGATGAACTGTCCGGCGCCACGGTGCGCGCGATCACCGGCGATGCGGCGCTGCATTTCCGCGACGGCCAGCTCTGGCGCGCGATGCGCCCGGTGCCGCAGCACGCGCCGCACCTGCGTACGGACCTGGAAACCGACACGGCCACCTGCCTGCGCGGTGCGGCCGATGGCGCTGCGCTGCGCCAGGCGCATTCCGACGCCGCGCTGCACCGGCATCTATGCCCGGCCGATCCGGTCGAGCGCCTGGTCTTCGAACTGCTGGAACAGCTGCGTTGCGAGACCCGCCTGCCGCGCGGCATGCCCGGCTTGGCGGCCAACCTGCGCCACCGCTTCATGGCGTGGTCGCGGGCCTTCCATCGCTCCGGGCTGACCGAGGGGCATCTCGGCATCCTGCTCTACACCGTGGCGCAGGTAGCGTGGTCGCGCCTGACCGGCGAGCCCGTGCTGGAAGAGACCGAAGACCTGATCGAGGCCACCCGCGCCGCCATCGTGCCGGTGCTGGGCACTTCGCTGGCCGGCCTGCGCGCGCAACGCCACGACCAGGCCGCCTACGCCACGCACGCACTGGCGCTGGCCCGCGCGGTGGCGCAGATGATCCGTACGGAAGCTCCGCTTGCCGGCGAAGACGACGACAACGCGGCCTCGGCGGCCGCGCGCGCCGGGTTTGCGCTGTGGCTGGACTTCGACGAACCGCCGGCGGAAGACTTTGCCCTGGCCGACAGCGGCCACAGCCGCGTGCTGGCAGATGCCACCGACGGCTACCGAGCCTTCACCACCCGCTACGACCGCGAAGTGCGCGCCGCCACGCTGGTGCGCCGCGCCTTGCTCGACGAGTACCGCACGCGGCTCGACGCACGCATCGCGCGCGCGGGCGTGAACATCGCCCGGCTGGCGCGCCGGCTGCGCGCCGCGCTGTCGCAGCCGCGCGTGGACGGCTGGTCCTTCGGCGAGGAAAGCGGCCGCATCGACGGCCGCCGCCTGGCGCAGCTAGTCAGCTCGCCCGCCGAGCGCCGGCTCTTCCGCCTGGAAGCGCACAAGGCCCATGCCGACTGCGTGGTCGGCTTCCTGATCGACTGCTCCGGCTCGATGAAGGCGCAGGCCGAGCCGCTGACGCTGCTGATCGACATGCTCGCGCGCGCGCTCGACCAGGCCGGCGTCGCCACCGAGGTGCTGGGCTTCACCACCAACGCCTGGAACGGCGGCCGCGCGCGCGCCGACTGGCTCGCGCGCGGCCGCCCGCAACACCCCGGCCGGCTCAACGAAACCTGCCATATGGTGTTCAAGGATGCGCAGCGCAGCTGGCGGCGCGCGCGTACCGACATCGCCGCCTTGCTCAAGGCCGACCTGTTCCGCGAAGGCGTCGACGGCGAGGCCGTGGACTGGGCCTGCGCGCGCCTGCACGCCAGCGGCAAGGCACGCCGCATCCTGGTGGTGGTGTCAGACGGCAGCCCCATGGATACAGCGACCGGGCAAGCCAACGACGCCTGCTACCTGGACAACCACCTGAAGGCCGTGGTGGCACGGCACGAGGCGCTGCGCGATGTGGAGGTGCTGGGGCTGGGGGTAGGGCTGGACCTGAGCCCTTACTACCGGCATACGCTGGCGCTGGACTTGTCGCAGCCGGTGGATATGGCGATGCTGGATGAGGTGGCGGGGCTGGTGGGGGCGAGGCGGCGATAACGGCCAGACTAGCGTTCGAGATGCTGGCGGTGTACGCGTTACGCGTACACCGCCAGGAAGTCGTACAAACCGAAGGCGCGCTCGCCTGCCCAAAGTCGTCTTCTTTCAGCCGCTCTCAGCAGCCGCTCAGCCGCGCACCGCCTCCCTGGGCTGCCACGACACCGCGATATCCCCTTCGATAAAAGTCTGGCAGGCCAGCCGGAACCCCGTCGCCAGCTCCTCCTCCGTCAACAGTTTCTTTTCCTTCGGCTTGACCGCGTCCGTATGCTCGTGGCCCTTTTCGATGCGGCATTTGCAGGTGCCGCACAGGCCGCCGCCGCACTTGAAAGGAATGCCGCCCTGCTCGCGCAGCGACACGCGCAGCAGGTTGCTGTTGACCGGCGCGCTGACCGTCTTGCCGTGGTTGGTGAGGAAGGTGATCTGGATCATGGCGAAGATTGCCTGAAGGGCAGGCGTTAATTGTCAGGAGCGCGCGCCGACGGCGACCGGAGCCGGCACCAGGGCGATGTCCATGCTGCCGAAGCTGGCCAGCTCGCGCAGCGCGGCGCGGGCGGCTTCCAGCGTGGCGTACTTGTCGAGGAACTTGGTCGACACCAGGTTGACGATGCCGGGCGGTGTTTCTTCCAGCACCCGTACCTTGGTATCGGTGGTATCGGCGGCCAGTTCGGCGATGACGAAGCGCGCGGTGCGCTTGCCGTAGAAGACGTAGTCGTACGCTTCGACCGCGGTCATGCCTGCCGTGGGCTCGGTGCGGAACTGGCCGGGGCGGCTGGTGAGAAGGACGAACATGTCAGGCATCCGCGCTGGCCGTGGCGAGAGTGGCCGGCGCCGGCGCTGGCAGGTCGTCCTGGGCCAGCTCGATGTCATGCTCGACCCAGAGCTGGCAAGCCAGCCGGTAGCCCTGTTCCAGCCGCTCGCCGAGTTGCTTCTTCTCTTTCCAGTTGGGAGGCGGCAGGTGTTCGGCGCCGGCGATCACGCGGCACGCGCACTTGGAGCACTTGCCCATGCCGCACTCGTAGCGCAGGTTGGGGTAGGGGAACTGGCGGATCCCGGCGCGGACGACCAGGTTGGTCTGGGGTTTGACCTCGTCGACGAAGGTCTGGCCCTGCTTGTGGAAAATGACTGTCGGCATGGCGCGGTTCCTGCCGGGCGGTCCGCCCGGCGTCATGAATAGTCGAAGAAGTTGGTAGGACCTGGCTGTCGCTTGCGGCCGCCTACGACCACAACACCAAGGCGGCCACGGTGGAGCAGGCCAGCCCGATCAGCACCGGGATCAACAGCGCGCGCACCGCTTCCAGCACCGGCACGCGGGCGAAGCCGGCCACCGCGATCAGCGACGACCACGCCACCAGCGTGCCGCCGCCGGTCCAGACCGCGCCCATCTGGCCCACCGCGGCCAGTGTGGCGGGGTCGAAGCCGACCACCGGGCCAAGCGCGCCGGCCAGTGTGCCGGTCAGCGGCAGGCCTGCGAAACCGGAGCCGTCGATGCCGGTGATCATGCCGACCAGCAGCACCCCGAAGGCGACTAGCACGTGGTTGTCCGGGATCATGTGCTGGTAAGCCTGGATCAGCTCGAACAGCAGGCTCGGCGCCTTGCCCGGCGGCAGGCCCAGGATCTGCGCGGCGGTTTCGCCGGCGCCGACGAAGAAGAAGCCGGCGATCGGCAGCACCGAGCCCATCGCCTTGAAGGCGAAGACAAAGCCGTCGGTAATGTGCTCGGGGCAGACGTCGAGCATGCGGCGCGGGCCTTCCGCGGCCAGCGTCGCCAGCATCATCAGCACTGCCGCGACGCCGCCGACCAGCGCGGCCGCATCGCCGCCCTTGAGGTCCTGCACGCCAGCGCCGAGCTTGGGCAGCACCATGACGGCGACGACGGCGAGGAAGGCGACGGGCGTCACGATCGCGAAGCACTTCGACCACTTCACTCGGCGCCGGGCCACCATCGCCAGGCTTGCCTCGATATTGCTGTCGGTGGCCAGCGGCTCGGCGTGGGCGGTGCCCTTGGCGATCTCGGCCTTGTCGAAGGTGCCGCTGCCGTCGACCGGCTCGGCGCTACCGCCGGCGCGTGCCTGCCAGCGGTCGAGCAGGGTGCCGCAGGCGGGAACGATGTGCTTGCGCATCGACAGGTACGCCAGGCACAGCGCAATGGTGCCGGTGATGATCGACAACGCCAGCGCGCGGTCTGCCACCACCGCGGCGCTTACCGCCGCGCCGGCTGCCTTGGCACTGATGCCGGGCGCCACGCCGATCACGTAGTCCGACGACAGCGCCATGCCCTGGCCGGCGATGGCGATGGCCATTGCGCCCGCCAGCGGCGGCAGCCCCGCCGCGATGGCGGCCGGCAGCAGGATCGCCGAGACCAGAGGCACCGCCGGCGTCGGCCAGAAGAACAGCGAAATGACGTAAGTGATGCCTGCCAGGATAAAGAACGCCGAATGCCCGTTCTTCATCACCACACGGAAGGGCTCGACCATGCGGATGTCGGAGCGCAGCGTCTTGAGCGCATTCAGCAGCGCCGTCATGAACGCGATCACCAGGAAGATATTGAACAGTTCCTTGGCGGCAACCAGGCTCGCGGAAAACACCCCACCTAATGCGGAGACCGGGCTGCCGGTCAGCGCAAAGACGACCAGGGCGGTGCCGACGATCGACGGTACGACAACATTGGCACGCAGGATCATCGTCAGCACGATGACTGCTACCCCTGACAGATAGATCCAGTGCGCGGCACCGATCACGACTTGTTGTGACATGAAGACTCCCTGGGGGCGGAGGGTTGTGGGCCCGGGTTCCTGTCGGCTTCGGAATCCGTTTCGGTATACTATATTCCAACAACATTGCGCGACAACAGATTTTTCATCCGGACTTACGCCTATGCCGGAACGGTGCAAGGTCCGGAATTCCGCACATTTGTTGGGCTTTCGAGGGTGCGCGAGTCGCCTCGTTATGGTGCGGCGGGGATGAGGGGTTTGCCCGGCTTTACTTGATGTGTAGACTGTATACCGTTATTCAGTGATTCGCGTGCGCAGTGCGAGCAAGATGAGCAGGAGGCGTGCCCGTCCGAGGCCGCTACCTTCCTCGCGCGTCCTGCGCGCTTTCTGCGCCACTGTACCGACCACGCCGCCATGACCTCTGCCTTGTCCGCCACTTTGTTCTCCCTGCTCCCCGCCAGCCTGTCCGTGTCAGCTTATCTGTGGATGGGTGCGCTCGTCCTCGTGGGCGCCTGCCTGCAAGGCGTGGGTGGGATCGGTTTTGCAATGCTGTCGGCGCCGCTGGGGGCGATCTTCTTCCCGGACCTCGTGCCGGGGCCGCTGCTGGCGATGGGCTGCTGTCTGTCCCTGATGGGCGCGCTGCGCGAGCGTGAGGCGATCGCGTGGCGTATCGCCGGCTTCGCCCTGGTCGGGCGGGCGCTGGGCGGGGCGACCGCGGTACTGACGATGGCGTGGCTGGCGCCGGGCCCCCTGGGGGTGCTGTTCTCAGTGTCGATCCTCGCCGCCGTGGCGCTGAGCCTGCTGGGCTGGCGCTTGCTGCCGACTTCGCGCAACGTGGCCATCGCCGGCACCCTGTCGGGCTTCATGGGCACGATCACCTCGGCCGGCGCGCCGCCGTTCGCGCTGGTCATGCAGCACATGGCGCCGGCGCCGATGCGCGCGACCATGGGCACCATCCTGTCCGGCGGCGCGGTGCTGTCGCTGGCCATGCTCGCGCTGGCGGGACGCTTCGGCTTGCCGCAGCTGGTGCTGGCGGCGGCGCTCGCGCCGTTCCTGCTGGCCGGTTTCGCGCTGTCGAACCGCGTGCGCGGGCACGTCTCGCCCAGCGCAGTGCGCCGCCTGCTGTTGGGGCTGTGCGCAGCCGGGGCGCTTGGCGTGCTCGGACGCGCGGCGTTTGCCTGACGCTTCCTGCGCCCGGTTGCCCTCCTCATTTTCCTGTCTTTCCCTGCCAACCCAATCAGCGGAGTTCCCATGCAGCACATCACAGACGCGATGATCGATGCCCACGTCAGCCCGGAGGATGCCCGGCAAGTCATGGAAGCCGCGTTTTCCAGCTTCGGGCGCGGCGACGCCGCGATGCAAGAGCGCATTCGCACCGAGGCGGGCGGCGTCAAGCTGTCCACGCTCGGCGCGGTGCTCCCGCAGCAGGGCGTGGCGGGCGCCAAGGTGTACACCACCATCAACGGCCAGTTCTCCTTTGTCATCCTGATCTTCTCGACCGATGACGGCCGGCCGCTTGCCTCATTCGACGCCGGCGCCATCACGCGCCTGCGCACGGCCGCCTGCACCACGCTCGCGGCGCAGCGGCTGGCCCGGCCCGGTGCCCGCACGCTGGCGCTGTTCGGCGCCGGCACGCAGGGCGTGCAGCACGCGCGCCAGCTCAGCGAGACGCTCGGGCTGGCGCGCATCCTGGTGTCCGATCCGCACGCCGATGCCGGCATGCCGGCGCGGCTGTCGGCGCTGTGCGGCATCCCGGTCACGCTGGCAGAGCCCGATGCTGCCGTGGCCGAGGCCGATATCGTCGTCACCGCCTCGCGCGCGACCACCCCGCTGTTCGCGGGCGCATCGATCCGGCCTGGCGCTTTCATCGCCGCCATCGGCTCCAGCCTGCCGCACACGCGTGAACTGGACGACACCGCGCTGCGCCGCGCCGCCGCCGTGGTGGTCGAGTGGCGCCCGCAATCCGTGCGCGAGGCCGGCGACATCGTGCTGGCCGATCCGCAGGCTCTTCCCCGCGAGAAGATCGTCGAACTGGGCGAGGTGGTCCTTGGCAAGGTGTCGCCGCGCCGGCGGGACGACGACATCGTGATCTACAAGTCGGTCGGCGTAGGGCTGGAAGACGTGGCGCTGGCGGGCTTCGCGTGGTCCCGCATCACTGGCGCGGCGGACCGCCGCGCGGCCTGAGCCCCATCGCCCGGTCCGTTCCGGGTAAACACTAGCGTGATTAGTCAACGAAGCCCTTGTCGTCATTCGATGAATGTATATAGTATACAACCATGCAGGGCCGATCGATTCGAGAAGCGGTCCCGGCATCCAACCCACTCAATTGCCCCACATCGCCAACCAGGAGCCTCCGCCATGGCCGAACTGATGAACCGTGAAGCATTCCGTGCCGCCCTCGAAGAAGCCATCAAAGGCAAGAGCGCCAACAAGGCGCCGTTCAGCGTGGCCTGGGCCAGCGGCAAGCTGACCCGCGCTCATCTCGCGCGCTGGGCCGAGAACCACTATCACTACGTCGGCCCCTTCGCGGATTACCTGGGCTACATCTACGCCCGCACGCCGGACCGCTATACCGAAGCCAAGGATTTCCTGCTCGCCAATATGTATGAGGAAGAGATCGGCGGCGACCGCCATACCGACCTGCTGATCCGCTTTGCCGAAGCCTGCGGCACCACCCGCGAGCGCGTGATCGACCCGGACAATATGTCGCCCACCACCCGCGGCCTGCAGAGCTGGTGCTACGCCGTGGCCATGCGTGAAGACCCGATCGTGGCGGTGGCCGGCCTGGTGGTCGGGCTGGAGTCGCAGGTGCCGTCGATCTACCGCAAGCAGACCCCGACACTGCGCGACAAGTACCAGTTCACCGACGAGGAAGTCGAATTCTTCGACCTGCATATCGTTTCGGACGAGATCCATGGCGAGCGCGGCTACCAGATCGTGCTGGAGCACGCCAACACGCCGGAACTGCAGCAGCGCTGCCTGAAGATCTGCGAGATCGGCGCGCAGATGCGGCTGCTGTATACGACGGCGCTTTATCACGACTACGTCGAGAAAGAACTGCCGCTGCCCGAACTCGAGATGGCCGCCTGAGCGCCGCCTCCCTACCGGATCGACGATGACCGTATTCCTCAACCATATCGACGGCGAATGGACGGCCTGCCAGTCAGGCCGCACCTTCGACAACGTCAACCCGGCCGATACCGCCGATCTCGTGGGCCGCTTCCAGGCGTCGGCCGCGGTCGACGCGCAGGCGGCCGTCGCCGCCGCGGCGGCTGCGTTCGCCGGCTGGAAGAAGACCCCGGTCGGCAAGCGCGCCGCCATCCTCAACCGCGCCGCCGACCATCTTGAGGCCAACGCCGACAGCATTGCCGCCGAACTGACCCGCGAGGAAGGCAAGGCGCTGGCGCTGGCCCGCGACGAGGTGCTGCGCTCGGCCCAGACGCTGCGCTTCTATGCGGTGGAAGGGCAGACCTTCACCGGCGAGGTGTATCCGAACGACGACCCCGACCAGCTTGTCTACAGCCAGCGCGAGCCGCTGGGCGTGGTCACGGTGATCGCGCCGTGGAATTTCCCGGTATCGATCCCGGCCCGCAAGATCGCCCCGGCGCTGGTGACCGGCAACACGGTGGTGTTCAAGCCCTCCTCCGAGGCGCCGCTGTCGGGCTACCGGCTGGCCGAGGCGCTGGTCAAGGCCGGGTTGCCCAAGGGCGTGCTGAACTTCATCACCGGCAGCGCGGCGGAAATCGGCGCGGCCATCACCGAGGCGCCGTCCGTGCGGGCGATCTCGTTCACCGGCTCGTCGCGTGCCGGCGAGCAGATCCACCGCGCCGTGCCGCTGACCACGCGCACACAGATGGAACTGGGCGGCAAGAACCCGCTGATCGTGATGGAAGATGCCGACCTCGATCGCGCCGTCGACCTGACCATCAAGGGCGGCTTCTCGCTGTCGGGGCAGGCATGCACCGGCACCAGCCGCGTGCTGGTGGCGGAGGCGGTCAAGGCGGCATACACCGAGCGGCTGCTGGCGAAGGTGGCGACGCTCAAGGTCGGCAGCGGCATGACCGCCGGCATGGACCTGGGGCCGCTGGCTTCGCACAAGCAACTGGAAACGGTGCTGCGCTATATCGAGATCGGCAAGTCCGAGGCGACGCTGCTGTGCGGCGGCGCGCGCCTCGCCGGCGGCGACTTCGACAAGGGCTTCTACGTGGCACCGACGGTGTTCACCGACGTGACCCAGCAGATGCGGATCGCGCGCGAGGAGATTTTCGGGCCGGTGATTGCCATCCTGGGCTTCACCGACTACGCCGACGCCATCGCCAAGGCCAACGATACCGAGTATGGCCTGGCCGCGGCCATCGTCACCAGCAATCCGCGCTACATCCACCACTTCGCCACGGACATCGAGGCGGGCACGGTCAAGGTCAACCGCACCACCACCGGCAACCTGGTCAACGCGCCGTTCGGCGGGGTCAAGCGCTCGAGCACCTCGACCTTCCGCGAGTCGGGGCGCACCGGGCTGGAGTTCTATACGCAGGTCAAGACGGTCTACCGCGGCGCCTGAGCCCGGCCGTTGCAAGGAGTCACAGAGACATGAAAAAAGCCATCAAGCTGGAACTGCGCGAAGCGCGCCACATGGTTGCCGCCGCGATCCGGCGCTCCGAGGAAATCGGTGTGCTGGAATCGATCTGCGTGGTCGACGAGGGCGGCTATCCGCTCGCGCTGGAGCGCATGGACGGCGCCCGCATCACCGGCCCGCAGATCGCATGGAACAAGGCGTTCACGGCCGCTGGCCACAAGCGCTCCACGCACCTGTTCACGACGCCGCCCAACGGGCCGGCGCTGCCTGGCAACGAGGCGTTTGGCATCCAGTGGAGCTTCGAGGGCAAGTTCGCCGCGTTCGTGGGCGGCTTCCCGATCGTGGTCAACGACGAGGTGATCGGCGGCATCGGCCTGTCGGGCGGCAACGGCGAGCAGGACACGCAGGCCGGACTGGCCGCGCTGCAGGCGCTGGCTGAACTGCTGGCGCCGCAGGACCTGAAGGTGCTGGTGCAGGCCGATATCAAGAAGTAAGTACAAGTCAGCACGATTCTCGCGGAGGTTCCATGTCGTACCGCATTCAGATCGCCGAGACCCAGCAGGTCTTTTTCGTTGAACGCGGCGAGACCTTGCTGCAGGCCGCCGGGCGCGCCAGCATCGCCTTGCCGCACGACTGCCAACTGGGCGGCTGCGGCACCTGCCGCATCCGCCTGCTCGACGGGCAGGTGCGGTATGACGAGGAACCGTTCGGCCTGGCCCCGGACGAGGCCGCCGCCGGCTTTGCGCTGGCCTGCCAGGCGCAGCCGCTGGGCGACCTGGTCATCAGCACGGCGCGCGACGATGAAGCATGCGCCGAGCCGGCGCGGTATCGGGCGCTGGTGCAGGCCGTGCGCCCGTTGTCGGCCGACGTCCTGCACATCGAACTGGAAGTGCCGGACGCGGGGGCGCTCGACTACCGCCCGGGCCAGTACCTGAAACTGCTGAGCGAGGACGGGCGCGCGCGCAGTTTCTCGATGGCCTCGGTGCCGCGCGACGGACGCGTCGACCTGCACGTGCGGCGCATCCCGGGCGGCGCCTTCACCGATGGCATCCTGCCCCAGATGAAAGCGGGCGACGCCGTTGACGTCGAACTGCCGCTCGGCAGCTTCTTCTACCGCGCCAGGGATTACCGGCCGCTGCTGATGGTGGCCACCGGCACCGGGCTGGCACCGATCAAGGCCATCCTCGAATCGCTGATGGACGATCCCGACTGCCCGCCGGTCTCGCTCTACTGGGGCATGCGGCAGCCGGATGACCTGTACCTGCACGCCGATATCCCCGCCTGGGGCGAACGGCTGTACGACTTCCAGTACGTGCCGGTGCTGTCCCGTGCCGGCGACGCATGGCAGGGACGGCGTGGCTACGTGCACGATGCGGCGCTGGCAGACCTCGGCGACCTGAGCGAGCATGCCATCTATTTGTGCGGTTCCCTAAACATGATTCGCGACGCGCGCGCCGCTTTTATCGAGCGCGGGGCCAGTTCGGATCACATCTACGCGGACAGCTTCACCTTCCAGCATGATTGATAAGACATGGCCGTTTGCAGCTTGGGGCGTGGTATACAATGACGCCAGCCTTCCCGCCTACGCCTCTGCCGACCCATGTCCATCACTCCGTCTCCCGCCGCGTCCGCCGAGCCGCTGAGCCTCGGTGCCAGCCACTCGCCGCTGTTCGCCCTTGTCACCGACAAGCTGCGCGAAGGCATCCTGAACGGCAAGTACGCCCCCGGCGAACGGCTGGTGGAGAACAAGCTGTCGGCGGAGCTGGGCGTGTCGCGCATCCCGGTGCGCGAGGCGCTGCGCGCGCTGGCCAGCGAAGGCCTGGTGGTGATCGAGCCGCGCCGCGGTGCAACGGTGGCCAGCCTGTCGCCAGTGATCGCGCGCGAGATGGTGGAGGTGCGCGCGACGCTGGAAGGGCTCAACGCCAAACTCGCCGCGCAGCGCCGCGACCCGGCGCTGGTTGCGGAGCTGGAAACCGTGCTGCGCCAGGGCATGGATGCCGCAGCGCAGGGCCGCGCGGATGAGCTGCTCGCCCTCAATACCCGCTTCCATGAAGTGCTGGGCACCATTGCCGCCAACAGCGTGCTGCAGGAAATGATGCGTTCGCTGCGCGAGCGCACCGCGGTGCTGTTCGGGCCGGCCAACGTGGTGCGCGCCCGCCAGAACTGGGACGAGCACGCCCAGATCCTGCAGGCGGTCATTGCCGGCGATGCCGACCTTGCCGCCTTGCTGGCCGCCCGCCATGTCTACAGTGCCGCCAAGGCGGCAGACTTGCCGGTGGACGGGCAGGGCAGGGCAGAGGCGGCCTGAGGGCGTCGGGCCCCGGTCTTTTCCTCCCCCTTTGCCCCCGTTTTCAGCCTTTCGTTGCATGCCCGGCAATTGGGCATTGCATGCGCCGTCATGACGCATTGCACCAATTTAGGTATACTGTAGGCATTCCAGATCCATAGGGATTTACCATGCAGTCGCCTGAGCAACGCTATCTTTCGCAACCCGTCGGCCAGCAACTGTTGCACCACTATGCCGCCCGCAATGCCGTTCGCCATGCCACGCCGCTGCTGCCGCTGCGCCTGCGCGATATCGGCCGCTTCTTTCTGGCGCTGGGCGGCCGCGCCCCACGCCGTGGCCATTGCTGATCCAGTCTGACTGACCCGGCGGCGCTTTCACGCCGCCGTTGCCTCCTGGCAGGTGTTCTACCTGCCTACTCTTCCCCAGGTTCTCCCTTCCGCCGCTGCGCCCCGCCAGCGGCGCGTCCGCGCGTGCGTGGCACTTTCTCTTGCGCTCGGCGCAATACGGAATATAGTATACCAACGCATTCGCAATACCTTCCGAAGCCTGTCCTATATGCCCCCACCGCGCCGCCCCCGGCGCGGATAACGACAAGGAGTCGATGTGAACCTGTCCGACCGGACCACCGGCGGTTCTCCGCCGTTATGGGAGGTGGCACAGCGGCTCGCTGCCGGTGAAATCTCAGCGGTAGCACTGGTGGATGGCTGCGAGGCCGCCTGGCGCGACTGGCACGGCATCATCAATGCGCTGGTGCTGTCGGACTTCGATGCCGCCCGCGCCGCCGCGCTGGAAAGCGACCGGCGCCGCCGTGCCGGGCAGTCGCGCGGCGTGCTGGACGGCGTGCCGTTCTCGGTCAAGGAATCGTTCGACGTCGCCGGCTGGCCGACCACTTGCGGCAATCCGGCCATGCAAGGCCGCGCGGCCCAGCGCGACGCCGTGGTGGTGCAGCGCCTGCGCGATGCCGGCGCCGTCCTGCTCGGCAAGACCAACGTCCCGCTCGGCCTGCGTGACTGGCAGAGCTACAACGCCATCTACGGCACCACCCGCAATCCGCGCGATCCGTCGCGCACGCCGGGCGGTTCTTCGGGCGGCAGCGCCGCGGCGGTGTGTGCGGGCCTGTCGTATTTCGATGTGGGATCCGATATTGGCTCCTCGCTGCGCAATCCGGCACACTATTGCGGCATCTTCTCGCTCAAGCCGAGCCATGGCCTGGTGCCGCTGGCAGGGCATGGCGTTGGCTCGGCCCGCTTCGGCGAGCAGGACATCAATGTCGCGGGCCCGCTGGCACGCAGCGCGCGCGACCTGGAACCGGTGCTGCGGGCCATCGCCGGTCCGCACGGCGATGAGGCGCTGCCTTACCGGCTCGACCTGCCAGACTGCCCGCACCAAGAGTTGGCCGACTTTCGCGTCGCCGTGTTGCCCACCCATGCGCAGGCTGAAGCCGACGGCGAGGTCGCCGCGCAGATCGAACAACTGGGCCACTGGCTGGCCGGACAGGGCGCGCGCGTGGACTGGCATGTGCGGCCGGACTTCGATGCCGCCGAACTGTGGCACGTCTATGTGACGCTGCTGCGCGCGACCACCGCGGTGCACATGGACGACGCGGCCTACGCCGATGCGCTGGCCCGCAGCGCCAGCGCCGCCGCGGATGACCATGCCTACGCCACCCTCCAGTACACCGGCGCGACCCTGAGCCATCGCGACTGGCTGCGCCTGCAGGTGGCCCGCGAACGCTTTGCCACGGCCTGGCGACGCTTCTTCTCCGACTATGACGTGCTGCTGTGCCCCGCCGCGGCCACCACCGCCTTCGCGCTGAACGAAGAGGGCGAGCCCTGGCAGCGCAGCCTCACCGTCAACGGCCGCGCGCAGCCGATGACCACGCAATTGTTCTGGGCCGGCCATTCCGGGCTGTGCGGGCTGCCTTCGGCGGTCGCGCCGATCGGGCCGGGCAGCAGCGGCCTGCCGGTCGGCGTGCAGATCGTCGCCGGCCGCTACCGGGATCTCACCGCACTGCGCTTTGCCAGCCTGCTGGAAGACGCGGGCTATGCCTTCCGGCCTCCGCCGCGGCCGTCTGTCTTGCCGGCGAACCACAACAACTAAGCCACCACAACACACACACCACAGGGAGGGATCATGTTCGACTGGTTCCGTGATTTGTCGCGCATGGAGCGCAAGGGCTTTTATGGCGCGTTCCTTGGGCATGCGGTCGATGTCTTCGACTTTATGATCTATTCATTCCTCATCTCCACGCTGCTCGGGCAGTGGGGCATGAGCAAGTCGACGGCGGGCGCCATCGTCACGTGGACGCTGGTGTCGTCGCTGGTGGGTGCGATCGGGGCGGGCATCCTGGCTGACCGCTACGGGCGCGTGCGGGTGCTGCGCTGGACCATCGTGGTGTTCGCGGCGGCCTGCTTCCTGTGCGGGCTGGCGCAGTCGCCGGAGCAGCTGATGGTGTTCCGCATGATCCAGGGCCTGGGGTTTGGCGGGGAGTCGTCGCTGTGCATGGTGCTGGTGACGGAGATGATCCGCAACCCGGCCCATCGCGGCAAATACTCGGGCTTTACCGCCAGCAGCTATTCCTTCGGCTGGGGCGCGGCAGCCATCGTGTACGCGATCGCCTTCAGCGTGCTGCCGGCCGAGACCGCCTGGCGGGTCTGCTTCTTCCTCGGCATCCTGCCGGCGCTGGTGGTGATCTACCTGCGCCGCAACCTGGAAGAGCCGGAAATCTTCCTGAAGAGCCGCGCGGCCGGCCGGCAGGGAACGGCGCTGGCAGGCCTGGGCCGCTTGTTCCGTGGGCCGCTGTTGTCCAAGACCTTGCTGTGCAGCCTGCTCTCCGGCGGGATGCTGGGCGCGTACTATGCCATCGCCACGTGGCTGCCGACCTTCCTCAAGACCGAGCGCGGCCTGTCGGTGTTCGGCACCAGTTCTTACCTGGCGGTCACCATCATCGGCTCATTGATCGGCTATGTGGCGGGCGCCTACGCCACTGACCGCTGGGGCCGGCGCCTGACCTACATCGCCTTCGCGGCCGGGGCGTTCCTGGCGGCGCTGGTCTATATGGTGATCCCGGTGTCGAATACGTCGATGCTGTTCCTGGGCTTCCCGCTGGGCATCCTGATGCAGGGCGTGTTCGCGGGCATCGGCGCGACGATCTCGGAGTCTTATCCGAACGATATCCGCGCGACGGGGTATGGGGTGTCGTATAACGCCGGCCGGGTGATCGGCTCGCTGTTCCCGCTGTCGGTGGGGTGGCTGAGCACGGGGCATACCTCGCTGCCGAGCGCGATCGCCATCGTGGCGGGTGTCGGCTACGCGATGGTGGTGGTCGCCGCGGTGCTGTTGCCCGAGACCACCGGCATGGACCTGGGACAGGCGGGCGGCGGTGGGGAGAAGGAAGAGAGCCCGCCACTGGCGCAGCCTGCAGGCACGGTCGCCTGAGGCCGGTCTTGGTTGCAAGGGTGCGCCGCGCGCCCTTACAACACCCACGCCGAAATCGCCGGCAGCATCAGGCTGGCCCCGATCCCGATCAGCACCCCGAACGCCACCCTGCGCGTCGTGGTCGGCGAGAAGGGCGGCGGGAAGCGCCGGCCCAGCAGCGTGGCGATCACCACCACCGGCACGGCAATGGCGGCCTGCACGCACACCGCGGTGTCGAGCTGCCCCTGCCAGGCCGAGAACAGCGTGCGCACGCTGGAGGTCACGGTAAAGACCAGGATCAGCGCGCAGCGGATTTCCACCGGCTTCATCGGCTGCCGGTAGAACTGGAAGATCAGCGGCGGGCCGGAGACGCCGAACATGCCGCTCAGCAAGCCGCCGAACACCCCGCTCATGAAGAAGCTGCGGTCGCCCGAGCGTTGCGCCAGCGGCGCGGGCTTGAGCGCGGCGCTGAGGCCGCCGTAGAGGATCACGGCGCCCAGCAGCAACTGCAGCAGGGTGGCCGCGCTGCTGCTCAGGTATTCCAGCACCAGCACGCCCACCACCACCGATGGCAGGATGCCGATGGCCGCCGCGCCGACCGCGCGCCAGTCGATATGCTGCATCTTGCCGGGCAGCGCGCAGGCGCTGTTGGCCAGCGTGACCAGGCTGACCACCGCGGCCACGGTGGCCACTGGCGCCAGGCCGAGTCCGCTGGTGGCGCCCATCACGATCATGCCAAGGCCAAAGCCGGTCACCGTCTGGAAATAGGTGCCGGCGCCGAGCAGGGCCTGCAGGCCCAGCAGCGGCAATAACAATTCTGCTTTCATGCCGCCGCCTGCTCGCCCTTGCCGGCCTGCTCCGCGGTCGCTTGCGCCTGGACCACGGTGACGGCGATGACATGGAACACATCGTCGGCGCTGCAGCCGCGCGACAGGTCATTGGCCGGCTTGCTCAGCCCCTGCAGCATCGGCCCGATGGCCTTGGCGCCGCCGACGCGCTCGGCCAGCTTGTAGCCGATATTGCCGGCCTCCAGGCTGGGGAACACCAGCACGTTGGCATGGCCGTTCACCTGCGAATGCGCGACCTTGCGCGCGGCGATCTCGGCGACGATGGCCGCGTCGAGCTGCACGTCGCCGTCGATGGCCAGGTCCGGGCGCTGCGCGCGCACGCGCTCGGTGGCGGCCACCACCTTGTCCACCGCCGCGTGGTGGGCGCTGCCGCTGGTCGAGAACGACAGCATGGCCACGCGCGGCTCTTCCATCAGCAACGTGCGGGCGCTGTCGGCCGCGGCCATGGCGATGTCGGAAAGCGCCTCGGCATCCGGGTCCACCACCAGCCCGCAGTCGGAGAAGATCAGCCCGCCCTTGAGCGTGTGGAAGGGCTCGCACAGCATCATCAGGAAGAAGCTCGACACCAGCCGGAAGCCGGGCGCCAGCCCGATCAGCTGGATCGCGTTGCGCACCACGTCGGCGGTGGTGTGGGCGGCGCCCGCCACCGAGCCGTCGGCATGGCCCAGCCGCACCATCAGGTTGGCGAAGCACAGCGGATCGAGCACGGCGCGCTTCGCTTCATCCAGCGTCATACCCTTCTTCTGGCGCAGCGCAAAGAGCTGCTGCGCGAAAGAGGGCGTGAGCGCCGAGGTGGCCGGGTCGACCAGCGTCATGCCGTCCAGCCCGATGCCGTGGATGGCCGCGGCGGCATTGATCTGGCGCGTGTTGCCGACCAGCACGATGCGGGCGATGCCTTCCTGCGTGGCGCGTTGCGCGGCCTGCAGGATGCGCGGGTCTTCGGCCTCGCACAGCACGATGCGGCGAGGCGCGGCGCGGGCGCGGTCGATGATGCGGAGGATGGCTTTCATGGCGGTTGGCTCGGTAAAACTGAAAAAAGGGCCAGCGACCTGCGCTATGCCCTTGGTGTTCTCCCCTCTCCCGCTTGCGGGAGAGGGGCCGGGGGAGAGGGCAGGCGCTCGCAATGCTGCCGCCCCTTACTTCGTGGACGCACCGGCCCTCTCCCCAACCCTCTCCCGCAAGCGGGAGAGGGAGCACGCCGTCAGCTGGCAGTGCGCAGTACTTCGATCAGACGTAGTCCTTGTACTTGTCCAGGTAACGCACCGGCTTGGCCAGCGCATCGCGGCGGAACGGGTCGCCCAGTTCACGGGTGCACATGATCTCGATGATGGTGGTCTTGCCGTGGTTCATCTGCAGGTCGATGGCGCGCTTGAGTGCCGGGCCCACGTCCTCCAGGCGGTCCACCACGATGCCTTCGGCGCCCATGGCCTTGGCGATCTCGGCGAAGCTCTGGTTGTCGAGCTCGCCCGCGACGAAGCGGCGGTTGTAGAAGTCCACCTGGTTCTTCTTCTCCGCGCCCCACTGGCGGTTGTGGAAGACCACCGCGGTCACCGGGATGTTGTGGCGCACGCAGGTCATGGTTTCCATCAGGCTCATGCCCCAGGCGCCGTCACCGGCGTACGACACGGCCGGGCGGTGCGGTGCCGCCACCTTGGCGCCGATGATGGTCGGGAAGGCGTAGCCGCAGTTGCCCCAGCTCATCGCCGCGAAGAAGCTGCGCGGCTTCTCGAAGCGCAGGTAGCTGTTGGCCACCGAGTTGATGTTGCCGATGTCGGTCGACACCATCACGTCTTCCGGCATGGCCTTTTCCAGCTCGCGCAGCACCTGGCGCGGATGCAGATAGTGGCCGCCGGTGGGCGTGCGCTCCTGCTTCTGCTCTTCGATCATGTCCAGGCTGTACGGGTCGCGCTCATGGGTCCAGTCGTCCAGCTCCTTCTCCCATGCGGCCTTCTCGTTGGCGATGTCGGTGGCGCGGGCGTCGCGGCTGGTGTCGCAGGCCAGCGTGCGGCCGGCCAGGCGCTGGGTCAGCGCGACGGCGGCGGCCTTGGCGTCGCCGCAGATGCCCACCGAGATCTTCTTCACCAGGCCCAGCATCTTGTGGTCGGCGTCGATCTGGATGATCTTGGCGTTCTTCGGCCAGTAGTCCATGCCGTGCTGCGGCAGCGTGCCGAACGGCCCCAGGCGCGAGCCCAGCGCGATCACCACGTCGGCGCGCGAGATCAGCTTCATCGCGGCCTTCGAACCCTGGTAGCCCAGCGGGCCGCACCACAGCGGGTGGCTGGCGGGGAACGAATCGTTATGCAGGTAGCTGTTGACCACCGGCGCGCCCAGGCGCTCGGCCAGGGCCTTGCATTCCTCGATCGCATCGGCCATCACCACGCCGCCGCCCGAGATGATCACCGGGAACTTGGCATTTGCCAGCAGCTCGGCGGCTTCGTTCAGGCTGTCGTCGCCGCCGGGGCCGCGGTCGAGGCGGCGCGGCTGCGGGATCTCTGCGGTGATCTTGCCGTAGAAGTGGTCGCGCGGGATGTTCAGCTGGGTCGGGCCCATTTCCGACATGGCGCGGTCGAAGCAGCGCGCGGTGTACTCGGCCATGCGCGCCGGGTTGGTGACGTGGCCCTGGTACTTGGTGAACTCCTGGAACATCGGCAGCTGGTTGGCTTCCTGGAAGCCGCCCAGGCCGATGCCCATGGTGCCGGCCTCGGGCGTGACGATCACCACCGGGCTGTGGGCCCAGTAAGCAGCGGCGATCGAGGTCACGCAGTTGGAGATGCCGGGGCCGTTCTGGCCGATCACCACGCCATGGCGGCCGGACACGCGGGCGTAGCCGTCGGCCATATGGCCGGCGCCTTGCTCGTGCACCACCGGGATCAGGCGGATGCCCGCCGGCGCGAAGATGTCCATCGCATCCATGAAGGCCGAGCCCATGATGCCGAACATGTCGGTCACGCCGTTGGCGGCCAGCGTTTCGACAAAGGCTTCGGACGGGGTCATGGTCTGCGGGCCGGCCGGAACCTGGCCTTCCTTCGCGGCGGCCGAGCCACCGGAAACGGCGGGATTCGAGGTGGTATCGAGGTCGCGCATGGCGTTGTCTCCTGATGAGGGTCTTATAAAATGGAACAATGCGTTCCGGAAAATTGCGTGTTGGGGGAAATGTAGGCGGAAGACTTCAGTTGGTCAATAGGAAGTTTTGGTTTACGGAATGAAACCGACAAAAAAACGAGACAAACGTGCTTTCATGGTGCCGTATCAGGCACTATCAGCCTATTCAAGTGGAGGCTGCCCAGCGGAAGGGCGGGAAATCAGCGAGACAATGCAGCGCCGATGACATACCGGCGCTGAGAAGGAGGGGGAGGGATGGGGGGCCGCGGGTGACGCGGCGGACGGAAAGAGGGGGGGTCAGCGCTCCGACAGCGCCTCCAGCACCGGCAGGTTGCCTTCGCCGAAGCCGTCGTGGCCGTCGCGCTGGACGATCTCGAAAAAGAACTCGCCCGCCTCGCGCTTGACGAACGCCTGCTGGAAGCGATCCCGCGTGCCGTCGGTGCGCACGGCGCCGTCGACGAGGATGCCGTAGCGCTGCAGCGCGGCCAGGTCCAGGCCATGGCCGGGCAGGCGCGTGTCGACCGAATCGTAGTAGGCCGCCGGCGGTTGCACGAACTGCACGCCGTTGCCCGTCAGCGCCGCGGCGCTGGCGAGCAGGTCGGCGCTGGCCAGCGCAATGTGCTGGATACCTTCGCCGTGCTGGTCCGACAGGTAGTGCCGCATCTGGTCATGGCGCGGCGTTCCCTTCTCATACAGCGGAACGCGAATGCGCCCGCACGGCGATACCAGAGCACGCGCCTCGCTGGCGACCTGGATTTCGCAAAAGCCCAGCACCTTGCGATAGAACTCCAGCCATTCCTCCAGATGTCCCGGCTCGACCGCCTGGGTCAGGTGGTCGACGCGCAGCAGACCCGCGCCGGCTGCATTGGCGGCCTGCGGCAGCGGGCGGAAATCGACGTCGTAGATGGAGATGTCGCCCACGTCGCCCGGCCGGCCTTCCTTGCCGCGCCAGCGGTCGATGAAATAGATAATCGACTGGCCGATGCCCTGGATCGCGGGGATATTGAGTTCCATCGGCCCCACCGTGCCACCCTCGAACGGCCAGGCGCCGGCTTCCAGCGCGCGCGCGAAGGCGGCCGCGGCATCGTCCACGCGGATGCCGATGGCGCAGATAGACAGGCCGTACTCGCCCGCATAGCGCGTCGCAAACGAATCCGGCTCGGCATCCACGATGAAATTCATCTCGCCCTGCCGGTACAGCTTCACGGCCTTGTGGCGGTGGCGGGCAATGGCGGCAAAGCCAAAGCGTTCAAGGGTCCGGCCCAGTGCGGCCGGGTCGGGCGAGGCAAATTCGATGAACTCGTAGCCCCGGATACCCAGCGGGTTGTCCCAGGTCTGGATATCGTCCGCGCGCGGGGAAATGACATCTGCGGCGTTCATTGGGTTGCTCCTGTTGGGTGGCGTGAGGGCGGTGCCGAGGCATTGCGGCGTCGATCGGATCATAGCAACGCACCCCCGCAGGGCCGCGTCCGGACAGCGAGCCGCGGCACCTCGTAGAAACCCGAACTGCGCGCCTTGATCGCGCATATGCGTTCACTGATCGCGCATTATGCCGCATGAGGCTCTTGGCGACGCCTGTACGGACCACTAATCTCCGGTCAACGAAACGCGCTCCGACTCCGGCAGATCCGCCTGCCGGCCGCCGGGCCAACGCCCCCGAACCTCTGGAACATCATGATCAACGGCAAGACCACGCTCATCCCGCACCTTGGCTATCCGACTGAGTCGTTCAAGGCGCCGATGATCTACAACCCCTGGTTTGCGCAGCAGGGCATCGATGCGGTGGTCGTGCCGATGGGCGTCAGGCCCGACGACTATGCCGACGTGTTCCGCTCCCTGTTCCGCCTGACCAACATCCGCGGCGCGCTCGTGACCATGCCGCACAAGGTCGCCACCATGGAACTGGTGGACGAACTCACGCCGGCAGCCCGCATCGCCGGCGCCTGCAATGCCGTGCTGCGGCGCGACGACGGCAGGCTGGTCGGTGAGCAGTTCGACGGCGCCGGCTTTGTGCGCGGCATCGTGCGCAAGGGCTGCCGGCTCGAAGGCGCACGTGCCATGGTCTCGGGCAGCGGCGGCGTAGGCAGCGCGATCGCCGCGTCGCTGGCTGAAGCCGGCGTGGCGGAACTGGCGCTGTTCGATGCCCGCGAGGGCGCCGCGCGTGCACTGGCCCGGCGCCTCGCCGAGCATTACCCGGCCTTGCGCGTGACCACCGGCACGGCCGATCCGCATGGCTGCGACGTGGTGGTCAATGCCACCCCGCTCGGGATGAATCCCGGCGATCCGCTGCCGTTCGACGTCGCGCGCATCGATCCCGGTGCGATGGTGGGCGAGGTTGTCATGAAGCACGAATACACCCCCTTCCTCGAGGCGGCGCTGGCGCGCGGCTGCAAGGTACAGGTCGGCACCGACATGCTGTTCGAAATGATCCCGGCCTACCTCGAGTTCTTTGGCTACGGCACGACCACGCCCGAAGCGCTGCGCGCGGTCGCGCAGATCCGGTATTGAGGGCCCGCGCCCACGCCCTGATCAACCGCCGAGCGGATGCCGTCACATAAAGGCACGCCGGCAAGCATTTCCAATCTAACGGTGGAGACAGACAAGATGACCACGACTCACAAGGAGCTGCCGGCTGCTGCGGCACCCGGCAACTCGCTCGGCGACAAGATCCGCGCCGCCTTTGCCTTCGGCAAGGTCCGCTGGGGCATGCTGGCGCTGGTGTTCTTCGCGACCACGCTGAACTACGTCGACCGTGCCGCGCTTGGCGTGCTGCAGCCGGTGCTGGCCAAGGCCATGGCCTGGACCGCGCAGGATTACGCCAACATCAACTTCTGGTTCCAGGTGGGCTACGCGATCGGCTTTGCGCTGCAGGGACGGTTTATCGACATGGTCGGTGTCAAGCGCGCCTTCGCGCTCGCGGTGCTGCTGTGGAGCATCGCATGCGGCGCCCATGCGTTCGCGGCCTCCGCGATCGGCTTCATGATCTGCCGCTTCTTCCTTGGCTTGTCGGAGGCGGCCAACTACCCCGCCTGCGTCAAGACCACGCGCATCTGGTTCCCGGCGAGCGAGCGCGCCATTGCCACCGGCATCTTCAATGCCGGCACCAATGTTGGCGCCATGCTCACTCCGATCATGCTGCCGCTGATCCTGCAGGCCTGGGGCTGGCAGGCAGCCTTTATTGCCATCGCCTCGCTGGGTGCGATCTGGCTGGCGTTCTGGTATGCCCGCTACCACAACCCGGAACAGCACCCGACCGTCAGCGCCACCGAACTGGCCCACATCACGCACGACGTCGAACCGCCGCCGCACCGCATCCGCTATTCGCAAATCCTGCGCATGCGCGGCACCTGGGTCTTTGCCCTGGCCTACGCCATCACCGCGCCGGTATTCTGGTTCTACCTGTACTGGCTGCCGCCGTTCCTGAACCAGCAGTACCAGCTCGGCATCAGCGTCACGCAGATGGGCCTGCCGCTGATTGTGATCTACCTGGCGGCCGACGTGGGCAGCGTGGGCGGCGGTGCGCTGTCGTCGTGGCTGATCAGCCGCGGCATGCCGGCGGTGCGTGCGCGCCTGCTGTCGATGCTGGTGTTCGCGGCCTGCATTACTTCGGTAGTGATGGCCGCCGGCGCCAGCAGCCTGTGGATGGCCGTGGCCGCAATCTCGGTCGCCATCGGCGCCCACCAGGCGTGGACCGCGAATATCTGGAGCATGGTGATGGATTACACGCCCAAGCATGTGGTCAGCTCGGTGTTCGGCTTCGGCGGGATGATCGGCGCCATCGGCGGCATGTTCATGACGCAGCTGGTCGGCTACGTGCTCACCGCGACGCACAACAACTATTCGGTGCTGTTCACGATGATCCCCTGCGCCTACTTCATCGCACTCACCTGGCTGTTCTTCCTGGCCCCGCGCAAGGTGCCGGACGCCGCCTGACCCTTCTCATCGCGTCAAAACAACTAAACACCGAGACTAAACCCCGATGCAAAAACGACTGATTGCGCTGCTCGCGCTGGGCGCGGGCAGCCTGCCCGCGCTCGCCCAGACTTCCGGCGGCGTCACGCTCTACGGGCTGCTGGACACGACCATCCGCTACAGCACCCATGAAGACGCGGCCGGCCACGGCCGCACGCAGATGACCGATGGCGTGCTCACTGGCAGCCGCTGGGGCCTGCGCGGCACCGAGGATATCGGCGGCGGCAACAAGGCCTGGTTCATCCTGGAGTCGGGCTTTTCGCCCGATACCGGCAGTAGCCAGCAGGGCGGGCGGCTGTTCGGGCGCACCGCCGTGATCGGGCTCGACGGCGACTACGGCAAGCTGGCGATCGGCCGCCAGTACACGCTGGCGCACGAACTGCTCTCGTCCTACGAGGCCATGGCCTTTGCCAACAATTCCATTGTCGGCTACCAGGGCGGCAACTACACCGGGCTGCGCTACGACAACACCGTCAAGTACATCAAGAGCTTCAACGGCTTGCAGGTGGCCGCGGCCTACACCTTCGGCGAGGTGCCGGGCAGTATCAAGAGTGGCTCGGCCGCGGCTGGTTCGCTGGCCTACACGTCGGGGCCGCTGGAGATCGGCGCCGTGTACCAGCAGACGCAGAACGTCAGCACGGCATTTTTCGGCGCCGTGCCGGCGGCTCAGGCGAGCAAGCAGACGGTGTGGGGCCTGGGGGGTACGTGGAAAGCGGCTCGGGCGCAGTATTACCTCGGCTATACCAACAACCGGCTCGATGTGGCGGACTATCGCAGCAACGTCGGCTATGTCGGGACGCGGTTCAACATCACCGACGCGCTCGCGTTTATCGGCACGCTGCAGTATGACTGGCTGCGCCACGCGGGGCAGGGCGGCAAGCGGCTGACCACGGCGGGCATGCTCGACTACAACTTCAGCAAGCGCACCGATGTATATGTGGAGGTGGATTACACCCATCTGCAGGGGCAGTGGATCGCGCTGAACAGTGCGCCGGCGTTCGCTAACAGCGGGAATACCTACGGCAATGCCTCGCGCCTGGGTGTGATGGCGGGGGTACGACACAAGTTTTGAAGGGGGGGTGCCGCCGCGCATCGCCCGATGCGCGGCGGCATCCGCTTGATCTGCCTTATTCAGCCGCGGCCGCTGTCACCAGCGCCAACGCCTCAACCGCCAACGCATACCCCTTCACCCCCAGCCCCGCCATCACCGCCCGCGCCACCGGCGAAATCCACGAGTGATGCCGGAACGCCTCGCGCGCATGCACGTTGGAGATGTGGTATTCGACCACCGGCACCGACGCGCCCTTGATCGCATCGTGCAGCGCGATCGACGTATGTGTCAGCGCGCCGGCATTCAGCACCACGCCGATCATCTCTCCCTGCGCGCACAGCTGCCCCGCCTCGTGGATCCAGTCGATCAACTGGCCTTCATGATTGGTCTGCCGGCATTGCGCCTCCAGCCCGAGCCGGTGCGCGGCCTGCTGGCAGATGCGCTCGACATCGGCCAGCGTTTCGCTGCCATAGACCGCAGGCTCGCGGTTGCCGAGCAGGTTGAGGTTGGGCCCGTTGAGCACCAGTACTGTCTTCATCGTGTCTCCCGTTGCGTTGCATGTGCGCGGCCGCGCCACTGGCGCGGCCATCGCGGATAGCCTATCGTTAGTCCCTTCTCCGATCATCGACGGCCATGGAAACTCAGAATGCGCTTACGGCGAACAATGACCCGTTCCTGCGGGACCTGCGGCTGTTCTGCACGGTAGCGCGGCGCGCCAGCTTTATCGCCGCCGCCAACGAGACGGGCATTTCCCCGGCCCATGTCAGCAAGCGCATCGCCATGCTCGAGGCCATGCTCGGCGCCAGGCTGTTCCACCGCACCACGCGCCGCGTCAGCGTGACGGCCGAGGGCGAGAGCGCCTTCGCGTGGGCGCAGAAGATCCTGGAAGACGTGGACGGCATGCTTGAAGCTGTGGGTGCCACCGGTGGCGAGCCGCGCGGACTGCTGCGCATTGCCACCAGCGTGCGGCTCGGACGCCGCCATGTGGCACCGGTGCTGTCGCTGCTGCGGCAGCGGCATCCGGGGCTGGAGGTCTGGCTGGAACTGCTCGACCGGCGCGTCGACCTGATCGGCGAGAGCTTCGACCTGGATCTCCGCGTGGGCGAAGTCGAGGAACCCCACCTCATCGCCAGCAAGATCGCCACGGGCAGCCGCGTGCTCTGCGCCGCGCCCGCCTACCTGGCGCGGCGCGGCATGCCGGAACACCCGGGCGAGCTACCCCGGCACGACTGCCTGCTGCTGCGCGAACGCGACCAGGCCTTTGGCGTATGGCGGCTGCAGGGGCCGCACGGGTGGGAGACGGTAAAAGTGACCGGACCGATGGCATCGAACCATAGCGACGTGACCCATCAATGGGCGCTGGAAGGCTTCGGCATCATCATGGCTTCGGTCTGGGACGTGGCCGCGAGCGTGCGCGCGGGCGAACTGGTGCGCGTGCTGCTAGGCTGGCAGCAGCCGGCCGATATCTGGGCCGTGACCAGTGCGCGGGCGTCGGCCTCGGCCAGGATGCGCGCCTGCCTTGAGTTCCTCAAGGCGCAGCTGTCAGAGGGGCCGCACGCGCTGGCGACGACGTTGGACTAAAGCACCCGCATGATCAGCAGCGCGGTGTCCTGCAACACCTGCAGCACCCGGTCCAGCGCCTGCTGCGGGGTCTCGTCGCCGATCGGCATATTGACGGAGAGCGCGGCGATCACCTTGCCGTGGCGGTCGCGCAGCGGCACCGCGATGCCGCGCACGCCAGTCTGCAGCTGCTGCTCCAGCATGGCGTAGCCCTGCGCGCCGGCCTTGCGGATCTCTTCGAGCAGACGCTCGTGCTGCAGGATGGTGTACGGGGTATAGGGGGCGAGCACGACGGATTCCAGCCATTCGCGCACCTGCTGCTCGGGGCGCGAGGCCAGCATCATCACGCCGGCCGAGCCCAGCGGCGCCGGCACCCGCGCGCCCAGCACGAAGCCGGTGCTCATCACGCGGCTGGTGCCGGTGCGGGCGATGAAGACCAGTTCCCAGCCATCGAGCACGCTCAGGTAGGCCGCTTCGCCGAGCTGGGCGGTGATCTGCTGCAGGAAGGGCTGCACCGTGCGCGGCAGCCGTGCGGAATCGAAATACGACCAGCCCACCTTGAGCACGCGCGGCGTCAGGCTGAACAGCGTGCCGTCGCTGGTGGTGTAGCCCAGGTGCTCCAGCGTCAGCAGGTAGCGCCGCGCGGCAGTGCGCGTGAGCCCCGTCAACTGCGCCGCCTGGGTGGGCGTGAGGCGCGGATGATCGTTGTCGAAGGCCTCCAAGATGGCCAGGCCTTTTTCCAGGCCGGCGATCCAGTCGCGCCGGTTGAGCGGTTCCTTTTCCATGGTTAACCCTAGTTCGGCGCGATTGATGCGCGCCATAGAGCGATTGTCGCACGGTGGCGCGCGAATTGTGGTTGTTGACGGGCTGCCCGACCCATAACCTTTGGGGCAATACCGCCACCTTGCTATCGCCATGACCGCAGCCCGCTATCCCCTCCCGAAATCGATCGCCACCGTCTCGCTGTCCGGCACGCTGCCGGAAAAGCTGGAAGCCGCCGCGGCCGCGGGCTTCGACGGTGTGGAGATCTTCGAGAACGATCTGCTGCATTTCGACGGCTCGCCCGCCGAGGTGCGCCGCATGGCAGCCGATCTTGGCCTGCAGATCCTGCTCTACCAGCCTCTGCGCGACTTCGAGGCCATGTCCGGCGACGTGTTCGCACGCAATCTGGCGCGCGCCGAACGCAAGTTCGATGTGATGGCGCAGCTTGGCGCGGAGATGGTGCTGGTTTGCAGCAATGTGCAGGAGGCGGCCATCGACGACCCGGCCCGTGCCGCCGCCGACCTGCGCCAGATGGCCGAGGCCGCTGCGCGGCGCGGACTGCGCGTGGGCTATGAGGCGCTCGCCTGGGGCCGCCATGTGCGCCGCTGGCAGCAGGCGTGGGAGATCGTGCAGCGCGCTGATCATCCCGCGCTGGGGCTGGTGCTGGACAGCTTCCACACGCTGTCGCTGGACGATTCGCTGCAGGGCCTCGACGCGGTGCCGGCGGACAAGATCTTCTTCGTGCAACTTGCCGACGCGCCGCGCCTGTCGATGGATGTGCTGTCGTGGAGCCGGCACTACCGCAACTTCCCCGGCCAGGGCGACTTGCCCGTGGTCGACTTTGCCCGCGCCGTGCTGCAGGCCGGCTACGCCGGCCCGTTGTCGCTCGAGGTGTTTAACGACGACTTCCGCGCGGCGCCGGCACGGCTGACGGCACAAGACGGGCTGCGCTCGCTGATCTGGCTCGAGTCCGAGGCCGGCGGCGCGCCGCTGCCCGCACCGCCGGTGCTCGGCGGCGTGGATTTCGTGGAGTTCGCGGTCGATTACGTGGCTGGCCGCGAACTGGCGCAACGGCTGGAATCGCTTGGCTTTGCCCATGCCGGGCGCCACCGCTCCAAGGCGGTCGACCTCTACCGCCAGGGCGGCATCAACCTGATCCTGAATGCGGAGCAGGACAGCGCCGCCGCCGAGCACTTCCAGCTGCACGGGCCGTCGGTGTGTGCTATCGGCCTGAAGGTGGACGACGCCCGCCGCGCCACGGCGCGCGCCCGCGCGCTGCTGTGCAAGGAGTGGCGCGAGCCGGTCGGGCCCGACGAGCGGGTGATTCCCGCGCTGCGCTCACCCGACGGCATGCTGTTCCACCTGATCGACGACCGCGACGCCGATCGCAGCATCTACGAAAGCGATTTCATGCTCGATGCGTCGGCGCAAGCAGTTCACCATGGCGCCGGGCTTTGCGCCATCGACCATCTCGCGCAAGCGCTGCCGGCCAACCGGCTCGACAGCTTCGTGTTGTTCTATCGCTCGGTGTTCGGCATGCAGCCGGAGGCGGTGCACGAGATCGCCGATCCGTATGGCCTGGTGAAAAGCCGCGCCATGGTCAGCCCCGGCCAGCACGTGCAGCATGTGCGTATACCGCTCAATGTGTCCGAGAGCGGCCGCACCGCCACCGGTCGCTTTGTTTCCGCTTACGCGGGCTCGGGCGTGCATCACATTGCGTTCCGCTCGGACCGTATCGAACAAACGCTGAAAGCGATCGACCGCAGCCGCGCCGCGATGCTGCACGTGCCTGACAACTACTACGACGACGTGGCCGCACGGCTGGCGCTCGACGATGGGCTGCTCGGTCGCCTGCAACGCCTAGACCTGCTTTACGACCGGGACGCGCTCGGCGAATTCCTGCACGCGTATACCGAGCCTTTCCACGAACGGTTCTTCTTCGAACTGGTGCAGCGTGCCGGATACCTCGGCTACGGCGCAGCCAACGCCGCGGTGCGCATGGCTGCGCAGGCGCAACTGCGGCACGGCTGAGGGGCTACGCCGCAGCGACCGGCCGCGCCGGCAACGCACGCTCGCGCGCGGCGGCCACCGTGCCACCTACGCCGCTGGCGCCAATCAGCGCAACGCCAAGCACGGACCAGGCATCGGGCAGGTAGGCGAACGCCAGCCAGCCGCCCAGCATCGCAAACGCGATCTGCAGGTAGAGATAAGGCGTGAGCAGGCTGACCGGCGCGCGTGCGTAGGCAAGCACCAGGAACAGGTGGCCGGCGGTGCCGGCAAGCGCCATGCCGGCGAGCAGGCACCAGTGCCACACCGTGAGTTGGGCGGTCCATGCGAACGGCAGCGCTGCGGACAGCAGCACCGTGGCAACGCAGCCGGTATAGAAGTGCGTGGTGCCAGCCCCGTCGGCGCGGGTCAGCACGCTGGTCAGCAACTGGTAGGCGGCATTGCAGAGCACGGCTGCCAGCGGTAACAGCATTGCGGGCTGCAGGCCGGCGCCCGGCCGGATCACCACCAGCGCTCCGGCGAACCCCGTCAACAGGCAGAGCCAGCGCACGGCCGACACGCGCTCGCCGAGCATGGCCGCCGCGGCCAGCGCCATTACCAGCGGCGTCAGGCTCACCACGGCGGTGAACTCGCCCACCGGCAGGACTTGCAGGCTGAAGAACGCGCATCCGCTGGACACCAGCATGGTCACCGCGCGCACGCACTGCAACAGCGGACGGCGCGTGCGCAGCAGGGCGCGGCCGCGAGCCGGCAGCAACACTGCGCCAGTCAGCCCTGCCTGCACCAGGTAGCGCAGCCATAGCGCCATCACGACCGATACGGCCGCGCCGGCGATCTTTGTGAGCGTGTCGAGCGCGGCGAAGCAGGCTACTGCCGCCACCATCAGCACGATGCCTTGCAGTGCCCGGGCACCTCCCATGGGGCTCACGCCGCAGGCCGGCAAGCTGCGCTTGCCACGGCCATCCCTGTCTGCATCATGTCACCGGTCCACGTTGGCTTTGTCTTCGTGCGCAGGTTACTGGCAGGAGCGAGGGCAATAAGCGCAATGGATGGAAAGTCAGAATTCGCTGGCAGCGAATAATCCGGGACGATGACGGATAAGGCGCGGGGTGGGCGCGATCAATGGATAAAGCCACCCTTGACGAAGCGCACCGGCTCGGCGTCCATGCGCAGGAGCAGGGCAGTCAGTCCATCTGGTGTTTCCGCAGCATTGCGCGGGGTGTTGGCGCCGGGCCCCGACACGCACACGAGGTCTGCATCGGACCATTGCCGGCCGGACGCGCCGCGCGCACGCAGCCACCCGGCGCGGTCGGCCAGCAGTTGGGTGCCTGCCAGCCGTGCGGACGATTCACCGGCGATTGCCGCCACTGCCTGCCACGCCTGCGGCGAAGTGGCCGTGCAGCCCGCACGAAAGCGCGGCACCTGCGCCGGCGGGCGTCCGTCAGGCGTGACCAGGACGGTCAGGAAGCGGGGGTCCTCGTATGGCAGCGGCGCCGCGCCGTCGACCGCCACCAGCCGCACGCGCTGGCCGCCGCGCCATTGGGACAGCGCCAGCGGCGAGGCATCGGCGCAGCGGATGGCCATCTCCGGCAGCCGCAGCGGCACCGGCCAGTTGTTCTCGGCGCCGTTGCCGGCCGACAGCGCTTTCATGTAGTCGATCACGGCCCAGGCCTCTCGGTCGCCGAGCGCGTCGCGGAAGGCGGGCATGGTGGGCTGGCCGTGGCGGTCGCGTATGCCGGCCAGCACGTGCCAGAACAGCTCGCCATCGGCGCGGCGTGCCAGCAGCGGGCTGACCAGCGTGGGCGGCCACTGCGCGAGGCTGGCGGCCAGCGGCCCTTCGCCGCGCCCGTCCGCGCCATGGCAGCCGGCGCAATGCTGCGCATAGACGCGGGCGCCGAGGGCGATGGCATCGACAGAGAAGCGGGTAGGGCTGGCGTGGAAGCTGGTCGGCACAGCGGGTCCCAGCAGCAGCGATGCGCTTGGCCACGGCGCCGCCACCAGGGCGAGCGCACCGGCAGCCAGCAGCACGCCGCGATGGCGGCGCCATGCCAGCGCGATGGCAATCGCCAGCACGGCAAAGACAAGGGCGCACAGGCTCAGGCCGACCTGGCGCGCGAGGCCCAGGTCGATCAGCAGGGTTTCGCCCGCCACGCGCCGCGCCCACGGCCATGCGGGCTGGCTGTGGCTGTCGCCGGTCAGGCCAAAGGCATGCCAGAGCCACAGCAGTCCAAGCTGGAGTTTCTCGATCAGGACCAGCAGTGCATTGAGCCAAGCCTGCGGCGGGGGGCCGCTCATCGGGCGGCCCGCAAGGTGTAGCGCACGGCCATTACCAGCTCGCGTCCAGCCCCAGGTGGCGCAGCGCTTCGTGCCGCAGCGCGGTCAGCCGCGGATCGCCGCGATGGCGCGGGTAGGGCAGGTCGACCCGGATCTCTGCCGTGATGCGCGCCGGGCGCTGGCTGAAGATGATCACGCGCTGCGCCAGGAATAGCGCTTCCTCCACGTCGTGCGTGACCAGCAGCGCCGAGAAGCGCGAACGTTGCCACAGTTCGACCAGGTCACTCTGCATCGCCAGCCGCGTCAATGAATCCAGCTTGCCCAGCGGCTCGTCCAGCACCAGCAGGCGCGGATCGTTGAATAGCGCGCGCCGGCTCGGTGATCGGCGTGCTGTCCTGCAGGATCTCGCCGGCGGTGGGCTGGTCCAGACCTGCGACCAGCAGCAGCGTGGACTTGCCGTAGCAGCTGGGGCCGAGCAGCGCGACGAATTCACCGGGCGTGACGCTTGTGGCGGCCCGACGCCACCACAAGCGTCTAATGTGGTGTCTGTTGTTGCTCGATGTATTGGCGGATGATCTTGATGGATGCGCCGCCGCAGCATCCGGCGAAGTAGGACGGCGACTAGAGAGCGCCGCCCCACAGCTTCTTGTCGATGGTCGGGTAGTTCTTTTTGCGGATCATCCGGCTGGATACGCCCTTGAGGCCGCTTACCAAAATATACTATCGCCATGCAACGCCTCCAATCCTTCAAGTACGAGCTGATGCCGACCGGCGAGCAGCAGCGCCAGATGCGCCGCTTCGCCGGTTCGTGCCGGTCCGTGTTCAACAAGGCGCTGGCGTTACAGAAGAAGCGCCATGAGCAGGGAGAGAAGAAGCTTGGCTACGCCGGACTGTGTAAGCTTCTCACCGCGTGGCGCAACGGCCCAGAGACGCCGTGGCTGAAGGATGCGCCAACGCACCCGCTGCAACAGGCGCTCAAGGACCTGGAGCGAGCCTTCTATGAGGGCGAGGGTGTCAACCCCCTACAGTATTGAATTTCAGCATAGGGATGCATAGCGCGATAACTCTCTCCTTGCAAGCCATTCCTTTTCGTT